>NZ_JAAMQI010000010.1 GCF_013523165.1 Pseudomonas entomophila
CAGCACCATTTCAGCAGCTTGAACTTTGTGTTCTTTCGAATAAGAATTGCGCACTGATTTTGCCTCCAATTGGACGCCATTATAGCGTCCGAAGAAGGTGTCCAAAATCATTAAGCCAGTTCACCCCCGTGCCGCGATCGGGCCCGGCGGGCCCGCAAAACCAGCCCATTGGCCGTTGAATCCGGGCAATGCCCGTCACGCGACGCAGCCTGGCTCCGTCACTCACCCCCGCGCCTTCAGTCCTCTACCACCAACGTCCCGATCCCTTCCAGAATCGTCCGCAACGTGAGCGCCACCTCCTGCCAGTCCTCGCCCTCGGTGCTGTGCAGAATCTCCAGGCGGGTCTGCCCATTGAGCGCATCCCGGTCCCCCTCGGCGACCTCGATCAGCAGCCGCTCGCGGCCCAGCGTCACCGTCAGCGCATCGAGGGTGGAGAAATCCTCGCCCAAGGTCAGGTCGAGCGTGTCCTCGTCCGGGTAGCGCGTCATCAGGAACAGCTGCCCACCGGTGCACGAGCAGCACAGGGTGGCCATGTTCTCTTCTTCTTCATCGCACGGGGTGGCGATCAGCAGGGCGGCGTTGAGTTGCATGCAGTCAGCTTCCATTGAGTCGAGGCGCGATTCTGCCAGCCTTTTGCCCCGACCTGCACCTGCGCCTGCCGAGCGATGACCGAATATGTCGCAGCTCTGCAAGCCGCAGTGACCGGTCAGTCGTTAAGCTGCATGGTCGATGGTCACCCGTAAAGGCACAGCCCTGGGCAGTCGCTTTTGCAGATGGCCATCCTCGGGAACGGATGGGCGCCGAGCACCGTCTCACGCCTGAGTTCCACCGCCAGCAGGCCGGCGCCGGATTTCGGTCGGGCCAGGCCAGGCGGCAACGCGACGCTTCCTACACCAAAAAGCACAAGCGGAGTAAACAGATGGCGTTCTTCACCGCAGCCAGCAAGGCCGACTTCCAGCGACAACTGCAAGCGGCCCTGGCGCAGCACATCAGCGAACAGGCCCTGCCTCAAGTGACCCTGTTCGCCGAGCAGTTCTTCGGCATCATCCCCCTCGAAGAGCTGACCCAGCGCAGGCTGTCCGACCTGATCGGCTCGACCTTGTCGGCCTGGCGAATCATCGAGCGATTCGACCCCCGGCAGCCTCAAGTACGCGTCTACAACCCCGATTACGAGCGCCACGGCTGGCAATCGACCCACACCGTGGTCGAAGTGCTGCATGACGACCTGCCGTTTCTCGTCGACTCCGTGCGGACCGAACTGAACCGTCGCGGCTACAGCATCCATACCCTGCAGACCACCGTGCTGAGCGTACGCCGCGGCGCAGCGGGCGAACTGCTCGAGCTGCTGCCCAAGTCCAGCCAGGGCGAGGGCGTGACCCACGAATCGCTGATGTACCTGGAGATCGACCGCTGCGCCAATGCCGCCGACCTGAGCGTGCTGGCCCGCGAGATCGAGAAGGTCCTGGCCGAAGTGCGCATCGTGGTCGAAGACTTCGAGCCGATGAAGGCCAAGGTCCGCGACCTGCAGGCACTGGTCGAGCAGAGCGCCTTCACCCCTGCCGAAGCCGAGAAGACCGATGTGCAGGGCTTCCTGTCCTGGCTGCTGGACAACCACTTCACCTTCCTGGGTTACGAAGAGTTCGTGGTCGAGGGCGATGCCGGCGGTGGCCACCTGGCCTACGACTCGAACTCCTTCCTGGGCCTGCCCCGCCTGCTGCGCACCGGCCTGAGCGCCGAAGACCTGCGCATCGAGGACTATGCGGTCAGTTACCTGCGCGAACCGCGCCTGCTGTCCTTCGCCAAGGCGTCGCAGCCCAGCCGTGTGCACCGTCCGGGCTACCCGGACTACGTGTCGATCCGCGAGATCGACGCCGACGGCAAGGTCGTCAAGGAATGCCGCTTCATGGGCCTGTACACCTCCTCGGTCTATGCCGAGAGCGTGCACACCATCCCGTACATCCGCAGCAAGGTCGCCGAAGTCGAGCGCCGTTCGCAGTTCGACCCCAAGGCGCACCTGGGCAAGGAACTGACCCAGGTGCTCGAGGTGCTGCCGCGCGACGACCTGTTCCAGACCCCGATCGACGAGCTGTTCAGCACCGTCATGTCGATCGTGCAGATCCAGGAGCGCAACAAGATCCGCGTGTTCCTGCGCAAGGACCCGTACGGGCGCTTCTGCTACTGCCTGGCCTACGTGCCGCGCGAGATCTATTCCACCGAAGTGCGCCAGAAGATCCAGCAGGTCCTGATGGACCGGTTGCAGGCCACCGATTGCGAGTTCTGGACGTTCTTCTCCGAATCGGTTCTGGCACGCGTGCAGTTGATCCTGCGCGTCGACCCGAAGAACCGCATCGAGATCGACCCGCAGCAACTGGAGCACGAAGTGGTCCAGGCCTGCCGGTCGTGGAACGACGACTACTCGGCGCTGGTGGTCGAAAGCTTCGGCGAGGGCAAGGGCACCAACGTGCTGGCCAGCTTCCCGAAAGGCTTCCCGGCCGGGTACCGCGAGCGTTTCGCCCCGCACTCGGCGGTGGTCGATCTGCAGCACGTGGTGGCGTTGTCCGATGACAAGCCGCTGGCCATGAGCTTCTACCAGCCACTGACCCAGGTCGGCGAGCGCCAGCTGCACTGCAAGCTGTACCACGCCGACACGCCCCTGGCGCTGTCGGACGTCCTGCCGATCCTGGAGAACCTCGGCTTGCGCGTGCTGGGCGAGTTCCCCTACCGCCTGCGCCACGCCAATGGCCGCGAGTACTGGATCCACGACTTCGCCTTCACCTACAGCGAAGGCTTGAACCTGGACATCCAGCAGCTCAACGACACGCTGCAGGATGCATTCATCCACATCGTCAACGGCAACGCCGAGAACGATGCCTTCAACCGCCTGGTGCTGACCGCCGGCCTGCCGTGGCGCGACGTGGCGCTGCTGCGAGCCTACGCCCGCTACCTCAAGCAGATCCGCCTGGGCTTCGACCTGGGGTACATCGCCAGCACCCTGAACAACCACACCGACATCGCCCGCGAGTTGACCCGGTTGTTCAAGACCCGCTTCTACCTGGCGCGCAAGCTGACCCAGGACGACCTGGACGACAAGCAGCAGCGTCTGGAGCAGGCCATCGTCACCGCTCTGGACGACGTCCAGGTGCTCAACGAGGACCGCATCCTGCGCCGCTACCTGGACCTGATCAAGGCCACGCTGCGCACCAACTTCTACCAGCCTGACGCCAACGGCCAGCCCAAGAGCTACTTCAGCTTCAAGTTCAACCCGCGCGCCATTCCAGATCTGCCCAAGCCGGTGCCGAAGTTCGAAATCTTCGTCTACTCGCCGCGGGTCGAGGGGGTGCACCTGCGCTTTGGCAACGTGGCCCGTGGCGGCCTGCGCTGGTCCGACCGCGAAGAAGACTTCCGCACCGAAGTGCTCGGCCTGGTCAAGGCCCAGCAGGTGAAGAACTCGGTCATCGTGCCGGTGGGCGCCAAGGGCGGCTTCCTGCCGCGACGCCTGCCCCTGGGCGGCAGCCGCGACGACATCCAGGCCGAAGGCATCGCCTGCTACCGGATCTTCATCTCGGGCCTGCTGGACATCACCGACAACCTGCGCGAAGGCGAGGTGGTCCCACCGGCCAACGTGGTGCGTCACGACGATGACGACCCCTACCTGGTGGTGGCGGCGGACAAGGGCACCGCGACGTTCTCCGACATCGCCAACGGCATCGCCATCGACTATGGCTTCTGGCTGGGCGATGCCTTCGCCTCGGGTGGCTCGGCGGGGTACGACCACAAGAAGATGGGCATCACCGCCCGTGGCGCCTGGGTCGGCGTGCAGCGGCACTTCCGCGAGCGCGGCATCAACGTCCAGGAAGACCCGGTCACCGTGATCGGCATCGGCGACATGGCCGGTGACGTGTTCGGCAACGGTCTGCTGATGTCCGACAAGCTCAAGCTGGTGGCGGCCTTCAACCACCTGCACATCTTCATCGACCCGAACCCGGATCCGGCGCGCAGCTTCGCCGAGCGCCAGCGCCTGTTCGACCTGCCGCGTTCGGCCTGGACCGACTACGACAGCAGCCTGATCTCCGAGGGTGGCGGGATCTTCCCGCGCAGCGCCAAGAGCATCGGCATCACTGCACAGATGAAGGAACGCTTCGCCATCGAAGCCGACCGACTGACCCCGACCGAGCTGCTGCACGCCTTGCTCAAGGCGCCGGTGGACCTGCTCTGGAACGGCGGCATCGGCACCTACGTCAAGTCCAGCCGCGAGAGTCACGCTGATGTCGGCGACAAGGCCAACGACGCGCTGCGCGTCGACGGCAACGAGCTGCGCTGCAAGGTGGTGGGCGAAGGCGGCAACCTGGGCATGACCCAGCTCGGCCGGGTCGAGTTCGGCCTTCACGGCGGCGCCACCAACACCGACTTCATCGACAACGCCGGTGGCGTGGATTGCTCCGACCACGAAGTCAACATCAAGATCCTGCTCAACGAAGTGCTGCAGGCCGGCGACATGACCGAGAAGCAGCGCAACCAGCTGCTGGGCAGCATGACCGAGGAAGTCGGCACGCTGGTGCTGGGCAACAACTACAAGCAGACCCAGGCGCTGTCGCTCGCCGCACGCCGGGCTCGGGAGCGCATCGCCGAGTACAAGCGGCTGATGGCCGACCTCGAGGCGCGTGGCAAGCTCGATCGCGCGATCGAGTTCCTGCCCACCGAAGAGCAGCTGGCCGAACGCCTGGCCGCTGGCCAGGGGCTGACCCGTGCCGAGCTGTCGGTGCTGATCTCCTACAGCAAGATCGACCTCAAGGAGCAGCTGCTCAAGTCCCAGGTCCCGGATGACGACTACCTGACGCGCGACATGGAAACCGCGTTCCCGCCATCGCTGGTGCACACGTTCGCCGCCGCGATGCGCCGTCACCGGCTCAAGCGCGAGATCGTCAGCACCCAGATCGCCAACGACCTGGTCAACAACATGGGCATCACCTTCGTCCAGCGGCTGAAGGAGTCCACTGGCGCCAGCCCGGCCAATGTCGCCGGGGCCTACGTGACGGTGCGCGACGTGTTCCACCTGCCACACTGGTTCCGCCAGATCGAGGCGCTGGACTACCAGGTGCCGGCCGAGATCCAGCTGACCCTGATGGACGAGCTGATGCGCCTGGGCCGTCGGGCCACGCGCTGGTTCCTGCGCAACCGCCGTGGCGAACAGGATGCCGGCCGTGACGTGGCGCACTTCGGGCCGATCATCGCGCGCCTGGGCCTCAAGCTCGACGAGCTGCTCGAGGGCCCGACCCGCGAACGCTGGCAGGTGCGCTACCAGAGCTTCGTCAAGGCTGGTGTGCCAGAGCTGCTGGCGCGCATGGTGGCCGGTACCACGCACCTGTACGCGCTGTTGCCGATCATCGAAGCCTCCGACGTCACCGGGCACGATCCGGCCCAGGTGGCCCAGGCCTTCTTCGCCGTGGCCAGCTCGCTGGACCTGACCTGGTACCTGCAGGAAATCGGCAACCTGCCGGTGGAAAACAACTGGCAGGCCCTGGCCCGTGAAGCGTTCCGCGACGACATCGACCTGCAGCAGCGCGCGATCACCATCTCCGTGCTGCAGATGGCCGATGCCCCGCAGAACATGGACGAGCGTGTGGCGCTCTGGTGCGAACAGCACCGGCCGATGGTCGAGCGCTGGAAGGCCATGCTCGAAGACCTGCGCAACGCCAGTGGCAACGACTACGCCATGTATGCGGTGGCCAACCGTGAGCTGGTGGACTTGGCGTTGAGCGGGCAGGGGCAGTAAGCGGGAGGACATTGAAGGAAAGGGCCTGTGCCGCCGTGTGCAGGCCTTCTTTCACGTTGAAGCGGGTAAAGCTTGGGGCCGCGTTGCGGCCCATCGCGGCACGGGGGCCGCTCCTACAGGTGGATCGCGCGATGTTTTAATTCAGCGCTACGGTCCCATGTGTGCGCCCCCCGTGCCGCGATGGGCCGCAACGCGGCCCCAGGGCTTTTAACAAACCTTATCTGTAACCACCCTCACTTGAACCGCCGCTCCACCCCTTTCTCCACCAGGATCTTCGCCGAAATCTCCTCGACCGAGAAATGCGTCGAGTTGATGTGGGCGATGTTTTCCCGCCGGAACAAACTCTCCACCTCCCGCACCTCGAACTCGCATTGCGCGAAGCTCGAGTACCGGCTATTGGGCTTGCGCTCGTGGCGAATGGCAGTCAACCGGTCGGGGTCGATGGTCAGGCCGAACAGCTTGTGCTGGTACTTTTTCAGTACCGCCGGCAACTGCAGCCGCTCCATGTCGTCCTCGGTCAGCGGGTAGTTGGCCGCACGGATGCCGAACTGCATGGCCATGTACAGGCAGGTCGGGGTCTTGCCACATCGGGACACACCCACCAGAATCAGGTCCGCCTTGTCGTAGTAGTGGGTGCGGGCGCCGTCGTCGTTGTCCAGGGCGAAGTTCACCGCTTCGATGCGCTCCATGTAGTTGGAGTTGCCGCCGATGGAGTGCGACTTTCCCACCGAGTACGACGAATGCGCGGTCAGTTCCTGCTCCAGGGGCGCGAGGAAGGTCGAGAAGATGTCGATCATGAAGCCATTGGACGTGGCCAGGACTTCGCGGATGTCCTGGTTGACGATGGTGTCGAAGATGATCGGCCTGACCCCGTCGCGCTCGGCAGCGGCATTGATCTGCTGGACCATGGCCCGTGCCTTGTCGAGGGTATCGATGTACGGGCGGGTAAATTTGTTGAAGGGAATGGTATCGAATTGGGCCAGCAGGCTCTGACCCAGGGTCTCGGCGGTGATGCCGGTGCCGTCGGAAATAAAGAATGCGGTTCGCTTCATGGGCACCCTGGACCTTGGCTGATGGCGCGCGTGGGATATGATAAGTTCGTTTTGTCGTATGCAGCGGTCGACAGTTTCACTTATTTTCCAGGTCAGGACTACACACGCTCGACGCCTCATTCCTCGAGGAGCGAGCACTTCCCGCTTTTCCAAAACAATCAGTGGAGAGATCACCTTGGTAGAGTACGTAGTTTCCCTCGATAAGCTCGGCGTCCATGATGTGGAGCACGTAGGGGGCAAGAACGCCTCCCTGGGCGAGATGATCAGCAACCTCGCCGGGGCCGGTGTCTCGGTGCCAGGCGGCTTCGCCACTACGGCTCAGGCCTACCGCGACTTTCTCGAGCAGAGCGGCCTGAACGACCGCATCCACGCCGCCCTGGACGCCCTGGACGTCGACGACATCGCAGCCCTGACCCAGACCGGCGCGCAGATCCGCCAGTGGGTCATGGACGCCGAGTTCCCCCCGCGCCTGGACGCCGAGATACGCCGCGCCTTCGCCGAGATGGCCGCCGGCAACGACACCATGGCCGTCGCCGTGCGCTCCTCGGCCACCGCCGAAGACCTGCCGGACGCCTCCTTCGCCGGCCAGCAGGAGACCTTCCTCAACATCCGTGGCGTCGACAACGTGATCCGCGCCGCCAAGGAAGTCTTCGCCTCGCTGTTCAACGACCGTGCCATCGCCTACCGCGTGCACCAGGGCTTCGACCACAAGCTGGTGGCCCTGTCCGCCGGCGTGCAGCGCATGGTCCGCTCCGAGACCGGCACGGCCGGCGTGATGTTCACCCTCGACACCGAGTCGGGCTTTCGCGACGTGGTGTTCATCACCGGCGCCTACGGCCTGGGCGAGACCGTGGTCCAAGGCGCGGTGAACCCGGACGAATTCTACGTGCACAAGGCCACCCTGCAGGCCGGGCGCCCGGCGATCCTGCGCCGCAACCTGGGCAGCAAGGCCATCAAGATGATCTACGGCGACGAAGCCAAGGCCGGCCGCTCGGTCAAGACCGTCGACGTCGACCGCACCGAGCGCGCGCGCTTCTGCCTGAGCGACGCCGAAGTCGCCGAGCTGGCCAAGCAGGCCATGATCATCGAGCAGCACTACCAGCGGCCGATGGACATCGAGTGGGCCAAGGACGGCGACGACGGCCAGCTGTACATCGTCCAGGCGCGCCCCGAGACGGTGAAGAGCCGCTCCAGCGGCAACGTCATGGAACGCTACCTGCTCAAGGAAAAAGGCACCGTGCTGGTCGAAGGCCGGGCCATCGGCCAGCGCATCGGCGCCGGCAAGGTGCGGGTGATCAAGGACGTGTCGGAGATGGACAAGGTCCAGCCTGGCGACGTGCTGGTCTCGGACATGACCGACCCGGACTGGGAGCCGGTGATGAAGCGCGCCAGCGCCATCGTCACCAACCGCGGCGGGCGCACCTGCCACGCGGCGATCATCGCTCGTGAGCTGGGCATCCCGGCGGTGGTGGGCTGCGGCAACGCCACCCAGCTGCTCGAGGATGGCCAGGGCGTGACCGTGTCCTGCGCCGAGGGCGATACCGGCTACATCTTCGAGGGCGAACTGGGCTTTGACATCAAGCAGAACTCGGTCGATGCCATGCCCGAGCTGCCGTTCAAGATCATGATGAACGTCGGCAACCCCGACCGCGCCTTCGACTTCGCCCAGCTGCCCAACGCCGGGGTCGGCCTGGCGCGCCTGGAGTTCATCATCAACCGCATGATCGGCGTGCACCCCAAGGCCCTGCTGAACTACGCCGGCCTGCCGCCGGAACTCAAGGACAGCGTCGACAAGCGCATCGCCGGCTACGATGACCCGGTGGGCTTCTATGTCGAGAAGCTGGTCGAGGGCATCAGCACCCTGGCAGCGGCCTTCTACCCGAAAAAGGTCATCGTGCGCCTGTCGGACTTCAAGTCCAACGAGTACGCCAACCTGATCGGCGGCAAGCTGTACGAGCCGGAAGAAGAAAACCCCATGCTGGGCTTCCGCGGTGCTTCGCGCTACATCAGCGAGGCGTTCCGTGACTGCTTCGAGCTCGAGTGCCGGGCGCTCAAGCGCGTGCGCAACGAGATGGGCCTGACCAACGTCGAGATCATGGTGCCGTTCGTGCGTACCTTGGGCGAGGCCAGCCAGGTCGTCGACCTGCTCGCCGAAAACGGCCTGGCCCGTGGCGACAACGGCCTGCGCGTGATCATGATGTGCGAGCTGCCGTCCAACGCCCTGCTGGCCGAGGAGTTCCTGGAGTACTTCGACGGCTTCTCCATCGGCTCCAACGACCTGACCCAGCTGACCCTGGGCCTGGACCGTGATTCGGGTATCATTGCGCACCTGTTCGACGAGCGTAACCCGGCGGTGAAGAAGCTGCTGGCCAATGCCATCGCTGCCTGCAACAAGGCGGGCAAGTACATCGGCATCTGCGGCCAGGGGCCTTCGGACCATCCGGACCTGGCCAAGTGGCTGATGGAGCAAGGCATCGAAAGCGTGTCGCTGAACCCGGACTCGGTGCTCGAGACCTGGTTCTTCCTGGCAGAAAACCAGGGCGCCGCTTGATGTGATGAGGCGCGGGCGTGCCTGGCACGCCCGTGTGTGGATCTTTCAGGGCGAGGCTCAGCGATGAGCCTTGCCCTTTTTCGTACAAGTACCTTATGCAAAGCAGCAGTACCCTGTTTCCCGTGGCGTTGCTCAGTGCCGAGCGACGCGGCGACCTCAGCGAAGACGTCTACCGCATCAAGGCCGGCACCGGGGCGGACCCGTCGGTCGAACTGGCCGTGACCCGCCTGGGCCTGGCCAGCGAAACGCAGGCGAGTGGCGTGCCGGTGATCCTGCTGCATGGCAGCTTCTCCAATCGGCGTTTCTGGTTCTCTCCCAAGGGCATCGGCCTGGGCGCGTTCCTGGTGCGTGCCGGGTTCGATGTCTGGATTCCCGAGATGCGCGGCCATGGGCTATCGCCGCGCAATCGTCGCTGGCGCGACAACCGCGTGGCCGACTATGCCCGCGAAGACCTGCCGGCGATTGCCGCGTTCGTCCAGGAACAGTCCGGGCAAACGCCGCACTGGGTGGGTCACTCCCTGGGCGGCATCACCTTGGCCGCTGCCTTGGGCGGCGGGCACCTGGCGGCGAGCCAGGTGGCCAGCGTCGCCCTGTTCGGTACCCAGGTCAGCCACTTTTCGTGGGCCTTGAAGGTGCCGCTGGTGGAATGGTTCGCCCGGCGTGTGCTCAAGCGCTGCGCACAAGTCTCGGGGCCACGCCTGAAACGCGGCCCGGAAGACGAGCCGGTCGGCCTGGTCATCGAGGTGATGCGCTGGCATGGGCTGTTCGGTCGCTTCGGCGAAGGCCAGCATGATTGGTGGGCAGGCCTGGCCCAGGTCGAGGTGCCCATGCTGGCGGTGACCAGCCGCACCGACGCCCAGGACCCTGCCTGGGCCTGCCAGGCGTTGTTCGAGCAGGTGGGCAGCCCGCGCAAGCGCTTCCTGTGCCTGGGGCAGGAGCCCGGCTTCGCTGCGCTGGGGCATGTCGAGATGCTGGTGAGCAAGCAGGCCCAGGCGCAGGTCTGGCCGCTGGTACGCCAGTGGCTCGAACGGCCTGACACGCTCTTGCCCGAAGCGATGGCACCAGCGGGCGAGGCGGTGACGGGCTGAACATCGATTTGACCCGGTGGCGAGCCTGAAGGATGATCGCTCAGGCCCACGCCCACCTGCGTGGCAAAGCCCTTCGACAGCCCGCGAATCAAAGGAGTGTGCCATGCAGCATTACCTGACGCCTGACCTGTGCGATGCCTACCCGGACCTGGTCCAGGTGCTGGAACCGATGTTCAGCAACTTCGGAGGCCGTGATTCCTTTGGCGGGCCGATCGTCACCCTCAAGTGCTTCGAAGACAACTCCAAGGTTCGCGAGCAGGTCGAGCAGCCGGGCGAGGGCAGGGTGCTGGTGGTCGATGGCGGTGGCTCGCTGCGGCGCGCGCTGCTGGGCGACATGCTCGCCGCCAAGGCCGCCAGCAATGGTTGGGCAGGCCTGTTGATCTACGGCTGCGTGCGCGACGTGGATGCGCTGGCGCAGACCGACGTCGGTGTGCAGGCGCTGGCCAGCCATCCGCTCGCCACCGAAAAGCGCGGCCTGGGCGACCTCGGTGTGCCGGTCACGTTCGCGGGCGTGACCTTTCACCCCGGTCACTATCTGTACGCCGACAATAACGGCGTGATCGTATCCCCCAGCCCGTTGCACATGCCGGAGTGACGTGCCACGGGCGTCGTTGGAGCAGGAATGTTCGAGGAAGAAAACGCCCAGTGGGGCCTGGTGCATGCCCTGGTGCTCGATGGCCAGGGCGGCGCGCGTTCGATCGCCCGCACTGACCTGGATGGGCTGCACCTGCAGCCTGAAGAAAGCCTCTGGCTGCACTGGGACCGCGGTCATCCGCAGACCCGTGAATGGCTGCTGCGCGACAGCGGCGTGAGCGAGTTCGCCACCGAACTGCTGCTGGAAGAGAACACCCGTCCGCGCTTGTTGCCGCAGGCCCGCGAGGCGCTGCTGCTGTTCCTGCGCGGGGTCAACCTGAACCCGGGCGCCGAACCTGAAGACATGGTGTCGGTGCGCATCTTCGCCGACGCGCGCCGTGTCATTTCGCTGCGCCTGCGCCCCTTGCGCGCCAGCGACGAGCTGCTGCAGCAACTGGCCGAAGGGCGCGGGCCCAGGAACGCCTCCGAGCTGCTGCTGGTGATGGGCGAGCTGTTGACCGACAAGGTCCAGGCGCTGGTCGCCGACCTCAGCGAGCGGGTCGACGACGAGGAAGAGCGGGTCGATGCCGACGAACGCTACACGCCGGCCCACGGCAGCCTGCAGCAGATTCGCCGTCGGGCGGCCGCGCTGCGGCGTTTCCTGGCGCCGCAGCGTGACATCTATGCGCAGCTGGCCCGGCACAAGTGGAGCTGGTTCGCCGACAGCGACCTGGACTACTGGAACGAGCTGAGCAACAGCCTGATCCGCCACCTCGAGGAGCTGGAGCTGACCCGCGAGCGGGCCGCGTTGCTGCTGGAGAGCGAGGACCGTCGGCGTGGCGAGCGCATGAACATGACCATGTACCGCTTCGGCATCATCACCTGCATCTTCCTGCCCATGAGCTTTCTCACGGGGCTGCTGGGCATCAACGTCGGCGGCATTCCAGGGGCGGACAACCCGCACGGGTTCCTCTATGCCAGCCTGCTGGTGCTTGCCCTGGCCGTCGGGCAATGGTGGCTGTTTCGCAAGCTGCGCTGGACCGAACCATGACCGGCGCGCTCCGCCTGACGGCCTGCCAAGGGGGCATGGCCGCCTCGCTCGACACATTTAGCCACCTGGCAGGTGTGACCGATGCCCCGGCAGCCTCGTCTTTGACTCACATTGCGCGAGGTGCCCATGCACGATCCGTTTGAAGAATCCCTGCGCGACCTGCTCAAGGCGTCGCCGTCCGGCAAGGACCGAGACGACGCCGCCTGCCTGGGTCGCGTTCTCAAAACCGCCAACCGCCAGGTCGGTGCGGGCGATCTGTTCTCGTTGCTGGGCCGCTGCGTCCAGGGCCTGATGATCGCCGTCAACAACGGCTCGGCGCATGTCGCGCCGGTGCGTCGTACCCCTGCCGCTGGCAACGCTGATAAGGCCGACTGAATATGGAACTCGATCTGTGGACCCAGAGCCTGGTCACTGCCATGACCGCCCTCTGGACCAAGGTGGCTAACTTCATCCCCAACCTGTTCGGCGCCCTGGTCGTGGTGCTGCTGGGCTTCGTCGTCGCCAAGCTGCTCGACACCCTGTTGTCCAAGCTGCTGGCCAAGCTCGGCCTGGACCGCCTGATGAGCGGCACCGGCCTGACCAAGATGCTCGGCCGGGTCGGCATCCAGGTACCGATCTCGACCCTGATCGGCAAGATCGTCTACTGGTTCGTGCTGCTCATCTTCCTGGTCTCGGCCGCCGAGTCGCTGGGCCTGGAGCGGGTGTCCTCGACCCTGGACATGCTGGCGTTGTACCTGCCAAAAGTCTTCGGCGCCGCCATCGTGCTGCTGGCTGGCGTCCTGCTCGCCCAACTGGTCAACGGCCTGACGCGCGGCGCAGCCGAAGGCATCGGGCTGGAGTACGCCGCCGGGGTGGGGCGCATCGCCCAAGGGCTGGTGATCCTCATCAGCATCTCGGTGGCGATCAGCCAGCTGGAGGTCAAGACCGACCTGCTCAACCACGTCATCGTCATCGGTTTGATTACCGTTGGTCTGGCCGTTGCCTTGGCCATGGGCCTGGGCAGCCGTGAGATCGCCGGGCAGATCATGGCCGGGATCTACGTGCGCGAACTGTTCCAGGTGGGACAAGAGGTGCGGATTGGCGAGGTCGAAGGGCAGATCGAAGAGATCGGCACGGTCAAGACCACGCTGCTGACCGACGAGGGCGAGCTGGTCTCGGTCTCCAACCGCGAGCTGCTCGAGCGACACGTCAGTCGCCGCTGACCGTCGAAAAGCTGTTACTGTATGCCGCCGCGAAAACGGGCCCCTGGGCCACGCGGCGACATTGTCCTGACTGTCGGCCAGATTCGTGTTGAATAAAGCTCATCCGCTGCCCATGCGCTATGACCCCCACGCACTCTCCGACGAGGAGCTGGTGGCGCGTTCGCATGAGGAGCTGTTTCACGTGACGCGCGCCTATGAAGAACTCATGCGGCGCTACCAGCGCACCCTGTTCAACGTCTGCGCGCGTTATCTCGGGAACGACCGGGACGCCGACGATGTCTGTCAGGAAGTGATGCTGAAAGTGCTGTATGGCCTGAAGAATTTCGAGGGGAAATCGAAATTCAAGACCTGGCTCTACAGCATCACCTACAACGAATGCATCACCCAGTACCGAAAGGAGCGCCGCAAGCGCCGGTTGATGGATGCCTTGAGCTTGGATCCTCTCGAAGAGGCGTCCGAGGACAAGGCACCGAAGGCCGAGGAAAAGGGCGGGCTGGACCGCTGGTTGGTTCATGTCAACCCGATCGACAGGGAAATCTTGGTGTTGCGCTTCGTTGCAGAACTGGAATTTCAAGAAATCGCAGATATCATGCACATGGGCTTGAGCGCGACGAAGATGCGGTACAAGCGCGCACTCGACAAATTAAGGGAAAAATTTGCGGGTGGGGCTGAAACTTAGTCGCGTGTAGGGTTCTCTAACGCACCGGCGAGTCTGCTAGACTGGCCGCCAAGCCGTCCTACTGCTGCAGGGTAGGGGGGCTTAACTATCACCAGATGGGGATTTAACGGATGAAACTGAAAAACACCTTGGGCTTGGCCATTGGTTCGCTCGTAGCCGCCACCTCGATTGGCGCTATGGCACAAGGCCAAGGCGCTGTCGAAACTGAAATCTTCTACAAGAAAGAATTCTTCGACAGCCAGCGCGACTTCAAGAACGACGGCAACCTGTTCGGTGGCTCGGTCGGCTACTTCCTGACCGACGACGTTGAACTGCGTCTGGGCTACGACGAAGTCCACAACGCCCGTGGCGACGACGGCAAGAACATCAAGGGCTCCAACACTGCCCTGGACGCCGTTTACCACTTCAACAACCCGTACGACGCCATCCGTCCGTACGTGTCGGCTGGTTTCTCTCACCAGTCCGTCGGCCAGAGCTTCCGCGGCGGCCGCGACCACTCCACCTTCGCCAACCTGGGCGCTGGTGCCAAGTGGTACATCACTGACATGTTCTACGCCCGTGCCGGCGTTGAAGCTCAGTACAACATCGACCAGGGTGACACCGAGTGGGCACCAAGCGTCGGCGTCGGCCTGAACTTCGGTGGCAGCCCGAAAACCGCAGAATCGGCTCCAGTCGCTCCAGCACCTGTTGCTGACGTCTGCACCGACAGCGACAACGACGGCGTGTGCGACAACGTCGACAAGTGCCCGGACACCCCGGCCAACGTCACCGTTGACGCCGACGGCTGCCCAGCTGTTGCTGAAGTCGTTCGTGTCGAGCTGGACGTCAAGTTCGACTTCGACAAGTCGGTCGTGAAGCCAAACAGCTATGGCGACATCAAGAACCTGGCTGACTTCATGAAGCAGTACCCACAGACCACCACCACCGTTGAAGGTCACACTGACTCCGTCGGTCCAGACGCCTACAACCAGAAGCTGTCCGAGCGTCGTGCCAATGCTGTCAAGCAAGTGCTGACCCAGCAGTACGGTGTAGAGTCCAGCCGTGTTGATTCGGTTGGCTACGGCGAAAGCCGTCCGGTCGCTGACAACGCTACCGAAGAAGGCCGTGCTGTCAACCGTCGCGTTGAAGCTCAGGTCGAAGCTCAAGCCAAGTAATTGGTCTGATGCTTGACGAAAAACCCGGCTTCGGCCGGGTTTTTCCGTTTCTGCGTCACCCCTTTCGTCGTCCTCGACCCTGAGGATCTCGTCGAACAGCCTGCGCGTGTCGAGGCGTGTTCATCGTCGCAAAACCTGCAAGATGACGGTCGAGCGCACAGATACCCTGTCGCCCGCGCCAGGGGCTGGCTATAATCGCCTCCTCACTCACGTCGAGTCTTGCCTGCCCATGTATAACCTGGCCCGCCAGCTGCTGTTCACGCTTTCCCCGGAAACCTCCCACGACCTGTCGCTGGACCTCATCGGTGCCGGTGGCCGCCTGGGACTCAATGGCAAGCTGTGCAAGCAGCCTTCGTCCTGGCCGGTCACGGTGATGGGCCTGGACTTTCCCAATCCGGTAGGGCTGGCAGCAGGGCTGGACAAGAACGGCGCGGCCATCGACGGGTTCGGTCAGCTGGGCTTCGGCTTCGTCGAGATCGGCACCGTCACGCCACGGCCGCAGCCGGGCAACCCCAAGCCGCGTCTGTTCCGCCTGCCCGAGGCCACGGCTATCATCAACCGCATGGGTTTCAATAACCTGGGGGTCGATCATCTGCTGGCCCGCGTGCGCGCGGCCCGCTACACCGGGGTGTTGGGGATCAACATCGGCAAGAACGCCGACACGCCGGTCGAACGTGCGGTCGATGACTACCTGATCGGCCTGAGCAAGGTGTATGCCGATGCCAGCTACATCACCGTCAACGTCAGCTCGCCCAACACGCCGGGCCTGCGTACCCTGCAGTTCGGCGACTCGCTCAAGCAGCTGCTCGAGGCCTTGGCGACGCGTCGTGAGCAATTGACGTCGAACTACGGCCGGCGCGTACCGCTGGCCATCAAGATCGCGCCGGACATGACCGACGAGGAGACCGCCCTGGTTGCCGCGGCCTTGCTCGAGTCGGGCATGGATGCGGTCATCGCCACCAATACCACCCTGGGCCGCGAGGGCGTCGAAGGTTTGCCGTTCGCAGGCGAGGCGGGCGGTCTGTCAGGCGCGCCGGTGTTGCACAAGAGCACGCACACGGTCAAGGTGCTGGCTGGCGAGCTGGCCGGGCGGATGCCGATCATCGCTGCCGGTGGCATTACCGAAGGGCGCCACGCGGCCGAAAAGATCGCTGCCGGTGCCAGCCTGGTGCAGATCTATTCGGGCTTCATCTACAAGGGCCCGTCGCTGATTCGTGAATCGGTCGACGCGATCGCTGCGCTGCGCCGCTGATCGGCGCCCATGAAAAAGGGCCCCTGCAAGGGGCCCCTTGGGCGTCAGCCCGTCGCGCCAATGAGCGCGTCATGTGAGTGGAGTCAAAACCTCATTCAGCCAACGGCATGATTCTCGTTGAGTCGATGGATACCTGCAGTGCCGGTCAAACCGTCCCAGTTGTCGCCGCGCCCTTCGCGCCAGCCGTTGATCCAGGCCTGACGCACTGGAGCCAGACTGAACGGGCAAAGTTCGCGGGATTTGCCGGTGACCCCGTACTGGTAGCCACGTGAATATGCTCTTTCCAACGGATCACGCTTAAGTCTTCTCATAGGGTACTTCCCTCACTTGTTGACTGTATGTCCCGTCGGCCTCCTGGAGGCCGGGCAGACTGGGTCTGCCGGTAATGCGCTCGCTGCCGGCGTCGCGAGCCAGGGGCGCCGTCTCGTCCTGAGGCGACTGGCGTCAGTTCTAACCAATGCTCACGGCGCTGGGAATGATCGATTTGTCATAAGTACGTCATCTTTGATGATATGAGGGGATAAGCCGGGAAATGCTTCGCATCTTTATCCAGGGAAAACCCAGTAACAGCAGGGCTTTGCGCTACGTGGCGCACTGCAAGAGGGTGATCCATGGCACACTGGCCCGGCTACCGGAAACACGACGAAGGGTCACGGCTGAAACGCCTTGAACCGAATTTTCGAGCGTGCCCCGCACTCAAATGGCCTTGTGCCATGAGTTTGGGCGCTCGCTCTGGGCTTGCAGGACAAGCCGCTTGTCCCGAGGGTCGTTCGAACGCCTTCGGGTAAACAGGGGCCAGACGTGCGCGTCTGGCCCTCCGCAACCGCCAGCAAAGGCATTGGACTACTCATGTCGGACCGTCACGAACTTTATCTCACCTGCCCCAAGGGCCTGGAAGGCCTGCTCGCCGAAGAAGCGCGCACATTGGGGCTGCTGGAGGTGCGCGAGCACACCTCCGCCATCCGTGGCTCGGCCGACATGGAAACGGCTTATCGGCTCTGCCTGTGGTCGCGCCTGGCCAACCGCGTGCTGCTGGTCCTCGAGCGCTTCTCCATGAACAACGCCGAAGACCTGTATCACGGCGTGCAGGGCGTGGACTGGCAGGACCACCTCGCGGCCGATGGCTCCCTGGCCGTCGAGTTCAGCGGCCATGGCTCGGGCATCGACAACACCCACTTCGGTGCGCTCAAGGTCAAGGACGCCATCGTCGACCGCCTGCGCAACCGTGATGGGTTGCGACCGTCGATCGACAAGCTCAACCCGGACGTGCGCGTGCACCTGCGGCTCGACCGTGGCGAAGCGATCCTTTCGCTGGACCTGTCCGGGCACAGCCTGCACCAGCGTGGCTACCGCCTGCAGCAAGGCGCAGCGCCGTTGAAGGAAAACCTTGCGGCAGCGGTATTGATTCGTGCCGGCTGGCCGCGCATCGCCGCTGCCGGTGGCGCCCTGACCGACCCGATGTGCGGTGTCGGTACCTTCTTGGTCGAAGGTGCCATGATCGCTGCCGACATCGCGCCCAACCTCAAGCGTGAGCGCTGGGGGTTCAGCGCCTGGCTCGGCCATGTGCCGGCCCTGTGGCGCAAGGTGCATGACGAGGCGGTAGCCCGTGCTGCCGCCGGCCTGGCCAAGCCGCCGCTGTGGATCCGCGGCTACGAGGCCGACCCACGGTTGATCCAGCCAGGGCGCAACAACGTCGAGCGCGCCGGGCTGGGTGACTGGATCAAGATCTACCAGGGCGAGGTCGGCACGTTCGAGCCGCGGCCCGACCAGAACCAGAAGGGCCTGGTCATCAGCAACCCGCCATACGGCGAGCGTCTGGGCGATGAAGCCAGCCTGCTCTACCTCTACCAGAACCTGGGCGAACGGCTGCGTCAGGCGTGCATGGGCTGGGAGGCAGCGGTCTTCACCGGGGCGCCCGAGCTGGGCAAGCGCATGGGCCTGCGCAGCCACAAGCAATACGCGTTCTGGAACGGCGCCTTGCCGTGCAAGCTGCTGCTGATCAAGGTCCAGCCGGATCAGTTCGTCACCGGCGAGCGCCGTTCAGCCGAGACCGAGTCCGAACCTGGCCAGCGTGCGCCGGCTGCCGCTGCCGAAGCGGCCCGTCTGAGCGAGGGCGCGCAGATGTTCGCCAATCGCTTGCAGAAGAACCTCAAGCAACTGGGCAAGTGGGCGCGTCGCGAGCAGATCGAATGCTACCGCCTGTACGATGCCGACATGCCGGAGTACGCCGTGGCGGTCGATCTCTACAAGGACTGGGTGCACGTGCAGGAATACGCCGCGCCCCGTTCGATCGACCCGGAGAAGGCGCAAGCCCGCCTGCTGGATGTACTGGCCGCGATTCCGCGGGCATTGGGCGTGTCCCAGGAGCGTGTGGTGCTCAAGCGTCGCGAGCGCCAGAGCGGCACGCGCCAGTACGAGCGCCAGGCTACCCAGGGCCAGTTCCTGGAAGTCGCCGAAGGTGGCGTCAAGCTGCTGGTCAACCTGACCGACTACCTCGACACCGGGTTGTTCCTCGATCACCGGCCCATGCGCATGCGGATCCAGCGCGAGGCGGCTGGCAAGCGCTTCCTCAACCTGTTCTGCTACACCGCGACGGCCACCGCCCATGCGGCCAAGGGCGGTGCGCGCACCACCACCAGCGTCGACCTGTCCAAGACCTACCTGGACTGGGCGCGCCGCAATCTCTCGCTCAATGGCTTCTCCGACAAGCATCGGCTCGAACAGGGCGACGTGATGGCCTGGTTGCAGAATGCGCGGGACACCTTCGACCTGATCTTCATCGACCCGCCGACCTTCTCCAACTCCAAGCGCATGGAAGGGGTGTTCGACATCCAGCGTGACCATGTCGAGCTGCTCGACCTGGCCATGGCGCGGTTGGCGCCGGAGGGTGTGTTGTACTTCTCCAACAACTTCCGTCGCTTCGAGCTGGATGCCAACCTGGCCGAGCGCTATGTCGTCGAGGAAATCAGTGGTCAGACCCTGGACCCGGACTTCGCCCGCAACGGCAAGATTCACCGGGCCTGGCGCCTGACACTGCGCTGAGGCGGGCAGGGCGCTGGTGCAAGGCCGGCGCTTTGGTTCAGGGTGTGGTCGCAGCGAGCGCATGCCCGTTTTGACTGCGCCTGCGGGCCCTTTGGGCCAGACCTTTCAACGTCTTTGCCAACACGATGTGGACCACCTCGCTGCTCTGGCAGCGTGGTTCGTCCCCCTGTGGCAGCGGGCTTGCCCGCGATGCAGGCGGTGATGGGTCGGACGCTATCGCGGGCAAGCCCGCTCCCACAGGGTGGACTGCGCTTGCCTGTAATAGCCTGGTGAACGTGTGGATGCACCCGTGACCCTATCTTGAGGCTTTTTCCAAAGACGTTGAAAGGCCTGGTCTTTTGGGCCCGTAGCATCAGTCATGCCATGTGTCAGGCCAGACTTCACCGACACCGAAGGGGCAGGCGCGCTACCAAGGCCAGGCACCCCGGCGTCACGCGCCCGGGCGTGACGCCGGTTGCGTTCGGATCGGCCTACGGCTGACGCCGCAGGTCCAGCAGCACCTGGTCCAGGATCGCGCCAGCGCCCCAGGGCTTGGGATCGTTCAGGATCGCGGCGACCGCCCAGGTCGTGCCGTTGTCATCCCGGCTGAAACCGGCGATCGCCCGTACCGTGTTGAGCGTACCCGTCTTGATGTGGCCTTCGCCCATCATGGCGGTGCGCTTCAGGCGTTTGCGCATGGTGCCGTCCATGCCTACCAGCGGCATCGAACTCATGAACTCGGCGGCGTAGGGGCTTTTCCAGGCGGCCTGCAGCAGGGCCGCCATCTCGCGGGTACTGACCCGCTCGGCCCGCGACAGCCCCGAACCGTTCTCCATCACCAGGTGTGGCGAGGTGATGCCTTTACGGGCCAGCCACTGGCGGATCACCCGTTGTGCAGCGCGAGCGTCGTCGCCGTCGGCATCGGTGCGGAACTGGGCGCCGATGCTCAGGAACAGCTGCTGGGCCATGGTGTTGTTGCTGTATTTGTTGATGTCACGGATCACCTCGACCAGGTCCGGGGAGAAGGCCCGGGCCAGCAGGCGTGCGCTCTTGGGCACGTTCTCCACCCGGTCACGCCCCTGGATGACGCCACCGAGCTCGTTCCAGATCGCCCGGACCGCGCCTGCGGTGTAGGTCGGGTGGTCGAGCAACGACAGGTAGGTCTGCGAGTTGCAGCCCTCGCCGAGCTGGCCGGTGATCGTCACGGTGACGCCATCGGGCTCGGTGACCGGGCTGTAACGCACATCGCCCGTGCACTGGCGCGAGGCCACGGCCTTGACCTGATTGTCGACCCGGACCTTGGCGATCGGCGGCTCGACCGAGACCGAGACGGTGCCGCCGTCGTTGCGCGCGACGAACCGCAACGCCTTGAGGTTGACCATCAGCGCGTCGGGCTTGACCAGGAAGGGCTTGTTCAGGTCACCGCCATCGTCATTGAACTGAGGCAGATTGGGCTGCACGAAGTGGCTGCGGTCGAGCACCAGGTCGCCGGTGATGGTCCGCACGCCATTGGCGCGCAGGTCACGCATCAGCAGCCAGAGCTTCTCCATGTTCAGCTTGGGGTCGCCGCCGCCTTTGAGGTAGAGGTTGCCATTGAGCACGCCGTTGTTGAGCGTGCCGTCGGTGAAGAATTCGGTCTTCCACTGGAAGGTCGGACCCAGCAGCTCGAGCGCGGCGTAGGTGGTCACCAGTTTCATGGTCGATGCGGGATTGACCGACACGTCGGCGTTGAACACGGTGGAAGTGCCGGGCCCATCGAGCGGGATGGTCACCAGCGACAGGGCCGCGTCCTGCAGTTTGTTGGCCTTGAGCGCCTGTTGAACCTTGGGCGAGAGCGTGGTGTTGACCGGAGCGGCCTGGAGAGGGAGTGCCAGTGGCAGAAGCAGGCCGGCGAGCAGCAGCGGGCGAAACGATGTGAGCATGATGAAGTGACCCTGCGCGCGAAGGGTGGAACACAAGGGCTGTATAGATGATGGCCCTGAACACGAAACGTGCGCATTATGCCCCAAGCCTGCGTGCCCTGCGTCACGTTCGGCGTAAAAGCATGACAAAGGACCGGCCATCGTTTCAACAGCGCGCAATGGCCGGGCACCTCAACGGAAAAGGGCCAGCAGATGCTGGCCCTCGTCGGTGCGGTCTCAGGAAGCCGAGTTGATCGGCTTGTCCGGGTACCAGGCGTCCAGCAACGGGCTGACTTCGATCTTGGTCAGCTCCGGACGGCCCTTGAGCCAGGCTTCGACGGCAGCGCGCTGCGCTTCGGTGACCGAGCCACGCTCGGCCAGGCATACCAGACCGAAATCGTCGCCGCCGACGTAGTCCAGGCCATTGGCATCCATGGCGTCGGTCAGGAACGCATCGAGGAATGCATCGATCGCCTGATCATCCAGATCTTCCTTGAAGTCCAGGTTCAGCTCGAAGCCCAATTCCTGGAACTCGTCCACGCACAGTTTCTTGCGAAGACGACGGGAGCGGTTAGTGGCCATGAAACAATCCTCTTAGGTAATAACGCCGCGCAGTCTATCAGTTTCAGGGCGCCAATGCGTGCTCGCCCTTTCGACTGGCGAAGGGCACGGCCGCGCCACGCTGTCGGTCAGCGGATCGCAAGGATTCATGGCATTTCACGCATCAACGCAGATTCGGGTAGCGAGCCTAAGCGACTGATCCAAAATGAAATCGCGTTGGAAGCACGTGCTGGCAATCGCGATTCGAACGACGCATTGATAACCCATGTGCATCAATACATGAAAACAATTCACTTATCGTTTCAAGATGTGTCAAGCACACTGGCCATTCGCAAGCGAACAAGCAATCAATAAAATCGCTGGAGAAACAGCCATGTCATCCCCGTCCGCTCCTGCCGCGGCCTCTGGGCGCTCTCGCGCCGCAGCGGTGTTCCGAGTCACCTCGGGCAACTTCCTCGAACAGTTCGACTTCTTCCTGTTCGGCTTCTATGCCACGCAAATCGCCTCGGCCTTCTTCCCCGCGTCCAGCGAGTTCGCCTCGTTGATGATGACCTTCGCGGTGTTCGGTGCAGGCTTTCTCATGCGCCCGCTCGGGGCCATCGTCCTGGGCGCCTACATCGACGATGTCGGTCGTCGCAAAGGGCTGATCGTCACCCTGTCGATCATGGCCAGCGGCACTCTGCTCATCGTGCTGGTGCCCGGCTACGCGAGCATCGGCCTGGGGGCGCCTGCGCTCGTGCTGCTGGGTCGGCTGCTGCAAGGGTTTTCCGCCGGTGCGGAGCTGGGCGGCGTTTCCGTCTACCTGGCCGAGATGGCCACGCCCGGGCGCAAGGGGTTCTACACCAGCTGGCAGTCCGGTAGCCAGCAGGTGGCGATCATCGTCGCGGCTGCACTGGGGTACGCCTTGAACCAGGGGATGGCCCCTGCGCAGGTCGCCGAGTGGGGCTGGCGCATTCCGTTTGCCGTGGGCTGCATGATCATTCCGTTCATCTTCCTGCTGCGCCGCAACCTGGAGGAGACCGAGGAATTCGCCAAGCGCGCCCATCGCCCGAGCATGCGCGAAGTGGTCGGCACCCTGGCGCAGAACTGGCGCACGGTGCTGGCCGGCATGCTCATGGTGGCCATGACCACCAGTGCCTTCTACCTGATCACCGTGTATGCGCCGACCTTCGGCAAGACCGTACTGAACCTCAGCACCACCGATGCCTTGCTGGTCACGCTGCTGGTCGGGGTGTCCAACTTCATCTGGCTGCCGATCGGGGGCATGCTCAGCGATCGCTTCGGCCGCAAGCCCATGCTGGTCGCCATGACGGTGCTGACGGTCTTCACTGCGTATCCGGCCCTGTCGTTCCTGGCCCAGGCGCCGAGTTTCGGCCACATGCTCGAAGTGCTGCTGTGGTTCTCGTGCCTGTATGCGCTCTACAACGGCGCGATGATCCCGGCGCTGACCGAGATCATGCCGGTCGAAGTCAGGGTCGCCGGGTTCTCGCTCGCCTACAGCCTGGCGACTGCGCTGTTCGGCGGCTTCACCCCGGCCATGTCCACGTGGCTGATCCACACCACCGGTGACAAGGCCGCGCCTGCCTATTGGGTGACCTTCGCGGCGGCCTGCGCGCTGTGCGCCACCCTGGTCCTGTATCGTCGGATCGCTTTGCGCCCGCCTGTCGCCGCGTGACCGACGACCCTACCCCGGCGCGCCCGCGCCGGGCCCCTGTGCGTGCCGAGTGAGTCGAACCTTCCCATGAAATTGTCCACCTTGTCCTGCAAGACACTGGCGCTCGCCAGCCTGGTCGCCCTCAGCGGCACGGCACACGCCGAGCATTTGACCGTGATGACCTCCGGCGGCTTCACCGCCGCCTACAAGGCGTTGAGCCCAGGCTACGCTGCCGAACAGGGCGACACCTTGACCACCGTGCTGGGCCCTTCGATGGGCAAGGCTCCCGAAGCCATCCCCAATCGGTTGGCACGTGGCGAGCACGCGGACGTGGTGATCATGGTCGGCTATGCCCTCGACGAGTTGATCAAGCAAGGCAAGGTCGACCCTGCCTCGCGGGTCGAGCTCGCCGATTCGCGCATCGGCATGGTGGTGAAGGCGGGCGCGCCGACGCCAAGGATCGAGACCGATGCCCAGCTCAAAACCGTGCTGCTCAAGGCCTCGTCGGTGGCGTACTCCGACAGCGCCAGCGGTGTGTACATCCAGGATCAGTTGTTCAAGAAACTGGGCATCGAGCCGTCGATGCGCGGCAAAAGCACGATGGTCGAGAAAACGCCGGTCGCTTCGCGCGTGGCCCAGGGCGAGTACGAGCTGGGCTTTCAGCAGGTCGCCGAGCTGCTGCCGGTGCCCGGTGTGACGTTCGTCGGTAAGATCCCGGAGAACGTGCAGTCGGTGACACGGTTCGCCGCCGGCATTCCAGTGAACGCCGAGCACCCGACCCAGGCCGCAGCCTTGCTGCGCTACCTGGCCTCACCCCAAGCCCAGGCGTCCGTGCGCGCCACCGGTCTGGATTCAGTCGCCCACTGAGTGGCGTCGCACTTCCCGGATGCGTTCGACCAGGTCGAGCGCGGCAGGGGTCAACGTGCGGCCTCGACGCTGGATCAGGCCGACATTGCGGAACACTTCCGGCTCGATCAGTGGCACGCTTTTCAATAACGGATGCTCGCCGACGGGCATCGCGATGGAAGGCACCGGCGCGATGCCCAGGCCCGCCTCGACCAGGCCGAGCATGGTGGTGACGTGCCGGGTGAGGCAGATGCTGGGTCGCGCTGGCTGTACGTTCACCAGCGCCTGGTCCATCAAGAGCCGGTTGCCCGATGTCTCATCCAGCCCGATGTGCGCATGGGTGAACATCTCCGCCCAACTGACCTGCTCACGCGCGGCCAGCACGTGGTCCTTGCGGCAGGCGATCACGTAGCGTTCCTGCAAGAGCAGCTCGAAGTCCACCTCAGGGGCCAGGTTGCCGCTGAAGCTGACACCGAAGTCGGCCTCACCGCACGCCACGGCCGTGTTCACGTCGTTGGCGCTGGCGTCCAGAAGCTTCACGACGATGTTCGGGTACGCCTGGTGGAATGCGCTGACCACCGTCGGCATGAAATAGTAGGCCGTCGACGGCACACAAGCGATGGTGACGCTGCCGATGCGCGACGAGCGCTTGTTGCCGATGGTCATCAGCGCCAGGTCGACTTCATCCAGTACGCGTTCGGCCTGGGGCAGGAAAGCCCGGCCAACCGTGGTCAGGCTGACCCGGCGCGTGGTGCGCTCGAACAGCTTCACGTTCAACGCGGTCTCGAGCTTCTCGATGCGTCGGCTGAGCGCAGGCTGGGTGATGCGAATGGCCTCGGCGGCCTTGCGAAAGCTGCCGTTTTCGACGACGGCGCGAAAGGCTTGGAGATCGTTGAGGTCGAAGTTCAGGGACATCGAGGTGCCGCAGTGAGATCGGGGATCAAGGTGACCGACCCTTCGAGGGCGGCACTCACGGGAGGCGCCACTATACGCGCTGGACGTCATACGTAAAGGGCCTGCGCGACGATCAGGGTACGCGCTCGGCCTCGGTATGCATGGCATCGCGCAGGGCGCGCTCGACCCGGCGCATGTGCCGGCCCAAGGCCTGACGCCGTTGCCTGAGCTGTTTCGGCGACAACGCCTGCGCGTCACGCTGCAGTGCTTCACAGGCCGTGCACAATGCTTCGGCACCGAGCAGGCGCGCCGGCCCGAGGACCTTGTGCGCCAGTGCGGACAGCGCCTCCTGCTGCGTATCAGGGTCCAGGGCCATCAACCCGAGGACGTCCTGGTGCAGGCAGTGTCGAAGGGTCTCCAGCAGGCGTTGACGTTCCTGGGGGACGTTGCCGTCGATCGCGTCCAGCCCCTCCAGGTCGATTCGGGCGGTCATGGCCGTGGTCAGCGGGACGATGTGGGCCAGCCGTCTGCCCAAGGCCTGCAGGTCGATGGGCTTGAACAGGCAATCGTCCATGCCGGCGTCCAGGCACTGCTGGAGCACCTCTGGCTGGGCATTGGCCGTGTAGCCAAGAAGCGTGCAGCGCGGACGCCCGGTGCGGGCCTCCTCTTCGCGGATGCGGCGGGCCAGTTGATAACCATTCATGACCGGCATGTTGCAATCGACCACCAGCACGTCGAAGGTGCGTTCGCGCCAGCGCGCCAGGGCTTCCTCACCATGGCTCGCGCTCTGGTGGTGCACGCCGAGGAATGCCAACTGCTGGGCCAGCAGCATGACGTTGGCCGGATGATCGTCCACCACCAGCACGCGCAGGCGGGCATCGGGCGTATCGATCCGCACGACCGGCTCGGGCGCGTGCACCGGTTCTGTGGCCTGCAAGGGGACGGACAGGCGTACCCGTGTCCCGACCCCAAGCAGGCTGTCCATGGTCAGGCTGGCGCCCATCAGCTGGCAGATGGCCTGGCTGATCGCAAGGCCCAGGCCCGTACCGGCGCGGGCGCGATCGCTGTCCGGGTCGACTTGCGCGAAGGCGGTGAACAGCCGCTTGAGGTCCTCTGCGTGAATGCCGATGCCGCTGTCGCGCACCTCCAGCTCCAGGCAGGGGGTAGGCGGGTCGCCGACTTGGCGTGTGCGCATGCTGATGCGCACCTGACCATGGTCGGTGAATTTGATGGCGTTGCCGATCAGGTTGCACAGGACCTGCTTGAAGCGCATCGGGTCGAGCAGGGCATGACAATGCGCGTCCGCCGAGATGTCCACTTCCAGGGCCAGCCCTTTCTGCCGCGCCAGCCCGTCGAACATGCCGGCCACGGCCGCTACCAGTTCGGCCACGGCGACCGGTTCGGGGCTCAGGCTCAGGTGGCCGGACTCGATCCGGACGAAATCGAGAATGTCGCCGATGAGCTTGAGCAGGTCCTTGGCAGAGCGGTGCGCCACGGCGATCGCCTCGCGCTCGAGACGGCCTTGGTCGGCATGCTTGAGCGCCAGTTCGAGCATGCCGAGCACGGCGTTCATGGGGGTACGGATTTCATGGCTCATGGTCGCCAGGAACGTGCTCTTGGCCCGGTTGGCCTGGTCGGCACGCTGCTTGGCCAGGCTCAGGTCCTGAACCAGCTTGCGCCGGTCGCTGATGTCGATCCAGCCGCAGATGATGCCCTGGACCTGCCCGAGCGAATCGCGATAGGGCAGGATCCAGTGGTAGATGGTCAGCTCGCGATCCTTCAGGCGCAGCGGGCGGTCGGTGATCAGGGGCTTGGCCTGTTCCAGGACCTTCAGGTAGTCGGCCTGGATCTGGCGCGTGTAGGCGCACTTGTTCACCACGCTGTCCTGCAGGCGCTTTCCGAGGACCTCGTCGGCGCTGGCCTGAACCGCGTCCAGGTAGCTCTGGTTGCAGGTCTGCATCCGCCCCTCACGGTCACGAACGTACATCGGGTGCGGCGTGCCGTCGAGCAGCGTGCGCATGAAGGCCACCTGGTCGTTCAAGGCCCGTTCGGCGCGTTCACGCTGGGCGATCTGGCGGCGCAGCCGGGTGTTCCAGATCAGCGACAGGACCAGCAGCAGGACCGTGGCGATGACGATCTGCAAGGCGATGCGCTGGTAGGCCTGCCAGCGCGTGTCGTCAAGGTGACCGTAACCACGCCAGCGACTGTTGATGACCCCCAGCTCCTCGGGCGAGATGCTCAACAGGGCCTTGTCGAGGATCTGGGCCAGCTCCTTGCAGCGCAACGGCGTCGCCATCGAGAACACCGCTGGCGCTTCGCCGACCGTCGTGCGCATGACCAGCGTCGAGTCGTTGGCCAAGGCATGGTTGGCATCGACCAGGGACGCGACGGCGGCATCGACCTTGCCGTCCTTGAGCAGGGCGATGGCCTGGGCGGTACTGTCGCTGATGGTCTGCAGGATGTGCGGATGCTGTTGTGCCAGCGTTTCGGCCAGCGGCGTGTCGCGCGGGATGGCCAGTTTCCGGTGGGCGAGGTCTTCGAGCGAGACCGGCTGCCGCTCGCCGCGCGTGCTGATCAGGATGTAGGAGGTCTCCAGGTAGGGGCGACTGGCGCTCAACTGGTCGGCGTGGTGCTCGGGATGGCCGATGGCGGCGATCACGTTGGCCTTTCCCTCCTTGAGCTGACGGACCATCTCTTCGATGCCCTTGGTGCGGATGACCTCGAAACGCAGGCCGGTGCGCAGGCGGATCAGCTCCAGCAGGTCGGCCGCGATGCCACGGAAGTTGCCCTGCTTGTCGAAGAACGTCAGCGGCGCGGCAGTCTCGTCGATCACCACGCGCATGACGGGATGGTCGTGCAACCAGCGCTCTTCACGTGGCGTGAGCTGGAGTTTGCGATCGGTCATCAAGGTATCGCTGCCCGTGCTCCAGCGTTCGAAAATGTCCTTGCGCGTGAGCGCTGGCAAACCGGACAGCACGGCGTTGACCAGCTCCAGCAGGACCGTGTCGTCGCGGCGCAAGGCGAAACCGAAACCGACCGCTTCGTGTTTGCCGAAGTTGGCCATCTTCAAGTTCGGCAGGTGGCTCTGGTTGAGTTGGTAGAGCGTGGAAATGGTGTCGCCGATGAACACGTCGGCCTGCTCGAAGGCCACGGCGTTCAAGGCACTGGCGGAGGTGGGATGACTCTGCAGCGTCGCCCCGGGATAGGTCGCATGGACCTCGGCCAGGGGCAGGTAGTGGTAGAGCATGCCCAGGCGCAGGCCGGCCAGGCCCATGTCCAGAGGCCGCTTTTCGCTCTGGCGGGTCACCAGCACAGGCTGATCGGTGGCATACGGCACCGACAGGCTCAACTCTGCAAAGGCCGCTTCGTAGCCGTTGGCGCTGCCCAGCAGGTCGACATGGCCGTCCTTCAACGCCTGGATCGCAGCCTGGCGGTCGGGATAACGCAGCACCTTGATCGGCAGCCCCAGGCTTGCGCCCAGGACCGCCGCATGATCGGCAGTCAAGCCCTGGTAATCCCGCCCTCCGGACGTGATGTCGAACGGCGGATAATCGGGCGCGGACGTCCCCAGGCGCAGTTCACGATGGCGTTCGAGCCAGCGTCGCTGCGGGGCGTTCAAGGTCACCTTCACAGGCGGCGGATGACCCCGATCGAGCAGGGTCAAGGGTAAGGGGGGCATGACATCGGGGGCCGCGAGGGCCGGGCACACCGCCAGCAGCCACCCGACGCACAGCCATGCCAGAGGCCGGGACATGATCAGGTCAGACCAGGGCGTTGCGTTTGGCGATATCGATGAGCTCGACCAGCGAGGCGGCGCGCAACTTCTGCATCAGACGCTTCTTGTAGGTGCTGACGGTCTTGTTGCTGAGAAACATGCCGCTGGCGATTTCCTTGTTACTGCGGCCTTGCGCGAAAAGTTGTAACACCATAAGTTCTCGATCATTGACCAACTTGAATAACTCCAGGTCCCGGCTCTCACTTTCTTGAACCGGATTGATGGCCTGGCTTGGGAAATAATTGTAACCAGACAGTACCGCCTTGATGGCGCTCAACAATTCGCTCAAGTCCTCCTGCTTGCACACGTACCCGGCGGCGCCAGAGTGCATGCAGCGCACGGCGAACAGGGCAGGGGACTGTGCCGTCAGCACCAGCACCTTCAGGGGCAGTGCCATGGACTGAAAGCGCGACAGGACTTCCAGGCCATCGAGCTTGGGGATGCTGATGTCGAGAATGACCAGGTCGGGGCGGCACTCGCGAACCATCTGCATGGCATCCACGCCATTATCGGACTCACCCACGACCTTGTAACTTTGGTTTTCCAGCAACATGCGAACGGCCAAGCGAATGACCGGGTGGTCATCGACAATGAAGACAGAATACATATAACTTTCCATAGATGTCGGATGCAGGGCAGCACCTTAGCTCAGTTGTTAGATGACGGACATGAGCGTTCGGGCTTTAAGAGTTATCTAGGAAAGGGACTACAACAAAAAATCATCAAACCTACAAAATACGGTGGCGGTGCACGTCTCCAAATGAGTCGCCATCGTCGCAAGAAGACCTTCGTAGAGGGTGTGCGGCCGGATGCCGCAGCGCAGGCCGGTCGCCAGGGTTGTACCTCGCCTGGCGCCCTGGACGAGCGCCAGGCGCATCGCTATGCGCCGCTGGCGCGGCCGGTCATTTCGCGCGCCATCTCGCTGGCGTAGCTGTCGGTCATGCCGGCGATGAAGTCGATCATGCGCAGGAAGGCCGCATGCAGCGACCCCTCGGGCGAAGGCGCACTGTTGCCGAGCAGGTCGAGCACGCGCCGGCTCTTGAACGACGGCGAGCGTCCGCCATGCTGCTCCAGGGCTGCGCCGCAGAAGGCGTTGAGCAGGATGTCCAACGTCGTATAGGCGCCGATCTCGTGCAATGTCTTGCGCTTGTCCTGAAAGATCTTCTTGCGTGCCACATCCTTGGCTTGCAGCACGCATTGCTTGGCAGGCCCATGCATGTGCTCGACCAGATCGCCGCTCAAACGGCCTTCGAGCAGCGCCGACTGTTGCTCGACGAAAGCGCGCGCCGCCGCATTGGTCAAGTGTTCGATGGCCTTGCCACGCAGGATGGCCAGCTTGCGCCGCCGTGAATCGTTCGGCCCCAGCTGCCGGTAGGTGTCCGGCAAATCATCCCCGACCAGATTGAGCAGCAGGGCTTCGACTTCCTCATACCCCAGCAACTCCATTTCCAGCCCGTCTTCCAGGTCGATCAGCGCATAACAGATGTCGTCTGCCGCTTCCATCAGGTAGACCAGCGGGTGGCGTGCCCAGCGCTGTTCGTCGAGTTGCGGCAGGCCGAGTCGTCCGGCGATCTGCTCCAGCAATGGCAGCTCGCTCTGGTAACAGCCGAACTTGTGTTTCTTGTAGCCCAGCGCGTCGGCATGCCGCGCGCTCCATGGGTACTTGAGGTACGTCCCCAGGGTGGCGTAGGTCAGGCGCATGCCGCCTTCGAACTGGTGGTACTCGAGCTGGGTCAGCACCCGGAAACCCTGGGCGTTGCCTTCGAAATTGAGAAAGTCGCCACGCTCGTCGTCGCTCATGTCGTCCAGCCAGCCGCGCCCGGCAGCCTGCTGGAACCAGTGGCGGATCGCATCTTCGCCCGAGTGGCCGAACGGCGGATTGCCGATGTCGTGGGCCAGGCAGGCCGACTGCACCACCATGCCCAGGTCGCTTGGCGCACACCAGTCGGGCAGCGCATCACGCAGCGTCTCGCCCACACGCATGCCTAGCGAACGACCCACGCAACTGACTTCCAGCGAGTGGGTCAGGCGCGTGTGGATGTGGTCGTTGCTGGTCACCGGGTGAACCTGGGTCTTGCGACCCAGACGGCGGAATGCACCGGAGAAGATGACGCGGTCGTGGTCCTTGTGGAAGGGGCTGCGGCCCAGTTCCTCAGGGCTGTACAACGCCTTGCCCAGGCGTTCGCGGGTCAGCAGAGTCTGCCAGTCCAAGGTCGATCTCCGGTCAGGTGAAGGTCTGGCTGCCCGCGACAGGGCACGTGTGCAACGCTCAGTGTCGCTGGCGACGCGCCTGAAGCAGCATGCGCGCCAGGGGGATCAAGGTCGCGCCGATGCGCACCAGGCGCGTCAGCTTGCCGCCGCGCATGCCCTTGCCGGTCAGAAAGCCCAAGGCACTGACGGCGCTGACACCCCATAGCGGTGCATGGTTCAGGCCCATGCCACCTTGCAGCGAACTGCCCATGGAACGCAAGCGGTGCAGCGGCGACAGCAAGTGCGACGTCTCCTGACGGATTTCCTGACGGTGCATTTCCATGCGCAGGCGCAGCAAGGCCTTGCGCAGTTCGCGGGGGTCGCGTGAATCGGGAAGAGTAGGCAGGCTCATGGCAACAGGCGCTCCCGGTCCTTGGCAAGTTCTTCGAGGGTGGCGTGGAACGGCGACGACTCATCGAACACGGCAGCTTTCAGGCGCAGGCCGCAGAAGAGCGTGGCCAGGGCGTAGAAGATGCACAGGCCGATGATGCCGGTCAGGCGGTAGGTGTCCCATACCAGTACCAGCAGCAAGCCCGACAGTGCGCACAACAGCAGCAGCGCGAACAGCAAGCCCAGGCCTGCGAACAGCAGCAACCTCAGCGAACGGGTCTTCTGTTCCTGCAGTTCGATGCCGAACAGTTCCAGGTGACCATGCAGCAGGCCGAGTACGGAAGCGCCGAGGCGCCGAGCCGTCGAGGCACTGCCGGTCTCCACTGTTTCCTTATCCATGGAGGTTCCTTAGCGGCGATTGGCCAACAGACCGATCAGCAGACCGACGCCAGCAGCGATGCCGACCGCCTGCCAGGGTTTTTCGCGGATGTACTCATCGGCGACGCACAGCACTTCCTCGCCACGCTGGCGGACGGTGTCGTGGGTCGATTCGAGGGTCTGACGGGCTTGCAGCAGGCGCTCTTCGATCTGGCCGCGCAGCTCGGTGGCCTGGTCGCCAGCGATGTCGGCGGTGTCGGTCAGCAGCTTTTCGGTGTCACGGATCAGCGTCTGGATGTCGTCCCGGAGGATGTCTTGTGCCTGCTTTACCGAAGTGGTCATGCGTGTCTCCCTGCAGAAGTATGTGGAGGGTTCGAGTCTCGGACCGCTTCGAAGGTTCAGCCCAAGGCCTTGGTACAGCGTTTGCTTTGTCCTTGCGCAAAATCTTAGATGCCGCACCGGATGCGTGCATGGTTTTTCACGCACAAGGATCACGTTCCTCCCAAAACGGCCCGGTCTGGTCGTCGGCCTGCTTCCTGTTCGCGCCCGTATACGTCAGTGTCGTTCGGGCCTGGCACTGAAACGGTGCGATAGGGCAGGTGAATGATCGGTAAAGGTGCCTTTTTTTCAGGTAGACCTTCGATGGAATCACTCCACACGGCCACGGGCGCGCTCGTTCACGGGGCCAACACGCTGTTTCTTCTCATGGGCGCCATTCTGGTGCTGGCCATGCACGCAGGCTTCGCGTTTCTCGAGGTCGGTACGGTGCGGCACAAGAACCAGGTCAATGCCCTGTGCAAGATCCTCAGCGATTTCGCCGTCTCGGCCATGGCCTACTTCTTCGTCGGCTACTGGGTCGCCTATGGCATCGACTTCATGCGACCGGCCGCCGTGCTGACCCAGGACCAGGGCTATGCCCTGGTCAAATGCTTCTTCCTGCTGACCTTCGCGGCGGCGATCCCGGCCATCATTTCCGGCGGCATCGCCGAGCGTGCGCGTTTCGCCCCGCAGCTGTGCGCCACAGCGTTGATCGTGGCGCTGGTCTACCCCAGCTTCGAAGGCATCGTCTGGAATGGCAACCTGGGTGTGCAGGCCTGGCTCACGGCCCGTTTTGGCGCACCGTTCCACGATTTCGCAGGCTCGGTGGTGGTGCATGCCATGGGCGGCTGGCTGGCGCTGGCTGCGATCATCCTGCTGGGCGCGCGTCGCGGACGTTACCGAGAGGGTCGGGTGGTGGCCTTCGCGCCGTCGAGCATCCCGTTCCTGGCCCTGGGCTCGTGGATCCTGATCGTCGGCTGGTTCGGCTTCAACGTCATGAGTGCGCAGACCTTGGAAGGGGTCAGCGGGCTGGTGGCGATCAACTCGCTCATGGCCATGGTCGGCGGAACGCTGGCGACGCTGCTGGCCGGTCGCAACGACCCTGGCTTCCTGCACAACGGCCCATTGGCGGGTCTGGTGGCCGTGTGTGCCGGGTCGGACGTGATGCACCCGGTCGGTGCACTGGCCACCGGCCTGATCGCAGGCGTGCTGTTCGTCTGGAGCTTCACGGCGGCGCAGAACCGCTGGAAGATCGATGACGTGCTGGGTGTCTGGCCGTTGCACGGTTTGTGCGGCCTCTGGGGTGGCCTGGCCTGCGGGGTATTCGGCCTGACAGGCCTGGGCGGCATGGGAGGCGTCAGCCTGATCAGCCAGGTGATCGGCAGCCTGGCCGGCGTGCTGGTGGCGCTGGTCGGCGGCTTCGTCGTCTATGGCGCGATCAAGTGGATGCACGGTCTGCGCCTGGATCAGGAGCAGGAGTTCCAGGGCGCGGACCTGGCCTTGCACCGGATTGGCGCCACCAGCCAGGACTGAGCGGTCCGGTCCCTGCGGCGGGCGGTCGGTGCAAGCGGCTGTCGATGGGCTTAGACTGAGGGCTGCTCTGTCGTCGGAGAGGCTGGACATGCCACCTGAATGCCAGTTGTTCGCAACCCTGGGGTGCCACCTGTGCGAGGTGGCCGAAAACTTGCTCATGCCCTGGGTCGACCACGGCCTGCTGGTCGAGCTGGTCGACATCAGCGAGCACCCGGAGTGCATCGAGCGCTATGCCTGGCGCCTGCCGGTGCTGCGTCGGTGCGACACGGGTGCCGAGCTCGACTGGCCGTTCGACGAGGCGCAGATCGCCAGCTTTCTGCGCTGAGGGGGAGGCGTTGCCGTTTGACGTTGCCGGGCAGGCTCTCTATCCTGTATGCCTATACAGTGAAGGTGGTAGAGAACCGATGGTCAATGTCGAGCAATTGAAGTACAGCGTCAATCGCATGGAGGTGGACAGCGTCCTCGAGGCGGCGCTGGAGCTGCGCCTCGACGGCCTGGTGGTCGGTGAGCGCACGCCGTTCGGCAAGGTGCACTTCAACACCTGTTTCGCCGAGGTCGAGGCCTTGTTCCAGCGCGCCGGTTATCATCGGCCGCTCGATGTGGTCGGTTACGAAGGGCAGGTCTATGCCTTGTACGACCCCAGCCGCTGGGAGGCCGTGCAGGTGCTGCGCTGGCTCAAGGAGCGCAGCGAGACATCGCCGAACGCTGGTTGCCCCGTCGCGCTTGGCGGATAATGCCGCGTCTTTTCGTCACCGAGTCATTGCCATGTCCGCGCCGTTCGACCCCGCCTTGCAGCAAGCCAGCACGGTCTGCCTCCCGCCCGGTGCATGGAGCACCGTGCTCGATTGCCTGAGCGAGCATTTCAAGGCCGTGGGCCGGGAAGGGTGGCTCGACCGTTTTCAGCGGGGTCGCGTGCTCGATGCCGCAGGCCAGCCGGTGCCGGCGGACTTGCCCTATCGCCGCGGTCTGCGGCTGCATTATTTTCGCGAAGTGCCCAACGAGCGCCCGATTCCGGTTCAGGAGGTCATCCTGCACGTCGACGAGCACCTGGTGGTGGTCGACAAGCCGCATTTTCTGCCGGTGACGCCGACGGGCGAGTACGTCGAGCAGACCTTGCTGCGCCGCTTGATCCGTCGGCTGGACAATCCGCACCTGGTTCCGCTGCATCGCATCGATCGTCACACCGCCGGGCTGGTGCTGTTCTCCAGCAACCCCCAGAGCCGCAGCGCCTACCAGCGGCTGTTTCCCGAGCGCCGTATCGACAAGCAGTACCAGGCCATCGCCCCGGCCTTGCCCGACCTGCCAGTGCCGTACGTCCACACGAGTCGGCTGGCCCATGGGGAACCGTTCTTCCGCATGCAGGAAGTGCCCGGCGTGGCGAACAGCGAAACCCACCTCCAGGTGCTGGAAAAGCGGGGTGAGTGGTGGCGCTACGGGCTGTCCCCGGTGACGGGCAAGACGCACCAGTTGCGGGTGCACATGGCCGCGTTGGGGGCTGCGATTCAGTACGATCCGTTCTACCCGACCCTGGTCGCGCAGGCCGATGACTACCAGAAGCCGTTGAAACTGCTGGCGCAAGGGTTGAGTTTCGTGGATCCCCTCACAGGGGAAGAGCGGGCATTCGACAGCGCGCTGACCTTGGACTGGGCCTGATAGGACGCTGCCTTCGACACACGGAGGTGTGTTCAGTCGAGTCGCCTGTCTGTGCACTGGCGCCGCCTGCATCGCGGGCAAGCCCGCTCCCACAGGGTGCCAGTCAATGGGCTGATACCGGGCAGAGTTGCTTGGAATGAGGACCAGTGGGAGTCCGCCCGCCGCCTTGGCGCCGACGGTAGCTGGCAGGATCCGGAGCTTTATTGCTGATCGATTTAGGGCCGCTTTGCGGCCCATCGCGGCCGGTCCGGCGCCCCGGCAGGGGCCGCTCCTACACCCGTAGTCCCACCGCGGGGTTGCAAGCTATCGCAGTCACCTGTGGGAGCGGCCCCTGTGCCGCGATTGGGCCCGCAGGGCCCACAAAATCCTGAAATTATTCCTTTTAAAATCAACAAAATATCTTATGTTCTATGAGAGCTGGCTTGCCAGCGATGAGGCCCTGTCATGCACCGCCTCAATCACTGGCCAGCCCACTGCCTTTCGCACCTACCGGTTGAACCGCTCGACCAGCGAATACTGACCCGTCGCCGTGCGCGTCAGCTCCTCGCTCAGCAGCGCCGAGCTCTGGGCCTGTTCCGAGGTCTGGTCGGCCAGTTGTGCGATGGTGGTGATGTTGCGGCTGATCTCGTCGGCCACGGCGGTCTGCTCTTCGGTCGCGGCGGCGATCTGGGTGGTCATGTCGGTGATGTGCGCCACCGCATCGCTGATGCCCGACAACGCCCGGTCGGCTTCCATCACCCGTGCCACGCCTTCTTCGGCCTGACGATGCCCGGCCTCCATGGTCAGCACCGCGTTGTTGGCGGTCTGTTGCAGCTTGGCGATCAGCGCATGGATCTGCCCGGTGGACTCGGCCGTGCGCTGCGCCAGCTGGCGCACTTCATCGGCAACCACCGCAAAGCCACGGCCCATCTCGCCTGCCCGTGCCGCTTCGATGGCGGCATTGAGTGCCAGCAGGTTGGTCTGATCGGCAATGCCCTTGATCACATCGACCACGCCACCGATCTCGTCGCTGTCCTTGGCCAGTTGCGTGACTGTCTGCCCCGTCTCGCCCACGGCGGTGGACAGGCGCTCGATGGCTTCGCGGGTTTCCCCGGCGATCAGGCGGCCTTCGCCAGTCAGGCGATTGGCCTGCTGCGTGGCATCGGCCGTGCGCTGCACGTGGGTCGCCACCTCCTGGGTGGTGGTCGCCATCTGGTTGACGGCCGTGGCCACCTGCTCGGTTTCCACACGCTGGCGCTCAAGGCCGGTCGAACTCTGGTGCGCCAGGGCATCGGACTGCTTCGCCTGCTGGCTCAGGTGCTCGGCACTGTCCTGCAGGCGGGTCAGGCAGGTCTTGAGGCGAGCATCCTGGCTGAGCATGGCCATTTCCAGGCGGGCCTGCACGCCGCGGCTGTCGGTGTACATCTGCGCGATCAGGGCATCGGAGGTGGTCTGCTCGGCCAGGCGCAGCAGGCGCTTGAGGCCGCGCTGCTGCCAGCTCAGGCCCAGCAGCCCCAAGGGCACGCTCGACGCGGCTGCCAGGGCGAAGCCCCAGCCCTGGCCCATCCAACTGCCGATCAGGAAACCGATCTGGCTGACCAGGATGAACGGCAGCCAGTTCTGCGCCACGGGCAGCCAGGTGTCCCGACGCGGCACGGCGGACTTGCCCTGGGCCAGACGCTGGTACAACTGCTCGGCGCGGCGGATCTGCTCGGCCGTGGGCTTGACGCGCACCGATTCGAAGCCGATCACCTGGTCCTTCTCGAAGATAGGCGTGACGTAGGCGTTGACCCAGTAGTGATCGCCCGACTTGCAGCGGTTCTTGACGATGCCCATCCAGGGCTGACCCTGCTTGAGCGTCTGCCACATGTGGGCGAAGACGGCTTGCGGCACGTCGGGATGGCGGACCAGGTTGTGCGCCGCACCGATCAGCTCATCGCGCGTGAAACCGCTGATGTCGATGAAGTCATCGTTGCAGTAGGTGATGACCCCTTTGGCATTGGTCGTGGAAATCAACCGCTGCTGGGCAGGGAAAGTCCGTTCTCTCTGGGTGATCGGTTGGTTGTTACGCATCTGCTGTTCTATCCGCGAAGGCTTTGAACAGCTATCGGCACCCCTGCGCGTTTGTTGAGCGCGATTTCGGGAAAAGTTCCCAGGCAATGGCCTTTTTTTCGAAGGGCAGAATGCCATACAGAGGCGGGTATGGGCCGAAGGCAGGGCAACGATGATGGCCGAGTCGTACGAGACGATGACGGCGTCCTCCCCGGGCCGCAAGACGGCCCCGGGAGGCGAAGCAGGCCGCCTTACTGTGCGATCAGCTGGCGCAACACGTAATGCAGGATACCGCCGGCCTTGAAGTACTCCACTTCATTGAGCGTGTCGATCCGGCACAGCACCTCCAGCTCACGCACCTGCCCGTCTTCCTGGATGATACGCAGGGGTAGGCTCATGCCAGGGCGGATCGTCGCCTCGCGCAATCCGCCTACATCGATGCGTTCCTTGCCGGTCAGCCCCAGCGATTGACGGTTGTCGCCCGTCTTGAACTGCAGCGGCAGCACGCCCATGCCCACCAGGTTGGAGCGGTGGATGCGCTCGAAGCTCTCCGCCAGCACGGCCTTGACCCCGAGCAGGTTGGTGCCCTTGGCGGCCCAGTCACGGCTCGAGCCGGTGCCATACTCCTGGCCTGCGATCACCACCAGCGGCGTCCCTTCGGCCTGGTAGCGCATGGCGGCGTCGTAGATCGCCAGTTTTTCCCCGCTGGGAACGTGCAGGGTGTTACCCCCTTCCTCACCGCCAAGCATCTCGTTGCGAATACGGATGTTGGCGAAGGTGCCGCGCATCATCACCTCATGGTTGCCCCGACGCGAGCCATAGGAGTTGAAGTCGCGCGGCTCCACGCCCTTGTCACGCAGGTAGCGACCGGCCGGGCTGTCGGCCTTGATGTTGCCGGCAGGGGAGATGTGGTCGGTGGTCACCGAGTCCCCCAGCAAGGCCAGGATGTGCGCGCCCTGGATGTCATCGATGGCTGGCGGCGGCCCGGCGATCTCGTCGAAGAACGGCGGGTGCTGGATGTAGGTGGAGTCGTCCTGCCAGACATAGGTGGCCGCCTGGGGTACCTCGATGGCCTGCCATTGCGCGTCGCCGGCGAACACCTCGGCGTATTCCTTGTGGAACATCTCGGTGTCGACCTTGGCCACGGCATCGGCGATTTCCTGCTGTGTCGGCCAGACATCACGCAGGTAGACCGGCTGACCGTGGGTGTCCATGCCCAACGGGTCCTGCGTCAGGTCGACGCGCACGCTGCCTGCCAGGGCATAGGCGACCACCAGGGGCGGGGAGGCCAGCCAGTTGGTCTTGACCAGCGGGTGCACGCGACCTTCGAAGTTGCGGTTGCCCGACAGCACCGACGCCACGGTCAGGTCTCCCTGGGTCACGGCCTGTTCGATGGCCTCGTCCAGCGGCCCGGAGTTGCCGATGCAGGTGGTGCACCCGTAGCCGACCAGGTCGAAGCCCAGGGCATCGAGGTAGGGCGTCAGGCCGGCGGCCTGGAAGTACTCGGTCACCACCTTCGAGCCGGGAGCCAGGGAGCTCTTGACCCAGGGCTTGCGTTGCAGGCCTTTCTCCACGGCCTTCTTCGCCACCAGCCCGGCGGCCATCATCACGCTCGGGTTGGAGGTGTTGGTGCAGGAGGTGATCGCCGCGATCACGACGGCGCCATCGCGCAGCACATGGGTCGCATCGCCCTGGGTGTAGCTGACCTCGCCGGCCTGATCGGCGCTGCCCACCGCTGCGCCCCCGCCGCCTTCGCTCTCCAGACGGCCCACGTCCTTGCGCGCCGGCTTGGGTTGCAGGTCGAGGAAGCTGTCGAAGGCTGCGGCCACGCGCGGCAGTTCGACGCGGTCCTGGGGCCGTTTGGGCCCTGCCAGGCTGGCCTGCACCTCGTTCATGTCCAGCGCCAGCGCATCGCTGAAGACCGGCTCCTGGCCGGGCAGGCGCCACAGCCCTTGGGCCTTGCAGTAGGCTTCCACCAGCTCGACGGTTTCCTGGGGGCGGCCTGACAGGCGCAGGTAGTCCAGCGTCACCTCGTCGACCGGGAAGAAGCCGCAGGTGGCGCCATATTCCGGTGCCATGTTGGCGATGGTGGCACGGTCGGCCAGCGGCAACTGCGCCAGGCCATCGCCATAGAATTCGACGAACTTGCCCACCACGCCCTTCTTGCGCAGCATCTGGGTCACGGTCAGCACCAGGTCGGTGGCGGTGATGCCTTCGCGCAGCTTGCCGGTCAACTTGAAGCCGATCACTTCCGGGATCAGCATCGACACCGGCTGGCCGAGCATGGCTGCCTCGGCCTCGATCCCGCCGACGCCCCAGCCCAGCACGCCCAGGCCGTTGATCATGGTGGTGTGCGAGTCGGTGCCGACCAGGGTGTCGGGGAAGGCGAAGGTGCGTCCGTCTTCTTCGCGGGTCCAGACGGTCCGGCCCAGGTATTCCAGGTTGACCTGGTGGCAGATCCCTGTCCCCGGGGGCACCACGCTGAAGTTGTCGAAGGCGCTCTGGCCCCAGCGCAGGAACGCATAGCGCTCGCCGTTGCGCTGCATTTCGATCTCGACGTTCTCGGCGAAGGCGTGGTCGCTGGCGTACTTGTCGACCATGACCGAGTGGTCGATCACCAGGTCCACCGGCGACAGCGGGTTGATGCGCTGTGGGTCGCCGCCCGCCTTGGCCATGGCGGCGCGCATGGCGGCCAGGTCGACCACGGCAGGTACGCCAGTGAAGTCCTGCATCAGCACGCGCGCCGGGCGGTACTGGATCTCGCGGTCCGAGCGCTTGTCCTTGAGCCAGCCGGCCAGGGCGTGCAGGTCGTCACGGCTGACGGTCTGGTCGTCCTCCCAGCGCAGCAGGTTCTCCAGCAGGACCTTGAGCGACATCGGCAGGCGCTGCAGGTCGCCCAACTCGCGCGCGGCGTCGGGCAGGCTGTAGTAGTGGTAGACGCGGTCTGCCACGGTGAGGGTCTTGAGGGTATTCAGGCTATCGAGCGAGGGCATTGCCAACTCCTTCTGCGCCGGTGCCCGGCACATCATGAAGTGTCGCCGGTGTCACCGCTCTGTATGAGGGTCCGCACGGCACGGACCAGGCTCAAGGGCCGGGCTGCATCGCCCGACCTGACCCTACACTGGACCGGTCGGGCAGGTCGCAGGTTCAGATCGGTTCCTTTATCATTCGCCGCCTTGTCGCCGCGGCTCTCGCGGTGGAACAAGGCGTGCGCCTGAGGCGCCGCCGTCGTGGAGTGAAAGATGGATACCCTGTTGATGCATTGCCGGCCCGGTTTCGAGGGCGAGGTCTGCGCCGAGATCAGCGAGCACGCCGCCCGCCTGGGCGTGCCGGGCTATGCCCGCAGCAAACCGCAGACCGCCTGCGCCGAGTTCGTGTGCCTGGAGCCCGGTGGGCCGGAGCGGCTGATGGGCGGCGTGCGGTTCGAGCAGCTGATCTTCATCCGGCAATGGGCCCGGGGGCGCTTCGTCGACCTGCCGGAGCAGGACCGCATCAGCGTGCTGCTCGAGCATCTGGCCGACCTGCCGGTGTGCGCGAGCCTGTGGCTGGAGGTGCTCGACAGCAACGACGGCAAGGAGCTGTCGACTTTCTGCCGCAAGTTCGAGGTCCCGCTGCGCAAGGCCCTGCTCAAGGCCGGTCGACTGGTCGAACAGGCCCAGGGGCTGCGCTTGCTGCTGACCTTCATCAGCGGGCGCCGGGTGTTCCTGGGCTTGGCCGAAGCAGGCAATTCGGCGCACTGGCCCATGGGCATTCCGCGGCTCAAGTTCCCTCGCGAGGCCCCCAGCCGTTCGACGCTCAAGCTGGAGGAAGCCTGGCACCACTTCATCCCCCGCGACGAGTGGGACGTGCGACTGTCCGACGACATGACCGGCGTCGACCTGGGCGCCTCGCCTGGCGGCTGGACCTACCAGCTGGTGCGCCGGGGCATGCTGGTGACCGCCATCGACAACGGGCCGATGGCCGAGAGCCTGATGGACACCGGCCTGGTCCAGCACCTGATGGCCGACGGCTTCACCTGGCAGCCCAGGCAGACGGTGGACTGGATGGTCTGCGACATCGTCGAGAAGCCGGCGCGCACCGCGTCGCTGATCGAGACCTGGCTGGGTGAGGGCCTGTGCCGCGAAGCGGTGGTCAACCTCAAGCTGCCGATGAAGCAACGCCATGCCGAGGTGCGACGGTTGCTCGAGCGCATGGAGGCAGGCTTCAAGGCGCGCAAGGTGCGGGTGTCGATCGCCTGCAAGCAGCTGTACCACGACCGGGAAGAGGTGACCTGCCACCTGCGGCGGCTGGACCTCAAGCCCCGCGCACGGTAAGGCGTGAGCAGGGCGCGCCGCGCCTTCGGTGCCGGCCCACGCGCCCTGCCCAGGGCGGTGCGCCAGGGGCCTACGGTTGTCCCAGCACCGCCGCCAAGCGTTCTTCGCCCGGCGCGCCCTGCAGGCTTTGCAAGCGGCCTTGCTTGTCTCGGTAGAAGATCGCTGGCGTCGCGCTCAATCCCAACGATTGCATCAGGGCCTGGTTGGCCTCCAACCGCTTGCCCAAGGCGGCAGGCACAGGCGCCAGCGGTGCCAGCGGGCTGCTCCTGCCCGCCTTCTCATGGTCGGCCAGGGCCTTGGCCGGATCCTTCGCGGCCAGCAGCGCCGCCGACTTGCCCAGGCTGTCGGGGCGGATGATGCCGACCATCACGTGCCGCACCTGCACCTTGCCCGAGGCGACCCAGGGGCGTACCTGCTCCCAGAACAGGGTGCAGTAGGGGCAGTTGGGGTCGCTGAACACGTAGAGCGTCTGCGGCGCCTCGTCCTGGCCATCGGCGATCCAGGCCGACTGTGCCAACTGGCCCCAGACCGCTTCGCCCATCGGCCCGTACACCAGTCGCTCCAGGGGCTCGGCGCTCAGGTCCTGACCCTGGTCATCGAACAGCGTGCCGACCAGCACGTGCTGGCCGTCCGCGGTGAGGTACAGCGCCATGGCACTGTTCTGGTACTCGGCGGCGTAGCCCTGCAGGCCGCCGGGCGTCTCGAAGCGGCCCTTGATCACTGCGCCCTTGTCCTGCAACTGGCGGATCGGTTCGGGCAGCGACTCGGCATGGGCCAGCGAGGCGCACAGCAGGGTCGACAGCAGAGACAATCGTGTAAGCGAACGCATGATCAAGGTCCTTTGGAATCGGGGGCAGGCGGGGCCGCCTGCAGAAGGGGAAGCAGGGCATGGCGCAGGCTGGCGCGTGACAACTCGCCCAGGTGGCTGCCCACCAAGCGGCCATTGGCGTCGTAGAACAGGGTGGTCGGCAGCGCGCCCGAGCCGACCTGACGCCCCAGCTCACCCTGCTCATCGAACAGCACGTGCGACAGGTCCAGGCCGGCGGTCATCAGGAAGGTGCCGAGCAATTCAGGCGTTTCGCCCTGGTTGACCAGCAGAAAGGTCAGCTGCGGATAGGCACGTCGAGCGTCCTGCAGCACCGGCAGCTCGCGGCGACAAGGTGGGCACCAGCTGGCCCACAGGTTGACCACCAGCGGTCGCCCGGCATAACCCTGCAAGGGCACCGGCCGATGCTGCGCATCCTCGAGGGTCAGGTCGGGCAACCGGGTATGCTCCACCTGCCAGTGGCCGAGCAGGCCGCCCAGCGTCCACACGACCACGCCACCGAGCAGGCTCCAGGCCAGCGGACGACACGCGTGAGGCCTGCGCCAGGCGAACAGCAGGGCGGCGAGGGCGGCGCCCAGCACACCGGGTGCCATCAGGAAGCCGCCATCGCGCACGTCCAGGGCTTGCCAAGGGTCGGCCTGGTAACTGGACCAGTAGGCGACGACGAAGCCGATCCGCGCGCAGATCAGGCCCACCAGCAGCAGGTTGAAGACGGGTGTCCGGGTATCCACGTGGCCACGCCGGACCCACCACCCGCCGATCAGGCTTGCCACGACCAGCGCCACGAGCAGCACCAGATGATCGAAGGCCACTGTCAGAGGGCCAAGGTTCAGGCTCAACATCAGCCCTGGCTCCGGGTCTGCTGCCAGTGTGCGAGGAACGTCGCCGCATCGACCTGACCGGTCAGGCGACGGGCGCGACGCTCCTGCCCGTCGGGACCCAGCCAGATCAGCGTGGGCGGGCCGGGCACCTGATAGCGGCGCAGCAGCTCACGGCTGGCCTCGCCGTCGGTGGTCACGTCCAGGCGCAGCTGCCGTACACCGGCCAGGCTGGCCTGGACCTCGGCGCGGGCGAACACCTCGCGCTCCATGACCTTGCAGGCCGCGCACCAGGCGGCCGAATAGTCCAGCATGACCCATTGGCCTGCCTGACGCGCTGCGTCCAGTTCGCGCTGCAAGGCGGTCGGATCGCTGACGGTCGTGAACGCCTCGTAAGAGGCAGGCAACACGCCGGAAATGCCTGGCCCAGTGAACGGGTGCAGCGGCTGCCAAGGGTTATCGGCGCCTGCGCTGGCCCCGACCATCAGCAACGCGCCCCACAGGCCGGCGACCAGCCCCAGCGAGCGCAAGTGAGGCAGCGACTGCAGCGTCAGCCACAGGGCCCAGGCCAGTGCCAGCAGCCAGGCGCCGCACAGGGCCACCACCAGTGGTGCGGGCAGCAGGCTGCGAACGGTGTACAGCGCCATGCCCAGGAACACGAAGCCGAACACGCCCTTGACCCGGTTCATCCAGGCGCCGGGGCGGGGCAGGTAGCGGTTGCCCAGGGTCACCAGCAGCCACAGGGGCGCCCCCATGCCCAGGCCCAGGCTGAACAGCACCAGGGCGCCCTGCCAGGCATCGCCGCTCTGGGCGATGTACAGCAGCGCGCCGGCCAGCGGCGCAGTCATGCACGGCCCCAGCAACAGGCCGGACAACACACCCAGCAAGGCCGCGCCGTACAGGCTGCCGCCGCGGGCGCCCTGTCCGGCGCGATCGAGTCGGTCGCGCAGGGCCACGGGCAGTTGCAGCTCGAACGCGCCGAACATCGGCAGGGCCAGCACCACGAACAGGCCCGCCAGGGCGCCGAGCAGCCAAGGTTGCTGCAGCCACGCCTGCAAGCTGGCGCCCAGCAGGGCGGCCAGCACGCCGAGCGCTGCATACACCAGGGCCATGCAGACCACGTAGACCCCGGCCAGCAGCCAGCCACGGCGCGCGCTGGCGCCCGTGCCCAGCACCAACCCGGCCAGGATCGGCAGCATTGGCAGCGAGCAGGGGGTGAACGCCAGCAGCAGCCCCAGGCCGAAGAACGCCAGCAGGCTCCAGCCCAGGCCACGGCCGTCCAGCGTGCCGGCCAGACGCTGATCGTCGGCCAGGGCCGGCGTCGTGGCCGAGGGCGCAGTGCCGCCCAGTTCGATCACGCGGGTCTGCGGTGGGTAGCACAAGCCGGCGTCGGCGCAGCCCTGCCAGCCCAGGCGCAGTGAGCCGGTGGCGCTGGCGGGCAGGTCCAGGGTCAAGGCATGGCGGTAGATGGCCGATTCGCCGAAGAAAGCGTCGTGGTGCGTCGTCGCCGCTGGCAGCACCGGGCGTTGCTCGACGGGCAAGCCTTCGAACGACAGGCGCTTCTGGTACAGGTAGTAGCCGTCGCGGATGGCGAAGTGCAAGCGCATCTGGCCGTCGGGCAGCCGCTCCTGGCTGAACGCGAAGGCCTGATCGACCGGCAGGAAGTCCGGCTGACGATCGAACGGGTTGGCCTGCAGCGCCCCGGCGAGCGACAGCAGGATGAACAACAGCAGCGAGCGCATGACGAGCACCTGGATGAGACAAGACAGGGGGCATGCTCGGCAGGTGGGATTAACCACGGATTAATCGCTGCCTCGCCGGGCACATGCGGTCTTGTTTCCCCTCGGGTGCACGGCATAATCCTGGCTTAATTCGAGCCTGTTCCACTTCGTGTCCCGTTTCTGGAGGCCCAGCATGCACGTACTGCTTTGCGAGGATGACGACCTGATCGCCAGCGGCATCGTCGCGGGTCTGGGCGCTCAGGGGTTGGTGGTCGACAGGGTCGCCACGGCCTCGGCAGCGCGAGCCATGCTGCAGGCCGCGCGCTTCGACGCGATGGTCCTCGACCTCGGCCTGCCCGACGAAGACGGCCTCAAGCTGCTGCGACGCCTGCGCCAGCAGGGCGAAACCCTGCCGGTGCTGGTGCTCACAGCGCGCGATGCCGTCACCGATCGGGTGGACGGGCTGCAGGCCGGTGCCGACGACTACCTGCTCAAGCCGTTCGACCTGCGCGAGCTGGCGGCGCGGCTGCACACCGTCTTGCGACGGGTGGCCGGCCGCGCAGTCAACGTCATCGAACATGGCCCGTTGCGCTACGACCCCAGCCGCTGCGAGGCCAGTCTCGCCGGGCAGCCGGTCGACCTGTCGCGCCGTGAGCAGGCGCTGCTTCAGGCACTCCTGCAGAACCCGGGCCGTGTGCTGTCCAGCGAACAGCTCAAGGATTGTGTGTACGGGTTCGGCGACGAGGTCGAGAGCAACGCGCTCAACGTGCACATCCATCACCTGCGGCGCAAGCTGGGCAACGGTATCGTCGAGACCGTGCGCGGCCTGGGCTATCGCCTGGGGCCGGCGCAGCTGCCTGGCGCACCTGCGTCATGAGCCTGCGCCTGCGCCTGAGCCTGATCCTGGGCAGCGCCTTCATCGTCATCTGGGCCCTGGCCGCGGCCTGGATGCTGCGCGACTTGCGCCAGCAGATGATGTTCTCCCTCGACCAGCGTCTGGTCGCCTCGGCGCGCATGGTCGCCGGGCTGGTCGACCAGTTGCCCCAGCCGCTCTCGGCCCGGGACGAGGCGGCGCATTTTTCGGCCGACCAGCTCAGCGTGCCGGACGGCATGGCGTGCCAGGTCAGTTCGCTGCGCGGCGAGATCCTGGCCAGCAACCATGCGCACGACGGCACGATGGACACCCGGCGCAGCGGGTTTCTCGATCAGGTCATCGACGGCGTGAGCTGGCGCACCTTCAGTTACGAGCATGGGGATGTACGCATCACCACGGCTGACCGCCATGAGGAGCGCGAGGCGCTGAACCGCTCGATCCTGCTGGCCGCGTCCGCCCCGGTGCTGATGGCCCTGTTCGGCAGCCTGGGGCTGCTCTGGGTCGGCCTGGGCAAGGGGTTGGCACCCTTGCAGCGCATGCGCGACGCGTTGATGCGGCGCCGCGCCGACAGCGTCGAGCCGTTGCAGGTGGCCGGCATGCCCAGCGAGCTGCAGCCCTTGCTGGAGACCCAGAACCAGCTGTTCCGGCGCATTGCCCAGGCCTTGGAGCGCGAGCGTCGCCTGACCGACGATGCCGCGCACGAACTGCGCAGCCCGCTGACCGTCGTCAAGACCCACCTGCAAGTGGCCCGCATGACCGACGGCCCGGTGCGCGAGCAGGCCCTGGCCCATGCCGAGGAAGGCGCCGACCGCCTGCACCGAACCCTGGAGCAGCTCCTGTTGCTGGCCCGCGTCGAGGGCAGCCTGTCGTTCGACGATGGCCTCCAGTGCAGCGCCGCACAAGTGGTGCGCCAGGCCGTGCAGGACACCGGTGGCGACCCGCGGCGCATTCTGCTGCGCCTGCCCGACGAGGCCGCCCAGGTCTACCTGAGCATGCCGGCACCCTTGGCGGTGGCGGCGCTGCGCAACCTGCTGGACAACGCATTGCGTCACGCCGGCAGCGAGTCGCCCGTGGAGCTGGCCCTGCAGCTGAGCGGGGACCGCGCGGCCTTCGTCGTGCGCGATCATGGGCCGGGCATTCCCCAGGCGGACCTCGAACACCTGACCGAACGGTTCTGGCGCCATGGCCAGAGCAGTGGGTGCGGCCTGGGGCTGGCGATCGTCCAGGCCATCGCCCAGCGCTGCGCGGCGCACCTCGAGTTCGACAGCCCGGGCGACGGGTTGCGGGTGCGCCTGGAGGTCCCGGCGCGGGTTGGCTGATCGCCTGCGCATGAGCGACAATGGGGGCCCCTTCACGGAGCTGCCCATGATCGACCACACCCCTGATGCCGTCCTCGATGCCAGCGGGCTCAATTGCCCGGAGCCGGTGATGATGCTGCACCAGCACGTGCGCGACCTGGCGGCCGGCGGCCTGCTCAAGGTGATCGCCACCGACCCCTCGACGCGGCGCGACATTCCCAAGTTCTGCACCTTCCTCGGGCATGAGCTGGTGAACCAGCAGGAAGACGCCGGCACCTACCTGTACTGGATTCGCAAGAAGGACGATTGAGCACTCGGCTGGTCGGGCGTGCGCCCAGCGCCTACACTGCGCTCCCCTGACTGGAGAGCGCCATGCTGATTGTTGCCGACGAAAACATCCCGCTGCTCGACGCCTTTTTCGCAGGCTTTGGCGAGATTCGCCGTTACCCAGGGCGTGCCATCGACGCCGCCTGCGTCAAGGACGCCGACGTGTTGCTGGTGCGCTCGGTGACCCGGGTCGATCGTCACCTGCTGCAGGGCAGCCGCGTGCGTTTCGTCGGCACCTGCACCATCGGTACCGATCATCTGGACCTCGAGCATTTCGCCCAGGTCGGGATCCACTGGACCAGCGCGCCGGGCTGCAACGCACGGGGCGTAGTGGACTACGTGCTGGGCAGCCTGCTGACCCTGGCCGACCTCGAAGGCGTCGACCTGGCCACGCGCACCTACGGCGTGGTCGGAGCAGGCGAGGTCGGCGGGCGGCTGGTGCACGTGCTGCGTGGACTGGGCTGGAAGGTGCTGGTCTGCGACCCGCCACGCCAGGCCCGCGAGGGTGGCGACTTCGTCAGCCTCGACACGGTGCTCGCGCAGTGCGATGTGATCAGCCTGCACACCCCCTTGCTGCGCGACGGCCCGCACCCTACCTGGCACCTGCTCGGCGGCGCACAGCTGGCGCAGTTGCGCAGCGGCGCCTGGCTGATCAATGCCAGCCGCGGGCCGGTGGTCGATAACGCGGCGCTGCGTGAAGGGCTGCAGGCGCGTGACGACCTGCATGCGGTACTCGACGTCTGGGAAGGCGAGCCCCAGGTGGACCTGGCCCTGGCCGACCTGTGCACCCTGGCAACGCCGCACATCGCCGGTTACAGCCTGGATGGCCGCCAGCGCGGTACGGCCCAGGTCTACCAGGCCCTGTGCCGTTGGCTGGGCCGGGCGCCGCAGGTGCACCTGGCTGCCCTGCTGCCTGCGCAGGCGCTGACCGAACTGACTTTCGACGGCGCCGCCGATCCGGCCTGGGTGCTCTCGACCCTGTGCCGCGCGGTGTACGACCCGCGTCGCGACGATGCGGACTTCCGCCGCAGCCTGAGCCGCGACGTGGCCGCGCAGAAGGCCGGGTTCGATCGGTTGCGCAAGCAGTATCCGCCGCGTCGGGAGATCGAAGGGCTGCGCGTGAAGGTGGCGGGGCAGGGGGAGGCCGTAGCTGCACTGGCGCGGGCGTTGGGGGCGCAGGTGGTATGAAGCGCTGTCGGGGGCGATGAGGGCTGTCCGTAGAGGCCTGGACCAGGGGCGAAACGGTGGTGACGGGCCAGCCGCCATCGCCGGCAAGCCGGCTCCCACACAGGTTGCCTGTGCCGGTCAACGTACGCTGCAGGGAAGGGGTCAGTACGAAGAAGCGAAGAAGGTACGACGCCTGGTCTCAGACCTGCACCGAACCTGTGGGAGCGGGCTTGCCCGCGATGACGCAAGCATCCAGGGCGAAGCTCGTACAGTGCTTCGACACGGGGTCGGTCACTGATCCATCACCCCTCAACGAAACAGCCCGACCTTCACACCTCGTGCCCCGGCATGAAGGTCGGGCCTACTGCATTCAATGCGACTCACTGCGCTCTTTTTCGAGTTCCTTGCAGGCCTGCTGGATCATCGACTCGGTGATCGGCACTTCGCGGCCTTGCTGATCGATGATCGAACCACAGGCGTGAAGCTGTTCATGCGGTTGCTGGGTGTTCGGGGTGTCTTGGTGGGTGTGCATGCTCATGTCCTGTCTCCTCATCAGGTTTCAGCTCAGGGTAGACGCAGGCGATGTCGGGCGTATGACAGCCTCGACAGGGCCGATGCCAGTCCAACAGAATCGCGCTCGGAACGCCAGAGCCCCTTTAGAACGAAGGGTTATAGGCATGGAGGCAATTGGCCGGTCAGCGCTGCGTCTGTGGGGTGGGACGCCTGTGGGGTCGCCAGGGTTCCCACCGGTCGTCGCGATGATAGTCTTGACCTTTCGCTCTCACAGGCCTGCCCCATGCGCTTACCGCTGTCCTCTCCGCAACGCCAGGCCGTGCGCCTGGCCTGGCGCTTCGTTCGCCCCTACCGTACGCGCCTGCTGCTGGCCTTGCTGGCCCTGGTGGTGACCGCCGGCATCACCCTGTCCCTGGGGCAAGGCATCCGGCTGCTGGTCGACCAGGGCTTCATGACCCGTTCGCCGCACCTGCTCAACCAGTCCATCGCCCTGTTCATGGGCCTGGTGCTGGCCTTGGCCCTGGGCACGTTCAGCCGCTTCTACCTGGTCTCGTGGATCGGCGAGCGGTGCGTGGCCGACCTGCGTCGTGCGGTGTTCGATCATCTGCTGAGCCTGCATCCAGGCTTCTTCGAGGACAACCGCAGCGCCGAGATCCAGTCGCGGCTGACCACCGACACCACGCTGTTGCAGTCGGTGATCGGCTCGTCCTTGTCGATGTTCCTGCGCAACGTGCTGATGGTGATCGGCGGCATCGTGCTGCTGTTCGTCACCAACCCCAAGCTCACCAGCATCGTGGTCGCCGCCTTGCCGTTGGTGCTGGCGCCGATCCTGCTGTTTGGCCGCAGCGTGCGCCGGCTGTCGCGCCAGAGCCAGGACCGGGTCGCCGACGTCGGCAGCTACGTGGCCGAAACCCTGAGTCAGATCAAGACCGTGCAGGCCTATAACCATCAGGCGTGCGACCGTCAGCGTTTTGCCGAGACGGTAGAGGACGCCTTCGACGTCGCCCGGCGCCGCATCGCCCAACGCGCCTGGCTGATCACCCTGGTGATCGGGCTGGTGCTCGGTGCGGTCGGTGTGATGCTCTGGGTGGGCGGCATGGACGTGATCGCCGGGCGCATCTCCAGCGGCGAACTGGCGGCCTTCGTCTTCTACAGCCTGATCGTCGGCAGCGCCTTCGGCACCTTGAGCGAGGTCATCGGTGAGCTGCAACGCGCCGCCGGGGCCGCCGAACGCATCGCCGAGCTGCTCGCCGCGCGCAGCCAGATCCTGCCACCGGCCGTTCCAGCACCGATGCCAGGAGGGCGCGCCACGGGCCGGGTCGAACTTCAGGGCGTGCAGTTCGCCTACCCATCGAGGCCTGGCGTCGCAGCGCTGGACGGCCTGGACCTGTGCATCGAACCGGGCCAGACGGTGGCGCTGGTCGGCCCGTCGGGCGCCGGCAAATCGACTCTGTTCGACTTGCTGCTGCGTTTCTACGACCCTCAGCAGGGCGTCATCCGCCTCGACGGCCAGGCCCTCGATACGCTGGACCCGGCCACGTTGCGCCGTCAGTTCGCCCTGGTCGCGCAGCAGCCTGCACTGTTTCGCGGCAGCGTCGAGGACAACCTGCGCTATGCCAGGCCCGACGCCCTTCAGGCCGACGTCGAAGCGGCCGCCCGCAGCGCGCACGCCCACGACTTCATCCTTCGATTGCCCGACGGTTACCAGACCCTGTTGGGCGAGGGCGGCATCGGCCTGTCCGGGGGGCAGCGCCAGCGCCTGGCGATCGCACGTGCGTTGCTGGCCGATGCGCCGATCCTGCTTTTGGACGAAGCGACCAGCGCCCTGGATGCCCAGAGCGAGCACCTGATCCAGCAGGCGCTGCCGTCGCTGATGGCCGGGCGCACCACCCTGGTCATCGCCCACCGCCTGGCCACCGTGCAGCATGCCGACCGCATCGCCGTCATGGACCAGGGGCGCGTGGTCGCCATCGGCACGCACCGCCAACTGCTCGACAGCAGCCCGTTGTATGCCCGGCTGGCGGCGCTGCAGTTCGGTCAGCCAGGAGATCACGTCAAGCCAGTGAGCGGTTTGTAACAAATTTGTCGCACTGGCTTGAGAGCATGCGCGTCGGCTGTTGCACATACCGTGAGGGTCGCCCGTTTGCAGGCGCCTTCTCCCCGGCGGATGCGGTTCACTCGCACCACAAGGACGTCCGCACCCTGCCTGCCAGCGGTCTGTGCTGCGTTCTCCGTCCTTGTTCCGAGAGTGACTGTCTTGCGTAAATCCCTGCGTGTGCAATTTCTCACCCTGCTGGGCGGTAGCCTGGCGGCGATGCTGGTGATCGCCATGGTCTGTTTCCAGTTCCTGTCCGCCAGCGTGCGCGACTACGGCGCGCTGATCGACGGCCCGCTGCGCGAGTCGCAACTGATCGACGAAGCCAACCTGCAGTTCAAGGTGCAGGTTCAGGAATGGAAAAACGTGTTGCTGCGCGGTCGCGATCCAGCCGAGCTCGACAAATACTGGCAACAGTTCCAGGCGCGCGAGCAGCAGGTACAGCACCTGCTCGATCAACTGATCGGCGAGGGCGATGCCGAGCTGCGTGGCCCGCTGACCCAGCTCAGGGAAAGTCACCAGCGTCTGGGCGAGGCCTATGAGCGCGGGCGGCAGGCATTCCTCGCCGCAGGGGGCGACCCGCGCGCAGGCGATCTGGCGGTCAAGGGCGTGGACCGCGCGGCCAGCGAGCAGATGAGCGCGCTGGTCGAGCAACTGCGCAAGGAGGCCCGCCAGCAGGCGCAGGGCATCAGCGCCCGTGCCGAACGCACCGTGTGGTGGGGTGCGCTGGTGATGCTGATCTCCGCGCTGTCGGTGGGTGTCTTGAGCCTGTGGCTGCTCAACCGCACGCTGATCGCGCCGATTCGTGTGCTGATCGACTACGTCGCCCAACTCAGCCAAGGCCATTTCGCGGCGCGGGTCGTCGACGGTCGTCAGGACGAGCTGGGCCGCCTGGCCGTGGCCGCCAACACCTTGCGCGATTTTCTCGCCGAGACCATCGGCAGCCTCAAGCGCAACACCGTGGCGCTGGAAACCGCCAGCGACCAGTTGCGCGGCGTGGCCAGCGACATGGCCCGCGGTACCCACGATCAGTTCCAGCGCACCGACCAGGTCGCCACCGCCATGCACGAAATGTCCGCCACGGCGCAAGAGGTGGCCCGCCACGCGGCGGATGCCGCGAAGGCCGCCGACGAGGCCGATCGCAGTGCCCAGGCCGGCGAGCAGGTGATGCAGACCACCATCGACCTGATCGAGCAGGTCAACCGCGAAATCGCCGGCACGGCCGGTGTGATTCGCCATCTGGAGAACGACAGCACGCGCATCGGCAAGGTGCTGGAAGTGATTCGTGGCATCGCCGAGCAGACCAACCTGCTGGCGCTCAACGCCGCCATCGAAGCAGCCCGCGCGGGCGAGGCCGGGCGTGGCTTTGCCGTGGTCGCCGACGAAGTGCGCAGCCTGGCCCAGCGTACAGCGGCCTCGATTGCCGAAATCCACCAGATCATCGAAGCCGTGCAGTCGGGCGCGGTCGAGGCCGTCAAGGCCATCGAGAGTGGCCAGCAACGCAGTGAAGCCGGAGCAGGGCAGGTGGTCGAGGCCGGCCGCATGCTGCAACGGATCACCACCTCGGTAGAGGCGATCCGCGACATGAACCGGCAGATCGCCACGGCGGCCGAAGAACAGACCAGCGTGGCCGACGACATCTCGCGCAACCTGGTGGACATTACCCGGATCGCCACCGACAACCAGCACGCCGTGCACCAGACTGAGCAGGCCGGGCAACGGTTGCAGGGGTTGTCCGGTCAGCTCGGTGCGCTCACGGCTCGGTTGAGTGCCTGAAGCAGTGGCAAGCTGCACATGAAAGCGATCTGTAGGTGGTCGACGTGACCGAGCTGCGTGGCCTTACGCCCGGGCATCGGTCACGTTGACCTAGCGAGGGTGAAAGGCGCAGGCCATGTGCAGCGTTGGCCGGGGCGAAGGGCCTGGTGACGGCCTGCGGGTGTCTGGGTGCGTTCCGGTGGTTTCGGACACGTCCTACGCCTCGGTTTGCTATGCTCTGCTCCTTTTTTCAGAGCGGAGCTGTCATGGCTGCTTTCGATCATACGCGCCAGCTCGGTCGCGCCGACCACCGGACCCTGGGCCTGGCGGCGTTGGGCGGGGCGCTGGAGATCTACGACTTCATCATCTTCGTGTTCTTCGCGCTGACCCTGAGCCAGCTGTTCTTCCCGCCCCAGATGCCCGAATGGCTGCGCCTGCTGCAAAGCTTCGGCATCTTCGTCACCGGTTACCTGGCGCGTCCTCTGGGCGGCCTGGTGATGGCGCATTTTGCCGATCACCTGGGGCGCAAGCGGGTGTTCGGCCTGAGCATCCTGATGATGGCCCTGCCGTGCCTGCTGATCGGGGTGATGCCGACCTATGCCGACATCGGCTATGCCGCGCCGTTGATCCTGCTGGCCCTGCGCATCCTGCAAGGTGCGGCAGTCGGGGGCGAGGTGCCGAGCGCCTGGGCCTTCGTCGCCGAACACACGCCGCCGGGCCGGCGTGGCTACGCCCTGGGCTTCCTGCAGGCCGGGCTGACCTTCGGCTACCTGCTCGGCGCGCTGACCGCGACCGCCCTGGCCAAGGTCTACAGCGCGCAGGAAATCCTCGATCACGCCTGGCGTTACCCGTTCCTGCTGGGCGGCGTGTTCGGCCTGGTCGGCGTTTGGCTGCGCCGCTGGCTCAGCGAAACGCCGGTGTTCCTGGCCCTGCGCGAGCGGCGTGAGCAACCGGTGGCGTTCCCTCTGCGCCAGGTGCTGTCCCGGCACCGTCAGGCATTGATCCCGGCAGCGTTGCTGACCTGCGTGCTGACCTCGGCGGTGGTGGTGCTGGTGGTGATCACGCCCACCGTGATGCAGCAGCGCTTCGCCCTGGACGCCGGGCAGACCTTCGCCCTGAGCGCGGTGGGCATCGTGTTCCTGAACATCGGCTGCGTGGTGGCCGGGCTGCTGGTCGATCGCTTCGGCGCCTGGCGCGCCCTGATCGGTTACAGCCTGCTGCTGCCGGTCGGGGTCGGCACGCTGTACGCGAACCTGGTCGGCGCCTGGGGCTGGACGGGGCTGGCCTATGCGGTGGCCGGGCTGTGCTGCGGCGTGGTCGGGGTGGTGCCGTCGATCATGGTCGGCCTGTTCCCGGCGCCGGTGCGGGTGTCGGGGATTTCGTTCACCTACAACCTGGCGTATGCCGTGTGGGCCAGCGTCACGCCCCTGGCCTTGATCGCCCTGATGCCGTGGAGCCCCTGGATCTGCGTAGCGTTCTGTGCAGTCATGGGGCTGGTGGGGGCGATGACGGGCTGGTACTTCGGGCGTCATGCACCGCTCGAGACGCGTGCGCCGCGTGCCGCCTGGTGCGCCGAGGAGTAGGACGGGCACGCTGACCCGACATGAGGCCGTGTGCGTCCCCATGAAAAAGCCCAGGTCGCAGGGCCTGGGCTTTTTCGTACGCGACGGCGTCGATCACATGTTGGGGTAGTTCGGGCCGCCAGCGCCTTCCGGGGTCACCCAGACGATGTTCTGCGCCGGGTCCTTGATGTCGCAGGTCTTGCAGTGCACGCAGTTCTGCGCGTTGATCTGGAAGCGCGGGCTGCCGTCTTCCTGGCTGACCACCTCATAGACGCCAGCAGGGCAGTAGCGCTGAGCCGGCTCGTCGTACAGCGGCAGGTTGCTGGCGATCGGGACGTTCGGGTCGATCAGCTTCAGGTGGCACGGTTGTTCCTCCTCATGGTTGGTGCTGGAGAGGAACACCGAACTCAACTTGTCGAAGCTGAGCTTGCCGTCAGGCTTGGGGTAGTCGATCTTCTTGGAGTCGGCAGCCAGCTTGAGGCAGGCATAGTCCGGCTTCTTGTTGCGCAGGGTGAAGGGCAGCTTGCCCTTAAACCAGTTCTGGTCGATGTAGTTGAACGCGGCACCGAACAGCGGGCCGAACTGGTGCATGGCCGGGCCGAAGTTGCGGCTGGCGTGCAGTTCTTCGTAGACCCAGCTGGCCTTGAAGGCCTGGGTGTAGCCGTCCAGCCGGTCACCGCCCTCGCGGCCGGCGGCCAGGGCATCGACCACGGCATCGGCGGCGAGCATGCCGGACTTCATGGCCGTGTGGCTGCCCTTGATCTTGGCGAAGTTGAGCGTGCCCAGGTCGCAGCCGATCAGCGCGCCGCCGTCGAAGACCATCTTGGGCAGCGAGTTCAGGCCGCCCTTGCAGATGGCACGTGCGCCGTAGCTGATGCGCTTGCCACCCTCGAGGTACTGGCTGATCACCGGGTGGTGCTTCAGGCGCTGGAACTCGTCGAACGGCGACAGGTACGGATTGCTGTAGGCCAGGTCGACGATCAGGCCGACCACCACCTGGTTGTTCTCCAGGTGATAGAGGAACGAGCCGCCGGTGTTGTCGGCATTGAGCACGTCCAGCGGCCAGCCGGCCGTGTGCACCACCAGGCCTTGCTCGTGGCGCGACGGCTCGACTTCCCAGATTTCCTTGAGGCCGATGCCGTAGTGTTGCGGGTCGGCCTCGCTGTCGAGGTCGAAACGGCGGATCAGCTGCTTGCCGATGTGCCCACGGCAGCCTTCGGCGAACAGCGTGTACTTGGCGCGCAGTTCCATGCCGGGCGTGTAGAGGCCGTCCTTGGGCTGACCTTCGCGGTCCACGCCCAGGTCACCGGTAACGATGCCGCGGACCACGCCGGCCTCGTCGATCAGTGCCTCCTGGGCGGCGAAGCCGGGGTAGACCTCCACGCCGAGGTTCTCGGCCTGCTGGGCCAGCCAGCGGCACAGGTTGCCCAGGGAGATGATGTAGTTGCCCTGGTTGTGCATGGTGCGGGGCACGAACAGGTCCGGCACCTTGACCGAGCCGGCCGGGTCCTTGAGCACATAGATGTCGTCGCGCTTGACCTCGGTGTTCAGCGGCGCGCCCATGGCCTTCCAGTCAGGGAACAGTTCGTCGAGGGCGCGGGACTCGAACACGGCGCCGGAGAGAATGTGGGCGCCGACCTCGGAGCCTTTCTCGACCACGCAGACGCTGATCTCGGTGTTCGTCTCGGCGGCCCTCTGCTTCAGGCGGCAGGCAGCCGAGAGGCCGGCAGGGCCTGCGCCGACGATGACCACGTCGAATTCCATGTATTCGCGTTCCACAGGTTCTCTCCTACTCAAGGCTCATCAGCGGTTGCTTGTCGGGGTGGGCGCAACTCTGGGTGCACGGCGCCTGGGCCGTGGCTTTCTCCAACGCCGCACTGCACCGCTTTGTCGTGGCGAGCATTATATCTACACCAGGGGAAGGGTCCAATACAAACGTTTGTTTGAATGTGCTCGAAGCCCGTGAAAACGCCAGGTCGCGGCTGGACGCTGGCCGATTTGCCGTATTGACCCGATGGGGTGATGCGGTCAAGATACGAGCGGTTTTACGCTCGCCGTAGGCTGGCCGTTGGGCAAGTGAGCATGCTGGAAGACCGGGTGCAGCGCAGGGGATTCCCGCCAGGGCCCGGGTCGTCGTGCAGTCTACACGCCACGACAGGAAATGACCCGCAGGTTTTGTCCTGGTGCGGACCGGGCCGGTCGGTCCATGGTCGATCCACCCGCCGCCAGACGTTTCCAGACGTGCCCAGACCCACGCGCATCGCCGGGCCAGTCCCAGGCGACTTTCTATTCACCGGAGAGTAACGAGGAATCCATGAAGGTTCTTGTAGCTGTCAAACGAGTGGTCGACTACAACGTCAAGGTTCGCGTCAAGGCGGATCACTCCGGCGTCGACCTCGCCAACGTCAAGATGTCCATGAACCCCTTCTGCGAGATCGCCGTGGAAGAAGCCGTACGCCTCAAGGAAAAAGGCGTCGCCACCGAGATCATTGCCGTGAGCGTCGGCCCGACCGCCGCCCAGGAGCAATTGCGCACCGCGCTGGCGCTGGGCGCCGACCGGGCCATCCTGGTCGAGGCCGCCGACGAACTCGGTTCGCTGGCCGTGGCCAAGCTGCTCAAGGCCGTGGTCGACAAGGAACAGCCGCAGCTGGTCATCCTCGGCAAACAGGCCATCGACAGCGACAACAACCAGACTGGCCAGATGCTCGCCGCGCTGACCGGCTTCGCCCAGGGCACGTTCGCCTCCAAGGTCGAAGTCGCCGGCGACGCGCTGAACGTCACCCGCGAAATCGACGGCGGCCTGCAGACCGTTGCCCTGAAGCTGCCGGCCATCGTCACCACCGACCTGCGCCTGAACGAGCCGCGCTACGCGTCGCTGCCGAACATCATGAAGGCCAAGAAGAAGCCGCTGGACACCGTCACGCCCGACGCGCTCGGCGTGTCCATCGCCTCGACCACCCAGACCCTCAAGGTCGAAGCCCCGGCCGCCCGTGGCGCCGGCATCATGGTCAAGTCGGTGGAAGAGCTGGTCGAGAAACTGAAGAACGAGGCGAAGGTAATCTGAAATGACAGTCCTGATCATCGCTGAACACGAAAACGGCATCCTCGCGCCGTCCACGCTCAACACCGTGGCGGCTGCCGCCAAGATCGGGGGCGAGGCGCACGTGCTGGTCGCCGGCCAGAACGTCGGCGCCGTCGCCGAAGCCGCTGCCAAGATCGTTGGTGTCGCCAAGGTGCTGGTCGCCGACAACGCCGCCTACGGTCACGCCCTGCCGGAAAACGTCGCGCCGCTGATCAAGGAGCTGGCCGCCGGCTACAGCCACGTGCTCGCGCCTGCCACCACCAACGGCAAGAACATCCTGCCACGCGTCGCCGCGCTGCTGGACGTCGACCAGATCTCCGAGATCATCTCGGTCGAGTCGGCCGACACCTTCAAGCGTCCGATCTACGCCGGCAACGCCATCGCCACCGTGCAATCCAGCGCGGCAGTGAAGGTCATCACCGTGCGTGCCACCGGTTTCGATGCCGTGGCGGCCGAAGGGGGTTCGGCCACCGTCGAAGCGGTCGGCGCCGCCCATGACGCCGGTCTTTCGTCGTTCGTCGGCGAAGAGCTGGCCAAGTCCGACCGTCCTGAGCTGACCGCCGCCAAGGTGGTGATCTCCGGGGGGCGTGGCATGGGCAACGGCGACAACTTCAGCCACCTGTACAGCCTGGCCGACAAGCTCGGCGCTGCCGTCGGCGCCTCGCGCGCGGCGGTCGATGCCGGCTTCGTGCCCAACGACATGCAGGTCGGCCAGACCGGCAAGATCGTCGCGCCGCAGCTGTACATCGCCGTCGGCATTTCCGGGGCGATCCAGCACTTGGCGGGCATGAAGGACTCCAAGGTGATCGTCGCGATCAACAAGGACGAAGAGGCGCCAATCTTCCAGGTCGCCGACTACGGCCTGGTCGCGGACCTGTTCGAAGCGGTGCCGGCGCTGGAAAAGCTGGTCTGATTCGTTCGCGTCACTTATAAAGAGGCCCGGCGTTCCCACGAACGCCGGGCTTTTTTGTCAGTGCGAAGGAGACCGGGATGGCGGGGTTGGGCCGAATCATGATCGTGACTGCCCTGTGGGGCCTGGCGCTGTCGCCCACGGCCGGGGCGGCGGGGCGATGCGAGCGTCTGGTGGCCACGGGCAGCCCTGACAACCCGCCCTACGTCTGGCAGGACCCGCTTCATCCCGGCCGCCTGATCGGCGCCGACGTCGACCTGCTGGAACAGATCGCCCGCGACATCGGCGTGAGCGTCCGCGTGCTCTCGGCCGGGACGCGCGAGCAGGCCCTCGACGAGGTACGCAGCGGGCGCATGGACCTGTTGCTGGACGTGCCCCCCGAGGCCCTGTACCTGACCGCATTCGACACTGTGCACCCGGCGCTGCACGTCGAGGGTCATTACGTCTGGACGCGCCACGACGCAGCGATTGCCTACGCATCGCTCGATCAATTGCAGCCGCTGAAGGGCAGCCTGGTCGACGCTGGCAGTGCACCTGAAGCCGCTCAATGGTGGGATGAGGCAGGGCTCGACCTCACGCGTGCCCAGACGCCGGTGGAGGCCTTCCAGCGCCTGGCACTGGGGCAGCTGGACTACGTCATCGCCAACCGCTTCGTCGGCATGGCGACGGTGCAGCGATTGGGGCTGAGCGCCGACGTGATCGCCAGTGGCGTGCCCGCGCACCGTGCAGAGCGCTACCTGGCGATCTCGCACAACTCGGCCTGCAACGAGGCCTGGTTGCAGGACGCGCTGTCGCGACGCCTGCTCGACGGTGCCTTCGAGCCAGCCCGGCAACGTGCCTTGCAGCGCAATCTGCACCGCTGGCAGGCGCAGACAGCGACGGCGGCCGATACCCGTGATGGGGTCGAATGATTGGCCGGCACCTGTGCTCGTCGGCGCGCAAAGCGGGTTACTATGCGCGACCTGCGGTGCGCCACCGCTTCGCGACCCCGTGTCGCCCACCGCTTACCCGTCAGGAGCTGAAGCCGTTTTGAACAGATTGGATTTGACCGTGGCCCGGCGCGTGACGCGCGTGCCTGTGCGTGCACTGGGCCTGGCCCTGATGCTCGGCGTCATGGCCGGTTGCGCCACGGACCCCGCCCCCCATGAGCAGATGCGCCTGGCCGAGCAGGCCCTCGAGCAGGCCAAGTCGGTCGGTGCGACCGACCAGCAGCCAGCGCTCACGCTGGCCGAAGACAAGCTGGCCCGTGCCCGTGCGGACATGTCGGCCGGTCAACACCGCGAAGCGCGGATGCGTGCCGAGCAGGCCGAGCTGGATGCACGCCTGGCCGAAGCCCAGGTGCTGACGCAAAAGCGCGATGAGCAGGTGCAGGCGCTGCAGGCGCGCATCCAGCGCTTGCGCAAGCAATTGGAGGCTCGCCCATGATGCGTGTGTCGAACCCTTGGCGGGTGGCAGTGCTGCTGGCCTCGATCGGTGGCCTGCACGGTTGCGCCAGCCAACGCAGCGAAGCGGCGCTCGACCAGGCGTCCGCCGCGTTCCAGCAGGTCAAGGACGATGCCGACGTGCTGCGCAGCGCGCCACGTGACGTGATTCGTGCCGGCGAGTCCCTTGGCCGTGCCGAGCGCCTGGCCACCTACGTGGGCAGCGGCAGCGACGTGCGCCAGTACGCCTACCTCAGCCAGCGTTACAGCGAGATCGCCCGCGAGCACACGCGCCTGGCCCTGAGCGAAGAGCGGCTGGTCAAGCTCGACCTCAAGCGCCAGCAACTGCAACTGGCCCTGCGTGAGGCCAAGCTGGCCAGCGTTCAGCAGCAGGGCAAATGGCTGGAGGCGGAAATCGCCGCCCTGGCGTCGGAAGACAGCGACCGCGGTCTGGTCCTGACCCTGGGCGACGTTCTGTTCGACACCGGCCGGGCCGAGCTGAAGAACTCGGCCAGCCGTACCGTGCTCAAGCTGGTGCAGTTCCTCCAGCTCAACCCTCGGCGGGTGATCCGCATCGAAGGCTACACCGACAGCACCGGCGCGACCGAAGACAACCTGCAGCTGTCGCGTGATCGCGCGCAGTCGGTGGCCGACATGCTGATCGACCTGGGCGTCGAGGAAAAACGCGTCCAGGTCATGGGCTATGGTGACCAGTACCCGGTCGAGGCCAACGCATCCGAGCGGGGCAGGGCCAAGAACCGTCGCGTGGAAGTGGTGTTCTCGGACGACAAGGGTCGGCTGGCACCCTTGCGCTGACCCGCGTGCGCCAACGCAAGGCCCGGCGCACTGACCGGCCTTGCGTGGCGTGGCGCGGCGGTGTGCTGTACGGTCGATGAATCGACGATCTGTATCAGTACACTTCGCGACTGTTACGGTATTCTGCGTCTCTGAGCTACATAAGAACAATGAAGCCTGCGCATCGAGACATTGCCATGACCAACCTGCTGCTCTACCAGCGCATCGCCCAGCAACTGGCGGACGACATCCGCCGTGGTGTCTACCGTCCAGGCGAGCGGGTGCCGTCGGTGCGCAAGATGAGCGCGCAGCTCAACGTCAGCCATGCCACGGTGCTCCAGGCGTACGCCAACCTCGAGGACCAGGGGTTGATCCGGGCCCGCCCGCAGTCGGGCTACTACGTGCACCAGACGCCGGCGCTGACTGCCCCCACCCCGGACATCGCCCGGGTCGAGCGCCCTGGGCTGGTGACGCGCGCCAGCATCATCCAGCAGGTGCTGGCCGAGGCGCGCCGCGACGGCGTCTTCGCCTTCGGCGCCGCCGTGCCTCACGTGGATTACCTGCCGGTGCGTGCCCTGCACCAGCAACTGGCCAAGGTCACGCGGTTCCACAGCCCGCGCGCCTTCAGCTACATGTTCAGCCCCGGTTACGAACCGCTGCGCCGGCAGATCGCCATTCGCATGCGCGATGCCGGGGTGCTGGTCGATCCACGGGAGATCGTGGTGACCCATGGGTGCGTCGACGCCTTGCAGATGTCGCTGCGGGTGCTGACCAAGCCGGGCGACCTGATCGCAGCCGAATCCCCGACCTACTATGGCCTGTTGCAGCTGGCGGACCTCCTGGGCCTGAAGGTCATCGAGATCCCCAGCGACCCGTCCACCGGCATCAGCCTCGAGGCCTTGCAGCTGGCGGCCAATCAATGGTCGATCAAGGCCCTGGTGCTGACCGCGCGCCTGAGCAATCCCCTGGGCGGCACCATCCCCGAAGAGCGGCAGAAGCAGCTGCTGCGCCTGGCCTCGGACTTCGACATCCAGATCGTCGAGGACGATATCTATGGCGAACTGATGTTCGAGCAGGGGCGCAGCAAGGCGCTCAAGGCCTACGACCGGCTCGACCGGGTCATCTACTGCTCGAGCTTCTCCAAGACGTTGTCGCCCGGTGTGCGCGTGGGCTGGATGGTGCCTGGCCGCTATCAGGACGACATCCAGCGCTTGCAGACCTTCACCACGCACTCGGCCTGCAGCGTGACCCAGATGGGGGTGGCGGCCTACCTCGAGAACGGCGGCTACGACCGGCACCTGCGCTACATCCGCCAGGAATACCGCAAGAACCTCAGCGCCTACCAGCTCGCCGTTCAGCAGTACTTCCCCGAAGGCACGCAGATGACCCGGCCCACCGGTGGGTTCATCCTCTGGGTGAGCCTGCCGGGGCGGGTCAACACCCAGGAGCTGCACGTGCGGGCGCTGGAGCAGGGCATCAGCATCGCGCCAGGGCTGATCTTCAGTAATACTGAACAATTCAATCACTGCATCCGTCTGAACTGCGGTATTCCCTGGAACCGCGAGGCGGAACGCGCGCTCGTGACATTGGGGATGCTGGCCCGACAACTGTGTACAGAGCCCACGGCACTGGCGTTTTAGCCTTGCCAGGCGTGCGACAAACGGCCAGCATCCAGATTTAGGCAAAGACGTTGTGGTGCCCATGAAACGTATTCGGTTGTTCGCGCTGGTGGTGGGGCTGGCCTGCGGGTTGGGTGCGGTGAGCGTGACTCAAGCTGCGCAGGCCGGTGCTGCCCCGCGTGCCGAAGGCAAGCAGGGCCAGACCCAGAAGGCGCCTGCTCAGTCTTCCAAACAGGCTGCCGCCAAGTCCAGCAAGGCCAGTGTGGCGGCCAAGAGGGCGCGCGAGAAAAAGGCCAGGCGCAAGGCGCTGCAAAGCAAGGCGGTCGCCACGCCGGTGGCCAAGGCGCCTCTGGACCTGAGCATCCCCAGGGAAATGGTCAAGGAGCTCGAGCCGGCCGTGGGCAACAACACGCCCAAGCACAAGACGCTGCTGCCGGCGATGTTCCCGGAGAACCCCTCCCAGGACAGTGCGTTTCAGCTCAACGGGCGCCTGATCAGCAACGAAATGCAGCTACAATTGCGCAACGACAGTCAGCGCGACGTCGAAGGCGCGGCCATCGAATTCCAGTTCCGCCAGTGAACTGCAACTGACTGCTCGGTCATTCCCTTTTTCCCGGTGCGGGCAATGTCAAACGCCCGTTTCGCCGGTTACTATCCCAGGACGTCCCGTCCCGCTCCAGGAGTCGTGTTTCATGATCTGCCGTCAAGGCTGTGGTGCCTGCTGCATCGCACCCTCCATCAGCTCGCCCATTCCTGGCATGCCGCAGGGCAAGCCGGCGGGCGAGCGCTGCCTGCACCTGTCGCCCGAGAACCTCTGTGGCCTGTTCGGTCGGCCCGAACGGCCGGCGGTGTGCGGCGGGTTCAAGGCCGAGGCCGAGGTCTGTGGCAGCGACCGTGAGGAGGCGATCAGGATCATCAGCTGGCTGGAGCGCATGACGGCGGCGTGAACCCTTGGATCTTCGATAAAAGGAACAACACGATGAGATCTTACACGCGAGTCGCGCTGGTGGTTGCCCTGGGGCTGTCGATGGCGCCCAGCGCCTGGGCCGAAGACTGGAAAGTGGCCAAGGACGAAGACGGCATCCAGGTGTCGCTGAGCGAGGTGCCAGGCTCCAAGTACAAGGCCTACCGCGGTGTGACCCTGATCAAGGCGCCGTTGGCCAAGGTGCGTGCACTGCAGGAAGACGTGGCAGGCGCCTGCGCCTGGATACACGAATGCCAGTCGCAGAAGCTGCTCAAGCACGAAGGCGACCAGAGCTGGACCTACAGCCGCTTCAATACCCCGTGGCCGGTCACGCCGCGTGATTCGGTGGTGCATGTGGTCAGCACCCAGGGCGCCGATGGCAGCCTGACCCGCACGCTGACGGGCGAGCCAGGCTACGTTCCGCCAGAGCAGGGGTATGTGCGGGTAGCCGAAGTGAAAGGGTTCTGGAAGCTGGTGCCCAAGGGCGAGGCGACCGAGGTCACCTACCAGGTGCACACCGAGCCAGGCGGTAGCGTGCCATCGTGGCTAGCCAACAAGTTCGTGGTCGAAGCGCCGTTCAATACCTTGAAGCACCTCAGGGCGCGTGCCGAGCGCCCTTGAGGGCTAGGTCAGGAGACGTTCAAGGCGTGGGCGGCTGTGTCGACAGCGCTCGTGCCTGGCTCGGGGCCGGGCCGGGCCGCCTGACGCCGGGCCTGTAGATGGTGATCGAATTGCTGCACGTATTGTTTCTCCAGAATTTGCACGCTCAGGATGAACAGCAGCAAGTTGTTGAATTTTTCGCGCAGCCTACCTGGGATCAGGCCGGTCCTGACGGCCAGCAGCATCACCCGTACGATTCCCGGCGCGAACAGGCCGGACGCTGTCAACGCCTCTTTGCTCAGGTAGGTTTCGATCAAGCCGGCCATGGCCGCGCCTGATCGCTTGCGTACCCACAGCGGTGGTGTGATGTAAGGCCATTTTCGGCGGCTGTACACTTCTTCGGGGATGATGTCCTTCACGGCTTCACGCAGCAGGTATTTCTCCACGTCACCCCGTAACTTCCACTCGTTCGGGAGTTTGGCCAGCCACTCGAAAAGTCGATGATCGAGGAAAGGCGTACGGCCTTCGATCGAGTGCGCCATCTCCTGACGGTCGCCCAGATTCGCCAGGATGAATGGACTGAGCAGGCCACGGATGCTGAACGTCTGCAGCTTGTTGAGCAGCGGCAAACGATCGAGTTCGGCTCGGTTCAAGCGGCGGCGCAACGCATGCAGGGGCGAGGTGAGGCCCAGGTGTCGACGGTGGCGAGAGGCGAACAGCCGGTTGAGCGTATTCTGGGCGGGCGAGGTGAACAGCTCGGCCATTTCCGGCTGCGGAACGAACCCGAAGGCCTCCTCCAATTCGATGGCGCCGCTGGGGCGTGTCGAACGTGTCCGCTCAGCATGGCGCCCATAGGCGTGACTGGACAAGCCCTGTCCTTCAGCCTTGAAGTAGCCATACCCCAGCAGCGCCTCGTCCGCGCCTTCGCCGGTGAGTACGCAGGTGACGTGCTGACGGGCGAGCCTGGAGAGCAGGAACTTGCCCACTCCGTTGTAGTTGACGGCGGGGGTCTCGGAGAACCAGAGACTGTCTTCCAGGTGGGTCAGCAGGTCCTCGCGCGTGCACTCGATCTTGTGAAAGCGCGCGCCCAGATGGCGTGCGGTACGTTCGGCGATCAGGGCTTCGTCGAACTCGGCGTGATCGCTGAACGAGATGCAAAACGCGTCGATTGGCTGATCACGCAACTGCGAGGCGACGGCCGCCACGGCGGTGGAGTCCAGGCCCCCGCTCAAGTAGACACCAACGGGCACATCGGCTTGCAATCGCAGCGCTACGGCTTCTTCCAGATGAGCGCGCATCGTCTGGCATAGGTCGGACTCGCTGCAGTGTGCTGGCAGTGGCTCGGGCAACAGGTCGAGCGGCCAGTAAGGAATCGATTCGCTCTCCAGAGTCTCGATGTCCACCACCAGGCAGTGACCTGGCGCGACGGCACTGACGTGCTCGAACGGGCTGTCCATGGGCACGAAGCTGAGCATGTCGCGCAGCTTGACCGGATCGATCGAGGCTGCGGCCAGCCCACTGGCAAAGAGGGCCTTGGCTTCGCTGGCGAACATCAGCCCACCGGGACGATCAGGCGCCTGGTGCAGGAACAACGGTTTGATACCGAAGCGGTCACGGCAAGCGATCACGCGGCGCAGGCGTCGGTCCAGCAGCACGAACGCGAACTCGCCGCGCAGTTGACGGGTGAAATCCAGGCCATCACGCTCGTACAGGGACAGGATGAGTTCCGAATCCGATCCCGTCGCGAAGGTGAAGCCATCGGCCATGAGTTCAGCGCGCAGACGGGCGTGGTCGTAGATTTCGCCGTTGCACACCAGTACGTTCTGCCCGTCCTGACTGAACAGGGGTTGCGCGCCTGTGGCCAAATCGATGATCGAAAGCCGGGTATGCCCCAATACCACCGCGTGTTCGGGATCGCGATACCCTGCGTGTCCATCCGGTCCACGGTGAGTCAATGCCGTCAGCGCGGCCTCCAGGTCGACCTGCTCGGGGTCATGGCCGACAGATGCGAAAATTCCGCACATCCTGTGCTCCTCATGGGGTAGTGGCGAACGAAACTGCAGGCGTCAGGCGTCGCCGAGATAGATCTGCTCAAGCATCTTGCGGTGCACGACCAGTGGCTTGTCGTACTTGCCCAGCCGAGTGCCGTTCAAGGCGTACGGCAGGTGCGCGAGCTGGCTGGAAAACGCACCATCCGCCTCGAATTCCTTCTTGATGAAACGCAGCATGAACGAGCGGAAATGCTTCTGGAAAAACGCCGACTTGCGATCGCTGGCTTGCGCGTAGACGAAGCTGTACAGCGTGGTCCGGTTGGCGGCGTTGGGTACGAAGAAGATTGTGGTCTTGACGTGCCCGCCGATACTGGTCTGTCGCGTCTTGCACGTGACCCAGGACTCGTAGGTGCTGCGCACCGGGTTGAACAGCGTGTGGAAGCGGTTGTGCGAGATGTCGCCAGGCTTGACGCCGGTCAGGAACATGAACGGAAATTTGCGGATGGGGCCCCGGTAGTAGTTCAGGGTGCTGTGGTCATCCTGTTCGAACTCGTACTCGACGTGCTTGGCGCCCTCGCGGTCCCAGCCGAAGGTCTGGTGCACATAAGGGAAGTGCTCGTCCTCGGAGAAATTGTCCAAGGCCACGTGCAGCGGGCAGTCGAAGACTACCGGGAACTGGCCCATGAACGTATAGGCAGGGTCGGCGAAGTCGTCGAGCGGCTCGGCGTCAGCGCCGCCCACCCAGATCACGCCATGGCGAGTGAAGGTCTTGAGGACCTCGATCTTGCACTTGCGCGACTCGGGCATGGTCGGGATATGCCCCTGGCCCTGTGCATCGAAACTCCAGCCGTGGTAGGGACATTCGATGTGCCCCTGCTCGTTCACACGACCCATCGACAACGGCGTGAAGCGGTGAGGGCAGCGGTCCGGCATGGCCACGAGACGGCGCGCCTGATCGCGAAACAAAACGATCTTGAAACCACCGATTTCCACACTGATCGGGGTATCGCGCACTGTTTCTTCTGCGCAAACAGGATGAAAGAAACGTGAAATCTTAGTCCAGCCAAAGTCCATGGCACGCGCATCCTTGAATAGTGTTTTTAATAACCCGTTCCATCGGGAGTTCTATTTCGAGCGGGCCAGCCTAGTGGATACACTCGCTCAGCGCAACGTACGTTTCATGAAGTTTGTGTGGGGGGAGACTGGCGCCGGTGTTCGACTTCGGGAGCACTTGACAGGACTTTGTAAATGCTGCTGAAGTAAAAAAAGATCGTACACAGCACTTCAGGACGAAGCGCTCGTTCCCCGTCGACAGGATGTCGGTTCATTGCAGTCTGACGTGGCACGCCGCCTTTTCCCAAGTGCTCCAGCCCAATTATCGGGCGGACCGCGCGCAGGGTTGCGAATGCCTGGACATTCGACGCGCCGGCACGTCTCGCTTGCAGGAGCCACACGTCATGGATGAATCTTCAGTGCGCCTGAAACTCAGGTCGCTGTGGGGTGCTCTGTTGCCGGACGAACCCTTCGACGATGCCACGGCGTTTCACCAGGCCGGTGGAAATTCGCTGACCTTGATGCGATTGTTCATGCAGTGTACAGGTGCCTTCGGTGTGCGACTGGACATGGCACGCTACCCGGAGTTGCAGACCATCGAGCAGCAGGCACGTTTCATCGTGACGACTCGTGCGGAGGCGTCGCATGCCTGACGTGGCGTCCCAAGCCTTCTCGCGACCTTCGCCCATGCGTGTGCCGCGTGCCTATGCGTCGCTGTTCGAGCAGGCCGAGACCGACCATTTCGTGGTGGGCGACCTGGAGGTGCGCACGCATGTCTGGACAGGCCCGGCCTCGGTCCTGTGCGTGCATGGCGCCAATGGTAGCTCGACACAGTTCGGCGCGCTGATCGAGCGTCTGCGTGATGCCGGTCGTGGCGTCATGGCCGTAGACATCCCCTCGCACGATCCGAACGGACGTTTCATTCCATCACGCCATATCTGGCAAGCCCTGGTGGACGTGCAGCGTTACGCCGTGCCTGCTGCGGTGGTCGCCCACTCCATGGCCTGTGGCTGGGCGATGAAGGCGCTCGTCGCAGGATTGCCTGCGCAGCAACTGGTGTGTCTGTCGCCAGCCGCTACGCAGGACTATGTCTTCAAGCGATTTCTCGAGCTGCAGCAGGTCCAGGGACTGACGCTGGATGCATTGGCGCAGGACATCGACGAAGCGTTCGGCAGCACGTGGCGCCAGGCGTACTCACCCATCGAATTGTGCAAAACCTTGACGTTGCCCGTATTGATTCACCACGACGAAGACGATCCGGTGATCGAGTGGGAGGCGGGCGGCAAGGTGCTGCATGACGCCTGGCCATGTTCGCGTTATGTGCAAACCCAAGGACTCGGCCATGCCGGCATCTTTCGAAATCAACCCATGCTCGAATGCCTCATGGCATTTCTCGCCGGTTCCATGACTGATTTATCACAAGGAGTAGTTCAATGAGCCAACCCACCGTGCAACAGGTACGCGATACCGTCGAAAAGATCATCTTGCAGTATTGCGACGTGACCGACCTGGGTATCGAACGCTTGCAAGATGATACAAGCCTGACCCAGGACTTGGGCATCGACAGTGTCGATTTTCTCGACATCGTCTTTGAAATCGAAGACACCTACAAGATTCAGTTCCCCTTGGAACAATGGTCGGCCAGTGCGCCAAATGGAGAAAAGAACCGACATACCTTGAGTGATTTCGTGGCGGCCATTCATCGTATCGTCGTCGGTGCGCCTGTCAGCGCATGAACATCGAACAGAACCTGCTGGTCGACGAGGTCGTGGCGTGGGAGCCCTGGACGTCGCTGCACAGTATCAGCCACGTCCCGGCTGCGGCACCGGTCTTCGAAGGGCACTTTCCCGGCCATCCCATCCTGCCCGGCGTGCTGATGGTCGAGCTCATGGCCCAGGCCAGCGGGTTCTTGTACCTGTTGTCGTCGGACTTCGCGGGCATGGCGTTCTTGATCAGTGTGAAACAGGCCAAGTTCACCGGCTTCGTCGCGCCAGACGATCGATTGAGCTGCGACGTGCGCATCGTTCACCGTGCCGAGGGCTACCTGGTCTGCGAGGGCGTGCTCACGCGCGATCAGGTGGTGGCCAAGGCGCAATGGATGCTGCGGCTCATGCCCTTTCCCAACGACATCCTTCGTCAATCGCTCCAGCGCACCGTGCTGGCGCGCATCGAGAGGCACGCATGATCAACACCTGTTACGTGAAGGGCATGGGCATCGTCCACAGCAGCGGCGCGATGATGCTGCGCGACGCGCATTCACTGCCCCCCAAGGCACCGGTGGTACGGGGCAAGGTTTTGCTGCCCGCATTTCCTCTGGAGCGCTTCGTGACCAAGGTCCGCGACCTCAACGCCATGGGCAATGGGCAGAAGATGCTGGTCTGCGCTGCGGGGTTGGCCCTCGAAGAATCGGGGTTGACCGCCGCTGAGCGGCAGCGCTGCGACCTGTACATGGCTGCCAAGATCGGAGAGCGCAACGAGGCGGTGGATGCGGCGATCCTCGAGGGCGCCGAGCGCGCGTCGTTCGACATCAATCAGGAGCTGGCGCGCCTGCGTCCGACGCATTTCCTGGCAGAGTTGCCCAACCTCTATGCAGCCAACATCGCCATGCTGCTGGCGCTCAAGGGTGAGAGCCTGACGTTTGTCGGCGAGGCCGCTGCCTCTGCTCAGGCCATGATCCATGCGTTGGAGAAACTCGCCACCGAACGCACCTCTAGCGTCTTGGTCGGTGGTGTCTTCAATGGTGATCAGTCGATGCACGATGAATACCTGGCCGGCCCTGATGCACAAGCACTGGGTGTGTTCGGCACGGCTGCCTGCTGTCTGGTGCTCGAGCGCGACCCAGCCAACGCGATCGCCAGCCTGACCAGGACCGGCCCGGTCACCCGTGACCAGCTGGCCGATCGGTTGGTCAGTTGCGAGGCGAGCCTGCTGGTCAGCCATGGTTTTGCGGCTGGGCGGGGGTGGGCGCAATCACTGGCCGTGGACGTGCCCGTGCTGGACGTCGAACAGCTGATGGGCCAGTTGCACGAAGCGACCGTGTCGGTCCAGGCCTACCTCGCTGCGGTGGCGCTGCGCGCCGAACCGGCAGTGGGGCCGCGCCGCGCGCTGCTGCTCACGCAGATCGGGGTGGACCGTTACGAGACCTTCGTGCTCGAGGTGTTCTGACGCTATGAACACACCGATCATTCCATCCGCCGTGCCTGTCGCACAGGTCATGCAGACAGAGCGGTTCCCGTTCAGTGCATCCCCGCAAGGCTGGTATGCCGTGGCATGGGTCGATCATCTCGAGCCAGCTTCCATCACGCCGGCACGGCTGTGCGACCGCGATATCGTCATCGTCCGCACGGCCTCCGGAAAGCTGGCGGTCTATGACGCGCACTGTCCTCATCTGGGCGCACACCTGGGCTACGGCGGCGTCGTCGAAGGCGAGCATGTGCGCTGCCCGTTCCATGGCTGGGAATACGACGGACGCGGGCGCTGCAGCAAGATTCCGTTCGTGGACGGGCCGATGAAGGTCGGCCTGCGCGAATGGCCCACGCTCGTGCGAGGCGGCATGTTGCAAGCCTGGTTCGACGCCCAGGGCAATCCGCCTGTATGGACTCCGCTGGAGGCCGATCACCAGGGGTGGACGTCGCCCGTGCATGGCCCGGACTGCGCCTGGAACCTGAGGGCCCATGCCCAGGACATCGCGGAAAACGGCGTCGACGTCGCTCACTTCACGACGGTGCATGGGGCTCAGGCCATTGGTGAACTGAGCGATGTCCGGTTCGAGGGCGCCCTGGCACGGTGGACATCGATCAGCGCCAGCGAGCTGAGTGGCAAACCCTCCATCGCCGTGGCGCAGGTGGTGCTTGATGCGTTGGGGTTGCACCGTGTGCAGGTGGAGATCGACGACGGCAAGCTGGCGTTTCGCAGCTTCCTGTACGTGACGCCGGTGGCCGCAGGACGGATCGACATCCGCATGACTGTCTCGGTGAAACACACCGGCGATGTACGCAAGGACCGGATGCTCGTCAAATACCTGGTGCCGCGGCTGACCAGCGAGCTGGCCAAGGATTTCGACATCTGGGAGCACAAGGTCTACATCGAGCGTCCGCCGCTGAGCCGCGTCGATGGTCCGATACGTCATTTCCGGACATGGGCGCGCCAGTTCTACGCGTAGGCCCGTTTTTCAATCATCGACCGCCCCATGGCGGATCGTCGTTCAAGGATGAAAACGAACAATGAAAACCCCTAGTGAGTGCCAAGGGCTCGCGGACGTTCGCGTCGGCATCGACACCCTCGATCAGCAGATCATCGAGCGCCTTGGGCAGCGCATGCAATACGTCAAGGCCGCATCGCGCTTCAAGCCCGATCTGGAAAGCATTCCGGCGCCGGATCGCGTCGCCCGCATGCTGCCGCAGCGGCGCGAATGGGCTGTCGAAGCAGGGCTGGATCCTGATTATGTCGAGCAGCTTTTCAGCGGTCTGATCGATTGGTACATCGGTCAGCAGATGGCGTATTGGCGGGCGCAGCGACACGGGTCGGCATCATGATGCCGATTGACGACCAAGGCTGGCGAGCTTGGCGCCGCGTACTCGTACAGGCACGGCAACGCGCCGCCTTGCGAGGCCAGCCGGTGTTGGCGAGCCTGGCGCTGCCGACCTCGAGGATCGATGCGTTTGCCTGCGTCGCCAGAGCGGAGGCCTCGACACTGGCCTATGCCTTGCTCGATACGCGAGCGCCTGATCGTCTGCTGTTCGGTGTAGGGTGCGCTGCCGAGCTGCGTGAGCGGCCTGAGACTGCCCTGGGGGCCATGGCTGAGCAATGGCAGCATTGGCTGGAGGACAGGGTGCAGGAGGGCGAAGTCGGACCGCTGCTGATGGGAGGTGCACGCTTTGACCCGCTGTCACGGCGTGCACCCCATTGGGAGGACTTCCCGGCCGCTGTCATGACCCTGCATGCCGTGCAATGGTCTTGTCAGGCCGAGGGCGCTTGGCTGCTGCTGCAAGCCCGGGTCGCCCAGGGCAGTGACATCGAAAGGGTGATCGATGAGCGTCGGGCCATACTGGCCTGTTTGAGCGCGCCTGCGCCTGCGCCTGCGGCGTCGTCCAGTGCCCTCCTGGCGCTGGACGCTGACTGCGATTCGATACCACGTCGGGCGTGGGAGGCCATGGCAGGCGATGCAGTGCGCTGCATTCGCGCGGGTGAAATGCGCAAGGTAGTGCTGGCACGCCATGTCCAGCGCACGCATACCGCACCTGTCGACGTGGCCAGCGTACTGCGCCGACTGCGGACACGCGACACCGATGCCCATGTGTTCGCCGTGCGCCGGGGTGGCAGCTGTTTTCTCGGTGCGACGCCAGAGCGTCTGGCGCACCTGGAACAGGGGAGGGTCCACACCCATGCCTTGGCAGGCACGGCCGCTCGCGGTGGCGATGCGCAGGTCGATCGGCAGCTCGGGCAAACCCTGATGAATTCGCCAAAGGAGCGCGAAGAACACGATCTGGTCGTGCGCACGATTGCCGACGGCCTGGCACGCCTGGGCGGGCAGGCCATGGCGGCGGACTGCCCCCAGTTGCGCAAGCTCGCCACCTTGCAGCACCTGACGACCCCGCTGTGGGCAGACGTAGGCGAACACATCGGTGTGCTGGACGTGGTCGAGCAGTTGCATCCCACGCCTGCAGTGGCAGGCCTGGCGCTGGCACAGGCGTTGTCGTTCATTCGTGAGCATGAAGGGCTGGATCGCGGTTGGTATGCGGGACCGGTGGGCTGGATGGACACGCGTGCGCAAGGTGATTTCGTCGTCGCCTTGCGCTCGATGCTGGTACGCGCCCATGACACTTATCTGTTCGCAGGCTGCGGCGTGGTGGCCGACTCCGATCCCAAGGCCGAGTTTCAGGAAACCCAACTGAAGTTGTCGGGCATGTTCAAGGCGCTGCAATCGTTACCGCACCCCATGCCCCATGCCACCCCTGCATGATGACCCGCCCGAGCCCCGCGCCAAGAGGACACCTTTGATGCACACGGACCCTACGGTGAGCGCGCATCGCCACCGATCCCCCCTGATCGTTCGCCGCTATCCGTTCGACTTGAAGTCGGCGTTGGCTGGCAACTGGTACGGCGGCGATCGCTTCCGCACGATCATCGCCAATGCCCTGTCGATACCTCTGCCCAGCGGGGAGCGCATGTTCATCAAGGCGCTGCGTCACTACCTCGACCAGCTCGACGACCCGGCCCTGCGCAACGACGTGAAGGTATTCTTCAAGCAGGAATCCTCTCATACGCAGGAGCACGTCAAATACAACCGATGGGTGTGCGAGCACCGGGGCTATCAGCTCGAACCGATCGAGGCGACCTACAAGGACCATAACGACGACCTGTGCGAGCACGGCGATCCGCGCGTGTTGCTGGCCACCACGGTGTGCATGGAGCACCTCACTGCAGTGGTCTCGCACCTGTTGATCAGCGATCCACGCTGGCTGCTGCATGCCGACCCGGTAGTGCGCGATTTCTGGCTGTGGCACTCGGTCGAGGAGGTCGAGCACAAGGCGGTGGCGTTCGATGTGTACATGCGCACCTGCGCCGACAAGGCGTTTCTCGATCAGGTCATGCGGAGCACGGTCATGCAGTTGGCCAAGAACCTGGAGTTCACGGCCTGCCAGATGTACCGAATGGAAGGTGGGCGGCCACGCGAGATCCGCCAGTGGTTGCGCGAAACCCCATTCCTGCATGGGGATCAGGGGCTGCTCACGGCGATCATGGTGCATGTCGAAGACTTCTATCGACCCGATTTTCACCCGTGGGATCACGATAACGAAGCCTTGATCGCCCAAGCGTCCAGCCATCTCGAACAGGCCTTCACCTGACAGCCTACGTGGCAAGGAGCCCGTCATCATGAACATGTTGCAAGCAGGTCGCGACCTGGCCGCCTATCTGCGCATCCAGGCGCAGCGTACGCCACAGGCGCCGGCCTTGATCGCGGAAGGGGAGCGCTGGTGCTACGAAACGCTGGATCAGCGCGTCGAGCACTTGGCCGCAGATCTCGTCAGTCGGTTGGGCACAGGCTCCTGGCGGGTCGGCGTGCAGGTCGGCGAACGGCACTGGGGTGTGCTGGCTATGCTGGCCATCTTCCGTGCCGGCATGGTCTATGTCCCGTTGGACCCGACGCTGCCGGCGGCGCGTCGTCGCTACATGATCGACGACTGTGCGATGGCCTGTGTGCTGGTCGATGGCCAAAGCGAGGCCGATGACGTGTTCCAGGGCGAGCGTCCGTTGCCCGTGTGGCGGATCGAGGGCGAACGCTCCACACAGAACATGCCTGCGCCGCAGACCGTGCTCGACGAGGCGGCCCCTGCCTATCTGTTGTACACCTCTGGCTCCACGGGGCAGCCCAAGGGTGTCGAGATGACGCGGCGTGCCGTGTGCAACTTGATCGACCATCAGCTCGAAAGCGGTGGCGCCTTCACCCAACCGTTGAAGACCCTGCTGTTCGCCTCGCCGGGTTTCGATGTATCGGTTCAGGAAGTCCTGAGTTCGGTGGCCTGTGGTGGCGCACTGCAAACGGTGCCGGCCGACGTGCGGCAAGACTTGTCCCGGCTCTACCGGTTCATCCAGAGCCATGACGTCCAGCGCTGTTTCCTGCCGTACTCGGTGCTGCAGGCGCTGGCCATTGCGCATGAGCGGCGACAGGGTGACGAGGCCCGTGTGTCCCACGTCATCTCGGCGGGCGAGGCGCTTCAGTTGACACCGCAGATCACCGATTGGCTACAGGCGTGTGGATGCGAACTGGTCAATCACTACGGCCCGACCGAAACGCATGTGGTCACGCAGTATCACAGCGCACGCCCCTTGAGCGAATGGCCGATTCGTGTGCCGATCGGTCGGCCCATCGGCAACGTACGGGCCTTCGTGCTCGATGCGCAGTTGCAGGCGGTGCCCGAACATGAGGAGGGCGAGCTGTGCCTGGCGGGCGTGTGCCTGGCCAATGGTTACGTTGGCCGTGCGGAAGAAACCGCACGTCGCTTCCCTGTCTGGCGATCGCCTGATGGTGAATGCCTGAGGCTCTACCGTACGGGCGATCGGGTGGTGCGCGATGCATCGGGCGATCTGCTGTACCTGGGGCGAATGGACACGCAGGTCAAGATCAATGGGCAGCGTGTCGAGCTGGCGGAAATCGAGGCTCACCTCAAGCGTGATCCTGCGGTGCGTGAAGCGGTGGTGCTGGCCGACTCATTGACGGGGCACGCCGACGGCCAACTGCTGGTAGCGTTCATGCTGTACGCACCGGACTTCGGTCACGCGCCTGGCCTGGCGCCCACGGTGCGCATCGAGCCTTGGGTCGAGACGCTGCCAGCGTACATGAGGCCTCAACGGGTGGTGGTGATCGATCGCCTGCCCCTGACCACCAACGGCAAGGTCGACCAGCGCGCGCTCCTGGCGTTGGCACAGACGCCAAGCACGGTGCAGGTGACCTTGTCCGCCGAACAGGCACGCGTGGCGCAGTTATTCGCTCGGCTGTTGAAAGTGACCGTGACCGATGCCGACATGGATTTCTTCGCCCACGGCGGCAACTCGTTGCTCGCCATCCGCTTCGTGCAACTGGTCGAGCGCGAGTGTGGCGTACGCCTGGACATGACCGCGTTTCTCAGCCAGCCGACCATCGCCCATGTGGCTACCTATCTCTGATATCGAGGACTTTATGAACACACATCGCGTGGTTGTCACCGGGCTGGGCCTGAGCACGTCGCTCGGACGGGGTACGCACACCAATTGGCAGGCGCTGTTGGCTGGCGCCTGCCACATCAAGCACAGCGCACGATTGGCGCCAGGCTCGATCCGAACGCGCTTTGCCGCGGTGGACGAGCGGTTCGAGCACGAATCGAACCCGCGGGCGGTCATCGAAACCTACCTGCGCGAGGTGGTGGCAGAGGCGACCACCAACAGCGGGCAGACGGCTTTCGACCGGATGTATTACAGCCTGCCCAATGGCATGTACTACTGGTCGCAGCGCCTGCGTGACCAGACGCATCCGCGCACCGACAACGCGTTCTTCGCGCTTTCCTCAGAGGAGGCGCTCAGCAGCGAATTTGCCCGCACCTACCAGCTGTCCGAGTACCCGGCCGTCGTCGCCACGGCTTGCGCCTCCTCGGCTTCGGCGTTGCAGCTCGGTTACGAGGCGATTGCCCATGGGCTGGCCGAGCGAGTGATCGTGGCGGCCTCCGACAGCTCGATCTATGACGAAACCGTGACCAAGTTCAACAACCTGTCCGCATTATCCACACGCAACGAATCACCCGAGGCGGCCTGTCGGCCGTTCAGCGAGGACCGCGATGGTTTCGTGATCGGCGAAGGCGGTGCTTGCCTGATCCTGGAAAGTGAAGCCAGTGCCGCGGCACGCTCGGCGCAGGTTCTGGCTCGCTTCTCAGGCTGTGCCAGCACGACCGACAACGTTCACCGTACCAAGGGCGACCCGACAGGCAGTGGCATGCGCGACTGCATGCGCCTCGCCGTAGAGCGCGCTGGGCTGCGACTGGACGACATAGACTGCATCAATGCCCATGGCACCAGCACCCCAGAAAATGATCGCATGGAGGCGCTGGTGATCGCCGAGCTGTTCACGCACCGACCTTGGGTGACATCGGTCAAGTCCATGGTTGGCCACACTGTGCACGCTGCAGGGGTCGTGGAGGCTGCGGTCTCGGTCCTGAGTCTCGTTCACGGGGCCGTGACGCCGACTCTGCATTACGATGGCAGCCTGGATGCGCAGGGCGTGCGTGTCGCCGGCCAGACACAGAGCGGGGTCCCGCTGACCCATGTGTTGTCCAATTCCTTTGGTTTCGGCGGGCAGAACGTATCGCTGGTGTTTTCCGGCGTCGAGCCCGGAGTCGGCGCATGACGGCGCAGGTGTTCGAGGTGCGCGGGCATTGCCAGCGTGAGCCATGGCGCCTCAGCGGTCTTGACAGGATGGTCGAGTCCTGGGCCGACTACCTGCTCGTGTACGCCTACAGCATCGAAGGCGGCGTCTTCGCCGAGCATGTGGCCAAGGCCTTGGACCTCAACCCCTATTTCGCCGGACGCAAGATGACCCTCGATCAGGGCATGGTCGTCAGCGGTGCGAACGAAGGCGTGCGTCTGGAGCATGTTCGAGTTCCAGGCGCCATGCCTGTGGAGGTCCTGGAGGGGCAGTACCAGCGCCTCGATCCTTTCTGCGATCGGACCCGTCGTGAGCAGCACCGACGTTCGAAGACCAGCTTGAAGCAGCCGCTGCTGCAGATTCGCTTGAGTGTCTTCGACGATGCGACCGTGGTCGGTTTCAGCGTGTGGCATGGCCTGAGCGATGGAACGACCTTCTTCGAGTTCCTCGAGCGGCTGGCCGAGTGTTGTCAGGGTCGGGACGTGCCAGCGCGCCTGCCGGTGTTCGAGCCGTTCCAGGCCGTTCCGGGTGCAGTGCCGGAGGGAGCGCTGGTCGATCGTTGGCAGTACCCTGATGCCGTGCAGCAATCGCCTCCTTTTGCCGAGGCGGCCTTCACCTTGCACGCGGCAGACATCGACCGTCTGCTGGAGGACTGCGTGTGTCCAGGCTTCATGCGCCAGGATTACCTGATCAGCTACGTGTGGCGCCTGATCGTCATGACCGACGCGCTCGATGCAGGTGAGCGTGCAGCGCTCTACCCGGTTTACGACGCTCGGCAACTGATGGACATGAGCCCGGCGCGCATGGGCAACCTGCTCTGCTATCCCACCGTGGCGCTGAGCGCGGGGCAGGTGTGCGAGGCTGGTCTGGCCGAGCTGGCCAATCATGTTCGTGAAGCGGCGACGCTTCGCGTGCTCGACAGCGACACGCTGCAAGACGAGTTGCAGGCCATCTGCGCGCAAGTGGAAGCAGGCGAGCCGGGACGTTACTTGCTGCGGCCGCTCTACGAAAGTCTGTATGGCCATGCGGTGCTGTTCAACAACCTGACAGGCATGCCTTGGCAGCGGTTCGACCTGGGGCAGGGCGCGCCCGTGCATGTCGATGCGCCGATGCACGACCCGTTGCGCTTTGTGCAGTTCTTCCCTTGCCTGTCCCACCCGGGCGCCGTGACCGTCAAGGTCAATCTCGCCCAATCGCACCTGTCCCGCTTCTGCGAGCGTTTCAATCAGGAACTCCAACCATGAAATCCCATGTCGATCCCGTCGCTTTCGAGCGTTACCTGGAATCAGGTGCGCTACCGGCGACCACGTTGCTCGACTGCCTCACGCAGTGGAAGGCGGACTATGGCGACCGCATCGCCCTAAAGGATGAACACGCCACCTTGACCTATGCCCAGCTCTCGGAGCGCTCCGATGTCCTGGCGAGCGACCTGCAGGCACGCGGTCTGCGCGCCGAGGATACGGTGATCGTGCAACTGCCCAATAGCATCGGCTTCTTCGTGACCTTGTTCGCCGTCATGAAGGTGGGCGCGGTGGCCGTCCTGGCACTGCCGGGGCATCGTCAGTACGAGCTGCTAGGGCTTCAGGAAATCGCTCAGGCCAGGATGTACATTGCTCAGCGCCAGTTGGGAGACTTCGCGTATACGATGCTGGCCGACGCCCTGTGCGAAAACGGACTGCCCGAGAGCGGCGTGCTCTACCTCGACGACATTCCCGACGCCAGCTGGCAGTCACCAGAACGGCCGCCGGCGGCCGTCAAGCCAGCGCCGGACGACGTGGCTTTCCTGTTGCTGTCAGGGGGCACTACCCAGGTGCCCAAGCTGATTCCGCGCACGCACGCCGACTATGCCTATAACATCTCGGCCATGGCGCAGGCGTGTGGCCTGACTGGCGACAGTCGCTACCTCTGCGTGGTGCCGGCGGCACACAACTTTGCCCTGGGGTGCCCGGGTGTGCTGGGTGTCCTGACGGCCGGTGGGCAGGTCCACTTGCAGGCGCAGCCCGATATCCTGCAGTTGTGCGATGTGCTGCACCAGGAACGCATCACGGTGACTTCCCTGGTACCTTCGCTGGCCGAGCTGCTCATCGAATACCTGGACATCACGGGACAGCGCTTCGATGCCCTCTCGCTGGTGCAGGTGGGCGCAGCACGGTTCTCGAAAACGTCGGCGCAACGCTTGAAGGCGCTGCTCGACTGTGAGCTGCAGCACATCTACGGCATGGCTGAAGGCCTGCTGTGCTTCAACCGACGCGAGGACGATGAGCACGCCAAGCGCGATACCCAAGGCCGCCCCTTGTCGCCTTTCGACGAGCTGCGGGTCGTGAACGAGCAGGGCGGCCAGGTAGCGCCAGGCACCGTTGGCGAGCTTCATGTGCGAGGGCCCTATACCATCCGGGGGTACCATGCGCGGCCTGAAGTGAATGCCGCGGCATTCGACGAGCAAGGCTTCTACCGCACGGGTGATCTGGTCCGCCTGGACGAGGCGGGCAACGTGACGGTGGTGGGACGGGTCAAGGAGCAGATCAACCGCGGTGGGGAGAAATATTCGCCGTCCGACATGGAAAAGCTGATGGTCGATTGGGCGCGGATCGGCGAATGCGCCGTGGTCGGGTTCGAGGACCGACAGCTGGGCGAGCGGGTCGTCTATTTCATTCGACCCTTGGGCGAGCCGCCTACCCGCCGAGAGGTCTGTGACTACCTGCGAACGCGGGGGCTTGCCGATTTCAAGTACCCCGATGCCGTCGTGGTGCTGGAGCAGATGCCGCTGACGGCGGTTGGCAAGATCGACAAGAAACACTTGGCGCTGACCTACGCCTGAAGGGCGCGCCTGTCCAGAGGCTACAGACAGAAAAAAGGCCCGCACGGTTACCTGTGCGGGCCTTTTCGAGGGCGTGCGTGGCGATCAGCCCTTGCGCTGTTCCAGCGGCAGGATGTCACGCTGCGCTTCGCCCGTGTAGAGCTGGCGCGGGCGCCCGATCTTGTAGGGGCTCGAAAGCATTTCCTTCCAGTGCGAGATCCAGCCGACGGTGCGCGCCAGGGCGAAGATCACCGTGAACATGCTGGTCGGGATGCCGATCGCCTTGAGGATGATGCCGGAGTAGAAGTCGACGTTCGGGTACAGCGAGCGCTCGATGAAGTACGGATCGGTCAGGGCGATCTCTTCCAGGCGCATTGCCAGTTCCAGCTGCGGGTCGTTCTTGATGCCCAGCTCGCCCAGGACTTCGTCGCAGGTCTGCTTCATCACGGTGGCGCGCGGGTCGCGGTTCTTGTAGACCCGGTGGCCGAAGCCCATCAGCTTGAACGGATCGTTCTTGTCCTTGGCCTTGGCGATGAAGGTGTCGATGTTCGAGACATCGCCGATTTCATCGAGCATGGTCAGTACCGCTTCGTTGGCGCCGCCGTGTGCCGGGCCCCACAGCGCGGCGATGCCGGCGGCGATGCAGGCGAACGGGTTGGCACCGGACGAACCGGCCAGGCGGACCGTGGAGGTGGAGGCGTTCTGCTCATGGTCGGCATGGAGGATGAAGATCCGGTCCATCGCCTTGGCCAGCACCGGGCTGATCGGTTTGATCTCGCACGGGGTGTTGAACATCATGTGCAGGAAGTTTTCCGCGTAGGTCAGGTCGTTGCGCGGGTACATCATGGGCTGGCCCATGGAGTACTTGTAGACCATCGCCGCCAGGGTCGGCATCTTGGCGACCAGGCGCACCGCAGAGATTTCGCGGTGTTGCGGGTTATTGATGTCTAGCGAGTCATGGTAGAACGCCGACAGGGCGCCGACCACGCCGCACATCACGGCCATCGGGTGGGCGTCGCGACGGAAGCCGTTGAAGAAGGTCTTCAGCTGCTCGTGCACCATGGTGTGGTTCTTCACCGTGCTGACGAACTGGGCCTTCTGCTCGGCGTTCGGCAGTTCACCGTTGAGCAGCAGGTAGCAGGTCTCGAGGTAGTCGGACTTCTCGGCCAGTTGCTCGATCGGGTAGCCGCGGTGCAGCAGGATGCCCTTGTCACCGTCGATGTAGGTGATCTTCGATTCGCACGACGCCGTCGCCATGAAGCCCGGGTCGAAGGTGAAGTGACCCGTCGCCCCCAACCCGCGGACGTCGATGACATCGGGACCAACGGTGCCGGTTAAAATGGGCAGTTCGACGGGGGCTGCGCCCTCGATGACCAACTGCGCTTTTTTGTCAGCCATGCGGCCTCCTATTCAATGCTTGAAATCATCAGACAGCCCCCCACGCAGGGCCCGCATCACTATAGAGAGATAAATCCGATTGTCAATTTGCCTAAAGACAGGTTGAAACCCTTGTGCGGCGAGGTTTTTTCACGAAATTGCCAGCCATTTACGCCATTTATCCAGTAAAGGCAATGCGCTCTTCGGGCTAGGCCGCCACGTTGTCATTAGTAGCCTAACTGTCTATACTCGACAGCCGACCGCCAGGGGCTAGCAAGCCCGTTCCGCTGGGGGTCGCCGTTCCCTGGGTGGTGGGTACCTGACCAGTACACTTACCAACAACCTTGCCCTGTTAGCTAGGGGCTCTTCAGTGTGAAAAAAGCCGTGAAAAGCCAACGACCTGTAAACCTAGACCTAAGGACCATCACAGTCCCGATCACTGCTGTAACCTCATTTCTTCACCGCGTCTCCGGCATCATCGTCTTCCTGGGCCTCGGCTTCATGCTCTTCGCGTTGAGCACGTCGCTGCAGTCGGAAGAAGGCTTCGCCGAGGTGAAGGGTTACCTGAACAGCCCTCTGGCCAAGTTCATCGCATGGGGCCTGCTGTCCGCCTTGCTGTATCACCTGGTGGCCGGCATTCGCCACCTGATCATGGACATGGGCGTTGGCGAAACGCTCGAGGGTGGCCGACTGGGCTCCAAGCTCATCGTCGCCATCTCCCTGGTATTGTGCGTATTGGCGGGAGTCTGGATATGGTAACCAACGTCACCAACCTGTCGCGTTCGGGCCTCTATGACTGGATGGCGCAACGCGTTTCGGCGGTCGTTCTCGCGGCTTACTTCATTTTTCTGTTCGGCTACCTGGTCACGCACCCTGGGCTCGAATACGCCCAGTGGCACGCGCTGTTCTCAGGCAACCTGATGCGCATCTTCAGTCTGCTTGCCTTCGTGGCCCTGGGCGCGCACGCCTGGGTCGGCATGTGGACCGTCACCACCGACTACCTGACGCCGCTGGCGATCGGCAAGTCGGCAACGGCGGTGCGTTTCCTGGCCCAGGCCATCTGTGGTATCGCGATGTTCGCGTACTTCGTCTGGGGCGTACAGATTCTCTGGGGTATCTGATTCATGGCTAGTCTTCCAACCATTTCCTTCGACGCCATCATCATCGGTGGCGGCGGCGCCGGCATGCGCGCGGCGCTGCAACTGGCCCAAGGCGGACACAAGACCGCCGTGGTCACCAAGGTCTTCCCGACCCGTTCGCACACCGTGTCCGCCCAGGGCGGCATCACCTGCGCGATCGCCTCGGCCGACCCGAACGACGACTGGCGCTGGCACATGTACGACACCGTCAAGGGCTCCGACTACATCGGCGACCAGGACGCGATCGAATACATGTGCCAGGAAGGCCCGGCTGCGGTCTTCGAGCTGGACCACATGGGCCTGCCGTTCTCGCGCACCGAGACCGGCCGCATCTACCAGCGTCCGTTCGGCGGTCAGTCCAAGGACTTCGGCAAGGGCGGTCAGGCCGCACGGACCTGCGCAGCTTCCGACCGTACCGGTCACGCGCTGCTGCACACCCTGTACCAGGGCAACCTGAAGGCCGGCACCACCTTCCTCAACGAGTACTACGCGGTCGATCTGGTGAAGAACCAGGACGGTGCGTTCGTCGGTGTGATCGCGATCTGCATCGAAACCGGCGAGACCATGTACATCAAGGCCAAGGCTACCGTCCTGGCCACCGGCGGCGCCGGGCGTATCTTCGCTTCGACCACCAACGCCCTGATCAACACCGGCGACGGTGTCGGCATGGCGCTGCGCGCAGGTGTGCCGGTACAGGACATCGAAATGTGGCAGTTCCACCCGACCGGTATCGCCGGCGCCGGGGTACTGGTCACCGAAGGCTGCCGTGGTGAAGGCGGCTACCTGATCAACAAGCACGGCGAACGCTTCATGGAGCGTTACGCGCCGAACGCCAAGGACCTCGCCGGTCGCGACGTCGTGGCCCGCTCGATGGTCAAGGAAATCATCGCCGGCAACGGCTGTGGCCCGGATGGCGACCACGTCATGCTCAAGCTCGACCACCTGGGTGAGGAAGTGCTGCACAGCCGCCTGCCAGGCATCTGCGAGCTGTCCAAGACCTTCGCCCACGTCGACCCTGTCGTCGCGCCGGTTCCGGTCGTTCCGACCTGCCACTACATGATGGGCGGCGTCGCCACCAACATCCATGGCCAGGCGATCACCATGGACGCCAATGGCGTCGACCAGATCATCCCGGGCCTGTTCGCCGTCGGCGAAGTGGCGTGCGTGTCGGTTCACGGTGCCAACCGCCTGGGCGGCAACTCGCTGCTCGACCTGGTGGTCTTCGGTCGTGCCGCGGGTCTGCACCTGGAAAAAGCCCTGAGCGAAGGCGTGCAGTACCGTGACGCCAGCGACACCGACGTCGACGTGGCGCTGAACCGTCTGGCCAAGCTGAACGAGCGCACCACCGGCGAAGACGTCGCCAGCCTCAAGCGCGAGCTGCAGAGCTGCATGCAGAACTACTTCGGCGTGTTCCGCACCGGCGAGTACATGCAGAAGGGTATCGCCCAGCTGCAAGGCCTGCGCGAGCGCATCTCGAACGTCAAGATCAACGACAAGTCGCAGGCGTTCAACACCGCCCGCATCGAAGCGTTGGAACTGCAGAACCTTCTGGAAGTCGCAGAAGCTACCGCCATCGCGGCCGAAACCCGTAAGGAGTCCCGCGGCGCTCACGCCCGTGAAGACTTCGAAGACCGTGACGACGAAAACTGGCTGTGCCATACCCTGTACTTCCCCGGGGAGAAGCGGGTTGCCAAGCGTGCAGTCAACTTTGCGCCGAAGACCGTTCCGGCCTTCGAACCTAAAGTCCGGACTTACTAAGGGTGGCTACCATGTTGAAAGTCGAAGTTTATCGTTACAACCCGGATACCGACACCGCGCCCAAGACGCAGGTGTTCGACGTCGACACTGGCGGCAAGGACCTGATGGTGTTGGACGTACTGGCGCTGATCAAGGAACAGGACGAAGGGTTCTCCTACCGTCGCTCCTGCCGTGAAGGCGTCTGTGGCTCCGACGGCATGAACATCAACGGCAAGAACGGCCTGGCCTGCATCACGCCGCTGTCGGCCGTGGTCAAGGGCAACAAGCTCGTGCTGCGTCCGCTGCCCGGTCTGCCAGTGATCCGCGACCTGGTCGTGGACATGAGTATCTTCTACAAGCAGTACGAGAAGGTGAAGCCGTTCCTGCAGAACGACACGCCAGCGCCTGCCATCGAGCGTCTTCAGTCGCCCGAAGAGCGCGAGAAGCTGGACGGTCTGTACGAGTGCATCCTGTGCGCCTGCTGCTCGACCTCGTGCCCCTCGTTCTGGTGGAACCCGGACAAGTTCCTCGGCCCTGCCGCGCTGCTGCAAGCCTACCGCTTCCTGGCCGACAGCCGTGACACCAAGACCCAGGAGCGTCTGGCTTCGCTCGACGACCCCTTCAGCGTGTTCCGCTGCCGCGGCATCATGAACTGCGTGAACGTCTGCCCCAAGGGTCTGAACCCGACCAAGGCAATCGGCCACGTGCGTAACATGCTGCTGCAAAGCGGTACCTGATCGATCCGCAGTACCTGCAAGACACCGACGCGCGGGGAATCACCCCGCGCCGAGGTGAAACCCGGGCATGGGCTCATAAGGCCCCGCTCATTACCCATGAAGCTATGAGACCAGCAGGGGCTTCCGGGCTGGTACCCGGAAATCTGCAGGATCCTCGGTGGCATGATTGAGCCGCTGTATTCGGGCTTTTTCAGGCGCTCCCTGGCTCTTGTCGATCGTCCCCTAACCGAGGGTGACCAAGCATGCAAGAAAGCGTGATGCAGCGCATGTGGGAAAGCGCCCACCTTTCAGGTGGTAACGCTGCATATGTGGAAGAGCTCTACGAGCTTTACCTGCACGACCCTAACGCCGTGCCAGAAGAGTGGCGCACTTACTTCCAGAAGTTGCCCGCCGAAGGCAGCACCGCTACCGATGTTCCGCACTCCGCGATCCGTGATCATTTTGTGCTGCTGGCGAAGAACCAGCGCCGCGCCCAGCCGGTGTCTGCCGGGAGCGTGAGCAGTGAGCACGAGAAGAAGCAGGTCGAGGTGCTGCGACTGATCCAGGCCTTCCGCATGCGCGGCCATCAGGCTGCAAAACTCGACCCGCTGGGGTTGTGGCAGCGTCCTGCGCCTGTTGACCTGTCGATCAATCACTACGGCTTGACCAATGCCGACCTTGATACGACCTTCCGTGCCGGCGACCTGTACATCGGCAAAGAGGAGGCGAGCCTACGCGAAATCCTCGAGACCCTCGAGAAGACATATTGTCGCACCATTGGCGCCGAGTTCACCCACATCGTCGATTCCGAGCAGCGCAGCTGGTTCCAGCAGCGCCTGGAAAGCGTCCGTGGTCGTCCTGATTACTCCGCCGAGGTGCAAAGCCACCTGCTCGAGCGCGTGACCGCCGCCGAGGGCCTGGAAAAGTACCTGGGCACCAAGTACCCCGGTACCAAGCGTTTCGGCCTCGAGGGCGGCGAAAGCCTGATCCCGATGCTCGACGAGATGATCCAGCGTTCCGGTTCCTACGGCACCAAGGAAGTGGTCATCGGCATGGCCCACCGTGGCCGCCTCAACGTGCTGGTCAACACCTTCGGCAAGAGCCCGCGCGAGCTGTTCGACGAGTTCGAAGGCAAGAAGATGAACGAGCTGGGCTCCGGTGACGTGAAATACCACCAGGGCTTCTCCTCCAACGTGATGACCACCGGTGGCGAAGTCCACCTGGCCATGGCCTTCAACCCTTCCCACCTGGAGATCGTCTCGCCTGTGGTCGAAGGGTCGGTTCGTGCCCGCCAGGACCGCCGCAACGACCGCGTCGGTGACAAGGTCCTGCCGATCACCATCCACGGCGACGCCGCGGTAGCCGGGCAGGGCGTGGTCATGGAAACCTTCCAGATGTCGCAGACCCGCGGTTTCAAGACCGGCGGCACCGTGCGCATCGTGATCAACAACCAGGTCGGTTTCACCATCAGCAACCCGCTGGACTCGCGTTCCACCGAGTACTGCACCGACGTCGCCAAGATGATCCAGGCGCCGATCCTGCACGTGAACGGCGACGACCCCGAAGCGGTGCTGTTCGTCACCCAGCTGGCCATCGATTACCGCATGCAGTTCAAGCGTGACGTGGTCATCGACCTGGTCTGCTACCGCCGTCGCGGCCACAACGAGGCTGACGAACCCAACGGCACGCAGCCACTGATGTATCAGCAGATCGGCAAGCAACGCACCACCCGCGAGCTCTACGCCGAAGCGCTGATCGCTGCAGGTCGCATCGAAGCCGAGCGCGCTCAGGCCAAGATCGACGATTACCGCAACGCGCTGGACAACGGCCTGCACGTGGTCAAGAGCCTGGTCAAGGAGCCGAACCGCGAGCTGTTCGTCGACTGGCGCCCGTACCTGGGCCACACCTGGACCGCCCGCCACGACACGCGCTTCGACCTCAAGACCTTGCAGGACCTCTCCGGCAAGCTGCTGACGCTGCCCGACGGCTTCGTCGTCCAGCGCCAGGTCTCGAAGATCTACGAAGATCGCCAGAAGATGCAGGCCGGTGGCCTGTCGATCAACTGGGGCTACGCCGAGACCATGGCCTACGCGACCTTGCTGTTCGAAGGCCACCAGGTACGCATCACCGGTCAGGACGTGGGCCGCGGCACCTTCTCGCACCGCCATGCCGCGCTGCACAACCAGAAGGACGCCAGCACCTACCTGCCGCTGCAGAACCTCTTCCCGGGCCAGCCGAGCTTCGAGCTGTACGACTCGTTCCTGTCCGAAGAAGCGGTCCTGGCCTTCGAATACGGCTACTCGACCACCACGCCGAACGCGCTGGTGATCTGGGAAGCGCAGTTCGGCGACTTCGCCAACGGCGCTCAGGTGGTGATCGACCAGTTCATCACCAGTGGCGAGCACAAGTGGGGTCGCCTGTGCGGCCTGACCATGCTGCTGCCGCACGGCTATGAAGGGCAGGGGCCGGAGCACTCCTCCGCGCGCCTGGAGCGCTACCTGCAGCTGTGCGCCGAGCACAACATCCAGGTCTGCGTACCGACCACGCCTGCGCAGATCTACCACCTGCTGCGTCGTCAGGTCATCCGCCCGCTGCGCAAGCCGCTGGTGGTGCTCACGCCCAAGTCGCTGCTGCGTCACAAGCTGGCGGTCTCGACCCTCGAAGACCTCGCCGAAGGCTCGTTCCAGACGGTGATTCCGGAAGTCGACACCCTCGACCCGGCCAAGGTCGAGCGCCTGGTGCTGTGCAGCGGCAAGGTCTACTACGACCTGCTGGAAAAACGTCGTGCCGAAGGTCGTGAAGACACGGTTATCCTGCGTATCGAACAGCTGTACCCGTTCCCCGAGGACGACCTGGTCGAGATTCTTTCGTCCTACACCCAGCTCAAGCATGCGGTGTGGTGCCAGGAAGAACCGATGAACCAGGGCGCCTGGTACAGCAGCCAGCACCACATGCGCCGTATCCTGAACCGCCTCGATCCGTCGCTGGTTCTGGAGTACGCCGGCCGCGACGCGTCCGCCGCGCCTGCCTGTGGTTACGCGTCGATGCACGCCGAGCAGCAGGAACGCCTGTTGCAAGCCGCCTTCACTGTCTGATGCTTCGCACAAGAAACCGTATTTAAGGAAACCTGAGAATGGCTATCGAGATCAAAGCCCCAACCTTCCCGGAATCGGTCGCCGACGGCACCGTTGCCACCTGGCACAAGCAGCCGGGCGAAGCGGTCAAGCGCGACGAACTGATCGTCGACATCGAGACCGACAAGGTGGTGCTGGAAGTCCTGGCAACTGCCGATGGTGTGCTGGGTGACATCGTCAAGGGCGAGGGCGACACCGTCCTGTCCGACGAAGTCCTGGGCTCGATCGTGGAGGGCGGCGCTGCCGCCGCCCCTTCGGCTGCACCGGCCGCTGCCCCTGCTGCTGCCGCGCCGAGCGCCGCAGCCGAGGCGGGCGAAGACGACCCGATCGCAGCACCGGCCGCCCGCAAGCTGGCCGAAGAGAACGGCATCGACCTGGCGACCGTGAGCGGTACCGGCAAAGGCGGTCGCGTGACCAAGGAAGACATGGTCGCGGCCATCGCCAACAAGAAGTCGGCTCCGGCGCCTGCCGCCAAGCCTGCCGCGCCTGCGTCGGCACCGGTGGTCACCAGCGGTGGCGACCGTACCGAGAAACGCGTGCCGATGACCCGTCTGCGCGCCAAGATCGCCGAGCGCCTGGTCGAAGCCCAGTCGAACATGGCCATGCTGACCACCTTCAACGAAGTCGACATGACCGAAGTCATGGCGCTGCGTTCGAAGTACAAGGACCTGTTCGAGAAGACCCACAACGGCGTACGCCTGGGCTTCATGTCGTTCTTCGTCAAGGCAGCCACCGAGGCGCTCAAGCGCTTCCCGGCGGTCAACGCCTCGATCGATGGCAACGACATCGTCTACCACGGTTATGCCGACGTCGGCGTGGCCGTGTCCAGCGACCGTGGCCTGGTGGTACCGGTGCTGCGCAACGCCGAGCAGATGAGCCTGGCCGAAATCGAGAACGGCATCGCCACCTTCGGCAAGAAGGCCCGTGACGGCAAGCTGGCCATCGAAGAAATGACCGGTGGTACCTTCACCATCACCAACGGTGGTACATTCGGCTCGATGATGTCCACGCCGATCGTCAACCCGCCACAGGCGGCGATCCTGGGCATGCACAACATCCTCCAGCGTCCGATGGCGGTCAATGGCCAGGTGGTCATCCGTCCGATGATGTACCTGGCGCTGTCCTACGACCACCGCCTGATCGACGGCAAAGAGGCCGTGACCTTCCTGGTGACCATCAAGAACCTGCTGGAAGATCCGTCCCGCCTGCTGCTGGACATCTAATCACACAGCGGTGGGTTGCAAGCCTCAAGCGTCAAGCTTCACGTCGAAGCGGATCGTCTTGCAGCTTGCCGCTCACCGCTTGTAGCTTGTTGCTGAAAAGGAATCCCTTATGACCCAGAAATTCGATGTGGTAGTGATTGGTGCAGGTCCTGGCGGCTACGTGGCCGCCATCAAGGCCGCCCAACTCGGTCTGACCACTGCCTGTATCGAGAAGTACACCGACGCCGAGGGCAAGCAGGCGCTGGGCGGCACGTGCCTGAACGTGGGTTGCATTCCTTCCAAGGCCCTGCTGGACAGTTCCTGGAAGTACAAGGAAGCCAAAGAGAGCTTCAACGTACACGGGATCTCCACGGGTGAAGTGAAGATGGACGTACCGGCGATGGTCGGCCGCAAGGCCAACATCGTCAAGAACCTCACCGGCGGCGTTGCCACGCTGTTCAAGGCCAATGGCGTCACCTCGATCCAGGGCCACGGCAAGCTGCTGGCCGGCAAGAAGGTCGAAGTCACCAAGCCGGACGGCTCCACCGAGATCATCGAAGCGGAGAACGTGATCCTGGCCTCCGGCTCGCGTCCGATCGACATTCCACCGGCACCGGTCGACCAGAAGGTCATCGTCGACTCCACCGGCGCGCTGGAATTCCAGCAGGTGCCGCAGCGCCTGGGCGTGATCGGCGCTGGCGTCATCGGCCTGGAGCTGGGTTCGGTCTGGTCGCGCCTGGGTGCTCAGGTCACCGTGCTCGAAGCCCTGGACACCTTCCTGATGGCCGCTGACGCTGCCGTGTCCAAGGAAGCCCAGAAGATCCTCACCAAGCAGGGCCTGGACATCAAGCTCGGCGCCCGCGTGACCGGTTCCCAGGTCAACGGCGACGAAGTCGAAGTGACTTACACCGACGCCAACGGCGAGCAGAAGATCACCTTCGACCGTCTGATCGTGGCCGTCGGCCGCCGTCCGGTGACCACCGACCTGCTGGCCAGCGACAGCGGCGTGGACATCGACGAGCGTGGCTACATCTACGTCGACGACCAGTGCGCGACCAGCGTCCCGGGCGTGTTCGCCATCGGCGACGTGGTGCGTGGCCTGATGCTGGCGCACAAGGCCTCGGAAGAGGGCATCATGGTCGTCGAGCGCATCAAGGGCCACAAGGCTCAAATGAACTACGACCTCATCCCGTCCGTCATCTACACCCACCCGGAAATCGCCTGGGTCGGCAAGACCGAGCAGACCTTGAAGGCCGAAGGCGTTGAGGTTAACGTGGGCACCTTCCCGTTCGCGGCCAGTGGTCGTGCGATGGCGGCCAACGACACCGGTGGTTTCGTCAAGGTCATCGCCGACGCCAAGACCGACCGTGTCCTGGGCGTTCACGTGATCGGCCCATCGGCTGCAGAACTGGTGCAGCAGGGCGCGATCGCCATGGAATTCGGCACCAGCGCCGAGGACCTGGGCATGATGGTCTTCTCCCATCCGACCCTGTCCGAAGCGCTGCACGAAGCCGCGCTGGCGGTGAATGGCGGTGCCATTCACGTTGCCAACCGTAAGAAGCGTTAATCATAAGAAACCACGGCGGTCTGCCCGTCGTGAGTCTTGCGTGCACGACTCACCGCGGAATGTCCGCCGGACCGGGCCCGAGGGATCACCCGAGGGCAAGCGGTCACAGGTGGTGCGGCCCCAGCGATGGGGCAGCGCCGAAGCGCAGTACTAACGAAGACGGTAAAAAGCATGAATCTTCACGAGTATCAGGGCAAGCAGCTGTTCGCTGAATACGGCCTGCCAGTTTCCAAGGGTTTCGCAGTCGACACCCCTGAAGAAGCCGCAGAAGCCTGCGACAAGATCGGTGGCAGCGAGTGGGTCGTCAAGGCCCAGGTCCACGCCGGTGGTCGCGGCAAGGCGGGCGGCGTCAAGCTGGTCCGTAGCAAGGAAGACGCCAAGGCGTTCGCTGCACAGTGGCTGGGCAAGAACCTGGTGACCTACCAGACCGACGCCAACGGCCAGCCGGTATCCAAGATTCTGGTCGAATCCTGCACCGACATCGCCAAGGAACTGTACCTGGGCGCGGTCGTCGACCGTTCGAGCCGTCGCATCGTGTTCATGGCCTCCACCGAAGGTGGCGTGGACATCGAGAAAGTCGCGCACGACACGCCTGAGAAGATTCTCAAGGCCACCATCGATCCACTGGTCGGCGCTCAGCCGTTCCAGGGCCGCGAGCTGGCCTTCCAGCTGGGCCTGGAAGGCAAGCAGGTCACCCAGTTCGCCAAGATCTTCGTCGGTCTGGCCAAGCTGTTCAAGGATCACGACCTGGCCCTGCTGGAAGTGAACCCGCTGGTGATCAAGGCCGATGGCGACCTGCACTGCCTCGATGCCAAGATCAACATCGACGCCAACGCCATGTACCGTCAGCCCAAGCTGAAGACCTTCCACGACCCGTCGCAGGACGACGCCCGTGAAGCCCATGCCGCCAAGTTCGAACTGAACTACGTTGCCCTCGAAGGCAACATCGGCTGCATGGTCAACGGCGCTGGCCTGGCCATGGGCACCATGGACATCGTCAACCTGCATGGCGGCAAGCCGGCCAACTTCCTGGACGTCGGCGGCGGCGCCACCAAGGAACGTGTGACCGAGGCCTTCAAGATCATCCTGTCCGACAGCAATGTCGCGGCCGTGCTGGTCAACATCTTCGGCGGCATCGTTCGTTGCGACATGATTGCCGAAGGCATCATCGGCGCCGTGAAAGAAGTCGGCGTGAAGGTACCGGTGGTCGTCCGTCTGGAAGGCAACAATGCCGAACTGGGCGCTAAAGTACTGGCAGAAAGCGGTTTGAACATCATTGCTGCAACCAGCCTGACCGACGCTGCTCAACAAGTTGTCAAAGCTGCGGAGGGCAAGTAATGAGCGTCCTGATCAATAAAGACACCAAGGTCATCTGCCAGGGCTTCACCGGCTCGCAGGGCACCTTCCACTCCGAACAGGCCATTGCCTACGGCACCCAGATGGTCGGCGGCGTGACCCCGGGCAAGGGCGGCACCACTCACCTGGGCCTGCCGGTGTTCAACACCGTGAAAGAAGCCGTCGAAGCCACTGGCGCCGACGCTTCGGTCATCTACGTACCGGCTCCGTTCTGCAAGGACTCGATCCTGGAAGCGGCCCTGGGCGGCATCAAGCTGATCGTCTGCATCACCGAAGGCATCCCGACCCTGGACATGCTGGACGCCAAGGTCAAGTGCGACGAGCTAGGCGTGACCCTGATCGGCCCGAACTGCCCAGGCGTCATCACCCCGGGCGAGTGCAAGATCGGCATCATGCCAGGTCACATCCACTTGCCAGGCAAGGTCGGTATCGTGTCGCGTTCCGGCACTCTGACCTACGAAGCCGTCAAGCAGACCACCGACGCCGGCTTCGGCCAGTCGACCTGCGTCGGCATCGGCGGTGACCCGATCCCAGGCTCGAACTTCATCGACATCCTGAAGCTGTTCCAGGAAGACCCGAAGACCGAAGCGATCGTCATGATCGGTGAGATCGGCGGTTCGGCCGAAGAAGAAGCGGCGGCCTACATCAAGGCCCACGTGACCAAGCCAGTCGTGTCCTACATTGCCGGTGTGACTGCACCTGCCGGCAAGCGCATGGGCCACGCGGGCGCGATCATCTCCGGCGGCAAAGGCACTGCCGACGAGAAGTTCGCTGCCCTGCAGGACGCCGGTGTGAAAACCGTCCGTTCGCTGGCCGACATCGGCAAGGCTCTGGCCGAGCTGACGGGCTGGCAAGCCAAGCACTAAGCAGCACCCCCACGCAGTCGAGAGGCCACCTTCGGGTGGCCTTTTGCGTTCAGGGGTATTGGGTCTCTATCACCATGATAGGAATTTTCTGACAGACACTGCCGCCAAACACTCGATAATAGCCCCCATCGCCATCAGCACAGAGGGCGAGGGCGCTGTACGTGACGCACCCCGTCACTGTTTCAGTGCGTTCGGCCGGTAAATTCGGTACCCTACGCGCCACTCTGTGCCCGTCTCCCAAAAGGGGACGACACGCTAAACGGGTCTGGCTCAACCAAGCCGGGCAGCATTCCCGCTATCCCATGGGAATTCCCCTCTCGAACCCCGATTTCAGCAGTGTGGTACTTCTTTCGATGAAAGTCTTAAAAGGCCAGGACATCCTGGCACTTGGTTTCATGACGTTCGCGCTTTTCGTCGGTGCGGGCAACATCATCTTTCCGCCCATCGTCGGCCTGCAAGCCGGTCCGAACGTGTGGATGGCGGCGCTCGGCTTCCTGGTGACGGCCGTCGGCCTGCCCGTGATCACGGTGATCGCCCTGGCCAAGGTCGGTGGCGGCATGGACGCCCTGAGCAGCCCGATCGGCAAGTTCTTCGGCGGGCTGCTGGCGGCCGTGTGCTACCTGTCGGTCGGGCCGCTGTTCGCCACGCCGCGCACCGCGACCGTGTCCTTCGAAGTGGGCATCGCCCCACTGACCGGCGAAAGCCCGACGGCGCTGTTCATCTACAGCCTGGTCTACTTCCTGATCGTGCTGGCCGTGTCCATGTACCCCGGCAAGCTGCTCGACACCGTGGGCCGTTTCCTTGCGCCTTTGAAGATCGTCGCCCTGGCGGCCCTGGGCATTGCGGCCTTCATGCTGCCGGCAGGCAGCGTCGGTGAGGCGCAGCCGGAATACGTGGCGGCGCCGTTCTCCAACGGGTTCATCAACGGCTATCTGACGATGGACACCCTGGGCGCGCTGGTCTTCGGCATCGTCATCGTCAACGCGATCCGCTCGCGTGGCGTCGAGTCGCCCAAGCTGATCACCCGCTACGCCATCATTGCCGGCCTGATCGCCGGGGTCGGCCTGGCCCTGGTCTACGTCAGCCTGTTCCGCCTGGGGTCCGACAGCCATGCGATCGCTGCCGGTGCCAGCAATGGCGCGGCCGTCCTGCATGCCTATGTACAGCACACCTTCGGCTCGCTGGGCAGTGGTTTCCTGGCCGTGCTGATCGCCCTGGCGTGCCTGGTCACCGCCGTCGGCCTGACGTGCGCCTGCGCCGAGTACTTCAGCCAGGTGCTGCCGTTGTCCTACCGCACGCTGGTAGTCATCCTGGCAGGCTTTTCGCTGCTGGTCTCGAACCTGGGCCTGACCAAGCTGATCCTGTTCTCGGTGCCGGTACTGACGGCCATCTACCCGCCGTGCATCGTGGTGGTGGCCTTGAGCTTCTGCAAGGGCCTGTTCAAGTCGCCTGCGCGTATCTTCGGCCCGGTCATGCTGGTTTCGCTGGTCTTCGGCCTGATCGATGCGCTCAAGGGCACCGGCCTGAAAGTGTACCTGCCGGACATCGTGAATCAGCTGCCGCTGAGCGAGCAGAACCTGGCCTGGCTCGTCCCGTCGGTCGCGATGCTCGCCGTGGTGTGCGTCATCGACCTGATGCTCGGCAAGCCCCGGCACGTGCTGGTCTGATGGGTAGCCCGAACGGCGCGGGCCACAAGCCCTTTTGCGTACGTTCGTGAACCGATCCAACCCCGTCTCGTGCTGAGGCGGGGTTTTTTTATGTCCGTTGGGTGGCGTTCGCGACCTTCCCAGTGTCGAATGCCGACGCCACCACCTGCACCGAACACGCACGAGAACACCATGGACTACCTATACGACAACCTGGCCAACCTGCTCGCCGCCGGCTGGTTCATCGCCTGCTGGGCCGGCTATACCCGCTATGCCAGCTGGAAGGCCCGCGACACGGCCTGCCTGGCCAGTGTCCTGCATTTGTACCGGCACGACTGGATGCGCCGCATGCTGCTGCGCGAGAACCGCATCGCCGACGCCAGCGTGATCGGCAACTTGGAGCGTAACGCCTCGTTCTTCGCCTCAAGCACCCTGATCATCCTGGCCGGTATCCTGACCGTGCTCGGCGCTTCCGACCGCGCGCTGTCGTTGCTGGCCGATCTGCCGTTCGTTCAGCCCACCTCGCAAGGGGTGTCCGAACTCAAGCTGTTGTGCCTGGCGACCGTCTTCGTCTATGCCTTCTTCACCTTCAGCTGGTGCATGCGCCAATACAACTTCGCCGCCACCCTGGTCGGGTCGGCGCCGATGATCAGCGAGCGCAATGTCAGCGAACTCGAGCGCCAGGCCTTCGCCACCCGAGCCGCGCGTGTATTGTCCATGGCGGCCAACCAGTTCAACTTCGGCCTGCGCTCGTATTATTTCGGCATGGTGATGTTGAGCTGGTTCATCAGCCCGTGGTTGTTCATGGCGATGAGCATCGGTGTGGTCTTCATCCTGTATCGCCGGGAGTTCCATTCGGACGTCTTGTCGGTCATGGTCTTCACGCCGACGGAGATGCGTCTTTCCGAGCCTGGCAAAGAGCCTGTCTCACCCTGATCGGTGAACGAGGAGGGTAATGAGCGCCCATAAAAAAACCCGACAGTGTCGGGTTTTTTCGAACGGCGTGTCGGCTTACTGACGAGCAGGCTCGGCCGGAGCAGTCACCGGAGCGGTGGTGTTCGGCGAAGCTTCTTGAGCGGCCTTGCGGTTGGCTTCAGCCTGGTCTTTGGCGGCTTCGGCGTTTTCTTCAGCGGCGTCGTTCACTTTGTCCTGAGCGTCGTTCATTTTTTCTTGAGCATTTTCACGGTGCTCTTGTGCATCTTGCGCCTTGTTTTCGCTTGCCTTATCGCACGCGGCCAGGCCCATGGCAGCAGCCAGCATCAGAGCAAAAGCAAAAGGTTTACGCATGGGTGTTTCTCCTTGTTGAATAAGTGAGTTGTTCCTTCGAGCTTGGCCCTGTGGCATTAGTTCCACCGTGTCGAAAGATATCTGAGTGACCTGTTCGCGCTTTCTTTCGAGCGACGCTCGGCAGCCGTCGCACGCGGCTTTGCCGGCCTACATGGCCGATGATGCCGGTCCGGTTTTCGCACCTCGACACCGCGTGCACTTGAAAAGCCTTCGCCTGCCCCCATCTGAAAGTCATCGCGCCAACATGCAGCCCCTGCGTGTGGCGACATCTGCCATTGATCGGAGTTTGAAGACCATGAGTGTGGATACTCAAAAAGAAACCCTGGGCTTCCAGACCGAGGTGAAGCAGCTGCTGCACCTCATGATCCATTCCTTGTACTCGAACAAGGAAATCTTCCTGCGGGAACTGATCTCCAACGCCTCGGACGCCGCCGACAAGCTGCGCTTCGAAGCCCTGGCCAAGCCTGAGCTGCTCGAAGACGGCTCGGAGCTGAAGATCCGCGTCAGCTTCGACAAGGAGGCCGGCACGGTCACCCTGGAAGACAATGGCATCGGTATGAACCGCGATGACGTCATCGCGCACCTGGGCACCATCGCCAAGTCCGGCACCGCCGACTTCATGAAGAACCTGACCGGCGACCAGAAGAAGGACTCGCACCTGATCGGTCAGTTCGGCGTGGGCTTCTACTCCGCGTTCATCGTCGCCGACCAGGTCGACGTCTACACCCGCCGCGCCGGTACGCCTGCGTCCGAGGGTGTGCACTGGTCCTCCAAGGGCGAAGGCGAGTTCGAAGTCGCCACCATCGACAAGCCTGAGCGCGGTACCCGTATCGTCCTGCACCTGAAGAAGGACGAGCAGGACTTCGCCGATGGCTGGCGCCTGCGCAACGTGATCAAGAAGTACTCCGATCACATCGCGCTGCCGATCGAGCTGCCCAAGGAGCAGGCCGAAGCGGCCGAAGGCGAAGAGACGCCAGCCCAGGAATGGGAAACCGTCAACCGCGCCAGCGCCCTGTGGACCCGTCCGCGTACCGAGATCAAGGACGAGGAATACCAGGAGTTCTACAAGCACATCGGTCACGACTTCGAAAACCCGCTGGCCTGGAGCCACAACAAGGTCGAGGGCAAGCTCGAGTACAACTCGCTGCTCTACGTGCCGGCCCGTGCACCGTTCGACCTGTACCAGCGTGAAGCGCCCCGCGGCCTGAAGCTCTACGTGCAGCGCGTGTTCATCATGGACCAGGCCGAGTCCTTCCTGCCGCTGTACCTGCGCTTCATCAAAGGCGTGGTCGATTCCAACGACCTGTCGCTGAACGTCTCGCGCGAGATCCTGCAGAAAGACCCGATCATCGATTCGATGAAGTCGGCGCTGACCAAGCGCGTGCTGGACATGCTGGAGAAACTGGCCAAGAACGAACCCGAGCAGTACAAGGGCTTCTGGAAGAACTTCGGCCAGGTCCTCAAGGAAGGCCCGGCCGAAGACTTCGCCAACAAGGAGAAGATCGCCGGCCTGCTGCGCTTCGCCTCGACCCATGACGACAGCGGCGAGCAGAGCGTCTCCCTGGCCGACTACCTGGCGCGCGCCAAGGAAGGGCAGGACAAGCTCTATTACCTCACCGGCGAGTCCTACGCACAGGTCAAGAACAGCCCGCACCTGGAAGTCTTCCGCAAGAAAGGCATCGAAGTGCTGCTGCTGACCGACCGTATCGACGAGTGGCTGATGAGCTACCTGAGCGAATTCGACGGCAAGTCGTTCGTCGACGTGGCCCGTGGCGACCTGGACCTGGGTCAGCTGGATTCCGAGGAAGACAAGAAAGCCCAGGAAGAAGTCGCCAAGGACAAGGAAGGGCTGGTCGAGCGCCTGAAGGGCGCGCTGGGTGACAGCGTGGCCGAAGTGCGCGTCTCGCACCGCCTGACCGACTCGCCGGCGATCCTGGCCATCGGCGAACAGGACCTGGGGCTGCAGATGCGCCAGATCCTCGAGGCCAGCGGCCAGAAGGTACCGGAGTCCAAGCCGATCTTCGAATTCAACCCGACGCATCCGCTGATCGAGAAGCTCGATCACGAGCAGAGCGAAGACCGCTTCGCCGAGCTGTCGCACATCCTCTTCGACCAGGCTGCCCTGGCCGCAGGCGACAGCCTCAAGGATCCGGCCGCTTACGTGCGCCGCCTGAACAAGCTGTTGGTCGAGCTGTCTGCTTGAATTGACGTCTGACGTACGAGAGGCCCGCCTGGGTGACACGTTGCGTGTCGCCCAAGCGGGCCTTTTTCATGGATCAGGAGAAATGGTATGAGCAAGGTAATCATCGAATCGCTGAAGTACCACGTCGCCGGTCAGGCCTACGAAAGCCGTCTGGCCTATGAGCAGGATGGCGTACCCCGCCCGGCGTTGATCATGGCGCCGAACTGGATGGGGATCGGTGAAGGCGCCGAGCGTATAGCCCGGGAGGTCGCCGAGCAGGGCTATGTGGTCTTGATCGCCGACCTGTATGGGCAATCGGTGCGACCCTCCAATGCCGATGAGGCTGCGGCGGCCATGATGCCCCTGAAGGACGATCGTGCCGAGCTGCGCGCGCGCATGCAGGCGGCACTGGCGCAATTGCTCGGGCAGTCCCAGGCTGTGCTGGAGCCGGGTCAGGTCGCCGCCTTCGGCTTCTGCTTCGGTGGCTGCTGCGCGTTGGAACTGGCGCGTGCCGGTGCCGAGCTCAAGGCAGCGGTGTCGTTCCACGGTACGCTGGACACGCCCGACCCGTCCGATGCCCGACGTATCAAAGGTGCCGTGCTGGTGCTGCACGGGGCGGACGATCCGCTGGTTCCCAAGGAGCAGTTGCCGGCGTTCGAGCAGGAAATGAGCGCCGCCCATGTCGATTGGCAACTGGTCAGCTATGGTGGCGCGGTGCATTCGTTCACCGATCCGGAGGCCAACGTGCCCGGCAAGACCCAGTACGACCCCCGCACCTCGGCGCGGGCGTTCCGGGCCATGTATAACCTGCTGGATGAAGTGTTCCCGCTCTGAGTTCGGCGCCTGGCCGGTCGGTGCTGGGGGTGCATCAGGCGACCTCATCGCGGGCAAGCCCGCTCCCACAGGAGGGTGTGTAGCCTGTGCTTTCTGGCAGGCTGTAATGGCCCTGGTGGGCTGGCTTGCCAGCGATAGGGCCATGTCAGGCGCCGCCTGCATCGCGGGCAAGCCCACTCCCTCAGGCTGCATTCTCTACCGAGCCGATACGGTCGTCCGGCGCCTAGCGCGCCTTGGGCAGCGGAGCGAAGAGGGCCTCGATGTCGTCGTCGCCCAGCTTCCACTGGTTGGCCTCGCCACCCTCCAGCAGGCTGTTGGCCAACGCTGCCTTTTCCTGCTGCAGCGCGTGGATCTTCTCTTCGACGGTCCCGCGCGTGATCATCTTGTAGACGAACACCGGCTTGTCCTGGCCGATGCGGTAGGCGCGGTCGGTCGCCTGGTTCTCGCTGGCCGGGTTCCACCAGGGGTCGTAGTGGATCACCGTGTCGGCCGCCGTCAGGTTCAACCCCGTGCCGCCGGCCTTCAGGCTGATCAGGAACACGTCACGCTCGCCCTCCTGGAACAGCCGCACCGGCGTGCGTCGGTCCTGGGTGTCACCGGTCAGCAGGGTATAGCGCACCTGCCGCTCGATCAGCTCTGCTTCGATCAGCGCCAGCATCGAGGTGAACTGCGAGAACACCAGTACGCGGCGCCCTTCACCCAGCAGCTCGTCCAGCACCTGCAGGAAACTGCCCAGCTTGCCCTTGTCGGCCTGGTGGGGCGGTGCCTCGAGGCCCTTGACCAGGCGCAGGTCGCAGCACACCTGGCGCAGCTTGAGCAGCGCGTCGAGAATCACGATCTGGCTGCGTGCCGCGCCTTTGCGCGAGACCTCGTCGCGGACTTTCTTGTCCATGGCCACGCGTACGGTTTCGTAGGTGTCGCGCTGGGCGTCGCTGAGTTCGACCCAGTGCACCATCTCGGTCTTGGGGGGCAGCTCGCGGGCCACCTGCTCCTTGGTCCGCCGCAGCAGGAAGGGGCGAAGCCGGGCCACCAGGTGCGCCAGGCGCTCGCTGTCGCCATGCTTCTCGATCGGGTTGCGGTAGGCCTGGTTGAAGTGCTTCTGATCGCCCAGCCAGCCCGGCATGAGCAGGTGGAAGATCGACCACAGCTCGCCCAGGTTGTTTTCCATCGGCGTGCCCGTCAGGCAGAGGCGCTGTCCGGCGTGCAGTTCGCGGGCAGCCAGCGCGGCCTTGCTGCGGGCGTTCTTGATGTTCTGCGCTTCGTCGAGGATCAGCGCGTGCCAGGTCAGCGGCTTGAAGTGTGCCAGGTCGCGAGGCAGCAGTGCGTAGGTGGTCAGCACGATGTCGTGATCACGCAGCTGGTCGAACAGTTTGGCGCGGCCTGCACCCTGCACGGCCAGCACCTTCAGCTGCGGTGTGAAGCGCTGCGCTTCGTCCAGCCAGTTGGGGATCAGGCTGGTGGGCAGCACCACCAGCGCTGGCGTGGTCAAGCGCCCGGCCTGCTTGTCCAGCAGCAGGTGCGCGAGGGTCTGCAGCGTCTTGCCCAGCCCCATGTCGTCGCCCAGGATGCCGCCGATCTGCAGCTCGCGCAGGGCCTGCAGCCAATTGAGCCCTTCCAGCTGGTAGGGGCGCAGGGTGGCGTTCAGGCCCACCGGGGGCTGGACCTGCCGCTCGCGGGCCTGGCGAAGGCCAGTGGCCAGCGCACGGGTCTTCTCGCCACCTTGCCACTGCAGCGGCACGCCTTCGAGCGGATCGAGCCGTGAGGCGTCCGCGCGGTCCAGGCGGATGCTCGGCCCGTGAACGGCGTCTTCCATGTACAACCCGGTCAGGGTGCCCATCACGGCCTTGATCCGTCCGTAGGGCAGGGCGACGCGCAAGGGCGGGCTGTCGTGGCGCACACGGTTGAGGTCGATCAGCAAGTGTTCGTCATCGCTGCGCCTGGCCAGCTCGTGGGGCCGCAGCAGTTCGGGGTTGCTGCGCAGCAGGTGGAGCAGGATCGGCAGCAGGCTGTGCCGCTCGCCATCGACCACGATCCCCAGTTCCAGGTCGAACCACTCGCGCCCCTGGGCTTCGTCGATGTCCGCATACCAGTCCTGCACCGGGCGCAGGTCGAAGGCGAAGTCGCGTTGGGCGTGCACCTCCCAGCCGGCTTCGCGCAAGGCAGGCACGTCATCGCGGACGAAGCGCAGCCACGCTTCGTCGTCAGGCAGTTGCAGCATCTCGCCCGCCTGCGCTGGCAGTGCCTTGCTCTGGCGCATGGCGGGCGTGAAGCCCAGGGTCTTGAGCACCTGGCGCAGGCGCTTTTCTTCGGCAGGCTGGCGTGCGATGCGCTGGCTGACGTCGCCTTTGATGCGCGTCAGCGGCTGGTTGGCGTCGCCACTGGCTCGCGTGCCGTCGTAGAGAAACGCCAGCGCGGCCCGGTGCTGCATCTGCCGCTGCATGCGCCCGCTCTTGGGCGCATAGGCGCTGAACTCGACGCTGCCCAGGGCCAGGTAGGGGGTGGGCGCGATGCCGTCGAGCTGTTCGGTCTTGACCTGGGTCGGGGTCGGCACCTGGCGGTTCAGTTCGTTCAGGCGCAGGCTCAGCGGCACGATCAGGTGTTCGGGCACCCGCGGTGCGCGGGCCAGCTGGCTGGCGATGAACGGGTCGAAGTCGTGGCGCAGCTTGCCCAGGCGCTGGGTCGCGCTGTCGATGTAGTAGAGCGGATTGAGTGGCAACACCTGGTCGAACGCGCCCTCCACGGGATGCCAGGCGCCCTGGTAGCTGCCGTCGTCCTGGCGCACCCAGCGAAACTCCGCCGACTGTTCCTGGCCGGCCTGCAAGGTCAAGGGCTGCTCATCGTGCAGCAGGCGCCCGGTGGCCAGCGCATATTCGAGCAGCTCGGCGCCGGGTTTGCCGTCGAGGACGATGCCATCGGCGTGCCGGTGCTCGGCCCGTTGCGTTTCCATCAGGCGCAGCAGCCGCGCATCGTCTTCGGTGACGAACTTGGGCGGGTAGTAGATCAGGTCGACCAGCGAACCCTGGCGTGCCAGTTGCAGCTCGCCGGTACCCGTCCGCGTCCCCTTGCAGACCTGCAGCACGCACACGTCCTCGTCCATGCCGACGCGGTAGAACAGAGCGCGGCCTTTCTTGTCGACGCGTGCCGAAGGGTCGGCACCGGCCGAGGTAAAGGTCGACAACCAATGGTTGAGGCGTGGCGACAGTTGCACCGGGGCCTGTTCGGCGGGGGTGTCCTTGAAGGCGCCTTGGCGCAACGTGAACAGCGCGGCAGCGCAGTGCTTGCAATTGAGACCGACCGGACATGTGCAGGCGCCCATGATGGTGAAGTCGCGGCCGCTCGAGATCTCGATGGATTGCGTGTAGCGCTGGTCGGCGGACCCCTCGCAGGTGGCCTCGACGTGATGCGCTTGCACGCGGGTCAGGCTGACCCGGCCTTGCGAGGCGTAGTGTCGGGCGCGACCCAGGGTCGCGCGGTCGAAGGATCTGAACCAGGTATCGTGCTTGAGCAGGCGGCCTGACAGGTCGGTTTCGCTCACCTCAAGGCTCCAGCATCTGCTCGGCCGGCGCGGCCGGGGTGCGGGCGCCGACCGGAGCGATCTTCAGCAGCATGGCCAGGTGCCCGCCGTCGAGGTAGATCAGCTGGTTGTGCTTGATCGTGCGGTTGTCCTGCTGGAACAGCTCGCTCTGGACCACGCCGCCGTTGCCGTCCAGCTGGTTGACCCGTACACGCGCCTGCACCTCGACGAAACGCGCCTGGGCGATCGACAAGGTGCCCTCGATGGGGAAGCGCCCGAACTGCTCGTCACCGGCGCTGAGGGCCACGGTCACCGGCTCGGTGCCGACCGGTTGCTGCCAGGCGCGGTGCAACAGGACGCTGTAGTCGGTGTTGGTCGTCAGAGGTTCGATACGCTCGTCCAGGGTGGTGGGCCGGCTGTCGCGCTCGCCCAGGCGCAGCACATCGCTGCTCCAGCGCGGCGCGGCATACGGGCTGGTGACGGCCGGCACGGCGTTCTGGCGCAGCAGCACCATCTCCACGCGGTACAGCGTGTCGGCGAAGGCGGCAGGGGCGACGAGCGCCAGCAACGGGATCAGAAGACGCAAGGTTCGCATGACTCGTCCTTAGGCAGGCTGCGGGGTGAGGCGCTCGAACAGCGCCTCCAGGGTGTTGAAGCGCTCGTCCGGCCGTTCCATGGAGACCATGAAACGGAACTGCGTGGCCCCTTCGAGCTTGTACCGCTTGGGTTGCGACTGGATCAGCTTGATCAGCGTGATCGGCTCCACCGGCGTGTCGGGCTCGAAGTCGATCTTGCCGCCATTGGGGCCGGCGTCGACCTTCTTGATGCCGAGCGTTTCGGCCTGCAGCTTGAGCTGCGTCAGGCGGATCAGGTTCTTGGTCGGCTCGGGCAGCAGGCCGAAGCGGTCGATCATCTCTACCTGCAGGTCCTTGAGGCCTTCTTCGTCGGCGGCCGAAGCGATGCGCTTGTAGAGGATCAGGCGGGCGTGCACGTCAGGCAGGTAGTCTTCCGGAATCAGGGCCGGCAGGCGCAGGTTGATCTCCGGGCCGCCACCGAGCGGCTGTTCCAGGTTCGGCTGGGTGCCCTTGCGAATGGCCTTGACCGCGCGCTCGAGCATTTCCATGTACAGGGTGAAGCCCACTGCCTGGATCTGCCCGCTCTGGCCTTCGCCGAGCAGTTCGCCGGCGCCGCGGATTTCCAGGTCGTTGGTGGCCAGGACGAAGCCTGCGCCCAGGTCCTGGGTGTTGGCGATGGCTTCCAGGCGTTTCTCGGCGTCGGCACTGATGCCCTGGCGTGCCGGGGTCAGCAGGTAGGCGTAGGCCTGGTGGTGGCTGCGCCCGACCCGGCCACGCAGCTGGTGCAGCTGGGCCAGGCCGAACTTGTCGGCGCGCTCGATCACGATGGTGTTGGCGCTGGGCACGTCGATGCCGGTCTCGATGATGGTCGAGGCCACCAGCACGTTGAAACGCTTGTGGTAGAAGTCGCTCATCACCTGTTCGAGCTCGCGCTCGCGCATCTGCCCGTGGCCGATGCCGATGCGCGCCTCGGGCACCAGTTCGGCCAGGTCGGCAGCGCATTTCTCGATGGTCTTGACGTCGTTGTGCAGGTAGTACACCTGCCCGCCGCGCAACAGCTCGCGCAGCAGCGCTTCCTTGACCGTGCTGTTGTTCTGCTCCATGACGAAGGTCCGAACCGACAGGCGTCGTGCCGGGGGCGTGGCGATGATCGACAGGTCGCGCATGCCGGCCACGGCCATGTTCAAGGTGCGCGGAATCGGCGTGGCCGTCAGGGTGAGAATGTCCACTTCGCTGCGCAGGGCCTTGAGCTGCTCCTTCTGGCGCACGCCAAAGCGGTGCTCCTCGTCGATGATCACCAGGCCCAGGTCCTTGAAGGTGACGTCATCCTGCAACAGCTTGTGGGTGCCGATGAGGATGTCGATCTTGCCTTCGGCCAGGCTCGCGGCCGCAGCCGAGACTTCCTTGGCCGACTTGAAGCGGCTCATCACCTCGACCGTCACCGGCCAGTCGGCGAAGCGGTCGCGGAAGCTGTTGTAGTGCTGCTGGGCGAGCAGGGTGGTAGGCACCAGCACCGCCACCTGACGGCCGCTGTGCACGGCGATGAACGCGGCGCGCATGGCCACTTCGGTCTTGCCGAAGCCGACGTCGCCACACACCAGGCGGTCCATCGGCTTGCCGGCGAGCATGTCCAGGCGTACCGCCTCGATGGCGCTCTGCTGGTCGGGGGTTTCCTCGAACGGGAAGCCGGCGCTGAAGGTGGCGTAGTCGGCGGCCGGGTCGGCGAAGGCGTGCCCCTTGCGCGCCGCGCGCCGGGCATAGATGTCGAGCAGCTCGGCCGCCACGTCGCGCACCTGCTCGGCGGCCTTGCGCTTGGCTTTCTGCCAGGTCTCCGAACCCAGGCGGTGCAACGGCGCCAGGGCATCGTCGCTGCCGGTGTAGCGGGCGATCAGGTGCAGGTTGGCCACCGGCACGTACAGCTTGGCGCCCTCGGCGTACTCGAGGGTGAGGAATTCGGCCGCCTGGCCGTCGATCTCCAGCGTGGCCAGGCCCAGGTAGCGCCCGACGCCGTGGTCGATGTGCACCACCGGCGCGCCTTCGCGCAGCTCGGTGAGGTTCTTGATGACGGCATCGTTGGCCACCTCGCCGCGTTTCTCGCGGCGGCGGCGCTGCATCACGCGCTGGCCGAACAGCGGGCTTTCGGCCACCAGCGCGATGGCCGGGTCTTCCAGCAGCAGGCCGTCTTCCAGGGGCGCGATGGTGATCGCCAGGCGCTCCTCGCCGGTGACGAAGTCGACCCAGCCATCGACGGTGCGGGGGCGCAGCTTGAGGCGCTCGAGCAGTTCCAGCATCACCTCGCGGCGACCTGCCGATTCGGCCGTGAACAGCACGCGGCCCTCGAACTGATCGAGGAAATCCGCCAAGGCGGCCAGGGGCTGGTGGGCCTTGGCCTCGATCGCCAGGTTGGGCAGCGGGCGCGCCGGGAAGCGCTGGCGCCCGGCACCGCTGTCGAGGTCGTCGGCGCTGACCACCACCCGCGGCCATTGCTTGAGCCGGGCGAAGCAGTCTTCCACCGGCAGGAACAGCTCGGCCGGCGGCAGCAGCGGCCGGCTCAGGTCGCCGCGACGGTCCTCGTAGCGGCCGCGCACGTCATTCCAGAAATGCTCGGCGGCCTGTTCGACGCCGGGCAGGGAGAACACCTGGGTGTCGCTCGGCAAGTAGTCGAACAGCGTCGAGCTCTCTTCGAAGAACAACGGCAGGTAGTACTCGATGCCCGCCGGGATGATGCCGCTGGCCAGGTCCTGGAAGATGGCGCTGCGCCGGAAGTCGACGTCGAAGCGCTCGCGAAAGCGCGCCTTGAAGCGGGTCACTGCTTCCTTCTGCAAGGGGAATTCGCGCGCCGGCAGCAGGCGTACCGACTCGACCTTGTCGATCGAGCGCTGGGTCTCCGGGTCGAAGGTGCGCAGCGTCTCGATCTCGTCGTCGAACAGGTCGATGCGGTAGGGCTGGCGGCTGCCCATCGGGAACAGGTCGATCAGCGCGCCGCGCACGGCGAACTCGCCATGCTCGTAGACGGTGTCGACGCAGCGGTAGCCGCTCGCTTCCAGGCGGCTGCGCATCTGCTCGACGTCGAGGGTCTGGCCGACGTCCAGCACCAGGCTGCTGCCGAGCAGGAAGCTCGTCGGCGCCAGGCGGTGCAGGGCGGTGGTGATCGGCACCACGAGGATGCCGTGCTGCAGCTCCGGCAGGCGATAGAGGCTGGCGATGCGCTGGGAGATGATGTCCTGGTGCGGCGAGAACAGGTCGTAGGGCAGGGTTTCCCAATCGGGGAACGGCAGCACGGGCAGGTCGGGCGCGAAGAAACGCAGCTCCTGCTCGAGGCGGTCCGCGCTCTGGCTGTCGGCGGTCAGCAGCAGCGTGAAGCGCTTGGCGCTGCTGGCGGCCTCGGCGATGGCCAGGCTGAGGGAGGCTCCGGGGAGATTGCCCCAGGTTTGTTTGCCGGCCGTGGCCGACAGGTGCGGTAGGCGCAGAACTGACACGGTCTCTCGGACTCCCAGCGTTTGGGCAAAGAGGTCGATTGTACCGGTGCGCGGGCTCGCTGTCAGGTTCGTGCACGGTCGGCACGCTCGATTCACGACCCTGGCAGGGACGCATTGCCCGATGCAGCGCAGGGCGTCATAATGTAGCCCCTTTTTTCTGTCCCTACATGTGGAAGGTTACCGTGAATCAGAAGCCCGACCAGTGTCTTGGTGAATGGATCGACCGTGAAGCCCTGGCTGAAGCGATGATCCCGCTTATCGGTCAGCTCTACCGCAACAACAACGTGGTGAGCTCGATCTATGGCCGCAGCCTGATCAACCGTTCGGTGATCTCGATCCTCAAGGCCCACCGCTTCGCCCGTCACCGCCAGAGCGACGAAGCCGAGCTGTCGGTTCACGAGACGTTCCCGCTGCTCAAGGCCATGAGCGAGCTGAAGCTGGGCGCCGCCTCGGTCGACCTGGGCAAGCTGGCCAACAAGTTCAAGCGTGAAGGCAATGGCCGCAGCGCCGAGCAGTTCGTGCGCGAAGAGCTGGCCGATGTCGTGGGCCAGCAGAGCACCGCCGCGAGCAAGGGCACCGACGTGGTGCTGTACGGCTTCGGTCGCATCGGCCGCCTGCTGGCGCGCATCCTGATCGAGAAGACCGGCGGTGGCGACGGCCTGCGCCTGCGTGCGATCGTCGTGCGCAAGGGCGCCGACAACGACCTGGTCAAGCGTGCCAGCCTGCTGCGCCGTGACTCGGTGCATGGCCCGTTCGACGGCACCATCGTGGTCGACGAAGCCAACAACACCATCACCGCCAACGGCAACCTGATCCAGGTGATCTACTCCAACGACCCGACCACCGTGGACTACACCCAGTACGGCATCCAGAACGCCCTGCTGGTGGACAACACCGGCAAGTGGCGTGACGCCGAAGGCCTGGGCCAGCACCTCAAGTGCCCGGGCGTCGATCGCGTGATCCTCACCGCACCGGGCAAGGGCGCGCTGAAGAACATCGTGCACGGCATCAACCATGGCGAAATCACCGCTGACGACAAGATCGTCTCGGCGGCCTCCTGCACCACCAACGCCATCGTGCCGGTGCTCAAGGCGGTCAACGACCAGTACGGCATCGTCAACGGTCACGTCGAAACCGTTCACTCGTTCACCAACGACCAGAACCTGATCGACAACTTCCACAAGGGCAGCCGCCGTGGCCGCGCCGCGCCGCTGAACATGGTCATCACCGAGACCGGTGCCGCGACCGCCGCCGCCAAGGCCCTGCCCGTGCTCAAGGGCAAGCTGACCGGCAACGCCATTCGCGTGCCCACGCCGAACGTCTCGATGGCCATTCTCAACCTGAACCTCGAGAAGGCCACCACTCGCGAAGAGATCAACGAGTACCTGCGCCAGACGGCCATGCACTCGGAGCTGCACAAGCAGATCGACTACGTCAGCTCGCAGGAAGTGGTCTCCACCGACTTCGTCGGTTCTCGTTACGCCGGTGTGGTCGATGCCGAAGCCACCATCAGCAACGACAACCGTGTCGTGCTCTACGTCTGGTACGACAACGAGTTCGGCTACAGCTGCCAGGTCGTGCGCGTGATGGAAGACATGGCCGGGGTCAACCCGCCAGCGTTCCCGCGCTAAGCGATGCGTCCACGAGAAACGGGAGCCCATGGGCTCCCGTTTCTCGTTGGGCAGGCTGCAAGCTGGAAGGGGGGGTGCTCATCGATCCAGGCAAGGGCTGCCAGACGGTGCTCGCCGCTTGCAGCGGCCCTCTCGCAGCGCCCCCAGGAAAGATGTAGTGCAGCAGAAAATGGCCTACGACACGACCAAGGGTTAATGTGCACAGTGTCCGGTCTTGAGTAGACTGTACGCGAATTTTTTTCATGGCGCCGATGGCGGCATGAGCGAGTCCCGTGGCGACCGTGACCGCGGGCCAGTTCTGAAGGAGTACGCATGGCTGTCTACAACTACGACGTGGTGGTACTGGGTTCCGGCCCGGCCGGTGAAGGCGCGGCGATGAACGCCGCCAAGGCAGGACGCAAGGTCGCGATGGTCGACAGCCGCCGCCAGGTCGGCGGCAACTGCACCCACCTGGGCACCATCCCGTCCAAAGCGCTGCGCCATTCGGTTCGGCAGATCATGCGCTTCAACACCAACTCGATGTTCCGCGCCATCGGCGATCCGCGCTGGTTCTCCTTCCCCGATGTGCTCAAGAGCGCCGAGACGGTCATCGCCAAGCAGGTGGCGTCCCGCACCAGCTACTATGCGCGCAACCGGGTGGACGTGTTCTTCGGCACCGGCAGCTTCGCCGACGAGCAGACCATCGAAGTGGTCTGCCCCAACGGTGTGGTCGAAAAACTGGTGGCCAAGCACATCATCATCGCCACCGGCTCGCGCCCTTACCGCCCGGCGGACATCGACTTCAACCACCCGCGCATCTACGACAGCGACACCATCCTCAGCCTCGGGCACACGCCGCGCAAGCTGATCGTCTACGGTGCCGGGGTGATCGGCTGCGAGTACGCCTCGATCTTCAGCGGCCTGGGCGTGCTGATCGAGCTGATCGACAACCGCAGCCAGCTGTTGAGCTTCCTCGACTCGGAGATCTCCCAGGCGCTGAGCTACCACTTCAGCAACAACCACATCACCGTGCGCCACAACGAGGAATACGAGCGGGTCGAAGGCCTGGACAACGGGGTGATCCTGCACCTGAAGTCCGGCAAGAAGATCAAGGCCGACGCCTTGCTCTGGTGCAACGGCCGGACCGGCAACACCGATCGCCTGGGGCTGGAGAACATCGGCATCAAGCCTAACAGCCGTGGCCAGATCGAGGTCGACGAGACCTACAGCACCGGTGTCGCCAACGTCTACGGGGCCGGTGACGTGATCGGCTGGCCGAGCCTGGCCAGCGCTGCCCACGACCAGGGCCGTTCGGCCGCCGGCAGCATCGTCGACAATGGCAGCTGGCGCTTCGTCAACGACGTGCCGACCGGGATCTACACCATTCCCGAGATCAGCTCGATCGGCAAGAACGAGCAGGAGCTGACCCAGGCCAAGGTGCCCTACGAGGTCGGCAAGGCGTTCTTCAAGTCCATGGCCCGCGCGCAGATCGCCGGCGAGCCGCAGGGCATGCTGAAGATTCTCTTCCACCGCGAAACCTTGCAGATCCTCGGCGTGCACTGCTTCGGCTACCAGGCCTCGGAGATCGTGCACATCGGCCAGGCGATCATGGACCAGCCGGGCGAGCTCAACACGCTCAAGTACTTCGTCAACACCACCTTCAACTACCCGACCATGGCCGAGGCCTACCGGGTCGCGGCCTACGACGGCCTGAACCGGCTTTTTTGAGCGGCTCCGGCCGGCTGCCTGAGCCGGCCGGGGAGAGTGGCTTCAGTCCTTCCCAAGGGTGGTCTTGGCCAAACCGGGAAAGTCTGTGATCAGGCTGTCCACGCCAAAGTCGGCGAGCCTGCGCATCAGCGCCGGTTCGTTGACTGTCCACACCGACACGTGCAGCCCTTGCTTCTGCGCCTTGAGCAGGCGCTCGGGCGTGCACAGCGTCCAATTCAGTGCCAGCAACGTACAGCCATAGTTGCGCGCGACCTTGAGCGGGTCGAGCCAGGCGTATTCGGCCACCAGACCGCGTGCCAGGTCCGGCACCAGCTCCTGGGCAGCGCGCAGCACCGTGCGTGAGCTGGAGGTCACCGTGACCTTGTCCAGCAGGCCATGGCGCTCGGCCATCTCGCGGATCGCCAGGACCGTGCTGGCCGCCCGCGTGCGCGACGCGCTCTTGACCTCCAGTTGCCAATGGGTGAACGGGCACCGCTCGAACAGCTCCTCGAGCCGTGGCACAGGGCAGGGGCGAGGCCAGTGCGGGCCGCTGGCCCGGGCATCCAGGGCCATCAGTTCGTCGGCGGTGTGCTCGACCACCTTGCCACGACGCCCGGTGGTGCGCTTGAGCGTCGTGTCGTGAATCACCATCAACTGGTTGTCGGCCGACAGGTGCAGGTCGAGTTCGCACCGGTCGATGCCGTGGGAGAGGCATTGCTGGAAGCTGCTCAGGGTGTTCTCGGGGGCTTCGCCCTTGGCGCCGCGATGGCCGTAGATCAGGGTCACGTTTGTTCCTTCAGTCGAGGGGGATGGGGAGGGCTCAGTCGGTCTTGTCCGCGGGGCGGTCGAGCGCTTCTCGGCGTTGCTGCTGCTGGCGTTGCAGGACATGGCGCGCCAGCAGTTGGCGCTGGGCATCGCTGAGGTCGACGAACTCCACGCCGGCGTCGTACCGGCCCTGGGCGTTGGCCTGGCAATGCACCACGCGGCCCCGCAGCAGCAGGCCCAGGCCCTGTGGCATCAGGAGCATGCGCACCGCCACCCGGGCGTCGGCCTGCAGGGGCTGGGCCTGGGTGAACTCGATGCCGCCCTCGGACAGGATCACCCGCCGCGGCTCGCCCAGTTCGCCGAGCAGCGTCTGAGCCAGGACCGCGCCGAGCAGGTCGATGCGCTTGTTCTGCGCGCGCAGGAAGGCCGCCAGCGTGCGGTCCTTGTCGCTCAATTGGCGCAGCAGGTGCTGCGATTCGAATTCGGCCACGTGAAGCTCGCCCAGCAGATTGAACAGCGGCGACGCATCGCGCAACACATTCTCCGGGTCCGCCTGCGACGCGCTCAGCGGGCTGATTTGCAGTGCGACGTGGTCTTCGATGCGGTAGTATTCGCGGCGATCTGCTTCGTCTGTTGTCGTCATGGCGAACCCAAGGTGTCGGCGATGGTCCGAGTGTAAAGCTGCCTTGGGCGCCTCGCCACCAAGGACGTTCCCTTTCATCCGAACAAGCCCCCTCATGTTCAGACCTCTTTTCGTATTCATCGGCACGCGCTACACCCGTGCCAAGCGGCGCAACCATTTCGTCTCGTTCATTTCCCTGACCTCGATGATCGGCCTCGCCCTCGGCGTGGTGGTGATGATCGTGGTGCTTTCGGTCATGAACGGTTTCGACCACGAGATGCGTACCCGCGTCCTGGGCATGGTGCCCCATGCCACCCTGGAGACCGGCCAGGCCATCGACGACTGGCCGGCCCTGGCCAAGCAGGTCCAGCAGAACCCGCAGGTGACGGCGGTCGCGCCGTTCACCCAGATGCAGGGGCTGCTGACCAGCGACGGCAAGGTGCAGAAGGTGCTGCTCAACGGCATCGACCCGGCCCGCGAGCGGCAGGTCTCGATCATCGACCAGTTCGTGCGCCAGGGCAGCCTGGACCAGCTGGCGCCCGGCAGCTGGGGCATCATGATCGGCGACAAGGCCGCCGCCAAGCTGGGCGTGGGCGTCGGTGACAAGCTCACCTTCGTCGCCCCGGAAGTCAGCGTGACGCCTGCAGGGATGTTCCCGCGGATGAAGCGCTTCACCGTGGTCGGCATCTTCCACGTCGGGGCCGGCGAGATCGATGGCTACCTGGGGCTGACCAACCTGTCCGACCTGTCGCGGCTGCACCGCTGGAAGGCCGATCAGGTCCAGGGCCTGCGCCTGAAGTTCGACGACCTGTTCCAAGCGCCGCGCGTGGCCTACCAGATCGCCCAGCAGCTGGGCGAAGACCAGTACTACTCGCGCGACTGGACCCGCACCCACGGCAACCTGTACCAGGCCATCCGCATGGAGAAGGCGATGATCGGGCTGCTGTTGCTGCTGATCGTGGCAGTGGCGGCGTTCAACATCATTTCCACCCTGGTGATGGTGGTCAACGACAAGAAGGGCGACATCGCCATCTTGCGCACCCTGGGCGCCACGCCGGCGCAGATCATGGGCATCTTCATGGTCCAGGGCACCATCATCGGCGTGCTCGGCACCTTGATCGGCGGGGTGCTGGGCATTCTCGCCGCGCTCAACGTCAGCGCCGCCATCGCCGGCCTGGAGACGCTTATCGGCCACAAGTTCCTCAACGCCGACGTGTACTTCATCGATTACCTGCCGTCGCAGATCCTCGCCAGCGATGTGTGGATGGTCTGCGGCGCCGCCCTGATCCTGAGTTTCTTCGCCACCCTCTACCCGGCCTGGCGCGCTTCGCGCACGCAACCGGCGGAGGCGCTACGTTATGAGTGAGTCGCGCATGAGTGATAAAGCCGTACTGAGTTGCCGCAACCTGGGCAAGTCCTACGAGGAAGGGCCGGAGCGGGTGCAGGTGCTGTCCGGCCTGCAGCTGGAGCTCCAGCCGGGCGAGCGCGTGGCCATCGTCGGCAGTTCCGGCTCGGGCAAGAGCACCTTGCTCAACCTGCTGGGCGGTCTGGACACACCGACCGAGGGCAGCGTCTGGCTGGCCGGCGAGGAGCTGTCGGCGCTTGGTGAACGCGCCCGTGGCCTGCTGCGCAACCGCGCGCTGGGCTTTGTCTACCAGTTCCATCACCTGCTGCCGGAGTTCACCGCCCTGGAGAACGTCTGCATGCCGCTGCTGATCGGCAGCACGCCGATCCCCGAAGCCCGCGAACGGGCCCAGGCACTGCTCGAGCGCGTCGGCCTCGGCCACCGCCTGAGCCACAAGCCCGCCGAGCTGTCGGGTGGCGAGCGCCAGCGTGTGGCGATCGCCCGTGCCCTGGTCAACCGACCCGGCCTGGTGATGCTCGACGAGCCGACCGGCAACCTCGACCACCACACGGCCCAGGGCATTCAGGAACTGATGCGCGAACTGTCCGGCGCCTCGCGCACGGCGTTCCTGGTGGTCACCCACGACCTCAGCCTGGCTCGGCAGATGGACCGCGTGCTGCGCCTGGAAGATGGCCGCCTGGTGCCGATCTGAGTGGCCTCGATCTGAGTCGACCCCACGGGCCGCTGCACGGCCCGTCTACCCGTTCAACTGGTGTTCACGTACATGTTCAGACCCTTGCCCTTGTTCATCGGTGCGCGCTACACCCGTGCCAAGCGCCGCAACCATTTCATCTCGTTCATCTCCATGACCTCGATGATCGGCCTGGCGCTGGGCGTGCTGGCCATGATCGTCGTGCTGTCGGTGATGAATGGTTTCCAGCGCGAGATGAGTTCGCGCATCCTCGGGCTGGTGCCCCATGCCAGCCTGCTGGGCGAGCGCCCGCTCGACGACTGGCACCTGGCTGTCGACACCGCCCTGAAGAACCCGGCGGTGATGGCCGCCGCGCCGCTGACCGAGCTGGACGGGATGCTGTCGTACAAGGGCGCCATGCAGCCGATCCAGGTCAGTGGCATCGACCCGGCCGAGGAGGGCAAGGTGTCCATCGTCGGCCAGCACATCCTCAGGGGCAGCCTGCAGGACCTGCGGCCCGGTGAGTACGGTGTGGTTGTCGGCGAACTGACCGCGCGGCGCTTCGGCTTGCGCGGCGGCGACAAGCTGACCCTGATCGTGCCCGAGATCAGCAGCGCGCCGGGCGGGATCACTCCGCGCATGCAGCGCCTGACGGTGGTCGGCGTGTTCAAGGTCGGCGCCGAGCTGGACGGCTCCCAGGCCTACATCCATGTCGCCGATGCGGGCGAGATGCAGCGCTGGGCACCCGGCCAGGTGCAGGGCGTGCGCCTCAAGCTGCACGACTTGTATGCCGCGCCTCAGGTGTCCAAGGCCCTCGCGGCGCAGCTGGGCGAGGGCTACCGGGCCGATGACTGGTCGCATACCCAAGGCAGCCTGTTCAGCGCCATGAAGATGGAAAAGACCATGATCGGCCTGTTGTTGCTGATGATCATCGCCGTGGCGGCGTTCAACATCATCGCCACGCTGGTGATGGTGGTGAACGACAAGGGCGCCGACATCGCCATCCTGCGCACGATCGGTGCCACGCCTGCACAGATCATGGGCACCTTCATGGTCCAGGGCAGCCTGATCGGCATCGTCGGCACGCTGATCGGCGGGGTGCTCGGGGTCATCGCCGCGCTCAACGTCAGCGCGATCGTCGGGGCACTGGAGCGGGCCACCGGGCAGCATATCTTCACTTCGGACGTGTATTTCGTCAGCAGCCTGCCTTCCGAGCTGCAATGGGGGGATGTCGGGTTGATCTGCTTCGCCGGGTTGGTGATGAGCTTCCTGGCGACCCTGTACCCGGCGTACCGGGCCTCGCAGGTCGAGCCGGCGTATGCGTTGCGGTATGAGTGAGGGTGTGCAGCCGATGGCTTTCCGGTTGGGGCCGTTCCACCTGTAGGCACACGTCGGTGAGTCAGGCTATCGGGGTCCTGTAAGCGACCCCCGTACCGCGCCAGGACCCCGTCATGCGCCGCCTGCATCGCGGGCAAACCCGCTCCCACAGGGCTCCGTGGGAGTCTGACTTGTCGTGGTATGGCTACGGGTGTGGCTGGCTTGCCAGCGATAGGGCCCGATCAGGCGCCGCCCGTATCCAGTTGAACGTTCCTTCCTCCATTGCCGTCCGTACCTGTGAAGGCCGCCATGCCCTACCGGCCGCCTTCACGACTCAACGGCAACCAGGAGGCTTCAATGAAATACCGTGCGTTCGGCAATACCGGCCTGTTCGTGTCCGAGCTCGTCATCGGCAGCGTCCCCTTTGGCGGGCGTGGTGCCTTCGAGAAGACCGGCAGTGTGGACGTCGGTCAAGCCACCCGCATGTTCGACCTGGCCTTCGAGGCGGGTGTGAACCTGGTGGACACGGCCGACCTGTACTCCCACGGCCTGGCCGAGGAAATCGTCGGCAAGGCCCTCGGCGCGCGTCGCCAGTCGATCATCCTCGCCTCCAAGGCGCGCAGCCCGATGGGTGACAACCCCAACGACAGCGGCGCCTCGCGTTATCACCTGATCCGCGCCTGCGAAGCCAGCCTCAAGCGCCTGGGCACCGATCACATCGACCTGTACCAGCTGCACAACTGGGACGGCGTCACGCCGATCGAAGAAACCTTGGCCGCGTTGGATCACCTGGTGCAGAGCGGCAAGATCCGCTACTTCGGCACCTCCAACTACACCGCCTGGCAAATGATGAAGACCCTCGGCAGTGCGCGCCTGCACGGGTGGCAGCAACCGGTGTCGCAACAGATCTACTACACCCCCGAGGCCCGCGAGGCCGAATACGAGCTGCTGCCGATGGCCCTCGATCAGGGCTTCGCGACACTGGTCTGGGGCCCGTTGGGTGAAGGTCTGCTGACCGGCAAGGTCCGTCGTGGGCAGAAGACCCCACCCGGCACGCGCCAGGGTAACGACTGGCCGGAACCCTACGTGCACGACCGCGAGCGGGCCTACGACATCATCGAAACCCTGATCGAAGTCGGCAAGCGCCACGACTGCTCGCCGTCACGCGTCTGCCTGGCCTGGCTGAAGGACCGCCCCGGCATCACCAGCGTGATCACCGCCGGGCGCTCCGAAGAGCAGTTGCAGGACAACCTCAAGGCGGTCGAACTGGTGTTGCAGCCTGAAGACCTCGAGCAGATCGAGCGCGCGACCCGTCTGGCGCCCCAGTATCCCTACTGGCACCGCATCGCCGCCAAGATGGACCGCATCGACCCGGCCGAAGCCCCCTTCATCGAGCTGTACCGTCAGACCATGGCCGACAACACGTCCAAGAACGGCTGACGGCCCGTGCGACACAAAGGCTCGCCCCTTTGCGAGGCGAGTCTTTGGCGGTCTGGCCTCACACCTGGCCGATCCGCAGGTTGATCGGCCAACGGATCGACCGCTCGACCTGCGCTTGCCCCCAGCAGGTCGCCAGGTCGGCGGCGAACCGTTCGAGCAGGGCCTGTTCGCCTGCTTCCCGCGCATGGCGCACGGCCGACCAGGTCGAGACATAGCCCAGAAACGCCTCTAGATTCCAGCTCAACTCGATGCTCATCGTCGGTGCCTTGAACTCCGCGAACGGGAAATCCAGGGTGGCGTAGCCGCTGTCGACCTGCTGCCGCTCAGGCGGCCAGAAGGGACCGATCTCGTGATGGTAGAAGTGCATGAAACGTCCCTGCAGATCGTCCTCCAGACGCGGTACCCCATAGCTGATCAATGCCAGCACGGCGCCCGGCGCGGCCCGGGTGCGCACTTGGGCGTAGAAGGCCGGCAGGTCGAACCAGTGCGCAGCCTGGGCCACGGTGATCAGCTGGGCGCCCTGGGCCGACGCTGGCAAGGCCTCGGCCGGGGCGCAGGCGTAGTGGAGGTTGCTGCGTGCCTGGGCGTGGGCGATCTGGTCCTGGCTGGGGTCGAACCCCCACACGGTGTCGAAATGATCGGCCAGCAGCGTGGTCAGCTGGCCATTGCCGCACCCCACGTCGACGGCCAACCTGTGCTCGGTGACGGTGCTGGCCAGGTAGGCGGCCAGCGCGGCGGGGTAGTCGGGCCTGAAGCTGGCGTAGGCCTGACCACCTTGGTCGAACCAGTTTCGCGAGGCGGGGGCAGGGGTGCTCATTCGGCAGGGCTCCAGTGACGGGCAGGGTGCCGCTCACTGTAGCCCCTGTGTGCCTGCTCGTCAGCCTGGAGCGCGTGGGTCGCCCTTGGCTTTTGCGCGCCAAGGCTCTAGCCTCGACGCCCCCTGACACCTTGAGGAGAGACGATGCAACCTATCATCAGCCGCCGGCACCTGCTGGCCGGCGCCGTGGGTGGTGCGGCCGCCCTGACGCTACCGGCCTGGGCCGACGACGCCGTGCGACAGCGCCTGGCGCAGCTCGAGCAGGCCCACGACCGTACCCTCGGCCTCTGGGCGCTCGATACCGGTAGCGGCCAGCGCCTGGCCTACCGTGCGGACCAGCGCTTTGCGTTCTGCAGCGCGTTCAAGGTGGTCCTCGTGGGCGCGCTCTTGCACCGCAGCGAGGCCGAACCTGGCCTGCTGGCGCGTCACGTCCACTACGACGCCACCACCCTGGTCACCTATTCGCCGATCACCGAGCGCCACGTCGAGACGGGTCTGCGCGTCGCCGACCTGTGCGCCGCTGCGCTGCAATACAGCGACAACACGGCCGCCAACCTGCTGTTGGCGCAGGTCGGTGGTCCGGCCGGTGTGACCGCGTTCGCCCGACGCCTGGGCGATGCCGTGTTCCGCCTGGACCGCGACGAGCCGACGCTCAACACCGCGCTGCCCGATGACCCTCGCGACACCACCACGCCCCTGGCCATGGGCATGACGCTGCAGCGGCTGCTGCTCGGCGAGGCGCTGACCGTGGAGAACCGCCATCGATTGCAGACCTGGCTCGAAGGCAACACCACCGGAGCGAGTCGGATCCGTGCGGGCGTGCCTGGCGACTGGCGTGTCGGCGACAAGACCGGCACGGGCGACTACGGCGTGGCCAACGACGTGGCGATCGTCTGGCCCACCGGCCGCGCACCGTGGATCGTGGTGGCGTTCACTCGCGGGCCCCAGCCCTCGTCGCCGGGCGACAGCGCACTCCTTGCCGCGGCGATGCACGAGGTGGTGAAGGCGTGGGGATGACTGACGGGGATAGGCCAGAGCAGACAACCGCAGCGTCCGGCTCATGTCCTGTGGGTGTTCGACCGCCGCCCCGGCGCCGCGCTGTCGCGCAGAGAACATGGCGATAGCTGGCAGTGCTCAGATGCTGTGTCGCTGATCGATTTCTGGGACCGCTTTGCGGTCCATCGCGGCCGGTCCGGCGCCCCGGCAGGGGCCGCTCCTACACCCGCCGCAGTGGCACAGGCAATCGCGGTCCCATGTGCGGCCCCTGTGCCGCGATTGGGCCCGCAGGGCCCACAAAATCCTGAAATTATTCCTTTTAAAATCAACAAGATATTTTATGTTCTATGAGAGCCGGCTTGCCGGCGATAGGGCCAGAGACGACAACCGCGCCCTCGATGTCGAACACCGGTTCACGCCAACGGGACACACACCGCCCCGCATGGTCCTACCTTCAGGCGACAGTGGCCTACCCGGACGGCATTCCAACCATTCGGTGGCACAATGCCTTTGACTCGATCGTTTTGGAGACCCCCATGTTGCGTGCATTTGAGCAACGGCTCGACCCTTTCCCGCCCGATGAGGCACCGCCACCGCCCGCCGGCCTGGCGCGGTTCCTCTGGGCCTGCACCCGCGGCGCACGCCGGTACATCCTGGCCTTTGCGGTGCTCAGCGCCGGTGTGTCGATCTACGAAGCCTGGCTGTTCGCCTTCCTCGGGCAGGTCGTCGACCTGTTGACCACCTGGCAGGCCGGTGGCGACGCGACAGGCCAGGAGCAGCGTGTGCTCTGGGGCATCGGCATCGTGCTGGTGGCCAGCGTCGGGCTGGTGGCGCTGCGCACCATGGTCCAGCACCAGATCCTGGCGATCAACCTGCCGCTGCGGCTGCGCTGGGACTTTCACCGGTTGATGCTGCGCCAGAGCCTGTCGTTCTTCTCCGACGAGTTTTCCGGGCGGGTCACCACCAAGGTGATGCAGACCGCGCTGTCGGTGCGTGAGGTGCTGTTCACGCTGGTGGAGATCATCCCGGGGATCGGCGTCTACTTCGTGGCGATCGTCGCCCTGGCCGGCGGCTTCGCGCTCAAGCTGATGCTGCCGTTCCTGGCCTGGATCGTGCTCTTCGGCCTGGCCATGGCGTACTTCGTGCCGCGCCTGGGCAAGGTCGGGCAGGAGCAGGCGCACGCGCGGTCGTCGATGACCGGGCGGGTGTCGGACGCCTACACCAACATCACCACCGTCAAGCTGTTCTCCCATTCCAAGCGCGAGGCCCATTTCGCCCGCGCGGCCATGGAAGACTTCAAGCAGACCGGGTTCCGCCAGATGCGCCTGGTCAGCCAGTTCGAGATCGTCAACCAGGCGCTGGTGGTCGGGTTGATCATGGGCGCCGGGGGCTACGCCCTGTGGCTGTGGCACCAGGGCGACGTCGGCACTGGCGCCGTGGCCGCGATCACCGCCATGGCCCTGCGCATCAACGGCATGTCGCACTGGATCATGTGGCAGATGACCTCGCTGTTCGAGAACATCGGTACCGTGCAGGACGGCATGGACACGCTCACCCGCGGCCCCAAGGTGCAGGACGCGCCCGACGCGGGCACCCTGGTGACCACCGGTGGGGCAGTGACCTTCGACAACGTCAGCTTCAACTACAGCGGCGAGCGCCAGGTCCTGCAAGGCCTGAACCTGGACATCCGCCCCGGCGAGAAGATCGGCCTGGTCGGGCGCTCCGGGGCCGGCAAGTCGACGCTGATCAACCTGCTGCTGCGCTTCTACGACGTCGACAGTGGCCAGATTCGCATCGACGGGCAGGACATCGCCCAGGTGACCCAGGACAGCCTGCGCAGCGCCATCGGCATGGTCACCCAGGACACCTCGTTGCTGCACCGCTCGATTCGCGACAACATCGCCTATGGACGCCCCGACGCCACCGAAGCGCAGATCCGTGAGGCGGCGGTCAACGCCCAGGCCGACGGATTCATCAGCCAGCTCAGCGATCGCCAGGGCGGCACCGGCTACGACACCCTGGTCGGCGAGCGCGGCATCAAGCTGTCCGGCGGGCAGCGCCAACGGGTCGCCATCGCCCGGGTGATGCTCAAGAACGCGCCGATCCTGCTGCTCGACGAAGCCACCAGTGCGCTGGACTCGGAGGTCGAGGTGGCCATCCAGGAAAGCCTCGACGAGATGATGCAGGGCAAGACCGTGATCGCCATCGCCCACCGGCTCTCGACCATTGCGGCCATGGACCGCCTGATCGTGATGGACGCCGGGCGGATCATCGAGCAGGGCACCCATGCCGAGCTGCTGCGCAAGAACGGTACCTATGCGCGGCTCTGGCAGCACCAGAGCGGCGGCTTCCTGGGCGAGGACCAGGGCGTGCTCGAAGACGTGGAATGAACCCGGCGATCAGGGTGTCGAGACCGTCTCGTCAGACGAGGCACCTGACGCACTCCTGAGGCGCTGAACGGCATCGTCGGCGCTTCCAGGCGCCTGATGATCCATGCCGACACCGTGCTGCTGCCCTACGACCTGATCGCGTCCCTGTCTAAAAGGGACAGCGATCGGCGGCCATGTGATTTGCGGGCCGGCCTCAGGGTCATGTAACGTCGCCGCGCACGGTCTCCAGGAGCCTCCATGATGCCTTCTCCCACTGTTCCCGACCGGCCTCGACAGCGACGCATCCGCTGGCTGCAGGCCATGGCGCTGGCGCACCTGTTTGGTGGCCTGGTGCTGACCTGGGCCGGGCATGCGCCCTGGTTCGACAGCTACTTCGCCAGCATCGAGCAGGTCTTCTGGGCGCAGGCTGTGCCCGTCGCCGCGCGTGAGCAGCAGGTCTGGTGGATGGCGCTGTTCGCCGCCACCGTGCAGAGCTACGCGCTGTACATGCTGGCGTTGATCCAGCTCGGCGACCGCTTTGCCGATCACCGCGTCTGGGGCTGGCTGATGGCTGGGCTGCTGCTGTGGGCGCCGCAGGACCTCTGGCTGTCGCTGCGGGTGGGGCTGTGGTCCCACGGGGTAATCGACGGCCTGGCGTTGCTGGTGTTGGTGCCGCCCCTGGTCTGGTTGTATTGGCATGACCGCCGGCAGACCATGGCCGGAGCCTCGCCCACGCGTGGAGTGTCCCGAGGAGTCGACCGTTGATGTACTGGCTGACCGGCAATGGCAGCACGCCTCCCAGGTGAACGACGCCTGGCTTGGGCGCGAGGTGCAGTATCGAGGCAGGGGGCTGCGGTTGGCGCAGGTCGAGCGTAATGCCAAGGCCCGTTGCTCGACCGCGCCGGGTACCTCAACCGGCCAGGCGCTGGTTCATCCAGGCATGACTGTGGGCCTGCACCTGCTGGGCCAGCGGCACCGGAAAGTGGAGAAAGCCATGGGGCGCGGCGGGCAGCAGGTGCGTCTCGACCGCTGCCACCTGGGACCAGCGTTCGGCCATCAGCTGCGTGTCATCGCGCAGGGGGTCGAGTTCGCCAGCGAACAGCAGGGCTGGCGGCAGGCCGTCGAGTTCCCCGTACAGGGGCGACAGCGGTGGGTTGCGGCGCTGCTGGTCGCTCATGTCGGGGGTCAGGCGCCGCAACGCCTCGACCATGCCGGGGCCGTCGAGCACCAAGGTGTCGGGGCCGGCGCTGCGCACGCTGGGCGTGCCGGTGAGGTCGTAGACGCCGTAATAGAGCACCGTCCCCTGGATGCGCGCCAGCAGGTCAGGCCAGGCCTTGAGCGACAGCAGGGTCGCCGCGGCCAGGTGCGCGCCGGCCGACTCGCCGATGAGGATCACCGGCAGGCCGGCGAAGGCGTCGTCGTCGCTTTCGAGCAACCAGCGCGCGGCCGACAAGCAGTCGTCCAGCAGCCCCTGGAGCGGCGTCGTGGTCGCCAGTCGATAGTCCACCGACACCACGGTCACGTTGCAAGCCTTGACCCGCGCCGCGTTGACGTCGTCGTTCATCTGCGCGTTGCCGATGACCCAGCCCCCGCCGTGGATGTCCAGCACGATGCCTCTGGAGGGGCCGGCCGGGCGGATGATGCGCACCGGGACCGGCGTGTCCGGCAGCCCGCCCAGGCGCATACGGGCCTGCAGGCCATGCTTGGCCAGGTCCCGCATCCCGGCGAACTGGCCGGCACGCAGCAGGGCCTGGAGCGCGGTCGGGGCCAGGCGGTTGCGCATGCGGAACCGCGGCAGCCAGGCCAGCGTGCGGTTGAAGCGTTGCATCTGCGCGAGGGTGTCTGCAGAGCGCCAGGGGGCTTGAGTGGTCACGATCACAGGTCCTCGTTCGGCCGGCGCGTGCACCGGCAGGTCTTGAAGGGGCGCCTTCGACGCGTCGGGTCAACGAGGCGTTCAGTGCGCGACCGCACGCGTGCCGTAACGGCGCGCCAGCGCATGCAGGCCGACACCGACTGCCAGCAGGATGCCGGCCCGCAACCAGTTCCCGGCCGGTTGCTGGGTCAGCAGCACCAGGCACGAGAGGATGCCCAGTACCGGCACGATCGGGTGAATGCTGAAGTGGGGCTCCTCGATCTTGTCCTTCTTCAGCACCAGCACGGCCAGGTTGGTGCTCAGGAACACGAACAGCAACAGCAGCACCACGGTCTCGGCCAGCACTTCGAGAGTACCGGTAAGCGTCAGCAGCGCGGCCAGTGCGGTGGTCGCCAGGATGGCCGGTGCCGGGGTACGTCGGTTCGGCAGCACCTGGCCCAGCCAGGCCGGCAGCAGGCCTTCACGGGCCATGCCCAGGGTCAGGCGGCTGGCCATGATCATGGTCAGCAGCGCGCCGTTGGCGACCGCGACCAGAGCGATCACGGCGAACCAGCTGCGACGGATGCCCAGGCCTGAATCGCCGACGATGTCCATCAATGGGGCCTTGGCGGCGATCAGCGCATCGGCGGGCATCACCAGCGCGGCCCCGGCACCGACGGCCAGGTAGACCAGGCCGGCGATCAGCAGGGCCATGAAGAGGGCCTTGGGGTAGGTACGGCGCACGTCACGCACTTCTTCGGCCAGGTTGGCGGACGTTTCGAAACCGACATAGGAATAGAACGCCAGTAGCGCTGCACCGAGAATCGCGCCGGCCGGTGCGTGGCCGCCGAAGTCCAGCAGCCGCGAAGGCTCGGCGCGGCCTTGTCCGCACAAGGCGGCCACGGCGACGATCACCAGCACCAGGCCACTGAGTTCGATCACGGTCATCACCAGGTTGGCGCTCAGAGATTCCTTGATGCCGCGCAGGTTGAGCGCAGCGATCAGTAACAAGAACAGCGGGGCCAGTATGTGGGTCGGCCAGTCCAGGAAAACGCGCAGGTACTCCCCGGAGAAGGCCAGCGCCAGGCCGGCCACACTGGTGATGCCGGCCGCCAGCATGGCGAAGCCGACCAGAAACGAAAGCAGAGGCGAGCCGAAGGCACGCTGGGCGAAGACCGACGCGCCCCCGGCGCGGGGGTACTTGCTGACCAGTTCGGCGTACGACGCGGCCGTGAACAGGGCGAACAGCAACCCCACCGCCAGCGGGGCCCAGATCGCGCCCCCGGCCCGGTCGGCGATGGCGCCGGCCAAGGCATAGACGCCGGCACCCAGTACGTCGCCCAGGATGAAGAACACCAGCAGCGGCAGGGTGACGACACGTTTGAGGGCACGAGCAGGCGGTGGATTCATCGAGAGGCGTCCTGGCGAAAGCAATGAACAATGAAAAAAGGCGCCGGATCGTGATCACGGCGCCTCGTCGACCAACCCTTGCGTCTTACTGGGTCTTGTCGTGCGCAGCGTCGCCACCGTGGGCGGCGGCCAGTTTCTTGGCCTGGGTCAGGTGAGCTTCGAGTTTAGGCAGGGTGTCGGCTGCGAATTTCTTCACGTCCGCGTCCTTGCCGTCCTTGACCTCTTCCTTGAAGAGTTCGATGGTCTGCTCGTGCGCCTTGACCTGGTTGTTGGCATAGGAGCGATCGAACGATTCGTCACGAATGTCCAGGATCAGCTTCTTGGCCTTGTCCATCAGTTCGGCGTCGGTCGCGACCTTGATGTTCTTGGTCTGGGCGATGCCTTTGAGTTGTTCGTTGGCCTTGGTGTGGTCGTCGACCATCATCTGGGCGAAGGTCTTCACGTCTGCGGACTGGCTCTTTTCCAGGGCCAGCTTGCCGGCTTCGATTTCGGCGATGCCCTTGGCAGAGGCTTCATCGACGAAATCGGCAGGTTCGGCAGCCATGACGGCCTGAGCGGCGAAGGCGAAGAGAACGCTGCAGATACCAGCTTGAAGTTTCTTGTTCATGGGCCATAGCTCCTTAAGTCATATCCATGTGGCGGTGGGGTCCGCATTCGTGTGACTGGAGGCATGCGCGCGAGGTTCAGAAAAATGTTCGATCCTTGTCTTCGGGCGATTTGCAGGCGACAGAATCATCAGGTAGGTCGCTGAAAATGCTGGGCCAGTGCAGAGGCCTTGGCACGAATGTGTCGGCCCCGCAGCATCAGCACCACGAGGCTGCCGACCGTGGCCAGCGCCATGTCCTTCTGCGCATCCCAGAAGTCACCCTGGGCCCCGACGAACGAGGAATCGCCTCCGCCCAGGTAGGCGCCACCGATCCACTCCATCAGTTCATAGAGCAAGGAGGTGGCCAGGATGAAGGACCAGGCGACCAGGGACGCCCAGGCGCCCTGCAACCCACAGCGCGCCACCAGCAGCTCGCGAAAGGGCAGGGCCAGCAGCAGGCCGTACGCCAAGTGCACCAGCCGGTCGTACTGGTTGCGTTGCCAGCCGAACGTCTGGTCGAGGCTGACGTTCAGCCACTGCAGCGACAGGGCGTCGTAGGGGACCCTGGGGTAGGTGAAGTGCGTGCCGATCTCGTGCAAGCAGAGGAAAGCCACGATCAGTGCCCAGGCCTGGGTGGACAACGCGAAGCGATCTCGGTAGAGCCAGGCCAGTGCACCGCCGACCAGGACCAGGCCGTTCTCCACGAGCCAGGTGGTGCGGTCGAGGGGATCCCAGCCGCAGGCGACGAAGACCAGCGCAAAGCCCACGAACAGGCCCTGTCTGCAGGTGATGGCGGTCTTGGACGGCATGCAGGCTCCTTGGGGTTGCGCGGCGAAGGCTCTGACACTATGGAGTGCTGTGCGAGCCGGCCTGTTCCGTCACGGTCTGGCCTGCCTGTTACGGCGCATTGCGACGAAGACGCAGGGTTTTCGTACAGGATGCAAGTCTGTGCTTGCCCAGGCGCGCCGAAGTTGGCACGCTTTGCGCGCAATCGACCACCCCCAAGCCGTTCTAGAGAAGGGAGCGTACCGTTGAGTTGGGAAAAAGTTGGAAAATCCCTCGTGGGCGTCCTGGCCGTGCTGGCCCTCGTGATCGTGGGGTTCGTGCTTACGCGGGGCGACGCCCGGCTGCAAGCCTACCTGACGTACGACAGCCTGACCTATCCCACCCAGTTCAGCGCACGGATCAGTGCCGCCAGCGAACAGCTCAAGTACGACGTCCTGTCACGGCAGGTGCAGCGCATCGGCGCTGGCGCGCTCGACCAGGATCAAGTCGCTCAGTTGGTCGAAGTGTCCCAGGCGCCGTTCCGGCAGATGTTTGCCAAGCCCTTCGAAGCCGGGCTGGTGGATCACCGCACTGCCTTGTACATCGACTTGAACAACACCAGCGAGCGACCCGTCAAGGACATCCATATTCGTTTGCCGGCCAAGGGCCTGGTGCAGGTGCGCAACGATGCCGGTGATGACGAGGTTCACGAACAGCCGGCCAGCGCGGTGGACATCCCTGAGATCACCCCAGGGGGCAGCGCGAAGGTCTGGGTCTACTTCGACAGCGACTACAGCGAGATACGCCAAGGCAGCATTTCGATCCGAGACGCTGAAGGCAAGGCCGACCTGCATGCCTACCGCGCTTTCACGGGGCTCGATGCAGACGTCGCGCAGTACCGGATGCCACTGCTGTGGCTGCTGGGCTGCTCGCTGGCAGGCGTGCTTGGCCTGACCTTCGTGTGCCTGTCGCAACGGCGGCGTCTTCGCCCCTCCGTGGGGCGCACGGCCTGACAGGCCTGCGCCTGCTTGCCGTCACTGACTGCTCCGACAATGGGCATCAGTGCAACGACAAGGCGGGCGTCGCTCGATTCGTCATTCGTTTCTCGCGTTCGACGGGCGCTGCGGCCACCGGACCTTGATGCCGTCTGGCAATTCGCAATACACCCCACAACATCGCCAGCGCAATCGCCATCCATGCACTGATCAGGCTGAAAAGTATCATCGCAAGGCTCATGAAATACCCCCTGTGCTTTGGTCACTTCTCTTGCATGTAATCAGCTGACTGCCCCCGCAACGGCGAAATTCCATGAAATGTGCCTTGGGAAGATGATTGGCGCGCTGCTTGCTTGTGACAGGCGATGAGCGGTCATGGGGAGGCGGGGGAAAGAGAGGGGTGCGATTGCTGTTTCTGGGTCCGCTGTGCTGGCCTGGGGGAGGCTGGCTTGCCAGCGATAGCGTTCGATCAATCACCGCCTGCATCGCGGGCAAGCCCGCTCCCACAGGAAGGTGTTCAGCTCGGCTTCTTGACAGGCTGTACCGGCCTAAGTGGAGCTTGTCGGCTATGGCATTCGATCAATCACCGCCTGCATCGCGGGCAAGTCCGCTCTCACAGGAAGGTGTTCGGCTTCGGCTTATTGGCAGGCTGCATTGGCCCGAGTGGGAGCTGGCTTGCCAGCGATGAGGGCAATGACCGCCCCACCGACCTCCTGACAAGCCCACTCTACTTGCGCGATTGGTCTCGCATTGCGTCATGGCCTGCTGTCGGCCCAGGCCTTGAACGCAAGCGGCGTGGCCTCACACCTTGTCGTTGTCAGGCGTGAAGCCCAGGCCCGAGGACAGATCGGTTCCTGGCTGCGTGGACGATGTGTGCGCCCCTGGGCCAGTGCTCATAGGCTTGGTGGCGTCATGCGTAGCGTGCGCATCCTGCTCGGCAACGCTCTGTTTCACCGTGTCCTTGGCTTCCTGGTAGGCTTGCTCGCCCTTGGCCTTGACGGTGTCGGTCAGGCGGTCGCTGACACTGCCCATCAATTGGTCTTCCTTGCGCGTCGACGGCAGTGCGGCACCGATGGCGGCACCCAGGGCGATCCCGATGGCGGCCAGCACCAGGGGTTGCTCCTTGAGCAAGGTGTCGAACTGACCTTTCACCACGTCCGTCTGCTGCTTGATCTGGTCCCGTGCATCGTGGGCCGTCCGGCGCAGCGAGTCGGTGGTGTCATGGGCGGTGCGACGCAGCGAGTCAGCCGTGTCGCCAGCCGAATGGCGAGTGCTCTCGCTCATGTCGCTGGCCTTGTCACGCAGGTCGTGGGCCTTGGCCCGGACACTGTCGCCTGCGTCGTGCAGCTTGTCGCCTGCCTGGGCAAAGGCGCCCTTGACCGTGTCGACCATGTCGCCCAGCTTGTCACCCAGCCCAGGTCCGTGGGTCGCCGGCCCTGGATTGAACGGCTTGTTCTGGTTGAGTGCCAGCCAGCTCAGGCCGATGGCCGTCAGGGTGGTGGGCAGCGGGTTGTTCTTCAAGGTCACCGCCAGGTTGTGGCAGAACTCGCCACCGTTGCCCTTGGTGTAGGACAGCGCCTGGTCGAACAACTGGCCAGGGGTCATGCGTTGCTCGATGGCATCGACCAGGTGGCTGATGTGCTCGCGCTTGGCGTTGATTTCCTGTTCCAGCTGGTCAGGGTTCTTGTGCGACTCGTGTTCGAACGACGGGCTCATGGCAATTTCCTCTTGATCGCTTCCTTGTCCTGGTGCATGGCGTTGAGCGTGCGGTCCGGCGTCAGATGCGAAGGCTCGAACTGCTTCTTGCCCGACTGCAGCATGATGAAGCCGATGATCACGGTGATGGCGCCGACGATCAGCGCGGCCAGCCAGGGCGCCACCACGGTGGCCAAGGCATAGACAGCTGCCAGCAACAGGATGATGAAGCCTGCCAGCAGCACGATCGCCCCAGCCGCCACGGCCGCGGTGCCGGCCTTCAAGGTGTTGAGGTTGTGCTGCAGCTCGGACTTGGCCAGGGCCAGTTCCTTGGTGAACAGGGCCGGGACTTCATGCATCAGCTGACGCAGCAGGCCACCGATGCCCACCGAGTCTTCCGCATGGGGCGTGACGGGCGGGGTAGGGTTGAGCGGATCGTGGTTCATCACAGGCCTCCTTTGAGCGGGTCGTTGTCACGGCTCGAGCCAGTGATCGGGCTGACGTGGGTCGCACCGATCGGGTCGACCGGCGCTGCGCTGCCTTGGGCATCGACGGGCGTGTAAGGCTTGTGCGTGGACACATCGCTGGAGCGATCGGGCGTCGGTGGCGCGCTGTGGAAGGGTTCGCTGGCGCCGTAGGCAGCGGGCGGATGATTGCCGGACGGCTCGCTGTGGCCATGTTCGCTGGCGCGAAGGAAACGTGACAGACCGAACCCGATCGCGACACTGCCGGCGATGAACAGCGCTGGGTTGTCCTTGGCCAGGCGCGAACCCTTCTGCAGCAATTCCTCGGCGCTCTGATGGCGTACCTGCTCGGCGAAGTTGCCCAGGTAGCCGGCCAGTTGGCCCAGGTACTGCGACAGCCCGAGGGTGTCATTGCCCTGTAGCGCCTCGGCGGCGGACTGCGCCCCTTGCTTGAGGGTTTCCAGTTGCTCGGCGGCCGTGTCGCGGTACTGCTCGTAGTGCTCGGTACCTTGAGTCTTGGCTTCGTTGAGCAAGGAGCCTGCCTCGTCGGCGATGGCGTGCACGTGATCTTGCGTACTCCCGGCAGACGCCGAGGCGGCTGGATCGCGATCGGTCTTGTCCATGATGATCTCCCTTCGATGAGTGGTCCCGGCATACAGCCGGTTCAAGTGCCGCTACAAAGGGTGACGAGGCGTCGACGAAAGAAGTTCAGTCCAATGGCGCAGCGTGCGTGCGCCTACGGACAAGCGGCAGGAAGGAGGCGCTAGACGTATCAGCGTGTTTCAAATTACGGGCAAGACGCCACGATGAGCGGCTTTCACTGCTCGTGCAGTTCCAGGCCCTTGCGCAGCCGTGCCAGCATGGCCTCGCGCAACGCGGCAGGCGCCTGCACGCGCAAGGAGCCCGCTTGGGACAGCAGCCAGTGCAGCAGCATCGGCGTGTCCTCCAGCGTCGCACAGGCGAGGGTGTCGCCTTCTGGCGTCGGCTCGAGGGTCAGGTCCGAGACGCCGAAGGTCTGGGCGAAATCCTGCGTCAGCCTTGGCTCGGCCTTGAAGGCCACCCGAATGTGCCGGGGTTCGATGGCCGTGGGGCGTGGTTGTTCAGGCAGGGCGATGGGGTCGGCAGGGCACGTCGAGACGGGTTTGCAACCTGGCTGCCAGGACCAGCTGTACGGCAGGCTCTGGTCTTCGCAACGTAAGGGGAAGACCTTCGACAGCTCCAGCAGATCACGTTCCACCGTGCGCTTGCTGGTGTCGTGACCAACCCCCAGCAACAGCTGCTGCAGCACGCGGGCATTCAGGCCAGGCCCTGTATCGGGCAGCAGGGTGAGAATGGCCCATTGGCGGGCGAGGGTCTGACGTGTGGAGTGGCTGGGCAAGGCGAGGTCTCGACAAGGCATGGGTGTAGATGATGGCCTATAGCTATCGCGCAGCTTACCCTGCGCGGGGATAGGATCCAAGTTCTACGTCCGATGCATCTGTATCAATGCACGACAAGCGACCACGGGCCATTCGTGCATGACGCCAGCGTCGACCTGCTGTATACAAGGCCTGTACCAAGGGGAGCCCTGCAAAGGGCTGAGAAACCGCTGGCGCGGTGACCCTTCGAACCTGATCCGGATCATGCCGGCGAAGGGATGGGCGCAAGCACCTGCCTTTCTGCCGGCCTCATTGCGAGGCCAACTCCATGTCGACCTGCCACGGCCTCGCTGTCACCTGCACGAGGACAGCCCGATGACCGAACGTTTCACCGATACCTTGCGCCACCAGAACGCGCCCGCCTGGACCGCTGCCGTCGAGCACCGCTTCGTCACCGAACTGTGCGAGGGCCGGGTGGCCGATACGGTCATGGCCCGCTACCTGATCCAGGACCACCGCTTCCTCGACGGTTTCCTGGGCTTGCTCGGGGCGGCCATCGCCAGTGCCGACCACCTTGAGGCCCGGCTTCGGCTGGGGCGCTTCGTCGGGCTGATCGCCGGTGAGGAGAGCACCTATTTCCTGCGGGCATTCGAGGCGCTGGGCGTGGACGAGGCACAGCGCCAGTCGCCTGAGGACGCCGCGCCCACCGCAGGCTTCAAGGCGTTGATGCGCGAGGCAGCGCAGACCCGTTGCTATGCTGCGGTGCTGTCGGTGCTGGTGGTGGCCGAGTGGCTGTACCTGGACTGGGCCAGCCGTGCGCCTCGCCCATTGCCCGCACGTTACGAACATGCCGAATGGATCACCCTGCACGACAACCCGGCCTTTCGGGACGTCGTCGCCTTCCTGCGCGCCGAACTGGACCGCGTCGGGCCTGAACAGGCCGAGATCAGCCAGGGCTTCTTCCAGCGCGCAGTGGCGCTGGAGCGTGCGTTCTTCGAAGCTGCCTATGCCGAGGAGGCGTGACCCATGGACCTGTTCGATCGCCTCAAGGCTGCTGCGGCGCCAGACTGGGCCGCTTACGTCGATCACCGTTTCGTCCGGCAGATGGGTGAGGGCGTCCTGCCTGAGCCGGTGTTTCGTACCTACCTGGTGCAGGACTACCTGTTCCTGATCCAGTTCGCCCGTGCCTGGGCCCTGGCCGCCTACAAGAGCCGCCGCCCCGATGACATTCGCGCGGCGCAGGCAGGGTTGGCGGCCATACTCGACGAGACCGAGCTGCACCTGCGCCTGTGCGCACGCTGGGGGCTGTCCCGAGACGACGTCGAGCGTGCGCCCGAGCACCGCGCCACCGTGGCCTACAGCCGGTTCGTGCTCGACTGCGGCGCCGCGGGTGACCTGCTCGACCTGCACGTGGCCTTGGCGCCGTGCGTGATGGGCTACGCCGAGATCGGGCAGCGCCTGGCGCGCGACGTGCCGGATCTGGCCAGTCATCCGTACCGCGAGTGGGTGGGCGAATACGCCGGGGAGGCTTACCAGGGCGTCGCGGCTGCAGCCCGTGCCCATCTGGACGAACTGGCCCGCCGTGGCATGACCGAACAGCGTTTCGCCGAACTGGCCGCGACCTTCGCCCAGGCGTCCCGGTTGGAGGCCGACTTCTGGTCGATGGGGTACGGCGAGTAGTGCGCCTGGGGCATGGTCCTCCCGAGGTCGAACGACAGGCCCGCCTGGCTTCAGACGTGACTCGGCGTCGGGTGTGGCGACGGTTGCCCTGGCATCAGCCGCCCTGTGCGTCAGGCAACCCAGTGCCGGTATCACCCAGCCGGGGAGCAGCCTGCGATGAGCTGCAAGGCAGCCTTCGAGAGGAGCATGAGGCGGCTGCCGTCATCGCGGGCAAGCCCGCTCCCACAGGGTGGACTGCAGGCTTGCCCGTGATGAGCCGCACGGCATGCCTCGACCTGCACGCTCGTCCTCGACCAGGCCTCCCGGTTACCCCTCGCGGTGCACATGCCGCGCCAGCACGGGGTCCAGCGACCCCCACATCGCCGGATCCGTGCTGAATGCCACGTTGAAACGCATCCAGCCGCTGGCCTGGGCATTGACCATGAACAGCTGGCCTGGCCCCAGCATAATGCCGTGCTCCAGCGCATCGTCCAGCAGGGCGGCGCTGTCGGGCAGGTCAGGGTGACGCGCCCAGATGTACATGCCCTCGTCCGACTCGACGAACAGTTCGAAGCCACGGCGGTGCAACTGCTGGCCGACCTCCTGGTGCGCCTCGGCCAATCGCTGGCGCAGACGCTTGAGGTGCTTGCGCCAGCGCCCGTCGATGACCGCTGCGTACACCACCCGCTCCATCACCTGCGAGGTGGTCAGCCCCGAGCGCATCTTCAGCCGCAACAACTGCTGGATCGACTCGCCATTGGCCAGCAGGTAGCCGACCCGCACGTTCGGCGAAATGCTCTTGGAGTAGCTGCCGACGTACACCACCTGCTGCAGGTGATCCAGGCTGGCCAGGCAAGGCTGGGGCTCGGCCATCATGTCGGCGTAGAGGTTGTTCTCCACCAGCCGAAACCCATGCTGCGACGCCAGCTGCAAGAGCCGGTGCAGCTGTGCCAGGGGCGTGCGCGAGCAGGTCGGGCTGTGCAGGTGCGGCTGGGTGAAGAACACGGTCGGGCGATGTCGGGTCAGCAAGCGCTCGAGCTGGTCCAGGTCATACCCGGCCGGTGTACGAGGAACCCCCACCAGTGTCGCCCCCTGAAAGCGCAGGATGCTCATCAGGTTGGGGTAGCCCGGGTCATCCACCAGTACCACGTCGCCTGGCCGCACCAGGGTGCGCACCGCCAGGTCCAGCGCCTGGCTGGCGCCATGGGTCAGCAGCAACTGCGTCGGGTTGGCGACGATGCTCAACTCCTGCTGCAGGTTCTGCGCGGTCAAGGCCCGCAGCTCGGGCAGGCCCATCGGGTCGCCATAGCCCGACAGCTCCAGCGGGCTGCCTGCGACTTGACGCATGCCGCGACGCAGGCCGTCCTCGTACATCCAGTCGTTGGGCAACCAGCCGCAGCCTGGCTTGTAGGGCAGCTGGCGGGTCTCGAAGATCTGTTGCAGGTACCATTCCGAGTTGAAGCTCGGGCGGGGCGTGGCGGGCCGCTGCGCATGCTGCTCGAGCAGCTCGTTCACGGCACGATTGACGAAGAACCCCGCATTGCCCCGGCTCACCAGCAGACCCTGAGCCACCAGACGGTCATAGGCCTCCACCACGGTGAAGGTGCTGACCGAATAGGTCGCGGCGAAGGCACGGATCGATGGCACCTTGGCACCCGGCTTGAGGGTCTGATCGTCGATCCGCTCACGCAGCCCGTCGATGATCTGGTTGACCAGCGGGATGGGGGAGTCGGGGTGAAGTTCGAGCATGGGAGGTAGGCCTTCAGGGAGGGCATGGCGGCCAGGCGCCAGCAGGGTAGAGCAGGTGTATTGCATGGGCGGCCTGTACAGTGCAGTGAGGATTTCACCTGCCTGTGCATGGCTCATTGCGACAGACATTTTTACATTAGGTATCAGTTATCGCCACATCCAGCACGACAAAGCGTCATGAACGACAGCAAAGACACCGCCGCGGTACGGTCGAGGCCCGCCTTGCGTCCTGTTTCAGGCCAGGCATGACGGAGTCTAGCCGTCATTCGGCCGTCGCACGGTTCAGTTCGTCCGAGGATCGCTCCTCGGGCACGTAGGCAGGCCGCCATGGAAGGCCTGCGTGTGCGTTGTGCACGCCCTCCTGCTCGCTAGCACTGATGTACGGGTGAAACCGATAGCCATCGGGGTTTCACGGATCTTCCTTGGATAAAAAGAAACACGGGGTACACAACTGATGGACGCAACATCCTCCTCCACCCTCGCCGCGAACGGGGAGCACGAGAGCAAGCTCAGTGCCACCCTCAAGCCGCGCCACCTGACGATGATGTCGATCGCCGGTGTCATCGGCGGCGCCCTGTTCGTCGGCTCCGGCAGCGTGATCCACAGCGCTGGCCCGGCCGCCGTGCTGGCCTACCTGGCCGGCGGCATCCTGGTGGTGCTGATCATGCGCATGCTCGGCGAGATGGCGACCTCCTCGCCGGACACCGGCTCGTTCTCCACCTACGCCGACCGCGCCATCGGGCGCTGGGCCGGTTTCACCATCGGCTGGCTGTACTGGTGGTACTGGGTGATCCTGATGGCCTGGGAAGCCTACGTGGCGGGCAAGATCCTGCACGGCTTCTTCCCCGACGTGAGCGTCAACGTGTTCGTCCTGGCGACCACCTTGCTGCTGATCACGGTGAACTTCTTCAACGTCAAGCACTACGGTGAGTTCGAGTTCTGGTTCGCGTTGATCAAGGTCGTGGCGATCTGTTGCTTCCTGATCGTGTGCACCGCCGCCGTCATGAACATCTGGCAGTTCGGCGAAGTGCGCGGCATGACCCACCTGACCACCGAAGGCTTCATGCCCAATGGCGTGACCACGGTGGTCGGTGCGTTGCTGGGCGTGATGTTCGCCTTCCTGGGCGCCGAGATCGTCACCATCGCCGCCTCCGAGTCCAAGGACCCGGCCCGTCAGATCGTCAAGGCCACCAACTCCGTGGTCTGGCGCGTGTGCCTGTTCTACGTCGGTTCGATCTTCCTGATCGTCTGCCTGGTGCCGTGGAACGACCCGCACCTGGGTGTCTCCGGTTATGGCGCCTACCGCCGTACCCTGGAGCTGCTGGGCGTGCCGTACGCCGAGCTGCTGATGAACTTCGTGGTCCTGACCTCGGTGAGCAGCTGCCTGATCTCCGGCCACTACACCGCCTCGCGCATGCTGTTCTCCCTGGCCAAGCGTGGCGACGCGCCGTCGATCTTCAAGCGCACCCGCGCCGCTTCCGGCGTGCCGGTGTTCGCCATCGTCGGCTCGTGCCTGGTCGCGGTGTTCTGCGCCCTGATCAACTTCAGCGAGACCTTGCGTCCCCAGGACGTGCTGGAAACCCTGATGAACACCACCGGCATGATCGCCCTGCTGGTGTACCTGGTGATCGCCTTCTCGCAGCTGCGCATGCGCCGCAAGCTGATCGCCGAGGGCAAGGAGATCCAGCTCAAGATGTGGCTGTTCCCCTGGCTGACCTACCTGGTGATCGCGTTCATCGTGGTCTGCTTGGTGGTGATGGCCTTCCTGCCTGATTACCAGATCCTGGTGATCTCCACCGGCGCTGCGGCGGCCGTGGTGGTGGCCATGGGCGTGGTGCACCAGATCCGTAGCGCCAAGCGCGTCTGATCCTGGAGCGATGAAAAGCCCGCGCTGGCCTGGGGAGGTCAGCGCGGGCTTTTTCATGGGCGCTGCGCAGCCAGGCCTGTCGTTGCCGCAGCGCTGCCGGTGCTGTCCGCAACGCGGAGGCATTGCACCGCGTTGAAAACGTGCTAACAATCGCCAACCTGCGTTTTCAAGCCGCCTTTTGAATGAATACGACCCATCGTGCCGAAAACGACCGTAGCCGCTGGGCCGTTTTCCTGATCTTTCTGCGCTTGGGCCTGACGTCGTTCGGTGGGCCAATCGCCCACCTGGGCTACTTCCGGGACGCCTTCGTCGTGCGACGCCGCTGGTTGAGCGAACGCCAGTATGCGGACCTGGTCGGTCTGTGCCAGCTGCTGCCTGGGCCTGCCAGCAGCCAGGTCGGTATCGCCCTCGGGCTGTCGCGTGCCGGGTATGGCGGGGCACTGGCAGCCTGGCTGGGGTTCACCCTGCCGTCCGCGACAGCCTTGATCGTCTTCGCGCTGGGCATCACGCGTCATGCCCAGGCCTTGCCTGCCAGCGTGCTGCACGGTCTGAAGGTCGTGGCCGTGGCGGTGGTCGCCCAGGCGGTCTGGGGCATGGCGCGCACGCTGTGCCCCGATGCGCGACGGCGCCTGCTCATGGTCGCGTCATCCTTGTTCGTGCTGGCCGTCCCGTCCGTGCTGGGGCAGATGGGCGCGCTCGCAATCGCCGCGCTCATTGGTGTGCTGGCGTTCACGCCCGAACCGGCGGGTACCCATGAGCCCCTGGCGATCGGCATTCGACGTCGCGCGGGCCTGTGTTGGCTGGGGTTGTTTATGCTGCTGCTGGTGGGGCTGCCGCTCGTGGCGGCCTGGTGGCCGAGCACCACGCTGTCGAGGGTGGCCGCGTTCTACCGAGCAGGTGCGCTGGTCTTCGGCGGCGGGCACGTGGTGCTGCCGCTGCTGCAGGCTGAAGTCGTGCCCTCTGGCTGGGTGAGCAACGATCTCTTCCTGGCCGGCTACGGGGCAGCGCAGGCGGTCCCCGGGCCGCTTTTCACGGTTGCGGCCTTCCTGGGCGCAGCGATGAACCAGGCGCCCACGGGGTGGCTGGGTGGCGTGATCTGCCTGCTGGCGATCTTCGCGCCTGCCTTCTTGCTGGTGCTGGGTGCTTTGCCGTTCTGGGAGCGCCTGCGCGGTGAGGTACGCCTGCAAGCCGCCTTGCAGGGCCTCAATGCGGCCGTGGTGGGGCTGCTGCTGGCGGCCTTGTACGATCCTCTGTGGACGAGCACGATCCAGACCTGGCAAGACATGGGCCTGATGCTCCTGGCTTTGGTGGCTCTGATGAAATGGAAATGGCCGTCATGGTGGGTGGTGCTGGGAAGCGGCGCCGTGTGCTGGCTAGGGGCGTCGGGCTCGTGAGGCTGCCAAGGGTTTCGCCAAGGTGCACGCTACGATGCGCCGGATTCGAGACGCCCGCCTGTGTTCGACATGACCCCGCCAGGGCAGGGTCGTCAGCGCATCCAGGCCCCTGGATCACGCCTCGTCGAACTGCATTTCCGGCGGCTGGCGACGCAGGCCACCGGTCAGTACCAGCAGATAGACCACACCGATGACCAGCCAAGCCCCACCCAGGTAGAGGGCCATGGGGTCCAGGCTGGCCATCAGCCAAAGATCGGCGACCAGGCCGATCAGCGGGAAGAGCAGGTAGAGCACCACTGCCTTGGCGCCACGCGCGCCCTGACCGATCCAGTAGTGGAAGACCACCGACAGGTTCACCAGGCTGAAGGCCAGGAAGGCGCCGAAGTTGATGAACGAGGTGGACGTGGTGACGTCCATGCGCAAGGCCAGCAGCGCCACGACGCCGCACAGGACGAGGCTGATCACCGGGGTGCCGAACCGTTCGCTCAGGCGCCCGAACAGCCGCTTGGGCAGCACGCCGTCCCGGCCCATGGCGAACAGCAGCCGTGAGGCGCTGGCCTGGGCGGACAGGCCCGAGGTGAATTGCCCCACGATCAAGCCGATCAGGAAGACACTGACGAACACGTCGCCGCCGATGTTCCGAGCGATTTCATACGCCGCCGAATCGGCGTTGGCGAATTCGGAAGAGGGGTGGGCCAACTGAACCACGTAGCTGACGGCAATGAACAGCACACCCCCCAGCAGAGTGATCAACAGGATCGCCCGGGGGATGGTCTTGCGTGGCTCGTGGGTTTCCTCGGTCAGGGTGCTGACCGCATCGAACCCCAGGAACGAATAGCAGGCGATGGCAGCGCCGCTCATGACCAGCGGCAGCTGGAACCCTTCCTGGTAGAACGGTGCGAGCGACCAGAACGGCTGGTGCAGGTCGCCCGTGGCGTAGTGGGCGGCCAGCCCGACGAAGGCTGCCAGGACCAGGAACTGCAGCAGCATCAGCACGCCGTTCACCGTCTTGGCCAGTTGCAGGCCGACGATGTTGATCGCCGTGGTGACGGCGATGAAGGCGATCACCCAGACCGGCTGAGGCACGTTCGGGAACGCCGAATGCAGGTAGGCCGCGCCGATCAGCCAGATCGCCATGGGCAGGAACAGGTAGTCGAGCAGCACCGCCCAGCCGGCGAGAAAGCCGAGCTTGGGGCTGATGGACTTGCGCACATAGGTGTAGGCCGAGCCGGCCACCGGGAAGGCCTTCGCCATCTTGCCGTAACTCAGGGCGGTGAACAGCATGGCGATGGCGGCGGCCAGGTAGGCGGCAGGTACGGCGCCGCCGGTGGTGTCGGCCAGGATACCGAACGTGCCCAGGACGATGATGGGTGTCATGTAGGCGATGCCGAACAGCGTAACCGCACCCAGCGAAAGGGTTCGCTTCAATTGGGCCATGTGCGTGACTCCGGATTGTGTTTGTTATGGAGTGGGGGCGCCAAGGGCCAGCCATGACCTTGGCGTGTGGATCCGAGGGGCAAGGCGCTGGCGATCAGTTCGCCGGGATGAGCCACTCCTGTCGGCCATCGGCATGCGCGACGTGCTGGCCGGGCAGGGTGATGCGCCGTTCGGCGAGGTAGCTGTAGTCCTGGCGGGCGTCCAGCACGCGCGTCAGGTCGAGGGTCATCTGCAACCGGCACGGCTCCCGGCCGGCTTCGCAGAGCAGGTGGCCATAAGGGTCGACCACCGCACTGCCGCCGGCGAACACCAGGCCGCCATCGCCGTCGCCGACGCGGTTGACCATGACCGCATAGGCCTGGTTTTCCATCGCGCGTGCGCTGATGGCCGTGCGGTGCGTCGGGCCGTAGGGGTCCATGTTGCCGTTGGTGACCAGAATGACTTCGACCCCCAGCTGGCCCAGCGCCCTGGCGCTTTCGGGGAATTCGATGTCGAAGCAGACCAGCAGCCCGACCCGCACCCCCTTGAACAGCGCCGTGGCGTAGCGGTCGCCCGGGGTGAAGATGCCCTTGTCCGAGGCCCACAGGTGGGTCTTCCGGTAGGTCAGGGCGATGCCCTCGGGCGTGACCAGTACGGTCGTGTTGTAGAAGCGGCCGTCGCCGGCGGCTTCTGCCAGGCCGACCACCACGCCCAGGTTCTTTTGCCTGGCAGCCTGTGCCACGGCCGTGAGGGCCGGGCCATCGAGCGGCTCGGCGAGCCGGGCGATGTTCTGCGCCGTGGGGAAGCCCATCAGCTGCGTTTCCGGGAAGACCGCCAGGTCGGTGCCAGGCGCGCAGGCGTGGATCGCCTCGAGGGTGCGCGCCAGGTTGTAGGCCGTGTCGCCATCGCGACCGGCCAGTTGGATGAGTTCTACGTTCATGTCTGCTCCTGACAACGCGGCGAAGGCCGACGTCCTGACAGCGAAGGGGCCGGGCGAGGGGTCCCATGACCGTTTGAGGTAACATGGTCACGGCGCGCCTGGGGTCGGCCATGCCCGACCGAGTATGCCGCCGCCGCGCCAGCCGGGGTAATTACGCCCTTGTGGTAACCCATATGGGGTAGACATGAACCTTACACTGCAGGACATCGCCTGGCACCGCTCGGTCGGGCAGTTGATCGAGGTGCTGGACCAGCCCTCGTTCTGGCTGCGCCTGGTACGCGTGCTGGGGCAGTACGTCACGTTCGACAGTTGGGTGGCGCTGCTCTTCAGCGAGGGCCGGCCCCTGGTGTATGCCGAGTGCCCTGGAACGGACGGCGGCGAAGACCCGCTGTTCCAGGATTACCTCAAGGGCCTCTACCTGCTCGACCCGTTCTACATCGCCAGCCGGGAAGCACGGACCAATGGCCTGGTGCACCTGGTCGACGTGGCCCCAGAGTGCTTCGAGCGTACCGACTATTACCAGCGCTACTTTCGCCTCAACGTGGTCGCCGACGAGGTGCAGTACAATGCGCTGCTCGAGGACGGACGCACGCTGTGCCTGTCGTTGGGCAGCCGCTCGCCCTTCAGCGGGCCGCAGATCGCGCTGCTGCACCTGTTGCAGCCCTGGGTGCTGGCGTTGATGCGCCAGCGGTTGCGCTTCGAGAATGCTGTGCCCGAGGCGGCGCCTGCGCCGCAGTGGCAGCACCCGCTGGAGCAGGGCAGTGGCAGGCTCGAGGCACCGCTCACGGCTCGGGAATTGGAGGTCGGGCGCATGATGCTCAGTGGGTGTTCGAGCAAGGAGATCGGGCGCAAGCTGGCCATCTCGTCGGAAACGGTGCGGGTTCACCGCAAGCACATCTACAGCAAGCTGGGCATCAAGTCGCAGTCCGAGTTGTTCGCGTTGTTTCTCAAGGCGCAGGCCTGAGGCCATGGGTGCCCCAGTGCCGGGTCGAAGCGAGCCCGTGGTGAGGTATCCCGGTGGTAACTGGGTAGAAATCAAGCGTCATGCGCCGGTGGATGAGCCTGTCAATGATAAGGAGTGAGTGTGAAGACGTTGTACGTGCTGTACCTGTTCATCACCGTCTGCGCCGTGGTGCTGGCCTACAGGCTCGGCGCCGGGGAGCAGGGTATCGCGCAGCAAGCGGCGCGGTGCATGAAGCATGAACGCACCACTGCGCAGGACCAGTGCCTGAAAAAGCTCGAGACTGATGTGGGCGAGCTGTATCGGGCCGTCAAGGCGCTCTCCGAGCAACAGCGAAATCCAGCACCGACACCGTGACGCCTGGGGGCCGGCCCCAGACGATCACGTTGCGCGTTCAGGCAGGTGTCACTCCTGGGTCAGGTCCACCAAGGGCGTCTGCCGCACCTCGGTTTCACGCCCACTCTGAATGTCGCTCACCTGTTTCAAGGCGTTGTCCACAGCGGCCTTGTCCGCCAACAGGCTGTACTGGATGCGGAACTGCTTGTGTGCCTTCGGCTCGATGCTCGGCACCAGGTTCAGCGGCCGCTGATACCGTCGGTTGTAGGAAAAGCTCGTCCCCGGCTCCAGCCCCGTGACGTAACCCTGGCCTTGGGTGTCGGTGTTCTTCCACAGCGAGAACACCGGCAGCGTGCCGGTGTTGAAACCGACCGAAACGCCCAGGGTGCCCGCCTTGTTGTGCAGCACGGTCAGCGTGTCGCCCTTGGCATCGGCATACGGCACCACGTTGTAGACCGTCTCGTCGTAATCCGGGGTCGGCGCCCGGTAGGTCTGCCAGTCGGCCAGGTCGCCCTTGGCCTTGTCGTTGAACGGCGACACCTGCTTCACCGGCGCGGCGAAGCGCGCCCCCTGTTCCAGGAACGGGGCACCGAAGTTGCTGTGGTACAGCGCCTGGTATTCCTTGGCGTAGTCACCGTTGTTGGTCAGCGTGTCGTCCAGCGTGAAGGTCACGCTGCCGGGTTCGGTAACCAGCGCGGTCGCGACCGAGAAGTCGACCTTCTTGAACGCCTGCTCCTTCAGCTCGCCGCGCAAGGTGATGGCGTAGGGTGGCTTCTCGTCGATGTGCAGCGTCACCCTGCTCGCCGGGATGTTGGCTGCACGGCCATGCAGCGTCAACAGCTCGCCGTTGTCGATGCCAGGGTGGCCGACCCACTCGTACCCGCAGCGGGCGACCAGCTCGTTGAAGCCTTCCAGCCAGCCCAGGCCGTTACGGCCATTGAGTTCGATAAAGGACGGGTTGACCACCTCCTTGACCGGCGAATCCCACCCCATGCGCACGTCACCGACCGACGCCTGCAGCACGTTCATGCCGCGGGTCGGCACGACCGACAGTTTCATCGCGCCATTGTCGATGTCGACGATACTGACGCCTTCCTGCCGTCCACCGTGCAGGGTACGCAGGGTGACGCTGAAGGGCTTGTCGGTCTTGACGCCCAGTTGCGCGCTGGTGATCTGCCAGGGCTGGGCGGCCTTGTCGGTGTCGAGCAGGACGTAGTCCCAGGCCATGGCGTGGGAGGTGGCGGACAGGGCGGCGAGGGCAAGGGACAATCTGAGCAGGGTCATGGCGGGTGGCCTTTCTTGGGGTTGTGCCGTTTTATAGACTGGGGGAAACGTTTCAGCAAGCGGGGGGAAGGGGTCAGGCAGATCTAATAACGGTGACTTGAACGATCAATAGCAGGCGGTCGACTTGCTGCATGGGGTCTTCAGCGCTGTCATTTCGAGCCGAGGATTCGGGTAAGGCTGCAGGTGCTCGTAAAAGGCGAGAAGCTGCAATGTGGCATGAATGTGCAGTCATGGTAGTGCTTGCGGGCAGCGAAAGGCGTATCTACAATGTGTAAACAATACGGAGGTGCCTGTGGAAGTCAAAGTCCAACAATGGGGCAATAGCGCGGCGATTCGCTTGCCTGCGGCCGTGCTCAAACTCATGAAACTGGGCAGTGGTGATGTGCTGACGCTCGATGTATCAGCTGAAGTCATGACGCTCAAACCGGCGAAAGCCAAGCCGCGGTATCGACTGGCAGACCTGATGCAGCAATGTGATCTATCGGCACCGGAGCCGACAGAACTTGCCGCGTGGGATGATCTCAGGCCAGTGGGGCGCGAGGCGTGAGACGAACCAAATTCAACCGTGGCGACATTGTGCGTGTGAGTCTGAACCCTACCGAGGAACGAGAGCAGCAAGGCAACTTCCGGCCTGCACTGGTGTTGACCCCAGCCGCCTATAACGCGACCGGACTCGCCGTGATTGCACCTGTCACTCAAGGCGGCGACTTCGCGCGATACGCCGGCTTTGCGGTGACCTTGAGCGGTAGTGGTACCGAAACCCAAGGTGTCGTTCTGTGTAATCAAATTCGCACGGTCGATCTGGAAGCGCATAGTGCCAAACGCGTTGAATCGGTGCCTGCGGTCATCATGGATGATGTGCTGGCGCGCGTTCAAGCGCTTTTCGAATAGCGAGAGGGCGAGCAAAAGCGGGCAGGAGCGTGGTGTTGATACAGCGGGTTTTTGCTTCGAATAGGGACCGTGCACCACTTAATTCATACCGATGAACAAGGCCATGCCATGCTGACCATCTCCAATACCGTGCACCTGCCAGATGCCGACATCGAGCTGACCTACATTCGCGCGCAAGGCGCAGGCGGGCAGAACGTCAACAAGGTCTCCAGCGCGGTGCACCTGCGCTTCGACATTCCTGCCTCGTCGCTGCCCGCGTTCTACAAGGAGCGGCTGCTGGCGCTGCGCGACAGTCGCATCACCGGCGACGGCGTGCTGATCCTCAAGGCCCAGCAGTACCGTACCCAGGAGCAGAACCGGGCCGACGCGCTGGCGCGTCTTGCCGAGTTGATCACCGCGGCCGGCAAGACCGAGAAGAAACGCCGCCCGACCAAGCCGACCCTTGGCTCGAAGACGCGCCGCCTTGAGGGGAAGGCCAGGCGCGGTACTGTGAAGGCGGGGCGGGGGAAGGTGGAGTTCTAGCGTGCACGGGAGCATCGCCAGCACGTATCGATCCTCAAGAAGGGAACACCACCGATTCAATGCAAGAGCACCTGCTGACCCGATACGGTAAGCGCGACGCCCCCAAGCCCAGAGTCGCTCTCAAATTTCCTCAGTGACTCCACTCCACAGCCTCGACATATCCCGTACTAATAGAGAAGGCTGCTCATGCTTGTCCGAAAAAACAGGTCCTGGCATGGTTGTCGCTTGACAACCACAGGGTCCTGTTCTCAGACTGGAGACAAGTAGAATGAGGCGCACCAGACACCCAAAGAAGGACGTAGAGGAGGCCTTGGCGCATGCGGAATCACAGGGCTGGTTCGTCAGGCAAGGCGGTGGCCATGCGTGGGGTAAGCTTTATTGCCCTCATAACGATGACCAATGCCGTTGTGGTGAATTCTGCATCGTTTCCATCTGGAGCACGCCTAAGAACGCTACACACCATGCTGCTCAGCTGCGCCGTGTCATCGATAACTGCTCACGACAGTGCAAGGAGGAAAGCGTAGGAAAAGTCTGTACCGAGCATAAGCCTGTATCGAAGCAATCAGCTCAATCCTAATGATCGACGGAGCAAACGGAGATGGAATTTACTTTTACCCTTAAATACCAGCTACCTACCCATGATATCGACATGGATGCCTTGATCGAGCGCTTGGGCGAGGAAGGTTGTGAAGATGCGCTGGTAGGCGTTGGACAACCGGGAAGACTGGGCCTCACATTCACACGCGAAGCGGCGGGAGCACAGGACGCTATGGAAAGCGCATTGGTAGACGTTCGACGCGCAGTACCGCAGGCTAGATTGATCGAGGTAACGCCTGATCTCGTGGGGCTGACCGATGTGGCGGAGGTGATGGGCGTGACCCGGCAGAACATGCGCAAGTTGGCGGTGGCTTATCCCAGTTTTCCAACGCCGGTACATGAGGGCAGCGCTGCAATCTGGCACCTTGCCGAGGTGTTGAGTTGGATGCAGGACAAGGGGTATGAGCGCGTGCCTCGAGTTACGCACGATATTGCCCGTGTTGCCATGCGCGTCAACATCGCGAAAGAGAACGAGCGCCTGCGATCATGCACGGTTTGATGGACTTGCGCTTGGGCGTTGAGTGCGGGTACTTGCTTGCTTCGCAAGATAGGGAACGATGCGATCAGCACGAAAGGGAGAGGTGAGGCCAGGTGGCCGACAGCAGTCCGGAGTACTGCCGCGCGTCAGTCTCTGCTGCGCAAGGGGCAGCGCGTTCTTGAGAGCCACACTGCCACGGTCACCTGAGGTCACGCCCTACGGTACGCAGGTCCAGCGCAGCAGGCGCTCACCGCACCCCAAACACATGCCTCAAATACGCCACGAAGTTCTCGTCCCGACACTGCGTCTTCCCCGGGCTGTCCGAGATCTTCGCCACCGGCGCCCCGTTGCACGCCGTCATCTTGATCACCATGTTCATCGGCTTGACCCCCGGAATGTCGCACGTCAGGTTCGTCCCGATCCCGAAGCTCACGTGGATCCGCTCGTGCAACGCGCGGTACAGCTCCAGCGTCTTGGCGAAGTCCAGCCCGTCGGAGAAGATCAGCGTCTTGCTCGCCGGGTCGATGCCCAGCCGCTGGTAGTGGGCGATGGCCTTCTCGGCCCACACCAGTGGGTCGCCCGAGTCATGGCGCAGGCCGTCGAACAGCTTGGCGAAGTACAGATCGAAGTCGCGCATGAACGGGTCCATGCCGATGCAGTCGGTCAGCGCGATCCCGAGCAGGCCGCGGTATTCGCGTACCCAGCATTCCAGCGCGGCGACCTGGCTGTCGACCAGGCGGGGGCCGAGTTGCTGGTGGGCCATGAACCATTCGTGGGCCATGGTGCCGATGGGCCGCAGGTCGTACTCGCGGGCCAGGTGCACGTTGCTGGTGCCGACGAAGCGGCCAGGGAAGTCGCGGGTGAGGGTGTGCACGACCTCTTCCTGCACCGGGTAGGAAAAGCGCCGACGGGTGCCGAAGTCGGCCAGTTGCAGGCCGGCCAGCTCCTCGGGGCTGGCCTCGCGCCGTAGCCAGTCGAGCTTCTCGTAGAGGCGTTCGTTGACCTGGTCGAGGGTCACGTCGCGGTAGCGATACCGGTTGCGTACCTCCGAGACGATCGCCAGCAGCGGGATCTCGTAGAGGATCACGTGCAGCCAGGGGCCGCGCACGCGGATCGCCAGCTGGCCACTGTCGTCGAGGCCGATCTGCACGTAGCGCAGGTTGAAGCGGAACAGGCTCAGGAAGCGGATGAAGTCCGGCTTGATGAACGGGATCTTCTCCAGGTAGGCCAACTGGTCGTGGGTCACCGAGACCTCGGCGAGCTGCTCGACCTGGTAGCGGATCTCGGCCAGGTAGGGGGAGAGGTCTTCGTCGTTGCGGCAGCGGAACTCCCATTCCACCTCGGCGTTGGGGTAGTTGTGCAGCACCGCCTGCATCATGGTGATCTTGTAGAAGTCGGTGTCCAGCAGGTTCTGGACGATCCGGTCGCCAAAGACGCCTTCGCTCATGGTCGTGCCTCCTGATAATCGCTGATCGCCTGGTCCAACGCCGCTTCGTCTGCGCACAGGCGGATGCCGGCGTTGGCCAGCGTAGTGCAGGCGCCGTCGGCACCCGCTTCGCTCAAGGCGCGGCAGGCGGGCAGGAACAGCAGCACCTCGAAGCCGGCGTCGCGCAGTTGTCGGGCAGTGGTGCTGACGCAGTAGTCCAGGGCCAGGCCACCGACGATCACCAGGCCGACACCGTGGGCCTTGAGGTATTCGATGGCGCCGGTCGAGCGGCGTTCGGCCAGGTCGTGGTAGCAGGCGCCATAGGGGTGCAGGTCGGGTTCGACGCCTTTCCAGACGAAGTAGTCATAGTCGATCGGCGCCGGCAGACCTTCCAGCAGTTCGAACCCGTAGGTACCTGGCACGCAGTGGCTGACCCAGGTCAGGTCCGCGTTGGGCAGCGTCAGCGGCTGCAGCATCTGGGCGTGCTCGGGCACGACCCACACGGCGTTGCGTGGGTGGGCGTCCTTGCTGCCCAGGCGCAGGTTGGCGCGGCGGGCCATGGCATTGAGCGCCGGGGCGATCTCGTGGCCGCCGGGCACGGGCAGCTCGTCCGGGGCGTTACGGGTGAAGCCGTTCTGGGCGTCGACGTCGAAACTGGCGATCTTCATCGGGAAGCTCCTGTGCGGGAATGGCTATATATTTCACCTGGTGATATAAGTCTGTCAAGCCTTTGTGTGCCGGCTTGCCAAACTTTATGTTCCTGGTGGAATATGTCGGTCCGAATCGATGGGAGTGAACGATGAGCAGTGCCGAAGTCCTGGCCAGCGTGGATATCGTGGCGATGCGCAGGGTCGCTGGCGCCCCGGCCCTGGAAGTCTTGTTGCACCGGCGTGAGCGTGCGCCGTATGCCGGCCTGTGGGCGCTGCCAGGCGTGCTGGTCAACGGCCGCAGCGCCGATGCCAGCCTGGCGGCCGCGGCCGAGCGGGCCTTGCGTGAGAAGGCCCACGTCGTGCCGCGGCATGTCGAACAGGTCGGCACCGAAGGCAATGCCCAGCGCGACCCACGTGGCTGGTCGATGAGCACGTACTACCTGGCGCTGCTCGACCCTGATGTGCCGGTGGCAGGGGAAGGCCTGGCCTTCTTCGAGCTGGAGCGCATCCTCAGCGGTGAGCTGACGTTGCCGTTCGACCATGCCTTGCTGGTGCGCCTGGCCCGCGAGCGGCTGGCGAGCAAGACCGTCTACAGCAGCTTGCCGCTGTACCTGACGCCCACGCGCTTCACCGTGCTCGATGCGCTGCAGGCCACCCAGGCCTGCCTGGGCGCGCCGGTCAACAACACGTCGCTGCGCAAGCGGCTCGAGCGTCTGCGCGGGGCGGGCTGGATCCAGGCCACCGGCGAGACTCTGCAACCCAGGCTTGGCCGACCGCAACAGGTCTACGTGCATACCCCACCCGCAGAGGGGGTGTTCACCTTCGAGCGCAGCCTGTTGCCGGAAGGCGCCGCTGGCTGAAAATGAGATTAAGCTGCATTTAAGCATCGCGCCTTACGATGCCAGTCAGGAAGCCGGGACGCAGCGTCGCACGGTTCGGACAGGAGTGAGGCGATGGCAATCGCACTGGAAGACAAATGGAAGTGCCTGGTACGTACGCTCGGGTACGTTGGTTGGTCGTTGTTCTGGCTGCTGCTGTGGGACGTAGTGGTGACGGCCGAAGCCATGCTCGCCGAAGGCCTGGGCCTCGAACTGCCCCTGATGCCACTGACGCTGCTGTGTTCGGCGCTGGTGGTGCTGATCAGCTTCAGGAACTCCAGTGCCTACAACCGCTGGTGGGAAGCCCGCACGTTGTGGGGCGCGATGGTCAACAGCTCGCGCAGCTTCGGCCGGCAGGTACTGACCCTGATCGATGACGAGCGCACCACCCAGCCGCTCAAGGCCCGTCTGATCCAACGTCATGTGGCCTACCTGCATGCCTTGCGCCTGCACCTCAAGGGCGAACGCGACCCTTCGGCGCTGGTGGGAATGCTGGGCGAGCAGGAGCTGCGCCAGCTCGACGGGGCCAGCAACCTGCCCAACGACATCCTCAGCGGCTCGGCCGACCTGATCGCCCAGGCGTTCCAGGCCGGGCACCTGGACAGCGTGCGGCTGGCGCGCCTGGAGTCGACGCTGGTGGACGTGTCCAACTGGCAGGGTGGCATGGAGCGCATCGCCAACACGCCGCTGCCCTACCCGTATGTGTACTTCCCACGGCTGTTCAGCACGCTGTTCTGCGTGATCATGCCCTTGAGCCTGGTGCCCTCGCTGGGCTGGTTCACGCCGCTGGTGTCCACCGTGGTGGGCTGCATGCTGCTGGCCATGGAGCGCATCGGCACGGACTTGCAGGCACCCTTTGGCGACAGCCAGCACCGCATTCGCACCGAAGACCTGTGCCAGACCATCGAGCAGAACCTGCGCTCGATGTGCGATGGCGACCGCGAGCGTCGCGCCTCGCGTCTGGCCGGCAAGCGCGCCGTGGCGCGTCTGCGGCCGGCGTGAGCAGTAAATCCAGGGTCAAGGATCAAGGCCTGCTCCGGCCTCCAAGGGGCCGTCCACCTGGAGAAAGAGGGTGGCTTCACCGCTGGCAAGCCAGCTCCCACAGGCCTGCTGCGCTGCGCTGGCAGGTTGAGGTGCTGATCTGTGAGGGCCTGCAAGCTGTACGACAAAACCTGCTGCGCTGCGTCGGTAGCCTGGAATGCCGGCCTGTGGGAGCGGGCTTGCCCGCGATGAGGACGGTGCAGCCAACCTCGGAAAGTGCCCCGACAGCGCCAGACCCGTCCCCCCCCTCAGCGCACCGCGCAATCACGGTCGATCGCCGTGATCAGGGTCTGATCGGCGAACACTTCCAGATGCACCGAGCACGACCCCCCTTCAGCCAACCCCAGACGCACACTCGACGAAGCCTGCCCCGTCTGCAGCTGCCCCTGCTGGTTGATGCTCGACGTATTGCCATCGCTGTCCTGGCGAATGGTCATGCGGTAACCCAGGGTCAACGGCACCGGGTTGTCGATGCGCGGACGGATCAGCACGGCGTTGTCGCTGCGCTCGGTGTCGATGGTCACCGTCAGGTGCGAGTAGTCCATGATCATTGCTGGGTCACCGTGGCCGTGGAGTGGTTGCCGTACTGCGTGACCGAGACCGTGCCGCCGAAACCGCTCTGGGTGACGCTGGCCTGGTTGCCCTGACCGTACTGGCCGACGAACGCCTGGTTGTAGGCGCCGCTCTGCACCACGTTGGCCTGGTTGCGGGTCCCGGCCTGGACGATGGCGGCCTGGTTGTAGCTGCCGGACTGATCCAGGTTCAGGCTGTTGCCCAGGCCGACCTGGTAGGCCGCTGCCAGGTTGTGGGCACCGCTCTGGTCGATCCGGGCGACGTTGGCCAGGCCTGCCTGGGACTGCACCAGGCGCTGCGCCACCCCGGCCTGGTCGATGCGCGCGCGGTTGAAGCCACCGGCCTGCTCCAGTTCGACCCGGTTCCCGGCGCTCAGGCCGGCATAGCGGCCTTCGGCGACCAGGTCGCTTGCCTGACCCCATCCGGCGTACAGCAGTAATGCCGCCGCCAGGGCCCTGTAACGGTGTTGCCTGTGCTGCGCCATGGGAGCCTCCGTCACGTCATTGAGCCTGGGTCGGTGCGCCGACCGGTTGGGTCATGGTCTGTTCGTCGTAGCTGCTCAGGTACCCTTGCAGCAAGGGCTGCTTGAGCGCTTCGGGGTCACGCAGGCGCCAGCTGCCATCGCGGGCGCCCTGGGCGATCAGGTGGATCAGTGCGCTCTCGATCGCTTCGCGCACGCACTGCTGGACCGGTTCGTTGCGCGAGAAGCCGGTCTCCACCTCCAGCAGGTGCTTGAGCGAGACGAACTTGAACACGCCGAAGTCGACCTGGGTCGAGTACACGGTCTTGGTGGTGGTCACGCTCTGGATGATCTCGCCGCTGCGGATGTCGACCGCGCGCAGGTTGATGGTAACCTGGTCCTGGCGATACAGCTCCGAAGGGCCGATGCCCAGATAGCGCACGCCGATGCCGCCGGTGCGCACGTTGCTTTCATAGGCGACGATGGCGCCGCCGATCAGCAGGTTGGCCGGGCGCAACGACGGCAGCATGGCCTGGGCCTGATCCTGCGGTTGCTCCAGGGCACGGATGATCTTGCGCTCGGTGAGCACGTCCTGCAGGTTTTCACGCTCGACCGGTTTGAACCAGCGCGAGTCGCGTAGCGCGGTCACCAGCAGCGACGCGGCGCCTTGGGTGACCGAGGTGGAGAAAGAACTGTCCGGAGACGGTTTGTACTGGCCGGTCTGGTCGCGCAGACCGTACACCGCGACGGCGATCGGGCCGGCGGGTGCCGGAAGACGCGTCAGGTCACGGGTGCTGTGGGTCGGCGGTGAAATGCTGGCCGCCGAGGTCGTGCCAGCCGGGCGGGACGTGGCGCAGCCGCTGGCCAGGACCGCCGCGAAAATCATCAGTGAAAGGGTGCGGGCACGCATGGGTCTACTCCAGTGAAATCCCTGCCGCATGGCGCGGCAGGGAACAGCATCGTCGAGAACGGTGGGGCGATCAGCGCTGTACGACCACGGCGCTGTTGCTGGCACCACCGGCCTGGCTGACGGTGGCCGAGTGCAGGTTGCCGGTCTGGGTCACGCTCACGCTGTTGACCATGGACTGGCCGGCGCCGCCGAAGCCGCTCTGGGTGATGCTGGCGGTGTTGTTGCGGCCGCTCTGCAGCAGGGCTTCTTCGTTGTAGGCACCGGACTGGGTGACGTAGCCGGCGTTGTTGCTGCCCCAGCTCTGGGTCACGCTGGCGGTGTTGTTCAGGCCGCTCTGGTCGACCGAGGCGAAGCCCAGGCTGGCGCCTTCCTGCTTGACCGTGGCAGTGTGGTTGTGGCCGGTCTGGTCGGTGATGGCACGGTTGCCCAGGCCCGTCTGCGAGATGCTGGCGTTGAGGTTGTTGCCGTTGCGCTGGGTGGCGGTCGCTTCGCTGCCCCAGGCGTTCTGGGTGATGTCGGCGCTGCCGAAGTTGGTGCCGGTCTGCTCGACGTAGCCGTAGTTGCCATGGCCGGTCTGGCTGATGCTGGCATTCTTGAAGTCGGTGTCGGTCTGGGTGATCAGGCCTTTGTTGGCGAAGCCGTTCTGGTTCACCTTGACCGACTGGCTGTAGTAGCTGTCGTTCTGGTTGATTTGCGACTGGTTGAACTGACCCGACTGGTTGACGCTGGCCACGCCACCGACGGTCTGTTCCTGGTAGATGTAACCTTTGTTGGCGCTGCCGGCCTGGTCGACACGGGCCTGGGCATCGTCACGACCACCGACCTGGGTGATGCTCGCCTTGTTGAAGCTGCCGCCGCCCAGGGCCTGGTTGATGGTGGCGCTGACCTTGGAGGCGGTGGTGCCTTCCTGGCGGATCTTGGCATCGTTGTGATCGCCGCCCTGGTTCAGGCGTGCCGATTGCTCGACGCTGTCCTGCAGCGAGCCGCCGTTCTGGTTGACGCTGGCGCTGTTGCGGGCACCGTTCTGGTTGACGATCGAGTCGTTGCGTGCGCCGGTCTGGTTGACCGTGACGTTCGAGCCGTTGGCGTCGGCCTGCAGGACGTTGAGCAGGTTCTTGTCGCCGGTCTGCGAGGTATTGACCGAACCGCCGTCAGCGAAAGCCACGCCGGAGACAGCGACCAGAACAGCCATGGACAGGAGGGATTTACGTGCGTTCATGATTGACTTCCTATGTTTCGTATTCAAGTGAGTGTCGGTTTTTTTGCACAGGCGGGCCTGGCCGTCGATTGCACAGCACTACGCACCACACAACGGTACAGCGGGGGTTACAACGAACGTGTCACGGTTGATTGATTTGAAACTGTGTCGTTTGTCCGGTGGTTTTATCGGTCGTGACGATTTGCAACAGTCCGCCGGACAAGTTGGTGATGTTGATGGTGAAGTCGGTCGTTTCCACCGTGCCTGGTGTCAGGCGCCCATCGGCACCGACGATGCTGGACGTCACGGCCGACGACACGCGGCTGAGAATGGCGCTCTGCAACATGCTGTTGAATTGCGTCAGGGCGTTCTGCGCGGAGGCCGAGCCGGACGCCGATTTCTCGGTGAACTTGTTCTGCGCCGTGGCCTGGTTGAGCAGCACCGGGCCATTGAGCGGGTTGCCGCCGAACGATGGGTTGTTGGGCACGTAGACCAGCTCGCTGGCCTGGGTCACACCGCCGATCGTCAGGCTCAGCGCCAGGCCAAGCAGGGCAGGGGATAGACGAGACATTCGACCTCCTTTCACAGTTCGTCACGGGCCAGGTCGGGGTCGCCGAACACCTGGGCCACTTGGTAATCGAGAATCGCCTGGAACACCTGCGCCGCGGCCTCTGCGCCGATGGCGGGAATCAGCGCACGGTTGGGCGGAATGAACATCTGCAACAGCCGGCGATTGCCGTAGTCGACGAACACCTGGCTGCCCAGGCGAGCGGTCGGCCGTTCGCTGATGGCCACGTTGAACCGACCCGGCTCGTCCAGCTCCTGCCAGGCGGCGGCGAAGCTGTCATAGAACGCACGGCCTGCCAGCGTCACCGTCTGCCCCACCACCAGGCCGCCAAAATGCTCGCGGTTCAGCGTGCGCTGATCGGTCAGGCTGCCGGTGGCATCAAGTGCGGTCTGCGCTTGTGCAACAGGCACCGCACACAGGTGCAACGCGATCACAGTGGTCAGGGCGGCGATGTTCATGAGCGGCAGTAGTTCCGTGAAGTTGGAACCACTGTATGCGAGAAAATGGCAATGCGCCATTAATCGTGTAATGTTTTATTTACACTATTTTGACGCCAGTAAAGTTGATGAGACGTGCCTGTTTAATGGCGTCAATTAGACTGAAAAACAACGGTAAAGAGCGGTAACAGTGTCGGTACATGAACCGTGAATGAGTAAACACGGTCTTATTGACGTCAATAATAAGTTATTGGAAGAAAACGAAGTAAAACTCGCCTTGACTTCAAGGGCTCACCCCGAGGGATTCGAATCACGCTATGCTCACTGCCATGACGTCTTCCATGCCCCTGCGCCCCTCCTGCCCGGCCGGTGTCTGCGATTGCGGCCGTGAGTTGCTTCCCCAGGCCTCGAGCGAGGCCTGTCGGGTGCTGCTGCTGACGCGGCAGGAAGAAAAGCGCCTGATCGAACGGCTCGAGCACCTGCGTGACTTCGATGACCTCCAGCGCCTGCAGCGTCGGTTGCACGACCAGCTGGGCATTGACGTACGGATCGCACCGGGTGCGAACGAGGTGCGCAGCATGCGCGGCATCGTCATCGAACTCGCGCCGCAGCCGGGCCTGTGCCGGCGTACCCGGCAGGCGATTCCCGCTGCGATCCGGCGAGGGCTTGAGCGCAACCCGGAGGTCGCGTTCCGGCTGCTCGACGCGCACGACCTGCTGGGTGGCCTGAGCTGACGGCAGGCCCCTGCCACGGGCACCTGGGCGAGCAGGGTAAATTTCCGGCCGCCAGGCTCGTCTTTCCCCTTAGCCGCCGAACGCCAACCGTTCCGCGCACCCCACCCTCGAGGAGACCGGCAATGACCTTCGTATTCGACTGCCACGACTTCCTGTGCCAAGGCGTGGTCAGTCACGCAGAGCCGTATGCCCCCTGGCCCGACGACCAGAAGACCACCGACGGCCAGCGCGCGGTCGGCACGCATGACCTGAAACGGGACAGCCTGGTCTGCAGCGAAGCGCTCTGGGCCGACAGACGCCCACTGAGCCTGCGCCAGACGATGGCCGAACCGGCCAGCGCACCATGACTGCGGTGACCGCCCTGAACCTGTTGTGCCTGCCGTATTCCGGCGCCAGCGCGATGGTCTACAGCCGTTGGCGCCGCACGTTGCCCGCCTGGATACGGGTGATGCCCGTGGAGTTGCCAGGGCGTGGTGCACGGCTGGGCGAACCCTTGCAGACCGACCTGTCGGCGCTGGCCTGGCAGTTGGCCGAGGAGCTCCGCCCCCAGGCCCAGGCGCCCTATGCCGTGTTCGGGCACAGCCTCGGGGCCCTGTTGGCGTTCGAGCTGGTGCATGCCTTGCGTGCACTGGGGTGCCCGCCGCCGGTGGTCCTGTTCGCCAGCGGCACCGCCGCGCCGACACGCCGTGAAGGCTATGACGGCGCCAACTGGCGCGAACCCAGGTCCGACGCCGAGCTGATCGATGAGTTGCGCGCCCTGCAAGGCACGCCCGAAGAGGTGCTGGCCAACGAGGAACTGATGAGCCTGACCTTGCCGGTCCTGCGCGCCGACTTCCTGCTGTGCGGGCGCTACGTCTACCGTCGACGGCCACCGCTGCAGTGCCCGGTGCACGTGTTCGGCGGCGAACAGGACAAGGCCAGCGAGGCACAATTGCTGGCCTGGGGTCAGGAGAGCGCAGGTGAGTTTTGCTTGAGCCTGTTCCCGGGGGGGCACTTCTTCATCCATCAACAGGAAGCCCGCGTACTGAGTACGCTCACGGCCTCGCTGGAGCCAGTGCGGCAGCGCGCCTGAGCCTGGGGAACTTCTGCTGCCGCCAACGGTTGGATTGACGCCAGCCCCTGGGCGGGTGGACGCTTGGCGGCACCGTTTTCAGGCAAGGACCGCACATGCTGATCGATCCCACGCAGGCCACGTTGCTGGTCGTCGACATCCAGGAAAAACTCATCGGCTCCATGAGCGACCCGGACGGCCTGCTGGCGCGCACGCGCTGGCTGCTGGCAGCCTGCACGGACCTGGCCCTGCCCATGGTCATTTCCGAGCAGTACCCCCAGGGCCTGGGGCCGACCGTCGCGTCATTGAAGGCCGTGGCACCCCAGGCCGAGGTGGTCGAGAAGGTGCACTTCTCCTGCGTCGCCGGTGACTGCCTGCCCGCCACATTGCTGGCGCGCCAGCACGTCATCGTGTGCGGCATGGAGACCCACGTCTGCGTGCTGCAGACGGTGATGGACCTGCTGGCCCTGGGCAAGACCGTGTTCGTCGTCGAGGACGCCTGCGACAGCCGGCGGATGGAAAACAAGCAACTGGGCCTGGCGCGCATGCGCCATGCCGGCGCGCAGATCGTCACCCGCGAGATGGTGCTGTTCGAGGTGCTGGGCAGCTCGGCGCACCCGGCGTTTCGCTACATCAGCAAGACCTACCTGGTCGGAGAACAGCCCTGAACCGCCGGGCCCTGGGTGGGCTGCTGGTGGCCCTGGCACTGCTGCAAGGGTGTGCCGGGCGCCAGGAGCGGACGCCACAGGCCGACCCGGCCGAGGTACGCCAGACAGTGTTGCGCCTGCTGCCGGCCACCGTGAAGGACCGCGCAGGCTGGGCGCAGGACATCCAGGTGGCCTTCACGGCTCAGCGTCTGGAGCCGAGCCAGGACAACCTGTGCGCCGTGCTGGCGGTGGCCGAGCAGGAGTCCACGTTCAATGCCGACCCCCAGGTACCAGGCCTGGGGCGCATCGCCCGCGCCGAGATCGAGCGACGGGCCAAACGGGTGCTGATCCCGGGCGCGCTGGTGGATGCCGCTTTGCGCACCCGTTCGAACAACGGCAAGACCTACGAGGAGCGGTTGCAGGCGGTGCGCAGCGAGAAGCAGCTCAGCGCGCTGTACGACGACGTGATCAGTGGCCTGCCCCTGGGCAACACGCTGCTTGGTGGCCTCAACCCGGTCCACACCGGTGGCCCGATGCAGGTCAGCGTGGCGTTCGCCGAGCACCATGCCCAGGACTACCCCTACGGCGTGCCGGGCACGATTCGCCAGGAAGTGTTCACCCGACGAGGCGGCTTGTATTTCGGGATCGCGCATTTGCTGGGGTACCCGGTCGACTACCCGCGCCCGCTGTACCGCTTCGCCGATTTCAACGCAGGCTGGTACGCCAGCCGCAACGCGGCGTTCCAGGCGGCCTTGAGCCAGGTGACCGGCGTGCCGCTGGCACTGGACGGCGACCTGATCGCGCCTGGCTCATTGTTGCCAGGCACGACCGAAAAGGCAGCCCGCCTGCTGGGGCGGCAATTGGGGCTGCGCAACCCGCAGATTCGCAGCCAGCTGGAACAGGGCAACGCGCTGGACTTCGAGCGTACGGTGATCCACGAACGGGTGTTCGCCCTGGCCGATGCCAAGGCCGGCAAACCCGTGCCCAGGGCGATCCTGCCAGGCATCGAGCTGAAGAGCCCGAAGATCACCCGCAAGCTAACCACTGCCTGGTTCGCCAAACGAGTAGATGAGCGCTACCAGCGGTGCATGGCGCGGTAGACGCTGTGCACCGTGACCTTTCGGCCTGGTCGAGCTGCAGGCATTCCGGGCCGATCAGGGTTGGACCAGCGCTTTGGCCCGCCACCTCGGTTGATCTCAACACGGGTTTGTCAGGCCAGCACAACTTCTCTGTGGCTTGCTTGCGATACGGGCGGTGACGGACCGGACGCTATCGCGGGCAAGCCCGCTCCCACAGGGTGCTTGCACAGCCATGCCTACATCGATGGGCTGAAGAGATCTGAGTGGGAGCTGGCTTGCCAGCGATAGGGCCCTGTCAGGCGCCATCTGCATCGCGGGCAAGCCCGCTCCACAGGGTGCTTGCACAGCCATGCCTACATCGATGGGCTGAAGAGGTCTGAGTGGGAGCTGGCTTGCCAGCGATAGGACCCTGTCAGGCGCCATCTGCATCGCGGGCAAGCCCGCTCACACAGGTTAAGCTCCAAGCGCGCATTGGTTCGATAGTCTTCATCGACCGAGCAGCCCGTGACGGCAGCGCCTGGAGCTCTCGGATGATCAAGGCCAGCCCCGCGTATGCAGTCAGCCTTCTGCCAGCGCCTTCACCACGTGTTCCACGGCCGCCTTGTACCCTGCCAGCGTGTCCTGTGCATCGCTGTCCACCACCACCAGGCGCGCGCCGCCGGCCTCGACCGCGCTCACCACTGCCGGTGCCGGTTGCCGGTGATGCAGCACCAGTGCCACGTCCTGCGCCTTGAGCTGCTCGCTCAGCGTCTTGAGCGATGTGTCGTCCCACGCCTCATCGGCCGGCAAGGGCTGCTCGACCACGTCCAGGTTCAGCCCGCTGGCCAGGTAACCCAGGCGTTCGGACAGGCTCATCACACTGAGGTTGTCGACCTGGGCCAATCGCGTCTGGCTGGTGGCGGTCAATGTCAGCAGCTCACGCTTGAGGCCTGCCAGGTTGGCCTGGATCGTCGCCTTGTCGGCCGGCGCCAGGCGCTCCAGGTCATTGGCCAGCACGTCGGCCATGCGTCCGAGGTTGGTCGGGTGCAGCCAGGGGTAGTGGTCGAAAGCGTTCTCGCCCTGCACGGCGATGCCAGGCAAGGCGCCATCGACGGGGCGGGCCGCGTCGATCTCGACGATGCGCAGGTTGCTGCGCCGGGCCATGGGGTACAGTGGGTCGTCATGCCAGATCGAGCGCAGCCCGATGGCTGCGTCCGCCTGCTGGGCGGCCTTGACCAGGCTGGCACCCCCGCGCCCTTCGAAATAGGACGGTTGGCGACTGGCTGGCAGGGTGGCGGGTGCCGCACGCTCCACGCGCACCGAGGTCCCGGCAAGCAGGGCACTGGCCAGGCTGTGGGTGACGGGCAGGGTGGTCAGCACGCTGATCGCTTCGTGACCGGGTGCAGGCGTGGCCGCCAGCGCCATGCCGGGGCCGAGCGATAAGGCCAGGGCCAGGGTCAAGGGCTTGAGGTCGAAGGTCATGCCGGGTTTCCTTGCAGGCGAGGGACGAGGGCGCGGGCCAGGGCGGCCAGGGCGAAGCAGGTGCCGGCCACCAGAATGATCGCGGCGCCCGAGGGGACGGGCAGGTCGAACATGATTGGCAGCAGGATGCCCAGCAAGGTGCTCACGGTGGCGATCAGCACCGACAGCCAGAAGAAGCCCTTGAGCGACTGGCTGACCAGGCGCGCAGCGGCCGCCGGGATCACCAGCAGCGCACCCACCAGGATCGCCCCGATGACCTTGACCGCCGCCACCGTGACCAGGGTCACCAGCACCACGAACAGGTAGTCCAGACGCTTCACTGCCACGCCCCGTACCGCTGCGAGCTGAGGGTTGAAGCTGGCCAGGATGATGCGGTTGTACAACGGCAGTGCCAGGCCCAGCACCAGCAGCGCGACGATGCCCAGCACCAGCAGGTCCTGACCGCTGACGGTCAGCACCGAGCCGAACAGTACGTTTTCCAGGATATGCACGTTGATCTTGCCCGCCAGCATCAGCAGCAGGCTCGCTCCCAGGGCCAGGGAGACCGACAGGAAGACGCCGATCAGGGTGTCAGGGGACAGCCCGGTGCGGTTGCGCAAGTAGTTGAGCAGCAGGCCGAACAGCAGGCAGTAGCCGAACAGGCTGCCGTAGGGGCCGGTATACGGCTCGCCCAGCAGGATGCCGATGGCGACACCGGTCAGCGCCGCATGGCCCACCGCTTCGGAAAAGAAGGCGAAGCGCTTGACCACCACCAGTGTCCCGAGGCCGCCCAGTACCGGGCCGATCATCAGGCCGGCGAGCAGGGCATTGACCACGAACCCGTAGGCCAGTGCCTCGGGCAGCCAGCCGGCCTGCGCCCAGCCCTGGATCAGCTGGCGAAATGCATCAAGGTTCATCAGGCCACGCCCTCGTTGCGGGGGTGGACGGAAAACAGCGTCAGCAGACGCTCGGGCGTCAAGGCCTGCGCGGGCGCTGCGTCGAACAGTACCTGGCGGTTCAGCCCGGTGACCCGGTCGGCCAGGCGCAGGACGGCCTGCAGGTCGTGCTCGATCCACACTACCGTGGTGCCTGCGCGGCGCCAGCCTTCGAGCAGGTGCTCGAACACCTGGATACCGGCTTCGTCCAGGGCCGACATCGGCTCGTCCAGCACCAGCAGCTGGGGCGCGGGCACCAGCCCCTGGGCCAGCAGCACGCGCTGACGCTCGCCACCGGACAGCGCGCCCATGCGGCGCGTGCGCTTGTCGAGCATGCCGACGCGCGCCAGGGCGTCGTCGATCGGTGCCCGTACCCGTCGGGACAGCCCCAGGAAGGCCGGGCGACGCTGGCACAGGGCGCCCATGAAATCGTCCACCGTCATCGGCAGGCCGCGATCGAATTCCAGGGCCTGGGGCACGTAGCCGATCACCTGCGCGTCGCCCGGCCACTCCAGCGTCAACCGACCGCGGTGCGGCATCTGCCCGAGCAACGTCTTGATCAGCGAACTCTTGCCGCCGCCGTTGGGGCCGACGATCGCATGCACACTGCCAGGCGCGACACTGAAACGCACGTGGTCCAGGATGCGGGTGCGCCCGAGCGTCAGGTCGATCCCGTCGAAGTCGATGCGCGGACCACAGGCGATGCCGGCACGTCCGGCGATCTGGCAGGCGGCGGTCATGTGCGCTGCTCCTCGATGGCGCGTACCACGGTGTCCATATTGCGCTTCATCTCCACCTCGTACTTGTCCGCGGTGTACTCGCCGTAGGAGATGTGGGTGAGCGGGTAGAGGCGCACGCCCGACTCGCGCTGGATGGTCTCGACATAGGCGGAAGGGAAGTCCATCTCCGAGAAGATCACCTTCACGTCCAGGGCCTTGAGCTGGTCGATGGTCTTCTTCAGCTGGGCCGGGCTCGGCTCGATGCCGTGGGCCGGCTCGACCACCGCCGTGACCTCCAGCCCGAAGTCACGCACCAGGTAATCGTAGGCGGCGTGGATGGTGGCCACGCGGAACGTCGCATCCGGGGCCTGGGACACCTTGGCCAGTGCCTCGGCGCGCAGCGCCCGCAGGCGCTTGGCATAGGCGCGGGCATTCTGGGTGTAGTAGCGGGCGTTGTCCGGGTCCAGCTTGCCCAGTTCACGGGCGATGTTGTTGACCTGGGCGATGGTCGCGCTGATCGACAGGAAGGTGTGCGGGTTGACCACCTTGCCCGCCCCGCGCGCGGCGATCCCCGTGGCCGCGAGCAGTGGTACGTTGGCGTTGGCCTCGATGGTCTTGACGTCGGGCGTCTCGCTGGCGGCGATCATGCGGTCGGCGAAGTCGTCATGGCCGACGCCGTTGAGCACGATGACGTCGAGCGTGCCGATGCGCTTGATGTCCTCGGCGCGGGGCTCGTAGGCGTGGGGGTTGAAGCCGGCCGGGATCAGCGGCACCACCTCGGCCTTGTCGCCGACGATGTTGCTCACGTAGCTGTAGTAAGGGTGCAACGTGATGCCGATGCGCAGCGGCTTGGCACCGTCGGCCACGGCCAGGGCGGGCAGGGCACAGGCCAGGAACAGGCCGAGCAGGCGGCGAGCGAAGGCGGAGCGGAGCATGGGGAGTCCTTGGGTTCAGTGACGGTGTTGACGGGTGACCCCGGCGTCGTAGTGCGTGGTGATTTGGCGCCAGCCCTGGGCGGCGAGCGCCTGGGGCGTCAGCGCACCGGGCAGCGAGCCACCGGTCTCGCGCAGCAGCCAGACGTCGGCCGAGGCCTCGAGCGCTCCAGGCGACAGCATCAGCAGGTCGCCCGCGACCTGGCGGTCCTGGCTGCGCCCCAGATAGGCCCCTGTGTCGAGCCGCGTCCAACGATGGCCGCCACGGCTGGCACTGCTGGCGTCGGCCACGAACGGGGGCAGGCCCGCGTCGGCGAGTTGCGCGACGTCGGGCAGATGGCCTTCTTCCGCGTGCAGCAGACGAATCTCGTCGAAAGCCACGTGCAGGTCGGTGAACAGGCCTTGCTCGGCCGGGCTCAGGTCGCGTCGCGCGTCGACCTGGTGCGCGGCGAAGCGCACCTCGTCTTCACGCTCGCCGCGCAGCGCCACCACCGTGCCGGCCACGGCCACGATCAGCAGCGCGACCAGCAGGACGTACAACGACTCATGCCCGGCACCGGCCGGGCGCACGACCTGGGTACGGCTCATGGCTCACCGATGTCGGCGTGGTCGACTTCCACCACGTGGCCGGGGCCGGCATCGAACAGCACGTAGAACTCGCCCTCAGGGCGCTTGAAGGTCAGGCTCGAGTCGTCGCCCAGCTTGCCGCCGGCCAGCACCTGTTCGTCGTAGCCGATCACATCGAGGGTCACCCCCGGTGCGCCGCTGCCGTCGGAAAAACCGCCGGTGCACTTGATCTGGCCGGCGTCCACCGGCGCGCACTCGCACATCGGGTTGTGCGCCAGGGCGGGCGTTGCGGCCAGCAGCAGGAGCGGCAGGGTGAAAAAGCGCACTGCAGGGGTCATTTCTTGGCTCCTTGTTGGTTCAGCCAGGCAACGGTGGCCGGCGAGGCCTGGGCCAGCGGGACCGAGGCCTGGTGCAGGCTGCCGTCCCAGCCTTCGATGCTGATCCAGACCTCGGCGTCGGGCCGGGTACGTGGCGGGATGGGCAATGAGGTGATCATGCGGTACGGCGGGCCGAAGAAGATCGTCCCGGCCGCGCGCAGGCTGCGCGGCTTGCCGATGCGCAGGTAGACGGCCTTGGCGCCGTCGATGCAGGTCGAGCACAGGGCAGCGTTGAACAGCTTGAAATGCCCGGCCGGGCCATCGGCCTGGGGCGCTTCGTCCCGAAACTCGGCCAGGTCGATGCGGTAGGGCCCCACCTGGATGTCCTTGACGAGGTTCGCCCCCAGGCCACCTTCGCCGCGAAACAGCTTGGCGTCGGCGAAGTACTTGGGCATGAAGCCCAGAGGGATCAGGATCAGCAGGATGTTCAGGTGAAAGCGCCATTTCAGCCAGAACTGGCGCACGGGGCTGGGGTGCAGGGTCTGGGCCTGGCTCATGGTTGCGCCTCCACGGCGGTGTCGAGGTGCTGGCTGCGCGGACGGACGCCACGCTCGCTCCGCTTGAGCACGGCGGCGGTGGCCTGGGCGGTGCGCTTGGTCCAGATCAGCAGCCCGCTGAGGACCATCAGCGTCAGCACCAGGCCGAAGAAGAACCAGATCAGCTTGATCGGCAGGCCGCCGAAGTCGCCGGTGTGCAAGGGGCGCATGGACTCGGTGACGAATTCCAGGGCCGAGCGGTCCTCGAGCAGGAACTGGCTGTCCACGCGGCGGGTGTAGGGGTTGACGTCGGCGCTCTGGAACATCAGCGGGTACCAGCCGCGCCCGCCCAGGCTCACGTGGCTGTAGGCGGTGGCGGGCAGGGCGACGAAGCTGATGTCCAGGCCAGGGATCTGCGCGCTGGCGATGCGTGCCGCCTCGTCCAGGTCGATACGCGGCGCAGGCAGGCCGTCGGCGGTGCGCGGTACGTCCTCGCGGGCGATCACGGGCACCACCGGCTCGCTGGAGATCGTGATGTGGTTGTCGCCGAGGATCGCCTGGATCAGGAACCACGTGCCGGTGATCGAGATGACCGCGACGAACCAGATCGACCAGACCCCGGCCAGGCGGTGCACGTCGCCCCAGAAGATGCGCGAACCATGTCCGGTGCGCACCGGCTTGAAGAAGCCGCGCCAGAACTTCTTGTACACCACCAGCCCGGTGACCAGCGAGGCGAGCATCGGCAGGCCGAGCAGCGACACCAGGTACCAGCCCCAGCTGTAGCCGTTGGTGAACGGCACCAGCCACCAGCCATGCAGCGCCCGGGTGAACTGCTCGAAGCTGAAGTCCGGGCTCTTGCCTTGGATCGCGCCGGTGTAGGGGTTCACGTACAGCGTCGGGGCGGTGCCATCGGGGAAGGTGACTGCGGCATTGAGTGCGAAGTGCGAGCCATCCGGTTGGCCAAGCGAACGCACGGCCATGGCCGGCTCTGCCTTGTGCAGGGCATCGAGGATCTGCTGGTAGCTCAGGCGCTCGGCCTCGTCGCTCGGCTTGCTGGCGCGCACGTCCGGGTTGGCCAGCCAGACGATCTCCTGGCTCACCACTGCCAGCATGCCGGTGAAGCAGACGATCAGCACGAAGAACCAGATGGGCAGCGCCAGCCAGCTGTGGACCAGGAACCAGAGTTTCGAGCGTGATTTTTTGGACATGGTGAGCAGGCAACCTGGATGTCGCGGTGTCGATGGGGGCTTGGCGTACCGCGCTCAGGGGAAAACCACACCCTGGGCGAAGCCTGGGGATTTAACCCTAAAGACGAACGAGAATCGAAACTCCTCGCAACTTATGTGCAAGTAAATGTTTCTGATGTGGAAAGGTTGGAGGGGGTACGGCTGCTTTCTTTGCTCGGGCATGCGCCATTGCACACGCGACGCAGGACGCCGCCAGGACCTGTTCCCTGGCAGGTTTTCAGTGATCGTGTGCGGGGCTTGCCGGCGATAGAACCTGCGTAGGAGTGAGGTGATCGCTGCCATGGCGGGCACGCTCGAGTCGTGCCTGGCGCAGGGAATGGATGGTTTCATGGGCGCTGGAGGCCCAAGCGCGGCCGGCGCGGCATCCCAGCCCGGTCATGGTCGTACCGCCGTGGTTCAGGCTGGCGCGTGTGGACCCGCAGGGCCCACGAGGTCAGCCCCACCTGCTCGTTGCGTGCCCCTTAGTCTGCCGCCAACCCATTACGCGCATGACGGTCGGCCTTGTATTGCAGGGCAGAGGCCGGAGCAGGCTTGGCGCTGCCGGTTTCCAGCCACTGGCGCAGGCGGCTGGCATCGGCGAAATGGGTGTACTTGCCGAAGGCGTCGAGGATGACCATGGCGACCGGGCGATTGTCCATGCGTGTCAACAGCACCAGGCAGTGGCCTGCTTCGTTGGTGAAGCCGGTCTTTGTCAGCTTGATGTCCCAGTTGCTCTTGTTGACCAGGTGGTCGGTGTTGCGAAAGCCCAGGGTGTAGTTGGGCTTGCGGAAGGCCACGGTCTTCTCCCGCGTGGTCGACAGCTCGCTGAGCAAGGGGTAGTTGCGCGCGGCCAGCAGCAGCTTGCTGAGGTCACGGGCCGTGGAGACGTTCTGGGTCGACAGCCCCGTGGGCTCGACGTAGCGCGTATGGCTCATGCCCAGGCTGCGGGCCTTGGCGTTCATGGCCTTGATGAACGCGGCATAGCCCCCGGGATAATGGTTGGCCAGGGTGTTGGCCGCGCGGTTTTCCGAGGACATCAAGGTGATCAGCAAGGTTTCGCGACGGTCCAGCTCGCTGCCCAGGCGCACGCGCGAATACACCCCCTTCATGTCGGGGTTGTTGGCGATCGTCATGGTCAGCATCTCGTCCATCGGCTGCTTGGCGTCCAGCACGACCATGGCGGTCATCAGCTTGGTCACCGAGGCGATGGGAGCGACCCGGTCGGCATGGCTGGCGTACAGCTCCTTGCGCGTATTCAGGTCGATCAGCAGGGCACTGCCCGAAGCCAGGTGCAGCGCGCTCGGATCGCGTTGGGTGGCCGCCGCTGGCTGAGCGGCAAGCGCCGTGCCGGGCAGCAGGGTCGAGGTCGTGAGCAACGCAAGCAGGCTGAGCAAAGGAAGGGCGGTTTTCACATCGAAGCTCACTAGAAAAGGGTCTGTCATTGGCCGGCCAGGGAGTCCCGCTGACGAGGCGCTGGCATTCTGGAGGATGGCCGTGAGGCTGTCGATTGCCGTGTGAGGGAAGTGGAGTAGATGAACGAAAGTTAATCGAGGCAGGAGGCGGCAGGCATCGAGCCGCACGCTGCAAGCCAGCCTCCACAAGCCTTCATTCCAATCGACTAGCTGTCATCAGCCTACTGACTGACCACCCTGTGTGGAGCGGGCCTGCCCGCAATGCAGGCGGCGCCTGAACAGGCCTAATCGCGGCACAGGGGCCGCACAGATGACCGCGATAGCCTCCAATTCCGCGCGGTGGGGCTACGGGTGTAGATACCGTCTTGATCCTCACATCGCAAGTGCGATCTGAGGGTCGAATGGTTTGTCGGATTTCACCACGCCATACACCAGGTGCAGCAGCTTGCGCATGGCCGCACAGACGATCTGTTTGTACGCCTTGCGTCGATTGCCAAGCCGCTCGGCCATTGCCTTGATGACCGGGTTGAAGCGCATCGAAACCGTTCCAGCCATGAACAAGCCTGCCCGCAGCCTGGACGAGCCAACGCGCGAGATGGTCGTTTGGCCAACCTTATCTCCTGACTGATGAACCATCGGGTTCAGCCCAGCGAACGCAACGATGGCAGAGGGACTTTCGTACTTCAGCG
>NZ_JAAMQI010000011.1 GCF_013523165.1 Pseudomonas entomophila
TCTACAATGCGGGCTCGATGCCCTAGGAGCGGCTCTGCTTCATGGCCTTCCCTCGATGATCAGTCGAGAACTTTGGCCTGCAAGGAGGCAAAAGTCGAGATACAAGGAGCGGCCCCTGTGCCGCGATGGGCCGCAAAGCGGCCCCAGCAATCGATCCGCGAAACAGCCTCCAAGTCCTGTCAACTCAGAAGCAGTACTACGGGCAGCACACCCGGCCTCTGGACTGCGCCTGCGATCAGCGAGCGGCCTGACCACCACTCAGGCCGGCGAGGGCCTGGCGCAGTCCGACCAGGTTCGTGAAGCGCTGCTCGCGCACGACCTGGCCATTCTTGAGCTCCAGCCACTGCACGCTGTCGCGATCACCGGCGTAGCGCTCGGCCACCTGGCCATCGCGGTCCAGCAAAATCCGGTAGCGCGCCGAGCGCATGGTCGGCACCAGGACCGCCTGGGCGACCCGGGGCAGCTTCTCGATGTCGGCGACATAGGCCACGCCGCGTTCGCTCAGGTAGCCGTCAGGCGTGTGCTCGACAGCGTTGTTGACCAGTCGCGCGCTGGACAGGCTGCGGGCGATCATCAGGACACGGGTGCCTTCATCCAGGGTGAAACCCTTGTCGAACTGGTCGTTCAATGTCCAGCCCTGGGTGCGCACCTGGGCCGTGGCCGGCAGGGCGTCTTGAGCGAGCAGGTGGGTACACGACAAACCGAGGATCATGAAAAGGCAGGCGCGCATGGCGGCAGGCTCTGGTGGGGGGAGGTGGTGCACACCCTAAAGGGGTCAGGGGCAAGCTGCAAGGGGCGGCTCGGCGGGTGTCCGGAAGGGGCATTTGGCCAGAGGGTATGGTGGATCGGTTTCATGGGCTGCAGAACCCATGAAACCTGTTCGATGGCGCCTGGCTACTGCTTCAATGCCACCACAAGCTCCGCCTTGCGCATGCTCGAGCGCCCTGCGATTTGCCTGGCACGTGCACGGTCGAGCAGCTCGGCCTTGGTCAGGTCCTCCAGATGCTCATCGGCGCGAGGCTCGCCCTTGCGGGTGGCCGCCGCGCGCTTGGCGGAGTCGTGCTTGGCCTTGTCCTTGGCCTGTTGGGAGGTCTTCTGCCCGGAGCCGCCGCTGCGCTCACCGCCGCCCGACTGCTTGTTGACCGTGGCCCAGGCACGCTTCTCGGCTTCGGCCTTGGACAAGCCCTTGTCCTCGTAACCTTCCTCGATGTGCTCGGCCTTGCGCTTCTGCTTGTCGGTGTACTTGGCTTTGCTGCCTTGTGCCATGGGACGCACTCCTGTGGGTGGGGTCGAAGGGGTTCAGGGCTTGCTGACGGCCTGGGGCGCCTGCTGACGCATGTGCTTGGCGCGCTTTTCGAGCACCAGGTAGGTGATCACGGCCACGATCAGCGGGATCAGGTAATACAGGGTGCGGTACGCCAGCAACGCAGCCACCAGGGTGCCTTGCCCGAGCTGACCGGCCAGCAGGGCCAGGAACACGGTCTCCAGCACGCCCAGGCCTGCCGGGATGTGCGCGACCACCCCGGCGATGCAACTGATCAGGAAGATGCCCAGGATCGAGGGGTAGAACAGATGATCCGGCAGCAACCAGTAGATCAGCAGGGCCATCAGCGCCCAGTTGGTCGCGCCCAGGGCGATCTGGCAGGCGGCGAAGCGCAGTGAGGGCAGGGTGATCTCGTGTTCGCGAATGTGCCAGGTACGGCGCGTGGCATAGCCACAGGCCAGCAGGTAGGCCGCAACGACGGTCAGCAACGCGAACCCGATGATCTGCAAGCCTGTCACGCCCACTGCCCAGGTGTCCGGCAACGTCACCAGGCGCAGCGCGAACACGCTGCCGGCCAGGAGCATGTAGCCCGTCCAGTTGGTCAGCAGGCTCAAGGTCAGGATCCGCGTGATGGTGGCGGTGTCCAGGCCCAGGCGGCCATACAACCGGTAGCGCAGCGCGACGCCGCCGACCCAGGTGGTGAAGTTGAGGTTGAAGGCATAGCACACGAAGGCTACGGGCAACACCTGGCGCACCGGCAGCGTATGCCCGGTGTAGGCACGGCCGAGCAGGTCGTAACTGGCGAACACCAGGTAGCTGCACAGGGCGATCACCAGGCCGATCGCCAGGGTGCTCGGCTCGTAGGCCAGAAGCGATTGCTTGACCTCGTTCCAGTCCAGGTTGCGTGCCAGGGAGAACAGCAGGGCGGGGATCAGGATCAGCAGGAGCACGGTGAACAACCGTTTGCCCCACGTCAGCCAGGATTTGGAAGCCATCAGACGTTGCCCTCCGTACCGGTGAGGTGGGGCTCGGCATTCGGCGCGAGGGATTTGATTTTCTGCCGGTGTGCCGGCAACCACCCTGCGATGCGCGGGAAGTAGCGGGTGGCGTGGAAGCAGGCGAAGATCAACGGTGCCCGCCACCAGTAGCCCCGGATCATGCGCTCGAGGGTGATGGCCTTGCACTGCTTGCCGGCCAGTGCGGTGAGGTGCTCGTGCAACTGGGCGTTGAACGCGCGATCGCGCAGGATCAGGTTGGCCTCCAGGTTCATCGACAGGCTGAGCGGGTCGAGGTTGCTGGAGCCCACCGTCGACCAGTCGTCATCGACCAGCGCGACCTTGCCATGCAGCGGCCGCTCGCAGTACTCGTGGATGCGCACGCCTTCCTGCAACAGGTAGTTGTACAGCAGCCGCGACAGGGCGCGTACCCAGCGCATGTCGGGTTGGCCCTGCAGGATCAGCGTGACCTCGACACCGCGTCGCGACGCATTGCGCAGCTCGCGCAGCAGGCGATACCCCGGGAAGAAGTAGGCGTTGGCGATCACGATGCGCTGACGGGCCGTACGGATCACCTCCAGGTACTCGCGCTCGATGTCGGTGGTGTGGCGTTGATTGTCGCGTTCCACCAGGAAGGCGCGCACCGATCCGGTCGGCGTGGTCACGGGCGTGACCTGGCTCTTGGGCGTGAGCACAGGGGCCATCATGCGCTGGCTGCTGGCATGCACCTGCGCCACGACCGGGCCGGTGACTTCCACCGCGTAGTCCTGCTTGGCCATGGGGCCGAAGTCGCCCAGGTGGTCGGCGCTGAAGTTGATCCCCCCAACGAACGCCCGCTCGCCATCGACCACCACGATCTTGCGGTGCAGGCGCCGGAACAGGTTGGTGCGCATGCCGGCGACCCTCGGTTGAGGGTCGAACACGTGAAAGTGCACGCCAGCGGCGGTCATGCCGGCGATGAAGCCATCGGGCAGCTCGGCCGTGCCATAGCCATCGACCACCACCTCCACGCGGACCCCGCGCTGGGCAGCGGCGATCAGCACGGCGCGCAGTTCCTTGCCGACCTTGTCGTCGTAGATGATGAAGGTCTCGAAGAGGATCTCTTCACGTGCCGCTGCCATGACCTCGAACACGCGAGGGTAGAACGCCTCGCCATTGATCAGCAGGTCGACATGATTGCCATCGGTCCAGGGTCGACTCACAGGTTGATCTCCGCAGCGAGAGGGGCATGGTCCGAGAGGTGGGACCAGGGGTATTTGGACAGCACCTGCGCGCCATGGGGCATGGCGTTGCGCAGGTAGATGCGATCGAGCCGCAGAAACGGCAGCCGGGCTGGAAAGCTGCGGGCGGGCGCGCCGAACTTCTCGCCAAACGCCTCCACCAGCCGCTGCGACAAGACATCGTCGGCCTTCAATCGCCAGTCGTTGAAGTCACCCGCGATGATGACCGGCGCCGTCGGTGGCAACCGGTCGAGCAGTTCCAGCAGCAGCTGCACTTGCCGCTGTCGATGCGCTTCGCGCAAGCCCAGGTGCACGCAGATGGCATGGACCTGGTCATGGCCTGGCACGTCGAGCCGGCAGTGCAGCAGGCCGCGCTGCTCGTTGCCCTTGATGGACACGTCGAGGTTCTCGTGCGCGGCGATGGGAAACTTCGACAGCAGGGCATTGCCGTGGTCCCCGTGGGGGTAGACCGCATTGCGCCCATAGGCGAATTGCGGCCACATGCTGTCGGCCATGAACTCGTATTGCGGGCTCTCGGGCCAGGCGGCGTGCGCCAGGGCATGCTGGCTGTGACTGCCATGCACCTCCTGAAGGAACACCAGGTCGGCACCCGTGGCGCGCACGGCTTCGCGCAGTTCCGGCAGGATGAAACGGCGGTTGAAGGCGGTGAAGCCCTTGTGCACGTTGATCGTCAGCACCGTCAGTCGATGCACTGCGGTGACACGGTCGACCTCAGGGTTCAGGGTCGGCTGGGTCTTGATCACAGGCTCACTCCAGGCAGATCGAACAAGCGGCGCCTGAGCGCGGTTCAGCGCAGTGCCGTATCAGCGGATGGGTCATGTCGGCCTCCCTCGATTCGTTCGCAACCCGGTGCCCGCGAGATGCAGGCATTCACTGCTAACGACCTGTTTTGCAGGAAGCTGGTTCCTTTCAGCCCTGCACGTCCAGTGGCCTGGCGTTTTGGTTGAACTTTGTCCCTGGCGGCGATTCCACCAAGGAGGCACGTGCCGTCCGGGCAGGTGCATGACCCTCAGGAGCATGGCCATGGCTGATCGACCGATGATCGTCGATGAACACGAACTGGATGACCCCGAGCAGGCGCTGGGGCTGGATGCAGAAGAAGAGCCGGAAGTGCTGCCGGATGACCCGGACATCGAGGGCGCGACCGAAGATCAAGGCATGCCTCAGTGACACCACGGCTCATGGGCTGAACACCGGGGGCGGTTACCGCGCCGCCGGCTCGATACGCGTTTTCAAACCGTGGCCCGACTTGGCGCCTTGGGGGTTAGTACCACCAGGACGTCGGCCCGGCGCCACTGTGTGGAGGACTTCATGGCACGTCACGTCATCCATTACACCGGCCCGATCAATTCGTCGACCTGCGGCAACCTGATCAACACCTGTTCGCGGGCGATCGACAAGGGGGCCGACCTTCTGCAGCTCAACATCGCGACCATGGGCGGGGAGTGCAGCTACGGCTTCACGTTGTACAACTACCTGAGGGCGCTGCCGATCACCGTGCATACCCATAACCTGGGCACGGTCGAGTCGATGGGCAACATTCTGTTTCTCGCTGGCGAGCACCGCACCGCGTGTCGCTACAGCAAGTTCCTGTTCCATCCGTTCCACTGGACCTTGCACGGCTCGGTCGATCATTCCCGCATGGCCGAATACGCGATGAGCCTGGATTACGACTTGCGCCTCTACGCCGAGATCGTGGCCGAGCGGACCGAGGGTGCCCACGAGCGATTGGACGTCGCGCGTTACCTGATGGCCAGCCCGCGCATTCTGGGGCCTGAGGAAGCAGTGGGCAGCGGCATGATCCATGCGGTCGATGAGCTGCCCCTGGAGAAGGACACCTGTCAGTGGAGCGTGCATGCGTGACGGTGACCCGGCGACTGATCTAGCGAACGGAGGCGGCCATGTCCCGGTCGCAGGCCAGCAGCGAGCGGATCACGGCCTTGATTTCATCCTTCACTTCAGGGCCCCGGTCGAAGCGCTCGAATCGACAGTCGGCGATCTCGTTGCGGGCGGTCGGGCAGGGCGCATCGGCAAACGCCGCCTCGAACACGTAATGCACCCGCTCGGGCGCCTCGTAGCGCATCAGAAAGCGCAAGTCCTCGGCCAGCAGGCCGGTTTCTTCCAGCAGCTCGCGCAGGGCGGCTTCCCGCGGCGTCTCGCCTGGTTCGATCTTGCCGCCAGGCAGGGTCCAGTCGGCTTTGGCTTTACGTACCCACAGCCACTTGCTGCCATGCTTGGCATGGCGACAGATGACAGTGGCACGTGGCTTGATAGGCTTCATGCAAGCTCCAGTGCTTGAACGGGCGGGGAATGAGGTTTGGAACAGAGTTCCCATAAGAATGTTCCATCGTTTTGCAGCGTCAGAGAGGGATGGGGGACGTACTCAGCTTGCAGGGCAAGCCAACCCCTCATGCTGATGGTACCAGTACCCTGACCGATCAATACCGTCTGTCGGGTCGCGCACGAACGATGGAGCTTTGGCACGCTCTTGGGGTTCCCAACTAGGCACGGTCCTTGGCCGTGTCGACCTCTTGCCGTGTCGGATTCGCTATCAGGAGAGAGCGTCGTCAACGATACCGACGGAGATAACCGCATGCGCGCATTGACCTACCATGGGGCCAACGACGTTCGAGTCGACAACGTGCCAGACCCTACCATCCAGCAAGACGACGACATCGTCCTCAAGGTGACTGCCACCGCGATCTGCGGCTCGGACCTGCACCTTTACCACGGCAAGATTCCACAGACCGAGAGCGGCGATATCCTGGGCCATGAGTTCATGGGCATCGTCGAAGACGTCGGCAGTGGGGTGACCACCGTTCAGAAAGGCGATCGCGTGGTCATCCCGTTCGTGATCGCCTGCGGCAGCTGCTTTTTCTGCAACCATGACCTGTTCGCTGCCTGCGAGACCACCAACACCGGCCGCGGCGCGATCCTGAACAAGAAGGCCATACCGCCTGGGGCCGCCTTGTTCGGGTACAGCCACCTGTATGGCGGGATTCCAGGCGGGCAGGCCGAGTACGTCAGGGTGCCCAAGGCCAATACCGGGGCCTTCAAGGTCCCAGGCACCCTGGCTGACGAGAAAGTCCTGTTCCTGTCGGACATCCTGCCGACCGCCTGGCAGGCCGTCGTCAATGCCGACATCGGCAAGGGATCGTCCGTGGCGATCTTCGGTGCCGGCCCGGTCGGCCTCCTGGCTGCCGAGTGCGCACGCATGCTGGGGGCCGAGCAGGTCTTCATGGTCGATGAAGTCGGGTACCGGTTGCGCTATGCGCAGGAGCAATATGGCGTCATCCCGGTCAACTTCCATGACATCGACGACCCTGCCGAATACATCATCGAGCACACCGCTGGACACCGTGGCGTGGACGCCGTCATCGACGCCGTCGGCTTCGAGGCCAAGGGCAGCACCACTGAGACCGTCCTGGCCACGATGAAGCTGCAAGGCAGCAGCGGCAAAGCCTTGCGCCAGTGCATGGCCGCCGTACGCCGTGGCGGTGTCGTCAGCGTGCCGGGAGTCTATGCCGGGTTCATCCATGGCTTCCTGTTCGGCGACGCCTTCGACAAGGGCCTGACGTTCAAGATGGGCCAGACCCACGTACAGCGTTACCTGCCCGAGCTGCTCGATCACATCGAGGCCGGTCGACTGAACCCCGAAGCGATCATCACCCATACCGCTGCGTTGGAAGATGCCGCTCGCTGCTACGAGATCTTCGACGAGAAGCAAGAGTCCTGTCGCAAGGTGGTCCTCAAGCCTGGCATGGCCAGCGGCACTGGGTTCGTCGGGGAGCACAAGTGAGTACCGATCATGCCTAGCCGTATCATCACGTCGGTCAACAGCGACGACCTGAGCGCCGCGGAAGGAGGGCTGGTCTTCAGCTCTCCACGCGAGCGTCTGGATTTCTACCGCCGCGAAATCCAGTACGAGACGACCATGCTGGCCAACCGCACCGACGGTTACCTGGCCGCGCAGTCGTTCCTGGTGATCGCTTTCGCTTCTTCCATGGCCAACGCCAACCCGTCCTGGGGCAACCTGTTCACCCTGTTCGTCCCCCCGTTCCTGTCACTGCTGGGCATCCTGAGCACGCTCAATGCGCTGCCGGGCTTGAAAGCTGGCTACGGCATCATCGATCACTGGCATTTCAAGCAAAGCCAATTGCTGAGGAACGAACCCACCGTGGGGATGCCCTATGACGACTGGCCGCTGTTCAACGAGGCGGAATCGAGCCACCGCGGCTATCGAAAGTCGTTGCTGTTCTCCATGCGCACGCCCTGGATCTTCCTGGTGTTCTGGATCTTGCTGGGGGTCTTCTGCCTGACCATCCAACTGGTCCCGGCCGGTGAATGAGCCCCTTCGCAGGGCGCAGGGCCGCTTGATCATTTTGTCTGTTAATCTTTTGAATCTTCTCGGAAAACCCCGATCAATGACGGTGTCATCCATGGAGAAGAGGAGGGCCCAACGATGCCAACCCCACAGCTGTACATCATCGAATATCGCCTGCATGGGCACTCTCGCAACTTCATCATCCGGTTGGACCGGATGGACAATGCCGAAGCCTGGCATTGGGCAAGCTGCGATGCCGGCGTCGGCATCATCCCTAAGTTCGGTCGCGAAAAGATTCGCAAGGTCAGCCGACCCATGGCCGAGCGTTACGGGATCACCGACGTGCAATGGCGTGTCTCGGGGGGCGGCGCGCCTGTGGTGACCTCCACCGTTCCGGCACCGACCCAGGTGGCCGGGCCGAACACGGGGGAGTTGCCCTCGGGCTCCGAAAAGGCCGCTACGGTCTAATCGGCGAACATGAAAACAGCCCGCTTCGGCGGGCTGTTTTTTGTCTGGCGTTTGGTGAGCGCCGCGTGGACGGGCAGGGTCTCAGGCACCCGATTCCGGGTCGCTGGCCGGTACGCCACGGGGCTCGTCGTCGGTCAGGTTGGGGTCGGCGTCCGGGTCGGCCGCCTGGCCGTCGTTGTCATCGATCTCGCGTTCCAGTTCCGGCCAGTCATCCTGGACGTTACCGCCACCCATGTTCAGTGTGAGGGACATTGTGGACTCCTTGGGTCGAGCGTGGGGAATAGGGGCTCAGGGGCCCTTGAAGCATTGGAGGGAGATTGGGAGGAAGGGGTCGATTTGTCGAGCCGGGGGCTGACGGGCGGTGGGTTGTCGCGGTGGCCTAAGTGAAGTGTCTGAGTAACGGGGCTTGGCGCTGAAGGGCACTGGAGAAGTCACGAAGGACGCAGGGGTCGATTGACCCGTGGATATGATAGACAGTTAACTACACTAAATAACCATTTCGTTGAGTTAAACGAAAAATTGCCGAAAATAGCCGAAATTACTGCCCTGAAGGGTAGTTCACAGAGCAGTATCAAAGCTAGTGAATGGTCAAATGGGCAGGTCGACCAATGCCTGTAGAGACCCGGTCATTTTCCGATGGGAACATCAGCATGGCCCCGGGTTTTCGTTTTCCTAGCACGACACGGTAAGGTCAGGCCAGATCCCTTGAGATAGGGTCACTGGTGCATCCATAGGTTCACCGGCCTGATACAGGCAAGTGCAGTCCATCCTGTATGTGGGCTTGCCCGCGATAGCGTCCGGCCCGTCACTGCCTGCATCGCGGGCAAGCCCGCTCCCACAGGGGGATGAACCACGATGCCACAGCAGCGATGGAGTCCACCTCATGTTGGGCAAAGACGTTGAAAGGCCCATAAACAGAGGCCCGGCTGACCATGCTTACTGTCATGGACGACGCACCACTGGTGAAACGTCCGCCATGCTGAATGCCCGGATCTGACATGCAAGACCTAACAGGCTCCAACCAGCCGAAGACGCTCACGGTCTTCGAATCCACGACCCGTACGGACTGCATCCTGGCCAACGGCTCTCATCCACATCGTGCAGGCCCAGCACTCAGCATTGACCCTACAGACCAAACATTCGCTGGCTTCGACATGGCCGTGTTCTGCCAGATGGATGGCGGTACAGAACGTGCCTGGTCATGGACAGGCACATGTCTTGGCATGCACTGGGGCTGACGAGCGTTGTTCGCTGCAGCGAATGCAGCCTTCAACATGCAAGCGGGATTTTTTCGAGAAATGGCAGGCTGCACATTTGCAGGAGGCTCGTGGTCGGTGAGCACCCGAGTGGTGAGCTGAGCAGATGGATGATGCGGTCGACGACCGATGCAGCAGATCACGCATCAGGCGCTTGATTCGAAGGCTCGGCAAACGGAGTGGCCAAGATGGACCTCACGTACGTTTCACGCTCACGAACCAGGGCATTACGCAGCACATACGAAGGTGCGGTTAATGTGTATTATGTTAAATCATGTATATTCATTGGATTCGATGCTCTAGCCCTGACCCACTTCCCGTCCTGGCTGCCCCAACAAGCTGGACTACTGCAATAGTAGTGGCCCGTGATGCCCACGGCCGTTAGGCACATTGGATGGAGTCCCCGATCATGTGCACCATTTCGCCGGATCCGAACGCGCCAATCGGGTTAGTACTCAGTTGACCACGCGTCCAGTTGTACATCTGAGACTCGGGCTTGAGAATGCCCAATTGATAGCTGTACGCGTAGACATCAAGGTGAGGGAACAAGCTAATTACGACCGCACCATAGGGCTGAGTGAATTTGGAGCACACGGCGATGACCATGCTATATCTGTCGTTTGATAAAAATCAGAGAAAGATTTCGGGCTGGCCAGTTGGAGGGCTACAATGCGAAGAGTTCTCACTACCGCATTCTATTGTCGATAACCTACTGCCCCCAGGAGTTTTCATGGCCACTTCCCAAGCGACTATCGCCACCGATCAACCCAGCCGCTACATCCTTCGCTTGAGCAAGCACTGGGGGCACAAGTTTTTGGTCGTCTTCGACAATGAGCGCAGTCGGATCGAGCTGGGTGATGCTGTTTGCGAGCTGCAGGCCGAGGGCGCCCAGTTGAACGTGCTGATACACGCACCTGAGCCATTACTGGATAAAATGGAGACTGTAGTAGCTGAGCACCTGCAGCGGTTTGCTCCCCAGCACACATCGCTGGCATTTGATTGGATGCGTAACGCTGACAGAGGCTAGCGCCTCGTGAAAGCCTCGCTGAACGCAGATGATAACGATACAAAACCGTCAGCTGCTGCCTGCTGAGCGACGAGGCAATCACTACCCTACCCGGCTCCACCGATTATCTAAGCCTCACCGCGCAATCTCATTCAAACGCACCAGCATTGCCTCCCAGATGCAGTGACCCAGGGCGCTGATGGCAACGCGCTTGTGGGAAGTGACAATTGACGTACCCGGCTCGTGCCCTTCATCTACATGCCACTCGCACTCAGATGCGCCGGTCGATCGCCTGGCTCACCTCGACCTCAGTCCGAGGCCTGTGCACCTGCTAAACCAGCGACGACTCGACCATCTGCCTGAACTCGACTGACTCCACAGGCTTGCTGAGGTAATAGCCCTGCCCTTCATCACAGGTGACGGACTTCAACAGATCCAGATGCTCCGCCGTTTCAATACCCTCCGCGGTAACGGTGAGCGACAGCGCGCGCCCCAGCCCCACGATCGCCTTGACGATCGATCGATCATCCTCGCTTTCCCCAAGACGACTGACGAAGCTCTTGTCGATCTTCAACCCATCGAACGGGAATGTGCGCAGGTAGCTGAGCGATGAGTACCCGGTGCCGAAATCGTCCATCGCGAGCCGCACGCCAAGCGCCTTGAGCGCGCGCATGATGACCAGCGCACCGCTTGCATCTTCCAGCATGACGCTTTCGGTCAGCTCGAGCTCCAGGCGAGCTGCACTGAGCCCGGAACGCGAAAGCGCACTGCTCACACGCTCGGTCAACGACGCCGACTGGAAATCCTTCGGCGACAGGTTCACGGACACGAACAAATCCTGGGGCCAATGAACCGCTTGGGCGCATGCCGTCTGAAGCACCCAGTCACTCAGTGCGGTGATGAGCCCTGTGTCTTCGGCGATCGGGATGAAGGTATCGGGCGACACCAGGCCGCGATCAGGATGCTGCCAGCGAACCAGCGCCTCGGCACCCACCATGTGCCCGTCGCTGATACGAAAGCGAGGCTGGTAATACAAACGCAGCTCGCCATGTTTGATGCCGTAGCGCAAGTCGTTTTCCAGACGCCTGCGCTCTATGATGCGGGCATTCATTTCACCCGCGTAGAAGCGCCAGGTGCCCCGCCCGCTGGTCTTGGCCTCATAGAGCGCAATGTCGGAGTAGCGAAGCAGTTCAGCGGCCTGCGAGGCATCATCTGGGGCCAGCGCGATGCCGATGCTCGCGCTGATATGAACGTCCTGGCCCTCGAGGTGCATCGGTTGCTCGACGCACTGGATCAGTCGTTCGCACAGGGCCTCGATCTCCCCGTGGTCACTCATGTCGGTGATGATCATGACGAACTCGTCACCGCCTATGCGAGCGATCAGGTCTTCGCTGCGCACGCAGTCTTCCAAGCGCCGCGCGGTTTCCAGCAGCACCCGGTCACCGACGGCATGCCCCAGGAGATCGTTCACCGGCTTGAACCGATCTAGGTCGATGCTGAGCATCACCAGCGGTGCTTCGCCGGCTGACGAAAACGCCAGTCTCCCCTCCAGGAAATCGCGAAGGCGCTTCCTGTTCGGCAGGCCGGTCAGCACATCGTGTTCGGACAGGTACTCGACCCGCTTGCGCGCTTCGACTTCTGCGGTGATGTCCGTCGCCGTGCCGCGGTAGCCTAGCCCATTCTTCTCCTTGGCCGTCACGCGGATGATCCGATGCGCACCCTGACTGTCCAGGCATCGGCATTCAAGCGTCGCATTGACGCCATGTGGCCGCTGGCCCGACCATTCGAGCACGCCGCCATTCTCACCGATGAACAACGCGTCTATCCGCGTGCCCAACCAAGTGGCCACTGAAAGGCCGGTGATGGTCTCGAACCGTTCGGAAAGGTACGTGAAGTGCCCGTTCTCGTCGGTCTCCCAGATCCAATCCGAACTGGCCTCCGCAACGTCTCGGAAGCGTGCCTCGCTGTCGGCCAGGGCTGTCCGGCTGCGCTGAACCTCGGCATAGCTGTGATCCAGGTAGCGCGCCACGGAAGTGATGCGCCTTAAGAACATCCACATCATCCCGTAGACCACCGCCCCCAGCAGACCGAGCAAGGGCAAGATGAATGTCAGCATGTCACGCCCTGGGGTAGGCACCTTCCACAACAGGATCCCCGCCCTGCCCTCATCGCCCAGCTTCAGCGCCGACTCGGCGGGCGGGGGCTGATGGGCAAGCCGCAGGTGCTGGATGCCGAATCGCTGGCCCAACGCTTCAAGCCGGTGATCGTCCAACAACTGGGTAAACACAAGGACGGAGGCCTCACCAGCCTCTCGCGTTACCGTGGGATCTGTCGAAGGGGTAATGGCGGCGGCGGCGACGAGCGCCAGTACGCCGTCCACGTTGACAAATGCGCTGACCGCCTTTTCCTGGGGTTCCTCGGCCCGCGCCGCGTGTACGAGGGGGTCGATGGGTTGACCAAGCCACTCCGAGGCCGAGATCGGGACGCGCGATCCGTTGATGACGGCGTAGACGGTCTGCTGGGCATCCCTGATGACGAAAAGACCGTTGACACCGAAATCGGCATACAAGGTGGCGCCGAGATTCCCCTGTACGAAGGCCCAGTCCGTATTGACCTCGCTGTGAAGGTTTCTGTACGCATCGCCCCAGAATGCATAATCCTTGATGGTCGTCTTGGACGCGCTCACCAGTGATTCGACGGCCTTCTCGACCAGGAACTTCGCTTTTTTCGCCTCCGATCGATCCAGCCCCAGCGCAAAGTAGATCGAGATGACACCGGCCGCCAGGATCACCAGCGTCAGAAAGCCTGTGCACATGAAGAGCACGGCTCGGGCCAGGCCGACACTGGAATGCGGGCGCAGCTCGCGGGTAGAAGCCTCAGGCGGAATGGAAGTCATGGTCAGCCGAAAAGTTGAACGATGGCGTTACGATGTCGGCTGACAGTGCTGATTCTTTAGCGCATGGGACCGCCCGGTTGATGCAGGAACCCTTCGGCCCTCCCCCCTGCCTCTGCCGAACGCACCACGGCGCGCACTCATCGGGCGTATCGCTTCGCCCCTGCCACACAGACCACGGCCCCCAGTGTCACGACCACCATCGTCCAGCTGACGTGCTCGTTCAGCAGCAGCGCGGCCAGGCCAAGCCCCATGAACGGCTGAACGAGTTGCAGTTGGCCGACAGCGGCGATGCCACCCTGCACGAGCCCCCGGTACCAGAACATGAATCCGATCAGCATGCTGAACACGGACACGTAACCGAAGCTGACCCAGGCCGGTGTGCTGACCTTGGCGAAGGCCTGGAACGTGGGGAGGTGGGTGAGCGCCAGCACCAGCATGAACGGCAACGCGGCCAGCAACGCCCAGCTGATCACCTGCCAGCCACCCAGTACCCGTGACAGACGTGCGCCTTCGGCATAGCCCAGCCCACAGGCAAGCACTGCAGCGATCATCAACAGATCGCCCATGGCCGATCCCTCTCCCCCGTTCATGAAGGCATAGCCGGCGACCAGCCCGGCACCGAACAGCGAAAACACCCAGAACAGCGGCTGAGGTCGCTCACCGCCCCTGAGTACGGCACATCCTGCCGTGCAGAGCGGCAGCAGCCCGACGAACACGATGGAGTGCGCTGAGGTGACGTGCTGCAGGGCCAGCGCCGTCAACAGCGGGAACCCGATTACCACGCCCAGTGCCGTGATCGCCAGTGACGGCAGGTCTCCACGTCCAGGTCGAGGCTGGCGCAATGCGATCAGAAAGACCGCACCCAGCAAGGCGGCAATCGTTGCCCTGGCACACGTCAGAAAGGTCGGCTCGAAAGCGGTTATCGCCACGCGCGTGGCGGGCAGGGAGCCCGCGAAGATGGCCACGCCGATGAAGCCATTGATCCACCCGCTTGTCGATTTTTCCATGGGTATGTCCTTGATGAGCCAGGCAGCAGTACATCACTGACAGGCTCACCAGGGCCACGTACAATCCAGTACAGTTGAGCAGAACTGTTATGCCTGATGATCCATTACAGTCGAGGGGCCGATGAGCCGGACGGGAACGCGAATTCGAACGGTCATGAATGAAGTCCAGTCCAGGATAAGCGCCCGGACGTACACGCCCGGTGCAAGAATCCCCTCCGTCCGCGCTATGGCGCAGTCCATGCAGGTCTCCGTGTCGACCGTGCTCGAGGCCTATGAGCGGTTGATGGCAGAGGGGGTACTGAGCTCACGTCCTGGGTCCGGCTTTTATGTGGCAGGCCCCGTGGCACCGTTGGCGCTGACTGACATCGGCCCCAGGCTCGACCGTGAGGTCGACCCGCTGTGGATCTCGCGCCAGTCGCTCGAAACCTCAGGCGATGTCCTCAAGCCAGGGTGCGGATGGCTTCCGGCATCCTGGATGTATGAAGCGGGCATGCGCAAAGCGCTCCGGGCCGCTGCCCGATTCGACCCGTTGCAACTGGCCGAGTACGCGTCACCCATGGGGTATCCGCCACTCAGGCAGTTTTTGTCGCGTCGGCTGGCAGGCCTCGGGATCGAAGCGTCCTTGGAGCAGATCATGCTGACGGAGTCCGGTACTCACGCCATCGACCTGATCTGCCGCTTTTTGCTCCAGCCAGGCGACACGGTACTGGTCGACGACCCCTGCTATTTCAATTTCCACGCACTGCTCAAGGCCCATCGGGTAAAGGTCGTAGGCGTACCCTACACGCGCACAGGTCCAGACATTGACGCGTTCGGCGGAGCCTTGCTGAAGCACTCTCCACGGTTGTACCTGACCAATTCCGGCGTCCATAACCCCACCGGGGCCACGTTGTCCCCCGTTACAGCGCACAGGTTGTTGAAGCTGGCCGACAACACTGACCTGGTGATCGTCGAAGACGACATCTTCGCAGACTTCGAGACCACGCCCGCGCCACGACTCTCTGCCTTCGATGGCCTGTCTCGTGTCATCCAGATAGGGAGTTTCTCCAAGACCATCTCCGCTTCGATGCGGTGCGGCTACATTGCAGCGCGCGGTGAGTGGATCGAACCCCTGGTCGACCTGAAGATTGCGACCACCTTTGGCGGTGGACGCCTGGCCGCGACCCTTATCCATCACGCCATCACCGATAGCGGCTATCGCAAGCACATGGACAGTGTGCGCCTTCGCTTGGCCAAGGACAGGGACAGCACGGTCACCAGGCTTCAGGCCATAGGGATCCGTCCCTGGAGGGTTCCCCAGGCCGGCATGTACCTCTGGTGCCAACTGCCTGAGGGCCAGGAGGCGACCACGCTGGCGAGGGTCTGCCTGAACGAAGGCGTCATACTGGCGCCCGGCAATGCGTTCAGCCAGTCCATGACTGCGGGCGATTTCCTTCGTTTCAATGTGGCTCAATCGGGTGATGCGAAAATCTACGAGGTGTTGGAACGGGCGATGAGCCGCGAATTCGGGCAGCCGCGTGTAGGTGAGGTCGCTGGCCCAAGCGCTGAAGCGTACGTGAACGAGCGCTGAACAAAGCCTGACGGCTCATGTCCCATGGCCAGCTGCACCCCAAGCTCATGTTCCCCAAGCAAGGAGGCTTCACCATGCAACCCACCCCACCCACGTCCACCGGCAAGCTGTTGGGCCGCTATGGCTATGGCAAGGCGCTGATCATCAGCCTGCTCGTCCTGGGCACCGTGTTCTTCGCCCTGGCCTTGTTCGTCGGCTACCTGAGCGTGGCCAGTTCCCTGAATTTCAATGGTCCAAAATCCCTGCTCTATGCCACCGCCGCCTTCCTGGCGCTGCTCGGTGTGGTGATGTTCGCGCTGGCTCTGTGGCAGAAGAAGCTGCGCGTGGCGCAGTACGAGGTGTACGAAAAAGGCCTCTGCCAGATCATCGGCAGCCAGCACGACTACGTGCCGTTCAGCGAAATGGGCGATCTTTACCTCTTCGCCTCGGGCCAGACCGCCGTGGCCGGTCTGACCAACAACGTCGCCTACCGCCGCGACGCCAGCGAACCCTTCCGCCGGGCCAACCCTCACCTGCAAAAGCTGTTCGTGTTCCGCGAACAGGTACGCGAGCAGCACCTGAACGAACGCTTGCCCGCGGTGATGACGACCCTGGAAAACGGCGGTGCCGTGCAGTTCAACTACCTCGAGACATCGCAGGTCTGGGGCAAACGCATGAGCGGCGATTTCTTCAACCTCGCCACCAAACCGTTGACCCTCACCCGGGACACCCTCGACGTCAATGGTCGTACGATCGCCCTGAGCACGCTGCGCTCGCTCGACCTCAGCCAATGGACCGAGCGCGTGGTGATCAAGGACGACAAGGGCCAGACTGTCCTGTCGACCGTCGCCACAGGCATCATCAGCCTCGACCTGTTCCTTACCACCCTGCATCACCTGCTCAAGGTCCCCCAGGCACACGTCAGCGCCTGACGACCGGACATGCCACGGCAGGCCTTTCGCAAGAGAGCGCCCGCCGTGGCCTCGCTGCAGCAGGCTCGCCTCTCCCTCCGTCACGCACTCTCACCTCGCCTCGCTCGACGCATAACCGTTCGATAACCGCACGGTTACCGCCTACGCCCCTCTATTCCTCCCCCCGCTTGCGGCAAGCTACCCAAAACGTGTGACGCGACCGTCAAGCACCCTACCCTTGCCTTACTCATCACCCGGAGCCCCGCCGTGATCGACAAGACCCACCCCTCCATCGCCAGCGCCCTCACCGGCATCACCGACGGCTCGACCCTGCTGGTCGGCGGCTTCGGTACCGCCGGCATGCCCTCCGACCTCATCGACGGGCTCATCGCCCTGGCCCCGCGCGACCTGACCATCATCAGCAACAACGCCGGCAATGGCGAAACCGGCCTGGCCGCCTTGCTCAAGGCCGGCTGCGTGCGCAAGGTCATCTGCTCCTTCCCGCGGCAGTCCGACTCCTACGTCTTCGATGCCCTGTACCGCGCTGGCAAGATCGAGCTGGAGGTGGTGCCGCAAGGCAACCTGGCCGAGCGCATCCGCGCGGCAGGCTCGGGCATCGGGGCGTTCTACTCGCCGACCGGTTACGGCACCCTGCTGGCCGAAGGCAAGGAAACCCGTGAGATCGACGGCCGCCAGTACGTCCTGGAAATGCCCTTGCACGCCGACTTCGCGCTGATCAAGGCGCACAAGGGTGATCGCTGGGGCAACCTGACCTACCGCAAGGCCGCGCGCAACTTCGGCCCGATCATGGCCATGGCGGCCAAGACCGCCATCGTCCAGGTCGACCGGATCGTCGAGCTGGGCGAGCTGGACCCGGAACACATCATCACGCCGGGCATCTTCGTTCAGCGCGTGGTGGCCGCTCCCCGCGCCGCCACTTCCCCCGCCCACGCCTCCTGAGACCTGCCATGACCATCACCCGAAAGCTCTCCCGTACCGACATGGCCCAGCGTGTGGCTGCCGACATCCAGGAAGGTGCCTACGTGAACCTGGGCATCGGCGCGCCGACCCTGGTAGCCAACTACCTGGGCGACAAGGAAGTGTTCCTGCACAGCGAGAACGGCCTGTTGGGCATGGGCCCCAGCCCGGCGCCAGGCGAAGAAGACGACGACCTGATCAACGCCGGCAAGCAGCACGTGACGCTGCTGACCGGTGGCGCCTACTTCCACCATGCCGACTCGTTCTCGATGATGCGTGGCGGTCACCTGGACATCGCCGTGCTGGGCGCTTTCCAGGTCTCGGTCAAGGGGGACCTGGCCAACTGGCACACCGGCGCGGAGGGCTCGATCCCGGCCGTGGGCGGCGCGATGGACCTGGCCACCGGTGCGCGCCAGGTGTTCGTGATGATGGACCACCTGACCAAGACCGGCGAGAGCAAGCTGGTGCCTGAATGCACTTACCCGCTGACCGGCATTGGCTGCGTGAGCCGTATCTACACCGACCTGGCCGTGCTGGACGTGACCCCCGAGGGGCTGAAGGTGGTCGAGATCTGCGCGGACGTGACGTTCGAGGCGTTGCAGGCACTCAGTGGCGTGCCGCTGATCGCGTGACCGGTGGTTCCCGGCACGAACGGGCCAGCAGTGCTGGCCCGTCTTTCAACGGGAAGCGTCATTCCTTGTCTGCATAGACCCGCTTGGCGAACGCGGCAATTGCGTCGGCCATTTCCTTGGGTTTCTCGGGCGCCAGCGCATGGCCTGCCCCGGCGATGACCTGGTGCTGCACACGTTCCCCCAGCATGGACTTGAGGATGTTGGGAATGACGACGGCATCCTTCTCGGCCTGCAGGTCCAGGATCGGCACGGTGTCCCCGGCAGACCAGTAGCTGTCGACCGGCGTGCTGTCGCGGGCATGATCCTGGGCCACATGAGTGTCGTGATACCAGCCGGGCAGCCACGCCCGCGCATCGTTGCCAGGGGCGAAGAAGGCCATTTTCAGGTACTTGAGGCGCTGGGCTTCGGGCAGTGCCTGATTGCCAGCCCCTTTGATGGCCTCGACCATCCTGCCATAGGGCTTCTCGGACGAGCCCGGTGGCAACTTGCCGATCGAGGCCGCCGCCAGCACCACGCCTTTCACCAGGTCCGGGCGATCGACCGCCAGCACACGTGCAGGCTGGCTGCCCCAGGCATGGCCCACGACGATCGCGGGACCGGTGTGCGCCTTGTCCATCACCAGTGCCACGTCGTCGGCGAAGTCATGCAGGGTGGGCGCCGCCATGGGCGCCCGGCTGCCGTTGACGCCACGCGGCTCGGGGCGGATGACGCGGTAGCCGTCGTCGGCCAGGTACTCGGCGACGCGGTCATAGTCATGGGCGCCGCGGCCTTTGGACGGGAGGATGACGATGGGCTTGCCAGCCCCCTGCACCAGTGCCTCGATATGAACATCGCCTTTGCTGGCCGTGAGGACGGACACCTTCTGCTCGGCGTGAACGAACGCACTGGCCAGGCAGACGCCAAGCAGCGTCAGTGAAGTCGCAATGTGGGTAGAGCGCATAGTCTGTGCCTTTTGTTGTTATCTGAGCGGCGAGGCCGAGGTCGGCCCCGCTGTCAGCCTATGCGTTTGCCCACCGGTGACAAATACCGTGTGGCGATGGCTCGCCATGACCGTTGGGCATGGCTTTGGTGCGCCTCACTGCTCCAGCCAGTGCGTGGCGTCCTTCCAGGCGCCGACCGTGACCAGTTCCTCCAGGGTCTCCAGCAGGATCTTTTCGTAGCTCAACGCCAGCCGGGAGCTGCGCCGCTCGCGCAGTCGCGTCAGCGAGACGGTCGAGCGGATGCCCGGGCGCTCGATGGCATGACCGACCAGGGTATGCTCGCTCATGTCCTGCTGGACGGCGGCATGGGCGAGGATCGAATAGCCGAGCCCTTCGGCGACCAGGCGCTTGGTCAGGCTGACGCTGTCGACCTCGAGCACGATGTTCAGGCGCACGGCGTTCTGCGCGGCGATCTGCTCCACCAGCCGACGGTTGCTGTGGGGCAGCCCCGGCAGGATCAACGGGAAATCACCCAGCGCCGCCAGGCGTACGTTGCGTGGTGCCTCGCCGGGTGGGCCGACCAGCACCATTCGTTCGCTGAACAGGGGCCGCACGTCGAAGGCATCGATCAAGGGTTGGTTGTAGACCACCGCCACATCGATGCGGCCCTCCAGCAGCCACTCCTGCAGGGAGGTGCTGAGCCCTTCGAGCGCATGGAGCGATGCCCGTGGCCAGCGCGCCTTGAACGTGCGGATCAGTTGCGGCCCGACGATCGAGCCAATTGCCGGTGGCAGCCCGATGGCCAGGTGCCCGCGCTCCTCGTCCGCGCTGTTGCGTACGTGGTCCGTCGTCTCTTCCAGGTAGCGCAGCATCATCTCCGCGCGCTCCAGCAAGCGGGCGCCGGCTGCCGTCAGCTCGACCCCTCGCCCGTGACGGGTGAACAGCTCGACCTTGAGCTGCTCCTCCAGCTTGGCGATCTGTCGGCTGAGCGCCGGTTGGGCGATGAACAGTTCTTTGGCCGCCCGGGTGAATCCACCGCACTGGGCGACTTTGACGAAGGAACGCAGCTCACGAATATCCACTTTCGACTCCCATGCTCTGACGGCATAGCTTTTTATCAAAATAAGGTTTTTGCGCGGACTACGCCAGAACTCTATGCTCGGCTCCAATAGCTGGGCAGGCGGGAATGGCCGCCCCTGCTGGCGAACCACAAGAACAATGACGCCCACCCCAAGGGCGAGGACTCACCATGAACCAGTTGAAGAAGCTCCACGTCCAGGTGCTGATCGCACTCGTTGCTGCCGTCATCCTCGGTTTCGCCGCGCCTGCCTGGGCCACGGCCATGAAACCGCTGGGGCAGGCCTTCATCGCCCTGCTGAAAATGATGCTCGCGCCCATCGTCTTCGTGACCCTGGTGCACGGGCTCACCCATGTCCAGGACATGCGCAAGCTGGGTCGGCTGGGCATCAAGTCACTGCTCTACTTCGAGGTCGTCAGCACGGTCGCAATGCTGATCGGCTTCGTGCTGGTCAACGTCGTCGAGCCCGGTGTCGGGCTGCACGCGACCGGGATGCAAGAGCCCGCCGCGGCGATCAAGGCCACCGCGGCCGCCGGTGAGGTCTCCATCGTCACCTACCTGCTCAGCCTGATCCCGCACACCCTCGTCGATGCGTTCGCCAAGGGCGACATCATCCAGGTTCTGCTGATCTCGGTGCTGGCCGGCATCGCCATTAATCGCACCTGCGGACCGGAGTCGGTGGCCGTGCGGGCAATCGACGAAGCCCAGACCATCCTGTTCAAGATGCTCGGCTTCATCATGAAGCTGGCGCCGCTCGGTGCCTTCGGCGCCATGGCCGCCGCCATCGGCAGCTACGGGGGCGACACCCTCCTCTACCTGCTCAAGCTCATCGGCGTGTACTACGCCGCCTCGCTACTGTTCGTGTTCGGTGTGCTGGGCACCATCAGCTGGTCGGTGGGCCTGCCGTTCATGGCCGTGCTGCGGTTGATTCGCGATGAGATCCTGCTGGTCTTCGGCACCGCGTCGGGCGAAGTCGCCTTCCCGCGCCTGATCGAGAAGCTCAAGCGCACGGGCTGCGACGACGTGGTCGTCGGGTTCGTGCTGCCAGCAGGCTACAGCTTCAACCTGGACGGCACCGCCATCTACATGGCCATCGCCATCGGCTTCATCGCCCAGGCCACGGACACGCCGTTCTCCTTGTGGCAGCAAGCCGGGCTGCTGGCCATCCTCAGCATCACCTCCAAGGGCGGCACCACCGTCGCCGGCGGTGCGTTCATCAAGCTGGCGGCCACGCTGCAGTCCGTCCATACCCTGCCGTTGAGCGGCCTGGGCCTGCTGTTCGGGATCGACCGCATCATGGCCACCGCGACCGCACTGACCAACATCGTCGGCAACACCGTCGCGGTCTTCGCCATCGCCCGCTGGGAGGGTGCGTTCGACCCGGCCGCGTTCGAACGCGAAACGGGTCGAGCCCCCGGCCGTAGCCTGCTGCGCCCCTCGCAGGGCAGCGTCGCCCGGGCCGTCGCGCCCGAGACGACACCCACGCCCCACGCCCACGTCGAATCGCACACCCAGCACTCCTGACAGGAATGGCCATGAACCGCTTGCCCCCGATAGACCCGCATCACCTGAACGAGGCGCAACGCGCCGTCTACGACCGTATCGCGAACGGCCCGAGAAAGGGCGTACGCGGCCCCCTCGCCATCTGGCTTCATCGCCCGGAGATGGCCGAGTGTGCCCAGGCCCTGGGGCGCTATTGCCGCTACGACAGCTGCCTGGAACCGCGTCTGTCCGAGCTGGCCATCCTGCTCATGGGGCGTCACTGGCTGGCGGAGTACGAGTGGGCGGCCCACAAGCCCTTCGCCCTGGAGGCTGGCCTGGCGCCGGCGATCATCGATGCGATTCTCGATGGTGAAGCGCCCACGTTCACCCGCCCCGACGAAGCCTTGGTGTATCGCTTCATTCGTGAACTCCACGACACCCGCAACGTCAGCGACGAGCTCTACCAAGCCTTCACGGCGCTGCTGGGCGACGAGGCCGCCGTCGACCTGGTGGCCATCGCCGGTTACTACACCCTGATTTCCATGACCATTAAGGTATTCGAGGTGCCGCCACCGGCCGGTGTCGCACCCGAACTGCCGACTCCATCGCATCGAGGATCACAGCATGACTGAAGTCATTCCAACCAGCGACCGTCTGAAGGGCAAGGTCGCCATCGTCACCGGCGCCGGCTGCGTGGGCGCCGGCTGGGGCAATGGCCGGGCCGTGGCCGTGTTGTTCGCACTGGCAGGCGCCAAGGTGTTCGCGGTCGACCGTGACCTGGGCGCCATGGAAGAAACATTGGGTCGCATCCGCGAGGCCGGAGGCGAAGTGACGCCGTATGCCTGCGACGTGACCGACAGTGCGGCCGTGGCGGCCATGGTGAAGGCCTGCACGGCCGCCTATGGCACGGTCGACATCCTGGTGAACAACGTCGGGGGCTCGGCGGCAGGCGGTGCCGTGGCCTTGGCCGAAGACACCTTCGACGCCCAGATCGCCCTGAACCTGAAAAGCGTGTACCTGACCTGCAAGCACGTCCTTCCCGTGATGGAGTCCCAGGGCAGCGGCGCGATCGTCAACACCGCCTCGACGTCCGGCATCCGCTTCACCGGCTCGGCGCAGGTGGCCTACGCCGCGAGCAAGGCCGGCGTCATCCAGCTCGGCCGTGTGACCGCAGTGGAATACGCGCCCAAGGGGATCCGCGTCAACACCGTGGTGCCCGGCCAGCTGCACACCCCGATGGTCGAGGTCCGCCTGGCAGGCCAGCGCACCGGCGGCGACGTGAACAAACTGCTCGACTCGCGCCTGGCACGTATCCCCCTGGGTTTCATGGGCGATGGACGTGACACCGCGTACGCCGCGCTCTACCTGGCCAGCGACGAGTCGCGCTTCGTCACGGGCACGGAGATCGTGGTGGACGGCGGCATGACCGTGCGCTGCGGCTGATTTCGAAGGGGCCCGCCCAGAGGCCCCTCTCCCCTCGACAACGACGAGAGCCAGCGATCATGGATGAGCTTCTCTGCGCCCAGGCGTCACGTCGCCTGTTCATCAAGCAAACGGCAGTCGCTGCAATGGGCATCTCCCTGTTCGGCGGCATGATCCATCAGACAATCGGAGCTACCATGTCCAGCCCAACCACCGTATCCGGAAGGTGGGATTGCCATACCCATCTCTACGGGCCCTGGGAACGTTTCCCACTTCCTGCCAACGCGGCCTACACGCCCGAGCCTGCGCCATTCAGCGCTCTGCTGGCGCTGCACCGACGTCTAGGCATCGAGCACGGCGTGCTGGTCCAGGCAGCGCCCTACGGCACCGATCACAGTGCCATCCTGGCCGCCATCGCCGAGAGTGGCGGCCGTTACCGCGGTGTCGGCCTGATCGACGAGACCACCACCGAGTCGCACTTGCAAGCGCTGCACGACGGTGGGCTGCGGGGCATCCGGTTCAACCTGATGGGGCATCTGCCCGGTGCACGCGACCCACGCAAACTGCGGCAACTGGCCGAGCGTGTCGCGCCCTTCGGCTGGCATGTGCTGGTCCATGGGGAGCTGACTACCCTGCTGCCGTTTCTGGACCAGTGGAAGGACCTCGAGACGCCGCTGGTCATCGATCACATGGCGCGCCCGGATCTCACCCAGCCCGTCGATCACGATGCACTGGCCGCGCTGAAGAACCACCTGGACCATCCAGGCCGCTGGATCAAGCTGTCTGGTATCGATCGCGCCATGCAAGGCCAGCCGGGACCCTGGCCACAGGCGCTGCACCACGTTCGCACGCTGCTGGCGTATGCGCCGGACCGCGCGATCTGGGGCTCGGACTGGCCGCACCCGAACATCAAGGGCGCACCACCGGATGACACGCAGTTGCTCGCGTTCATCGAGCAGGTCTGTGACAGCGCGGCGCTGAAACAGGCCGTGCTGGTCGACAACCCGGTCCGCTTGTACCGCTGAGCCTTCGGCTCACCGACTGAGGGAAACGAACGATGGACGATAGAGATTGGCGTCCAAGCCCCCGTGTGCCTGATCCAGCCGTACGGGAGCTTGATCCACGCTTTGCACACTACCGACTCGCCCACGCGAAGATCGAACGCCTGGGCGGCGGCCTACGCTGGGCAGAAGGGCCGGTCTGGTTCGCCGACGGCCGCTACCTGCTGCTCACCGACCTGCCCAACGACCGCATCCTGCGCTGGGACGAGGCCACCGGAGCCCTGGGCGTGTATCGCCAACCGGCCCACCAGGCCAATGGCATGACCCGTGATCGGCAAGGCCGCCTGCTGGTCTGCGAACACGGTGGGCGACGTGTCACGCGCACGGAATACGACGGCAGCATCACCGTGCTGGCGAGTCATTTCGAGGGCCAGCCGCTCAACTCACCGAACGACATCGTGGTGAAGTCGGATGACAGCATCTGGTTCACCGACCCGCCGTTCGGCCTGGTCAGCGACTACATGGGACGCCAGGGCGAAGCAGCGCTGCCGGCCAACGTGTACTGCCTGACGCCGGACGGGACGCTTCGCTGCGTGGCAGAAGACCTCGAAGGCCCCAACGGTCTGGCGTTCTCGCCGGATGAAAAGACCCTCTACCTGGTCGAGTCCAGAGCCCGCCCGCGCCGCATCGTGGCGTACAGCGTCGATGAGCACCCTCGGCTCAGCGGGCGCCGGACATTGATCGATGCAGGCACCGGCCTGCCCGACGGCATACGCCTGGACGTCGATGGCAACCTGTGGTGCGGCTGGGGTGCCCATGAGCCTGGCCTGGACGGGGTGCGGGTGTTCGCACCCGATGGCACCCCGATCGGACACATCGACCTGCCGGAACGCTGCGCCAACCTCTGCTTCGGCGGCCCACGACGCAATCGCCTGCTGATGGCCTCCACCACCTCGTTGTATGCGTTGTTCGTCAACACTCGCGGCGCCTGAAGGTGCCCCCCAGGAAGGTAGCTCCATGAAAAAAACAAGATCTGCTCCGCTGTTGCTCTCCACGGGCCTTGCAAGCCTGCTGACCCTCTCTGCCGGTGTCGAGGCTTCCGAGCTCAACGTCATCGCGAGCGGTGCGTTGAAGGGGGCCATGGCCCAGCTGCAACCGGCGTACGAAAGGGCCAGTGGCACTACCCTCAACATCAGTTGGGGACCTTCGATGGGCGATTCTCCGGAGTCCATACCGCAGAGGATCAGGCACAAGGAGCCCATGGACCTGGCCATCATGGCCGGCGAAACCCTGGACCTGCTAGGCCCGACCGGTGTGTTCGACCTGTCGACGCGTCGCGAAATCGCCGACTCCCGAATCGGCGTCGGCGTGCCGAAGGGCCATCCACACGCGGATGTGTCGACGGTGTCAGCCTTGCGTACGGCGCTGCTGGGCGCTGACAGGATCGCCTATTCACAAGGCGCCAGTGGCGTCTACATCCGCACCGAGCTCTTCACGCGCCTGGGCATCGCCGATCAGGTCAGGCACAAGACCGTCGAGATCCAAGGCAAGGAGCTGGTGGGCACGGCGCTCGCCCGCGGCGAGGCGGACATCGGCATGCAGCAGATCAGCGAGCTGAAGGTGACGCCTGGCGTGGACTACCTGGGCCCGCTGCCCGACGAGTTGCAGAAGGTCAGCCGCTTCTTTGCCGCCGTGGCGAGCAACACGGACAACGCCGCTGCCGCGCGTGGGTTCATCGCCTACCTCAACAGTGCCGAAGCCCACACGCTGCTCGAGCAGAGCGGTCTCGAGCCGGCCTCCTCCTCCACTGCCCAAGGAAAACAATGATGAACACGCTCTCCCGCTTCATCGCCGGCGCGTCCATGACGCTGGCCGCATCCATCGTCCTCGCGAGCACGCCGACTGCAAAGGAGACGCTGCACCAGGAAATCGTGCGCTACGACAACGTGCAGATCGAGGTCAATGCCCAGGGCCAGGGCCCGATCATCGTGATGCTGCCCTCGCTGGGGCGCTCGGGGCGTGACTACGACCAGGTGGCGCATTACCTGCAGCAGGCAGGGTTCAGGGTCGTGCGCCCGGAGCCGCGTGGCATCGGCCAGAGCACAGGGCCGATGGAGCAACTGTCCGTCCATGACTTCGCCCGCGACATCGCCGCCGTGGTCGAGCATGAACGCCAGGGCCCGGTGGTCGTGGTCGGGCATGCATGGGGCAACTTCCCCGCCCGGCAGCTGGCGGCCGACAGGCCCGACCTGGTGCGCGGTGTCGTGCTCGCAGCGGCCTCTGCCGGGAAGGTCCCGCCTGGATCGACCGAAAAGCCCATCAACGCCGACATGCGCCAGGCCATCGATGGGGCCGGTGATCTGTCCCTTCCCGAAGAGCAGCGCCTGGTCTATCTGCGCAAGGCCTTCTTCGCCCCCGGCAACGACCCGCGGGTCTGGCTTGGCGGGTGGCACGAAGACACTCATGATGCCGAGTCCCACGCGCGCAACACCACCCCGGTCGATGACTATTTCGCCGCCGGCACGGCGCCGATCCTGGACTTGCAGGGTGAAGCCGATACGGTCGCCCCGCGTCGATTCTCGGGCGTGCTCAAAAGCATGCTGGGCGACCGTGTCCAGGTCGTAGTGCTGAAAAACGCCGGCCATGCGATGGCGCCCGAGCAGCCCAAGGCGATGGCCGAGGCCATCACGACGTTCGCTAAGGCTCGGTACGCGGCGAAATGATGGAAACCGGAGCGGACGCTATACGGCCTCCGCTCTGGTTCTGCACGTCCGAAAAAGCAGCCGCAGGCCCCTCGACTGCCTGGATAATCCTGTGGCCAAGCCTGCAAGGATTTGCAATGTCCTACCGTCTCTCCCTTCCCATGCCTGTTCTGTTGCAGTGGCTGTGTGTGGTGTGCTCCGCCGGCGCTGCCGGGCAGCTTCTCCATTACCTGCACGTGCCGGCAGGCTTGTTCCTCGGCCCCATGCTCGCGGGCATCGCCTGCGGACTGCTTGGCGTGGGCGTGCGTATTCCCCGGCAGGCTTTTCGCTTCGGGCAAGGCTGCGTAGGGCTTCTGGTGGCGCACGCCATGACCTGGCCAGTCGTTCGGATGCTTGTACAGGGTTGGTATCAGCTACTGGGCATCACCGCCCTGACACTGGCCATGAGCGTATTGGTAGGTCTGGGCGTCGTCCGGTTCAGCGGTTTGCCTAGAGCAACGGTAGTGTGGGGCACAGCGCCCGGTGCGGCCTCTGCGATGGTGGCCTTGTCCGAGGAGTACGGGGCTGATGCGCGTGTGGTGGCGACCATGCAATACCTCAGGGTTGTCTGCGTCGTGATGGTCGGAGCCGTCGTAAGTCACTTCCTGGGCGCGCATGCGCCTGCCTCGGGTGTTGCCACCCTGCCCCCGTTCGGGAGCCTGGCGGATGCAGCACTGAGTCTCGGCGTCATCGCGGTCGGCCTGGCAGCAGGCACGCGCTTGCCGGCTGGCGCACTGCTCGTACCGTTGCTGCTCGGGAGTGGGCTGCAGCTGTCAGGTGCCCTGACGATCGGTCTCCCACCTGCAGTCTTCAGCCTGGGCTATGGGTTGATCGGGTGTTATATCGGTCTCAGGTTCGACCGTCGAACCATCGCCCATGTCTGGCGACAGATGCCTGCAATGATCCTGAGTGTCATTGCGTTGATCGTGCTGTGTGCCGCCTGCGCCTGGTGCTTTGCGAACGTCATGGGTATCGATTTTCTATCGATGTACCTGGCCACGAGCCCGGGCGGTCTGGACGCGATGGCCATCCTCGCCGTGGAAACCCAGGCAGACACCGGTTTCGTGCTCGCCAGCCAGACGCTGCGGTTGTTTTCCGTGGTCTTGATCAGCATGGTCATGGCGCGCCGGACCTTGCGCGTCACGCCGGCAGTCGCCGGAAAGAAAACAGGTCGGTCGACGTCAAGGTCATCGGCCGACCCAGAGTGAACCGGCAGAATCAGGCCTGACTGAGTGGGCGGCCCTGCCGCGCACGGTGTCGCAGCAAGGTGCAGACGTGCATGTCTCGCTCCGGATGTTGCGTGGCCCAATGCTCGAGCGTCTCGCTTACCTGACGTAGCCCGATCTGGTCGGCATGGTAGAGAAGCCCGCCGCGGTAACGCGGGAACCCGTAGCCATGGATCCACACCAGATCGATGTCCCTTGGGTCATCGACAATGCCTTGTTCGAGCAGGTGAGCGGCTTCGTTGATCATCACGAACAGGCACCGTTGCACGATCTCCTCGTCCGAGATCGCGCGAGGCACCAGCCCTCTTGCGCGCCGGTGCTCGGCAAGCAGGTTCGCAACGAATGGATCGGGCGTCCCTTTGCGTTGATCCGCATCGTATCGGTAATAGCCAGCGCCGGACTTCTGGCCGAGACGACCCGCCTGGTGCAGCTGCTCGATCAGATCGCAGCGCAGCTCGGCCTGTCCGAGCTGCGCGCCCCGCCCTTTTCTGTTCAGCCAGGCGATGTCGACGCCTGCCAGGTCACGGAGCTCGAACGGACCGATAGGGAAACCGAAGTCGCGCAACGCCCGATCGACATCCTCGGGTGCGGCGCCTTCCTCGAGCAGAAACGTCGCTTCACGTTCGCGAACGGCCAACAACCGATTGCCGACGAAACCGTAGCAGTTGCCTACCGCGACTGCCGTCTTGCCCAACCTGCCGCCCAGTTGCAGCACGGTCGCCAGCACATCCGCTTGCACCTGGGCGGTCTTCACCACTTCGAGCAGCTTCATGATGTGGGCGGGACTGAAAAAATGCATGCCGATGACGTCGCCTGGACGTTCGGTGACGCCTGCGATCGCGTCGACATCGAGGTACGACGTGTTGGTGGCCAGAATCGCGCCGGGCTTGGCGAATCGATCGAGCTGGCGGAAAACGTCTTGCTTGACCGACAGATCTTCGAACACGGCTTCGATGATCAGGTCTGCCTGCGCCACCTGCTCAAGACGCGCTCCATACTGGATGAGGCTGGCCTGCTCGGCAGCCTGCGGCGCTGTAAGACGCGCCTTCTCCACGGCAGTGGCATGGTAGCGCTCGATCGTGCCACGCCCACGCTCCAGTGCTGCGGGCTGGGTGTCGATCAACAGCGTGCTGAGGCCTGCATTGGCCAGACACAAGGCAATGCCGCTGCCCATCGTGCCTGCACCGACCACGGCGACCGACGTCAGCACGCGGACCGGGGCTTGCGTGGTCAATGCGCGGCAGCGCGTCGCCAGGTCGCGTTCGGCGAAGAACACGTGCCTCAGAGCACGGGCTTGAGCGCTCTGGCGTCTCGAGACGAACAGCGCCCGTTCCAGCGCCATGCCTTCTTCGAAAGGCACTTGCCAAGCGGCCTGCAGTGCTTGGAGCGCAAGAGAGGGCGCTTCCTGTCCTGCGGCCTTGCGAAGCATCGCCTGAGCCCTTCGCTGAACAGCGTCGGCGTCGAAAGGCGCCACGTCCAGATCGCAAGACCGGGGCATGGGCTGCCCTGCCCCTTGCCTGGCGAATTCGAGGGCCGACTCGAGCAACGAGGCGCCCCCCACGCGGTCGATCAAGCCAACCTCCAGCGCGCGTTCGACACCGATCCGCTCACCGCCCACGACCAGCTCGAGCGCCACGTCCATACCGCACACGCGCGGCAGGCGCTGGGTGGCGCCAGCGCCTGGGGTCAGGCCCAGGCTGACCTCGGGCAGTCCGAACCGAGTACCGGGTGCCGCGAGCCGGTAGTGACAGGCCAGTGCAAGCTCGAGACCACCGCCCAGGACCGATCCATGCATCGCCGCAATGACGGGCTTGGGCGCGCGTTCGATCGTCGCCAGCACCTCAGGCAGGTGAGGCGTCTGCAACGGCAGGTCGAACTCCTTGATATCGGCACCGGCGACGAAGGTACGCCCTTCGCACAGGATGACGACTGCCTGGATGTCGGCATCATCGACTGCCTGCTCCAATCGCGCCAGCAACTGCTCGCGGACGTCGCGCGAGAGCGCATTGACTGGCGGGTTGTGGATGATGATCAGACCGACATCGCCTTCGCGTTCAAGCGCTACGAGAGGGTGCATGGTGACTCTCCTGGTGAATGACATGAATTACAGAAGCGAGAGTGGGTAGCTGACGATCACCCGTACATCATCGGCGCCCCGAGCGAAGTCGGACCGGTACGTGGCGCTGCGCAGTCGCATGCTCAGGCCCTTGAACGATCCGCTCTGCATCACATACTGCACCTCGACATCGAGCTCGCGCTCGCCCTCTCCCGCCGATCTCGGTACATCGGCATCACTGCCTTTGAGGTAGCGCGTCATGAAGGTCAGCCCAGGCAGTCCGACGCGCGCCAGATCGAGGTCATAGCGAGCTTGCCATGAGCGTTCGTCCTTCTCGGCGAAGTCACCCAGTTGTACGAAGTTCACCAGGTACGGGTCGGTGCCTTCGACGTAGGGAAACCCCGAGTTCCCCGACATCGTCTGGTAGCCGAGGCCGAACGAGTGGCTACCCAGCTTGTAGGTGCCCATGAGGCTGAGTGCCCGGTTGTCGAAGGACCCGCCGCGTGCTTGGCCTGTGTCGTCGGTATCGAAAAGGCGCACGTCACTGGTGAACGAACCCCATGCCCCCTTTCTTCGATCGGTCAGCCCGTAGAAGCGTTGGGTATAGACGTCCTCGAGCACGGCGTACTGCACCAGCAGGTCGGTCGCCTCACCGGCATGATAGGTCGCCCCCACCATGTTGAAATCGCCCCCGTCCAGCGGTCCGCTGAATCGACGGTTCTTGTTGTTCAGGGCCAGTCCCGTGGAGCCGGATCGGTCACGGTAAACCGTGTCCTGGATCTTCGCACCCGTCAGCTCCAGTGCTTTCCACGTCTTGACCTGAAGCTGCGCGCCGTCGAACGTCTGGGGTAGCAGACGGCCATTGTTGGACACCAGCGTCGGCCAGCGCGGGATCAATGTCCCGACCCTCAGTTCGCTGTCCGACACCTTCATCTTCAACGTGCCACCTGCTTTCGAGTAGTCGTCGGGCACGCCGCCATCGTCCTGGACCGGTAACAGGCCAGTGCCAGAGCGACCACGGCCTGAATCGAGCTTGACGCCCAGCATGCCGATCGCATCGAACCCGAGGCCTATGACGCCCGGCGTGTAGCCCGACTCATAGCGCAGGATGAAGCCCTGCCCCCATTCCTGTCGCTTGGATTGGCCCGGCCCATCACGTAAGTCCCGGCTCATGTAGAAATTTCGCAGCTCCATGGAGGCCTTGCTGTCCTCGAAAAAGCCTTCGGCACCTGCCAGTGGCAGGTAAACGGCCAAGCCAACCCCTGCCGCGCACAGCGACATTGTTTTTATTGTCATTGATGCATTTCCGAACAAAGGACCGTGCGCGGCAGTCGTCTCGTGCTGTCACGCCGGTCAGGCAGACGATCGCAGAGCGCCTCAGCGTACCTGCGTCAGGTAGTCCTTGGCCTCGCCGGGAATCTTCTCGTTCTGGATATCCCCCAGGAACTTGATGGCGCGGTTCACGTCCTCGTCGGTGAGATAGGGCGTCTGCGGGAAGGACTTGCGATTGTTCTCCCACGCGGCAGCGTAGACCGTGTCGTTGACACCCTCGAACCGACTGCGCACTGACTTCATGGCCTCCTTGGGCTGCTCGTTGATGAGTGTGGTCGCATCGCTCAGCGCAGCCAGAAACGCCTTGACCGTGTCCTGATGCTCGGTTGCCCATTGGCGACGCGCACTCAGGGCGATCGAGGGATAGCCGTCCAGCTCAGGCACCATCCCCTCGGACATGTCGAGCAAGGTGTAACCCTTGTGATCGAGCACGGCGCTATCGGACGCCGGCGACGACAAGGCGAAACCGTCGATTCTGTTCTGGGCGAACGCGGCCAGCATGGCAGCACCGTTGTTGAGATAGAGGAGCGTGAAGTCTTTCTCAGGGTCGAGCTTGGCCTGCTTGCCCAGGAAGCGCACCAGGAAGTCAGCGCTGCCCCCGGCACCGCTGACAGCCAGGCGCAACCTCTTGAAGGCGGCCAGACGTTGCTCGACGGTCGAATCGGTATTCAGACCAAGACGGGCAGCGAGGTCTTGGTGAATGACCACGTTACTGGCGTATTGACCGACCAGGCGCCCAAGCAAGGTGATGTCCGCGCCTTTCACCTTGGCGTTGATGGCGTTCTGGATGGCGCACGAGCAGAACTCGACCGAGCGGCTGGCAAGACCTGACGCGGCTGCACCTCCTCCCTTGAACTTCACCAATTCCACGTCCAGCCCGTGTTTCTTGAACATGCCGCTGTCCAGCGCGACGAACAGCGGCATGTGCACGAAGCCCTCGGTGCCGAGCGCGACCTTCACAGACTCGGCAGCCTGTACGGACAGACTGGCTGCGCCCATGACGAGGCTCAGCCCCAGTGCGGAAATCAAACCTTTGACAGACATGGCAAACACCTCTTTTTGTTGTTATGGGGATGGATTCAGACCGACAGCTCACGCTCGGCCTGATCCTTCTTCCAGGGCATCAGCGAGGCTTCGAGCTTGCGCACCGCAGCCTGAAGAATGAGCGCCAGGGCGATGATGGCGACCAGCGCCGCGAATACGCCTGCGGTGTCCAGCTGTCCTGCCGCGTCCTGTAGCAGATAGCCCAACCCCCTGTTCGCGGCCATGATTTCGCCAACGATTGCCCCGATCAGTGCATACGGCACCGACATCTTCAGGCCGGTGAAGACCCACTGGATGGCCGACGGGAACACGACCTTGGTGATCAGGTGATGCTCTTTGGCGCCCATCAAACGCAGGATTTCCAGCTGTTCGCGCTCCACGGCACGGACCCCGCTGTAGGTGTTGAGGAACACCAGGAAGAACACGATGGTGGCCGTCAAGATGATCTTCATCTCGATGCCGATACCGAACCACATGATGAACAACGGCGCGAGCGCGACCTTGGGCAGGCTGTAGATGGACACCAGGATAGGGTCGAGCAGTTTGGCCAGAAGCTCGTTACGGCCCAGGATCAGCCCTACCGAAATGCCTGCACAGGCACCCAGGAAGAAGCCTGCCAATGTTTCGACGACGGTGATCCAACCGTGGGAGAACAAGCGGCCGCTGGTGACCAGCTCGATGAAACGGCTACCGATTTCTAGCGGCGAACTGACGAAAAAGGGATCGATCAGCGGGCCCGAGGCGAACTGCCAGGACAGAAAGAGCACAGCGAAAATGGCGAGACGGCCGAGAAGGATGTTCATGTGCGTCACTCTCCAGAAGAAGGGGCTCAAGCGTCGTGGGAGGGGGTGATGAATTCCCAGAGATCGGCGCACAACGCGTGGTAGCGCGGATCCTTGCGTAGCTGGAGGATGTTGCGCTCGTCTCCTAGCGGGATCTCCACATCGCGAACGATGGTGCCTGGCCGGCCCGAGAAGATCAGGCAGCGGTCGCCCAGTGCGACGGCCTCGTCCAGGTCGTGGGTGACGAACAACACGGTTTTCTTGAGCTGGCGGCTGAGCTTGAACAACTCGGTCTGCATGCGCATGCGCAGCTGCGCATCGAGCGCCGCGAACGGTTCGTCCATCAGCAAGGTTTCAGGGTCGTAGGCGAGCAGGCGCGCCAGCGCGGCGCGCTTGCGCATGCCCCCGGACAGCTGACTGGGGTAGGCCTTTTCATGCCCTTCCAGGCCTACGAGAGACAACAGTTCCTGAATGCGCGCCTGACGCTTTGCCTTGGGAACGCCCTGGATTTCCAGAGGTACGGCAATGTTGCCGGTGACGTCACGCCACGGCAGCAGGTGATCGCTTTGCGTCATGTAGCCGGTACGGCCGTTGATACCCTGAACAGCCTGGCCTCGATACAGCACTTCACCGGTGGTCGGTGCGAACAGCCCGGCGACCATGTTCAGCAGCGTGGACTTGCCACAGCCCGACGGTCCGATGATGGTGACTACCTGACCTTGCTGGATGTCGACGTTGATGCTGTGTGAGGCTTGCTTGGCAATGCCCTTGACCGTAAACGACTTCGAGACGTCGTTGAACGAAATGACCGTCGGGACGGCGGTTCTGGCGTCGAGGGGTTCGAATGAGGTGGCACTTTTCAGCACGGCGTTCATGGTGATACTCCCGGCACGAAGGTGGCGTTGCGCTCAAAAAGCTTGAGCGGCGCGACTGAGGAGGTCGAGAGAGCGACACGCCGAGAAAGGGCGGTATAGAGCGTGTTCATAGCGACCTACTTATTTTTATGAGTCAGAAATGAAGCGTTCTTTGATTATGCAAGTGCAGCATACGAGGTCAAAGCAGCTGTTCCACTCAGTGGAACAGCCTATCCTTCATGCCATGATCGTCAGCCCATCGAGGGCAACCACACCGCGGCCTGCAGGACGAACGAGCAATGGGTTGATTTCCGCTTCCACCAATCGCTCGCCAAGCGTCAGGGCCATTTGTGAAAACGCCACGATGCATCGGGCCGCAGCGTCGACATCGGCTTTCGGCATCCCACGGAAACCCTGCAAGAGCGGATAGGTTTTCAGCTCACTCAGCATCTCCCGAGCCTGGTCTTCATCCACGGGAAGCAAACGCAGGGTCGTGTCCTTGAAGAGTTCTGCCGTCACGCCGCCCATGCCGAGCAATAACGCCGGGCCAAGCTGAGGGTCCCGATGGAAACCGAGGATCAACTCCTGCCCCCCTGTGACCATTTCCTGGACAAGGAACGACTCGGGGGTGAAACCGACATGACTGCCAACCTCGTCGCGCATCCGCTCCAGACGATCACCGATGGTGTCCGCGCTCAGGTGCAGGGCCACACCGCCCACTTCGCTCTTGTGCGCGATTCGTTCCGAGAGGACCTTCAGGACAACGGGGCCGCCGAGTGACCGTGCGGCCTGCACGGCCTCGTGGCCATTGCTCACCACGCATTCCCGCGTCACGGGGATGCCGAAGCCCGCATACAGACGCTTGCTGCGTTCCTCGTCGAGGGGACCACTGGGCAGTGCTTCGCCCGTCATGGGCACACTGGCCGGTGCCACCCCTGCCTCGCCTGTGGGGTTCATCCGGGCACGCATGACCAACGCCCGGAGCGCACTGGCGCAGCTTTCGGGCGCCGTGAAGGCCACACCACCCGCCCCGTTGATCCGCTGAGCCGCAGCCGGCGCATGTGGACTGATGTAGGCCAGCACGGGCTTGCCCGAATGGGCCAGGCTGTCACGGATGGCATCGGCCATCAGATGCGGTTGAGCGACGCCCGATGAGCCGACCACGCTGACCACGGCATCGTAATCATCGCTGTCGAGCAGGATGCCGATGGCACTGCGCATGACCTCAGGCTGCAAGCCCGCCAGCGTCAGGTCGATAGGGTTGCGGTCCAGCACGGCCTGATCACCGATGTCCAGGCTGCGCAGCCTTGCGGCGGTCTGCGGCCCAGGCTCGGGGGTCTGGAAGCCGCTCATGCCCAGGTTGTCGGCGATCAGCGTTCCGGCGCCTCCGGTCGAGGTGAGGATCGCGACACGCGTGCCCTGCATGGCGCGGCCGTTGGCCAACGCGAAAGGAATGTCGAGCAGATCCGCGAAGGTGTCCGCGCGGATCACACCCAGTTGCTTGAAATACGCGGAGTACAGGTCATCGGACCCTGCCAGTGCGCCCGTGTGTGAATTCGCGGCATGCGCGCCTGCCTCTGAACGCCCGACCTTGTAGACCACCACGGGTTTGCCTGCCTTGCGCGCCTTGCGGGCGGCTTGGCTGAATTTCTCGCTGTCGCGCAAGCCTTCGAGGTAGAGCGCGATGACCGAAGTGGCCGGATCATCGGCCAGATGGTCGACGAAGTCCGCGACATCGAGGTCCACTTCGTTGCTGGTGGAAATGAGCTTGGAGAAGCCAATGCCAGCCGCGACACCGCGCGAGAGCAGCGCACCCAGGATGCCGCCACTTTGCGAAACCACAGCGACGCGGCCGGCGAGCAATGCGTCCATGTCCAGTGCACCGCTTGCAGAGAGGGTCACACGGTCCGTGAGGTTGACCAGCCCGATGGTGTTCGGGCCGAGAATGCGCATCGAGCCTCGTGCTGCCTTGAGCGCCTCTTGGCGCTGAGCGCCTGCCTCGCCGGTTTCGCCGTAGCCACCGGCCAGGACGATCGCTGCGGGGCAGCCGCGTGCAGCCAGATCGGCGACCGCCTGGTTGGCCCGTTCTGGCCCCAATAGAATGATCGCGACATCCGGCACTTCCGGCAATGCAGCCACAGAGGGGTAGCAGCGGAGCCCGTCGATCTCTTCATACCGGGGGTTCACCGGGTACAGGCGCCCCTCGAAACCGTGCTTGCGAAGAAAGGCGATGGGACGGCCGGCGGTCTTTCGGGCATCGCCCGAGGCGCCGATGACGGCAACGCTGGCAGGGTTGAGCAGGCGTGTGATCGCGTCCATGATTCAGCTCCGCTCTGCCTTGCGCGCCAGGAAAGCCGCCACCGACGCCTGATGCTCGCTGGAGGTGTAGCAGATGCCCTGCGCCTGACTGCCCATGGCGAAGATCTGGCTCTGGGTCAGCTCGAACGTGTTGTTGAGGATCGACTTGCTCAACGCCAAGGCGGTGGCCGAACCGGCGGCGAGCTGTTGGGCCCAGTCCTGGGCGGCCGGCAGCAGGTTCTCGTGCGGGGCCACACGATCGATCATGCCGATCTGCTGGGCTTCGGACGGCGCCACGGTGCGGCCGCTGAAGATCAGCTCCTTGGCCTTGCTCAACCCGACACGACGCGGCAGGAAGTACAGGCCGCCTCCGTCGGGAATCAGGCCCCGGGCGATATAGCTCATGGCGAAGGAGGCGTTCTGCGAGGCGATGATGAAGTCGCAACTCAAGGCCATGTCGCACCCCAGCCCCGTTGCTGCACCGTTGACGGCGGCAATGGTGGGTTTGGGCAGGTTGTGGAGCAGCGATACCGCATGGTGAACGCGCTGCTGACGCTTCCACCCGTTGAAGGCCACCGACCCGGCCGGTGCGCTCATCCGGGCTTGCATGCCCTTGATGTCACCACCGGCGCAGAACCCTTTGCCGGCGCCTGTGACGATCAACGCCTTGATGCTGCTGTCCGCTGCGACCTGCTCGAGGTGCTCGATGAGCAAGCTGCGCATGTCATCGCTGATGGCATTGCGGGCCTCCGGGCGATTGAGCGTCAAGGTGGCGATACCGTCCGTCACGGTAAGGTCGATGGGAGTCGATGACTCAGGGGACGTCGTCATGCGGTGCCTCTCTTATTATTCGGTTGATTGGCCGCCCAGCGATGAGCCAAGCTGGATTCAATCTGACCGAGAGGCGTATCCATGACAACGCGACCGTTCCACCTGCTGGAACACAGCGAAGAGGCCCTGCCCTGTGCTGGTATTCCTGGGCAAGGCAAGGCGCCGCCGAACCGTTCGCTGGAACGTGGGCTGGACATCCTTCGCGCTTTCCGGCCGGGCAGTGAGCATCTGGCTAACGGGGATCTGAGCGAGATCACCGGGTTGTCCAAATCCACGGTAAGCCGGCTGACGCAGACCCTCGTCCGCTCAGGCTTTCTGGACTATGACGCTGTTTCGGGTGGTTACCGATTGGCGGCTTCGGTGTTGGGCATGGCGCACTCGATGTATCACGGCAGCGTCCTGCTTCAGGCCGCAACACCGCTGATGGCGCAGGTCGCACGAGACCATCAGGTGAACGTCGGCCTGGCCGCTGCAGACGGTGAAGAGATGGTTTATCTCGAGTCCGTGCGTTTCGGCCAGCGTAAATCCCCACGCAATGTGTTGACCGGCCAGCGGTTGCCCATGGACATGACCTCCCTGGGCAGGGCGTATCTGTCGACCCTGGAAGACACGCAACGACAACGCTTGATCACGTTGTTCACCTCCAGACGCTGTGCAGCCAGGGCCGAGCAACTGGGACGAGAAATAGAAGCGGCAGTCACCCAGGTGAAAGCCAAAGGCTATTGCGTCGCCTCGTGGCAGCCCGAGGTCATCGCCTTCGCGACGCCGCTCGATCACCCGGTGTACAGGACGCATGCACTGAATATCAGTCTGTCGACCACCGAGATGCCGGAGGAGATCGTCGAGCGGTACGCCCCGCTTCTCCTGAACCTTGTAGACGCCATTCGCCACTCGCTCGACCTGCCGGAAGTTCGCTGACGGTGCGGCCGTGAGTGCACCGCCTGGCCAAGGGAAACGCATGCCGTAGCGGTATGGCAAGTCATGGTTTAAAGGTCTTGGCGGCCCGTGTTCGCGCTGCCCTATGCTGCCGAACCCTCTCCTTACAACAATAAGGGTCACCCATGACTTCCTTGACCGCTCCAACTGCACAGGACACTGATCCTGTACACATACGCGCGTGTAAAAAAGCAGCGTTGCGCCTGGTGCCTTTGTTGGCACTGGCCTACTTCTTCAACTACCTGGACCGCACCAACGTCGGCTTCGCTTCCCTGACCATGAACGAGGACCTCGGGCTGACGGCCTCGCAGTTCGGCTTTGCGGCCGGCATCTTCTATGTGGGCTACTGCCTGTTCGAAGTGCCAAGCAACCTGGCGCTCTACAGGTTCGGCGCCCGGCGCTGGCTTGCCAGGATCATGATCACCTGGGGCCTGTTCGCGGCCGCCACTTCGCTGGCGCAAGGGCCCACCAGCTATGCGGTCATCCGCCTGCTCGCGGGCATTGCCGAGGCTGGGTTCTTCCCCGGCGTGATCTTCTTCCTGTCGCTGTGGTTCCCTGCTCACTACCGCACCAAGGTGATGGCATGGTTCCTGTTCGCCATTCCGCTGTCGTCCGTGCTCGGCGGCCCGCTGTCGGCCGCCATGCTGCAGATGGATGGCATCTGGGGCTTTGCAGGCTGGCAGTGGCTGCTGGTCCTCCAGGGGCTTCCAGCCTGCTTGCTGGGGCTATTGTGCCTGCACATGCTGGCCGACAAACCGGCCGATGCCGGCTGGCTGACCCAGGAAGAGAAAACCGCGTTGCAGACGGTTCTGGATGCTGAGCAGGCCTCCAAAAGCGCGCACAGCTTCCGTCAGTCGCTCACAGACCCGCGGGTCTGGCTGCTGGCTGCCATCCTGTTCAGCTACATCATCGGTATCCTGGGCATCGGTGTATGGCTTCCTCAGATCCTGAAGAGTCACCACCTGACGACGACACAGATCGGCTGGATTTCTGCCGCACCCTATGTCATCGCCAGTGTGGCCATGCTGGTGTGGGCCAAGGTACTGGCGCGTAAAAGGCGCTACATCCTTCATTTGGCGCTCACCTGTGCAACCGGGGCTGCCGGCTTCATCTTCTCGGTGGTCTACAGCGATCTGCTCCCGGCACTGTTCGGGCTGACGATCGCCCTCATCGGCCTGTGCTCCGTACGCACCTGCTTCTACAGCATTCCCTCGACCTTCCTGAGCAAGCAAGCCGCCGCAGGCGGTATTGCATTCATCAATGCCACGGGCAGCCTGGGAGGCTTGGTCGGCCCTTACGCGGTCGGCTGGCTCAAGGACGCCACGGGCTCGTTCAATGCCGGCCTGATCGGCATGGCGTCCATGCTCTGCCTGGCCACGGCGCTGACCGTCGTCCTGGGGTTCATGGTCAAGGCGCACGCCAGGCGGGGCTAGCAGCGCCAGGACGATGCACCACGATGTGGTTCTGGAGCGTGCAGCAGGCGGATTGACGGGCTGTGTGTCCCAATTGCGTCGGATGGGCCAGATGACCGTCTGCAAGGAAGGCGTTCGTGCCTTCGTTGCAGACCAGGCCGAATGGAGGGGATGTCGCTCATCGTCAAGCCTGCCGTATTGACATATCTCGATATGCGGAATAGGCTGCGCACCCTTCATCTGACGCGGCGCCAAGGTGTCAGCCATCACATCTAGAAATCTAGATATCTGGAATCGAAATGAACGTCTCACCTCTGTTCGACCGCGTGCAACTGGGCACCCATACCCTGAAGAACCGTATCGTCCTGCCGCCCCTCACCCGCTCGCGCAGCACCCAGCCTGGCAACCTCCCCAACGACCTGATGGCCACCTACTATGCCCAGCGCACCGGCGCCGGCTTCATGGTCACCGAAGGCACGCAGATCGAACCGCGCGGCCAGGGCTATGCCTGGACGCCTGGCATCCACAGCCCACAACAGATCGAAGGCTGGCGCACCGTCACCGACGCCGTGCATGCCGAGGGCGGGGTCATCTTCGCCCAGCTGTGGCACGTTGGCCGGGTCTCCCACACCTCGCTGCAGCCCGGTGGCCAGGCGCCAGTCGCGCCGTCTGCCCTCCCCGCAACGGCCGTGAAGGTGTTCATCGAGACCGGGCCGGGCACCGGTGAGCTGGCCGAACCGTCGCTGCCACGGGCGCTGTCCACGGCCGAGGTCAAGGACATCGTGCAGCTGTATGCGCAGGCGGCCCGCAACGCGCTGGCAGCCGGGTTCGACGGGGTGGAGATCCACTGCGCCAACGGCTACCTGGTCAACCAGTTCATCTCGGCGCACAGCAACCAGCGCACCGACGAGTATGGCGGCTCTCTGGCCAATCGCCTGCGCTTTCTGCAGGAGGTGACCGAAGCGGTGGCCGAGGTGGCCGGTCGCGAGCGCGTCGGGGTGCGTTTCGCGCCTCTGTTCGACTCGACCGATGAAGAGCGCGTCTACCTGGGGCTGGTGGAGGACGACCCCCATGACACCTACCTGGAAGCGGTCAAGGTGCTCGAACGGATCGGTATCGCTTACCTGTCGCTGGCCGAAGCCGACTGGGACGATGCGCCGGAGCTGCCGGACGATTTTCGTCGCGACGTGCGCCAGGCCTTCAGTGGCTGCATCCTCTATGCCGGTGGCTACACCGTCGAGCGGGGGCTGCGCGTGGTCGAGGCCGGATGGGGTGACCTGATCGCCTTTGGCCGGCCATTCATCGCCAACCCGGACCTGCCCGCGCGCATCGCTCACCAGTGGCCACTCAACGCGCTGGACGCCAGCACGATGTACGGCGGCACCGAGGTGGGCTACACCGACTACCCCCGTCATCCCGCCTGACCCTCAAGCGCCGCGCCTGGCCCCGCCGGCGCAGCCGGCCTGCCGAGGGCTGGGAGCGGCCCCCGGAAATGGCGTACTATCGCGCAAACCCGTTTTGGCCATGACCATGAGCATCGACGTCAGCGAAGCGCTGAAAGCCCTCGACAACCCCACCCGCCTGGCCATCCTCACCTGGCTCAAGGATCCCCGAACCCACTTCCCCCAGCAGGCCGTGGACCCGGAGCAGGTCGGTGTGTGCGTGAGCATCATCCAGGAACGCGCGGGGCTGTCGCAGTCGACGGTCTCGCTCTACCTGACGTCGCTGCAACGCGCCCAACTGGTCACCTCGCAACGCATAGGGCCCTGGACCTACTACAAGCGGCACGAGGCGAACATCGCCCGCTTCCTGGAACAGTTGCAGACGATGCTCTGACGAGCGCCCTACTCCTGGGTGGGTCGGTACACGCTGACCGCCTTCGCATCCACGGCCTTGGGCAGCAAGCCTTCGTTCAGGAAGGCATCGGCGATCCGCTGCTGCTCCGCCAGGTTCTCCACGGTCACCGGCTGTACGTCGTAACTGCGCCGGGCATTGGCCTGCCGCACCGTGGCGCTGTCCAGGTTGCCCCACAGCGGCCCGAGAATCCGCGCCGCCGCCGCCGGGTTGGCCTTGGTCCAGGTACCCACCTCACGCAGCGCCTCGTACACCTGCTGGACGACCTCAGGGTGCGCCGTGGCGTAGTCGCTGCGGGCCAGGTAATAGCGTTGGTAGCTGGCCAGCGCGCGACCGTCGGCCAGGATCCGCGCGTGCTGCTGGCGCTGGGCGCTGGCCACGTAAGGGTCCCAGGTCACCCAGGCATCGACCTTGTGGTTCTCGAAGGCTGCGCGGCCGTCGGCCGGGATCAGGTACGCCGGGGTGATGTCCTTGAAGGTCAGGCCGGCCTGGGCCAGGGCCTGGATCAACAGATAGTGGCTGCCGGCCGCCTTGGTCACCGCCACGCGCTTGCCCTTGAGGTCGGCCAGCGTCCTGAGTGGCGAGTCGGCCGGCACCAGGATCGCCTGGGCCGTCGGCGAGGGCGTCTCCCGGGCGAAATAGGTCAGCTGTGCACCGGCGGCCTGGGTGAACACCGGCACGGTGTCGGCCACGTCCGCCGACAGGTCGACGTTGCCCAGGTTCAGCGCTTCCAGCAACGGCAGCCCGCTGGGGAACTCGTGCCAGGAGACGCGGATGCCCTCGGCGTTCAGGCGCTGTTCGAGGCTGCCGCGGGCCTTGAGCAGGGTCAGCAGGGTGGAGGATTTCTGATAGCCGATGCGCACGGTCTGTTCGGCGCTGGCCAGGGCTGGCAGGCAGGCACCGATCAGCAGCGCCAGGCCGAGCTGGCGTAAAGGGGTGAGGGTCATGGGCGGGTCTCCAGGGTCAGGGCTGCGCGGCCAGCTGCGGATCGTGGGGCACCACAAAGCCGCTGGCGAAGGTCGGCGTCACGTCGAGGCGGGCGTTCATCAGGCCGTGCGCGTGATAGAAATCGGCCGTGGCCTGCTGCACGGCCACGGTCTGCGGGTCGATCGCCTGCCAGCGCAGGTGGCGCCGTTCGAACTGCAGGCGCGCAGCGTCCTCGGGGAAGCCGATGATCGCGGCCAAGGTCTTCGAGTAGCTGTCCAGGTGCTGGTTGGCCCAGACCTGGGCGCCTGCCAGACGCGTGAGGTAATCCTGCAGGGCCGCGCGCCGTGGGGCATCGCCCAGGGCCTCGTCGGTCGCGGCCAGGAAGCTGTTGCCGCTGGACAGCCCACGCCCATTGACCAGCACCCTCCCCTGGCCGCTCAGTTCGGCCAGCGCGGTGTAGGGCTCCCAGGTCGCCCAGGCGTCCACCGAACCGTTGGCCAGCGCGATCTTGGCATCCACCGGCCCCAGGAAGCGCAGCGCCACGTCCTGCTCGCTCAAGCCGGCCTGGTCGAGGGCCTTGAGCGCCAGGTGATGGCCGATCGAGCCGCGACCGGTGGCGATGCGCTTGCCCTTGAGGTCGGCCGCGCTGTGCAGCGGTGCATCGGGGCGAACCAGCACGGCCGTGCCATAGGGGTCGGAGGTGTCCACGGCAATGGCCTTGACCGGCGCGCCCGACGCCAGCACGAACAGCAGCGGCGCATCACCGATGATGCCGGCGTCGAGGGCACCGGCATTGAGCGCTTCGGCCAAGGGCGCTGCGGCGGGGAACTCGGCCCAGCGGATGTCGTAAGGCAGGTCGCGCAAGGCGTCGGCCGCTTCCAGCTGGGCGCGCATGTTGCCCTTCTGGTCGCCGATGCGCAGGGTCAGGCGCTCGGCAGCGCCGGCCTGGCTGGCCAGCAGCAGGGCCGCTGCCAGGGTGAGCAGCTTCGATCGGATGGGCATGGGGTTCCTCGGTATCTGGGCAGGCTGCGTCGTGCAGCCCTGGACGAGCGACTCTAACGGGATCTTCCTGATAAATTAAATTGATTTTAGGAATAACCTAATATGCGTTTTTATCCGATAGAATCCCCAATGAGATGAGGCCTGTGCCTCGTGTTTCCGTCCGACCTGTGAGCACCGCTGATGAAAATCGATGATATGGACGCCTTCGTGGCGGTCATCCGTTGCCAGTCCACCAACCTGGCCGCCGAGGCCCTGCAACTGACGCAACCGGCCGTCACCCGCCGCGTGCAGAACTTCGAGCAGGACCTGGGCGCCACGCTGCTCGACCGCCACACCAAGCCGCTCAAGCCCACCCCCATGGGGCTGCGGGTGTACCAGCAGTGCAAGGCCATCCTGCGCGAGATCGATGCCCTGCGCGAGCTGGTGGCCAACCAGGGCGCCCCCTCCGGCACCCTGCGCCTGGGCGTGCCGCAAACCCTGGGCGACGTGGTGCTGCTCGAGGCGCTGGCGCGGATCCGCGAAGCCTACCCGCCCCTGCGCACCCAGGTCAGCAGTGGCTGGGGCAGCAGCCTGATCACCCGCATGGAGAACGGCGAGCTGGATGCGGCGGCGGCCCTGTTTCCCGCGGGCAAGATCTTCCCCGAGGGCATCGCCAGCCAGTCGCTCGCTCGGATGCCGCTGAAGGTGGTCACCGCCAAGGGCAGCGCCCGGCGCACGCAGACGCTCAAGGACTGCTACACCCGTGGCTGGGTGCTCAACCCCGACGGCTGCGGCTTCCGGGCCGGCCTGCAACGCGCGCTGAGCGAGCAGGGGTTGAGCCTGTCAATCAACCTGGAGACCTTCGGCACCGAGCTGCAGCTGGGCCTGGTCGCCAGTGGTCAGGGCCTGGGGCTGGTGCCTGAACCGCTGCTCGAGGTCAGTCGCCATCGGGCGGCGCTCGATGTGCTGAACGTCAGCGATTTCAAGCCGCAGGTGGATTTATGGCTGTTCCACCCGCGCTACCTGGGCAACCTGCAGGAGCCCGTGGAGCTGTTCGGCGAAATCGCGGGGCGAATGCTGATGCAGTGAGCGTCGATCGTGAACGATGCGGGGAGAAAACCCTCCTGATCACCCTGTATCCATGGACCTGTAAATGCGCATCACGCATAACCATGAATACTATAAATTCATAAAACAAATAATTAGCATAGAACCAAAAAGACTTTTACAGGCTTCATCCATACGAATACGGTCTTAGCCAGACACCGTCATTCAGGGATGAACCCCATGCGTCACCCTTCCGACAGCGCCTTGGCCGAACTGACCCAGGCCCTTGCCCTCCAGGCCGAGCGCTACGACCGCAGTGCTCGCTTCCCCCAGGACAACATCGACCTGCTGCACCGTCACGGCCTGCTCGCCTTCACCGTGCCGCAGGCCCTGGGCGGCGCCGGTGCGAGCCTTGCCGAGGCCCGCCGGGTCATCGGCGCGCTCGGCAAGGGCGACCCGGCCACCGCCCTGATCGTGGCGATGCAGTACCTGCAGCACGTGCGTCTGCAGGCACACACCGACTGGCCCGACGCCTTGCGTCAGCGCGTGGCCGTCGAGGCCGTGCACCAGGGCGCGCTGATCAATGCACTGCGTGTCGAGCCCGAGCTGGGCAGTCCCACCCGTGGCGGCCTGCCTGCCACCGTGGCGCGGCGCACGGCCGATGGCTGGCGCCTGAGCGGGCGCAAGCTCTACGCGACCGGGAGTCATGGTTTGACGTGGCTGCTGGTCTGGGCCCGCAGCGACGACCCCGACCCGTTGGTGGGCAGCTTTCTGGTACACCGTGACACGCCCGGCATCACCATCGTCGACACCTGGGACCACCTGGGCATGCGTGCCACCTGCAGCCACGAGGTGCGCTTCGACGAGGTGCCGCTCCCGCTCGAGCACGCCGTGAGCGTCAGCCCCGCCAGCGCACCGAGGGCCGAGCTCGATGCCGAGGGCCTGGTCTGGATGGCCGTGCTGCTGTCGGCGGTGTACGACGGCGTGGCCCGCGCCGCCCGTGACTGGCTGGCGACGTTCCTCACGCAGCGCGCCCCGTCCAACCTGGGCGCGCCCCTGGCCAGCCTGCCACGCTTCGAGACCGTGCTCGGGCGGATCGACACGCTCCTGTTCGCCAACCAGAGCCTGCTCGACGCGGCCACGACCGGGCAGGTCGCCGGGCCCCATGCCGGCCAGCTCAAGCACTTGGTCAGCGCCAACGCCATCCAGGCCGTGGAACTTGCCCTCGAGGCGGCCGGCAACCCTGGGCTGTCGCGGCACAACCCGCTGGAGCGGCACTACCGCGACGTGCTCTGCAGCCGGATTCATACCCCACAGGACGATGCCGTCTTCACTCAGGTCGGGCGTGCGGCGCTGGCGCAGGTGCCCGCATGAGCCGCTCGATCATCGCCAGCCAGCTCGACGCCTCGGCCAACCAGGCCCTGCGCCAGCAGTTGCCAGGCCACGACGTCCTCGACGTGCGTCCCGGCCAACTGACCCTCGACGCCCCTGCCGACGTCTTCATCGTGCGTCCGGTCGACGTGAGCGAGACGCCGCCGTCGGGGTGGCCCTGGCAGGTGAAGTGGGTGCAGCTCACGTCCTCGGGCATCGACGCCTACCCCGACTGGCTGCTCGAGGGCACGCCGGTGACCACCGGCAAGGGCGCCAACGCCGAACATGTGGCCGAATTCGTCCTGGCCCTGGTGTTCACCGCGGCCAAGCACCTGCCGGGGCTGTGGGTCAAGGACGCCCACTGGCGCCTGACGCCGCTGGCGCCGGTGCGCGGGCGCACGCTGGGCATCCTGGGTTTCGGCAGCATCGGCCAGTGCGTGGCCCGCAAGGCCGTGGCCCTGGGGATGCGGGTGCTGGCCACCGGCCGCCCTGGTCAGGCCATCGCCGACCTGCCCGGCGTGACCGCTGCGCCGGACCTGCACACGCTGTTCGCCGAGAGCGACCACGTGGTGCTGGCGGCCCCGCTCACCGCCGCCACGCGCGGCCTGGTCGATCGCCAGGTCCTGGCCCAGGCGCGTCCCGGCCTGCATGTGATCAACGTGGCCCGGGGCGGGCTGCTCGACCACCACGCCCTGCTCGAGGCACTGGACAGCGGGCGGGTGGGTCGCGCCAGCCTGGACGTCACCGAGCCTGAACCGCTGCCGGCCGGCCACCCGCTGTACCGGCATCCGCACGTCTTTCTCTCACCGCACACGTCGGCGATCTCCACGGCGGGCTGCCCGGACCTGATCGACGCCTTCGTCGCCAACTTTCACCGCTACCGCGCACGCACGCCCTTGGCCAACCTGGTCGACCGCGTGCGCGGCTACTGATCACTGGAGCGTTCCCATGAGTCCATCGCCTGCCGTCACCGCCCTGCCCGACAACGTCCGCCACCGGGTCAGCCCCGAAGAATGGGAGGTCCGGGTCAAGCTGGCCGCCGCCTACCGGCTGGCCGCGCTGTTTCGCTGGACCGACCACATCTATACGCATTTCTCGGTCCGTGTGCCCGGGCCGCACGAGCACTTTCTGATCAATGCCTTCGGCCTGCTGTTCGACGAGATCACCGCGTCGAACCTGGTCAAGGTCGATGTCGACGGCACGATCATCAACGACCCTTCAGGGTTGGGCATCAACCAGGCCGGCTACGTGATCCATGGCGCCATCCACCGTGCACGCCCGGACCTGCACGCCGTGCTGCACACCCATACCCGCGACGGCGCAGCGGTGTCGGCCCAGCGCGATGGGCTGTTGCCGGTCTCGCAGCATGCCCTGGCCTACTACAGCCGTGTGGTCTACCACGACTACGAAGGCGTCGCCCTGGACCTGGACGAGCAGCAACGGCTGGTGGCCAACCTGGGCCAGAGCAACATCCTCATCCTGCGCAACCACGGGCTGCTCACCGCCGGCGTCAGTGTGGAGCACGCCTTTCGCGAACTGCACGGGCTGGAACGCGCCTGCAACATCCAGATCGCGGCTCAGGCAGGCGGTCACGGTCAGGTGCTGCACGCCTCGCCTGCGGCCATCGCCAAGGTGCATGAACAGTCGAAGCGGTTTTCCGACGGCAAGGGGGACGGCATCCAGCGGCATTGGGACGCGCTGATCCGCCAGCTGGACCGCGAGGGGCGTGATTACCAGGGTTGACGCCCCCCGGCCGGTGCTTGTTCGACCGCTTCGCGGGCAAGCCCGCTCCCACACAGGCGCGGCGGCGTTCTGACAACTTGGCAGTGCGCTCCACCTGTGGAAGCGGGCTTGCCCGCGATGGGCTGCCAGACAGCCCTTGAAAAAGGTGGACTTGCCGATGAAACGTCGGCGCCCGCACTCACGTTCATTGCTCTGGAAGGATGCTTCACATGCCTGCACTGCACCGCCTGTTCGCCCTCGGGGCCCTGGCCCTGGCGTTGACCGCCTGCTCGCCGGCCGACGACCACACGGCCAGCAACACGCTCAACATCGCCTTCTGGGGGGACAACACCACCTTGGTCAGCGTCGATCCGTTCCAAGTGTACTGGCTCGAGCACCGCGTGCTGCTGCGCAACGTCGCCGAGTCGCTCACCGACCAGGACCCAGAGACCGGGCGCCTCATTCCCTGGCTGGCGACGCGCTGGGACATCAGTGCCGACGCCTTGAGCTACACCTTCCACTTGCGCCAGGACGTCACCTTCAGCAACGGCGAGCGCTTCGACGCCCAGGCCGTGAAGACCGCCTTCGACAGCAACAAGGCCTTCGCCACCCAACTGCCGGCCACCTTCGGCGCGACCTACCTGGCCGGCTACGACCATGCCGAGGTGGTCGATGCGTTCACCGTGCGCCTGGTCCTGTCCACGCCCAACGCCGGTTTTCTGCAAGCCACGTCCACCACCAACCTGGCGATCCTCGCCCCGGCCAGCTACGCACTGACGGCCCAGGAACGGTCGCTGGGCAAGATCATCGGCACCGGGCCGTTCATCCTCGAGCACTACACCCCGGAGGTCGGTGCGCGGCTGGTCAGGCGCGACGACTACGCCTGGCCCTCGGCCAACCTGCACAACCGCGGGGCAGCGCACCTGGAGGCCGTGGAGGTCCGCTACATCCCCGAAGAAAGCGTGCGCAACGGCCTGTTCCTGCAGGGCAAGGCCGACATCCTGTGGCCCCGCTACCCGTTCTCGGAGGTCGACGTGCAGCTTCTGCAGTCCAAGGGCGCGACCCTGCAGAGTCGCTCGCTGCCCGGCCCGGCGCTGAACCTCTACCCCAACACCCGCAACCCGCGTCTGCTCGCCGACCGCCAGGTGCGCCTGGCGCTGCAAAAGGCCATCGATCGCACCAGCTACGCACACACCGTGTTCAACGCCGAGTTCCCGGTGGTCAGCGGCGTGTACGACACCACCACGCCGTACTTCAAGTCGCAGCGCGCCAAGCTCGCCCATGACCCCAAGGGCGCCGAGCAGCTGCTCGAGGCCGCAGGCTGGCACAAGGGCGACGACGGCTACCGGCACAAGAACGGCCAGCGCCTGACCCTGCGCTACAACCTGACCCCGGTCGAAAGCGCCGGTGACGTGCTGGTGCAGGATCAACTGCGCCAGGTCGGCATCGACCTCAAGCTCAACGTGCTGACCCGGGCCGAATGGGTGGCCGGCAATGCCGCCGGCAACTACGACCTGACCTCCACCTACATGACCCGGGCCGACCCGATCATCCTGCAGACCATCCTCGACCCACGGGCCGCCAACAGCGCCACGCTGGCCACCAATGCCTACGCGCCCGACGTGCTGGCCCAGGCCCAGACGCTGTTCGACCGCGGCCTCACCGCCACCGCCGATTCGCAACGCGCCAGCGCCTACGGACAATTGCAGGACCTGCTGGTCGACGAAGCGTCCGCGTTTCCGCTGTACGAACGTGTCTGGCAAGCCGCCACCGCGCCGCGGGTCAAGGACTTCCGCTGGACGGCCGAAGGCTTCGCCCTGTTCAGCGACATTCAGGTCGCCCAGCCATGAGGCGCTACCTGATCGGCCGTGTCGGGCAAGCCCTGCTGGTGCTGTGGGGCGCCTACACCCTCACCTATTTCATCCTCTACCTGCTGCCGGGCGACACCCTGGCGATCATGCTCAGCGCCTCGGGCCTGGAGGCCGATGGCCTGTCGCCCGACGACCTGGCCAAGGCGCGGGCCTACTACGGGCTGGACAAGGGCCCCTTCGAACAGTACGCCGACCTGCTCTGGAGAGCCCTGCACGGCGACTTCGGGCAATCGCTGTCGCTCGGCCGGCCGGTCACCGCGCTGCTGGCCGAACGCCTGCCGCAGACCTTGGCCCTGGCCGGTGGCGCCATCGTGCTCTCCCTGCTGACCGGGATCGGCCTGGCGTGCCTGACGGCCTACGTGCAGTGGCGCCCCCTGAAGGTCGCCCTGACGCGTCTGCCGGCGCTGGGGTTTTCCGTCCCGGTGTTCTGGGTCGGGTTGCTGCTGATCCAGGTCTTCGCCTTCTCCCTCGGCTGGTTCCCGGCCACCGGCAGCCAAGGGCTCGACAGCCTCGTGCTGCCGGCGGTCACCCTGGCCATCCCCAGCGCCGCGCTGTACGCCCAGGTGCTGCAGCGGGGTTTCCAGGACGTCTGGCAGGCGCCTTACATCACCACGGCCTTTGCCAAGGGCCTGAGCCGGGCCCAGGTGCAGGCACGCCACGGCCTGCGTAACGCCGCCCTGCCCCTGCTGACCCTGGTCGGCCTGCAGGTGGGCAACACGGTGTCCGGCGCCGTCCTGGTGGAGACCATCTACTCACGCAATGGCGTCGGCCGTCTGGCCCAAGAGGCCGTGCTGCGTCAGGACATCCCCGTGGTGCTGGCGATCGTTGCGGTCGCCGCGGCGGCCTTCGTGGTGGTGAACCTGCTGGTCGACCTGCTCTACCCCTGCCTCGATCCACGCATCGCCCACACGGCCAAGGTGACCTGAGATGACCTTCCCCAGCCCATTACCCGCCCTCGGCACCCCAGCCCACCAGGATCCGGTGCACCCTGCCACGGCCTGGACACGTCGCACCCGGTGGCAACGCTGGCAGCAACGGCTGACGCCGCTGCTGCGCCGCCCAGGTTTCAGCCTGGCGCTGCTGATCGTGTCGTTCGCGCTGCTCGCCGCCGTGCTTCCGCACCTGCTGAGCAGCTTCGACCCCTATGCCACCTCGCCCGCCGACAAGCTCAGCGCGCCGAGCCTGAGGCACTGGTTCGGCACCGATGAACTGGGCCGCGACCTGTACACGCGGGTGGTCCACGGCGCGCGCCTGTCGATACTGGCCGCGTTGCTGGCGGTGGCCATCGCCCTGGTCGGCGGGCTGACCCTGGGCGTGCTGGCCGGCTTCGCCGGTGGGCGCGTGGATGCCGTGCTGATGCGCCTGGTGGACGTGCTGCTGGCCCTGCCCGGCCTGCTGCTGGCCCTGGCCATCGTCACCGCGATCGGCTTCGGCACGGTGCCGGTGGCGCTCGCCGTGGGTGCAGGCCTGATTCCAGGCTTTGCCCGCACCACCCGCGCCGAAGTGCTGCGCGTCAAGACCCTGCCCTACGTCGAGGCCGCGCGCCTGGGCGGCGCCAGCTGGACACGCACCCTGCTGCGCCACGTCCTGCCCAATGCCTGGGGGCCGGTGGCCGTGCTCGCCACCCTCGATGTCGGTGCGGCCATTCTGGCGGCTGCCGGGCTGAGCTTCCTGGGCTTCGGCGCAGCGCCCCCCGCCGCGGAATGGGGCACGCTGATCGCCAACGGCCGGCATTTCCTGATCACGGCCCCCTGGGTATCCCTGCTACCAGGGCTGTGCCTGGTGGCGGTCGTGTTCAGCCTCAATCACCTGGCGCGCAGCGCCGAGGAACCTGCCCGATGACGCCTTCCACCTTGATCGACGTGCGCGACCTGAGCATCCGCTACGCCACCGCCGGGCAGCCTACCCAGGCCGTGCGCTCGCTGTCGTTCAGCATGGCCCAGGGCGAGACCCTGGCCATCGTCGGGGCGTCCGGCTCGGGCAAGTCGACCCTGGCCCACGCGCTGCTCGGGTTGCTGCCGGACACCGCTCGCATCGACCATGGCCAGCTGTGGGTCGATGGCATCGACCTGGCGAGCGCCCCCGAGCGGATTCGCCGCCAGGTGCGTGGACGCACGGTCGGCCTGGTCCCACAGGACCCGATGGTCAGCCTCAACCCCACATTGCGCGTCGGTCAGCAGGTCGCCGAGGCCCTGGTGCTGGCCCGTGGCGGACGCTTCGCAGGGCTGGACACCGAGGTGCAGGGGTTGCTGGCCCAGGTCGGTCTCGACGACCCGGCGCTGCGCGCCCGCCAGTACCCTCATGCCTTGTCCGGGGGCATGCGCCAGCGTGTGCTGATCGCCATCGCCCTGGCCGGCGAGCCGCGGCTGATTATCGCCGACGAGCCTACCAGTGCGCTGGACGTGACCGTGCAACGGCGCATCCTCGACCACCTGCAAGGGCTGGTGGCCGAGCGTGGCCTTTCGCTGCTCATTATCACCCACGACCTGGGCATGGCCTGCGATCGCGCCGACCGCCTGCTGGTGATGAAGCAAGGGCAGTGTGTCGAGCAGGCCACGCCCCGGCAGATCCTGTGGGGCATGCGGCAACCCTACACGCAGGACCTGCTCACCGCCGCCCCCGCCTTCGTGCCGCGACGCCGGCCGGGCGCCATGACAGACCAGGCACCGCTGCTGCGCCTGCAGGGGGTCGGCAAGCGTTTCGTCGTGCCTGGGCGCGCCGAGCCTTTCACGGCCTTACAGGGCCTGAGCTTCGACGTGCAGGCCGGGCAGACCGTGGCCCTGGTCGGTGAGTCGGGCTCGGGCAAAAGCACCGCGCTGCGCCTTGCCCTGGGGCTGGAGACCCCCAGCCAGGGGCAGGTGACGTTCGCCGGCGTCGATGTCGGCGCCAGCAGCTGGCGGCAGTTCCGGCCCTTGCGCCGGCGCATCCAGCTGGTCCAGCAGAACCCGTTCGCCGCCCTCGACCCGCGCTTCACCGTGTTCGACAGCATCGTCGAGCCGCTGGTGTCGTTCGGCCTGCTCAAGGGCCAGGCCCTGGCACGCAGGGCCCAGGAACTGATCGCCCAGGTGCACCTGCCGGTGCAGTTTCTCGACCGGCTGCCCAGCGAACTGTCCGGTGGCCAGCGCCAGCGCGTGGCGATCGCGCGTGCGCTGGCGCTGGAGCCCGACGTGCTGCTGCTCGACGAGCCGGTCAGCGCGCTGGACGTGTCGGTCCAGGCGCAGATCCCCGCCCTGCTGGAGACCCTGCAGCACCGGTTGGGCATGGCCTACGTGCTGGTGTCCCACGACCTGGCGGTGGTGGCGAGCATGGCCGACCACGTGGTGGTGCTGCGCCGTGGGCAGGTCGTCGAGCAGGGGCCGGCGCTGCAGGTGCTCAGCCAGCCGACCAGCGCCTACACCCGTGAGCTGATCGCGGCGATACCAGGGCATTCACGGCGCGTGCTGCCCGTGGCGATTTGACGACAGACGCGTGGCCCTTACGGACGCGCACACCCACAAGGTCATCATCAGGAGAGACCGAGCATGAGTAAACGACAGATCCACCTGGGTGCGATGATCCATGGCGTCGGCCATGGCTGGGGCGAGTGGCGGCACCCAGACGCGCTGGCCGATGCCAGCGTGAACTTCGGCTTCTACAAGCAGCAGGCGCTGTTGGCCGAAAGCGCCAGGTTCGACTTCGCCTTCATCGCCGACAGCCTGCACATCCACGCACGCTCCAGCCCGCACTACCTGAATCGCTTCGAGCCATTGACGATCCTCTCCGCCCTGGCGGCGGTCACCACCCACATCGGCCTGGTGGCGACGGTCACGGTCAGCTACAGCGAGCCGTTCCAGGTCGCCCGCCAGTTCGCGTCGCTGGACCTGATCAGCGGCGGCCGCGCTGGCTGGAACGTGGTCACCTCCTGGCTTTCGGGCACCGCCGACAACTTTGGCAAGGCCGAGCACCCGCCCCATGCCGTGCGCTATCGCATTGCCCGCGAGCATGTGCGGGTGGTCCAGGGCCTGTGGGACTCGTGGGAAGACGACGCCTTCACGCGCGACAAGCGCACCGGCGAGTTCTTCGACCCGGCCAAGCTGCACACCCTGGGCCACCAGGGCGAGTTCTTCAAGGTCAAGGGCCCGCTGAACATCCAGCGTTCGCCCCAGGGCCAGCCGCTGATCTTCCAGGCCGGCGTGTCGGAGGACGGGCGCACCTTCGCTGCCCAGACTGCCGATGCCATCTTCGTCAACCCGGAGTCGTTCAGCGATGCCCGCGCCTACTATCGCGACTTGAAACAGCGCGCCGCCGCCCATGGGCGCGACCCTGACCAGCTGTTCATCCTGCCGGGCATCCGCCCCATCGTCGGTCGCGACGAGGCAGAGGTCGAGCGCCGCTACCAGCAGGCGGTCGAACTGGTGAGCATCGAGGATGCCCTGGTCGCCCTGGGGAGGCCGTTCAACGACTACGACTTCAGCCAGCACGACCTGGACGCGCCGTTCCCCGACCTGGGCACGCTTGGCGACAACAGCCACAAGGGGACCTCCGACCAGCTCAAGCAGCTGGCCCGCGACGAAGGCCTGAGCCTGCGCGAGCTGGCGCTGCGTTTCTCGCGCCCACGCCGGGACTTCACCGGCACGCCCGAGCAGGTCGCCGACGCCTTGCAGGACTGGTTCGAGAACGAAGCCGCCGATGGCTTCATCGTCAACTCGCTGTTGCCTGACGGGTTGCAGTCCTTCACCGAATGGGTCGTGCCCCTGTTGCAGGCGCGCGGCCTGATGCGCAGCCAATACCCTGGCCGTACCTTGCGCGACAGCTTCGGCCTGAGCGTGCCGACCAACCGCAACACGCTGCTACGCGAGCAGGCGGTGGTGGCCTGAGGTCATTCGGGTCGAGCGCCCGTACCGGCGCCATCGCGCGAGCAGGCTGCCTGCAGAGGGCCGCTCGGCAGGCAGTTGCTTGGAATGAAGACCAGCGACAAGGCCCGACCAGGCAGCGCCTGCATCGCGGGCAAGCCCGCTCCCACAGCGGCCAGTCAGTGCGCTGATGTCAGGCAGTTGATTGGAATGAGGGCCCGTGGGAGCGGGCTTGCCCGCGATGGGCTGCAAGGCAGCCCTTGAACGACCATCCAGCCCGACAGGCGGACAGTGAAGGCAGTGATGCCCAGGCAGCCAGTCAGTGCACTGATGTCAGGCAGTTGATTGGAATGAGGGCCCGTGGGAACGGGCTTGCCCGCGATGGGCTGCAAGGTAGCCCCTGAACGACCATCCAGCCCGATAGGCGGACAGTGAAGGCAGTGATGCCCAGGCAGCCAGTCAGTGCGCTGATGTCAGGCAGTTGATTGGAATGAGCGCCAGTGGGAGCGGGCTTGCCCGCGATGGGCTGCAAGGTAGCCTCTGAACGACCATCCAGCCCGATAGGCGGACAGTGAAGGCAGTGATGCCCAGGCAGGACGGTAACGCCTGGGCGCAATCGACGTTGTTTCGACGTTTCCATCACATGGCCTGCCCGGCCAGGTGCCTATCCGCGCATGTACGTTTCGAGGACATGATGTCTAGACCCCCTTGCATCGCCCTGCCCCTGGTCTGCCTGCTGGCCCCTGGGACCCACGCGACCACCTTGCCTGAAGCACCCCGCCTGGAGACGGTCACGGTGACGTCCACCGCCACCGGCTCGCGGGCGAATCAGCGCACGGTGGTCGACAGCCCCACGCCGATCGATGTGATCAGCAACGAGCAACTGCTGCGCACCGGCCGTGCCGAGTTGTCCGAGGCCATCGCCAAGCTGCTGCCGTCGTTCAACTTCGGCACCAACATCGCCGGTTTCCAGTCCGGCGTACGACCGCTGAGCAACCGCAGCCTGGGGCCGGCCTACACCCTGGTCCTGGTCAACGGCAAGCGCCGACACAACAGCGCCCTGCCGGCCAGCGGCTCCACCGACAACAGCGGCGCCAACGCGGTCGACATCGACATGATCCCGGTCAGCGCCGTATCGCACATCGAGGTGCTCAAGGACAGTGCCGCCGCCCAATACGGTGCCGACGCCGTGGCTGGCGTGATCAACGTCATCCTCAAGAACGCCGACGGCGGCGGTCATTACGACAGCAGCTACGGCCAGCTCTACAGCGGCCAGGGCGCGACCCTGAAGCTGGCCGGCGACCAGGGCTTCGCGCTGGGTGACGGCGGCTTCCTGCACCTGTCGGGCGAAGCACGCAAACGCGGAACCGCCCACTGGATCGACAAGGCCGACCCCGGCTATCGCGCCTACTTCGAAGACGATCGCCAGGCCGCCTGGGACCACCGTGCGGTCAAGAACGGCGACCCGGACCTGCGGGCCTTCAACCTGGGCTACAACGCCGAGCTGCCGCTGAGCGGCGACCTGCGCCTGTACTCGTTCGCCACCTACGCCGAACGAAAGCTGGAGGCCTACAACAACTACCGCCTGCCCAACAGCAATGCCTCCATCCCCGAACTGTTCCCCGACGGCTATTTCCCGCTCAACAACCTCAAGGACACCGACTATCAATGGCTGCTCGGCGCCCGGGGAGTGGCCGATCGCTGGGCGTGGGACCTGTCCACCAGCTATGGGCGCAACAAGAACCAGCAGTCCAGCGACCTGACCCTCAACCCGACCTACGGGCCAGCCTCACCGACTTCGTTCGATGACCTGGCCACCTTGCAGTTCGACCAGTGGGTGAACAACCTGGACATCCGCCGCAGCTTCGATGGCCTGTTCGGCCTGGCGGTGCCGACCCAGGTCTCGGCTGGCCTGGAACATCGCTGGGAGCATTTGCGCACCTTTGCCGGCGACCCCATCGCCTATGGCATCGGCCCTTACACCTACCCGGCGACACTCGCCGACGGCCGCCCCAACCCTCTGTATGCCTTGGCCAACGGCCAGACCGCGGTGGGCGCCCAGGCGGCGCTGACGATCCGCCCTGAAGACGAGGCCGACGTGCAGCGCAACGTCTACGCCGCCTACGTCGGACTGGGCCTGGACCTCACGCCGCGCTGGTACCTGGGCGGCGGCGCACGGCTGGAGCATTACGCCGATGACACCGGGCGTGCTGCCAGCTTCAAGCTCAATTCCCGCTACGGCCTGACCGACAGCATCGCGGTGCGCGGCACGCTGGGCAGTGGCCTGCGCGCACCCTCGCTGACCCAGACCGGCTATACCGTCAGCGACAACCGGACCGCGCTGGATGCCAATGGCAACGTGGTGCCGGCCCTGCGCCGTACCGTGGCCCCCGGCAGCGCTGCCGCGCAGGCCTTCGGCGGCGGCACCCTGGACCCGGAAACCTCGCGCAATGCCGGCCTTGGTCTGACCTGGCAGCCTGCCCGGCGCACCCAGGTGACCCTCGATGCCTACATGATCGACATCGATGACCGTATCCTGCTGACCGAAAACCTCTATGACCGGCGTGGCGGCAGTGGCGCGGTAGGCGATGTGCTCGCCTCGCTGGGGCTGGCCCGCACCACCTGGATCAACTACTACACCAATGCCTTCGACACCCGTACCCGCGGGATCGACCTGGTAGGCGACCATACCCAGGCCTTTGGCGCCTTCGGGGAGGTGCGCTGGACGCTGGGCTTCAACTGGAACAAGACCACGGTGCGCGGCACGCGCAGCACGCCCCAGGGCTTGGCCGAGGCCGGCCTGCAGGTGGTGGGCCATAGCCGCGAGGGGGATCTGGTCGCGGCCCTGCCCGAGACCAAGTGGGTGCTGGGTGGCCAATGGATGCTCGGCAACTTCACCGGCACCTTGCAGACCACCCGTTACGGCAGCGTCGAGACCTGGCAGCAGAACCCTGCACAAGACCGTCGTTTCGGCGCCAAGTGGATCACCGACCTGGACCTGTCCTACCTGCTGCTCGACAGCCTCACGCTGAGCCTGGGGGGCACCAACCTCTTCGACGTGCGCCCGGACAAGCACGGCGTGCCCAACCCCAATGGCAACCAGGCAGCGTATGGCAACGCGCCGTTTCATCCGGGGGGTGGGTATTGGTACACGAAGCTGGCGTACGACTTCTGAGCAGGCAAGCCTTCTGGTTGGCCATGGGCGGCCTTGCAGCATCGAGATCAGGGTTGCCAGGCCATCGGTCGACCTGCTGGCGATGCCGTGCGGCTGCCAGCGTCATCGCGGGCAAGCCCACAAATGCGGGGGTGCATGCGGAGCCGATGTGAGGGGTTTCCTGGGGGGTGGGAAGTGTGCCTGGAGGGGTTGAGTGGCTGATTTTACGGCCCCTGCGGGGCCGATCGCGGCGCTGGGGCCGCTCCTACAGGAGGACCGCAGCGCTGATTTGCCAGGACGCCGGCGTTCTCGTGTGGGAGCGGCCCCTGTGCCGCGATCGGCCCCGCAGGGGCCGTAAAGCCAGCGATTTGGTTGCGACAGTTGAACCGAACAGGTTCAGCGACACGATGCCGCCTGACAGTTGCGCCCACAAGGGGCCAGTCAATCGGCCCACCCTCGCGCCCCCTGCCGACCCTCACGATGCCTTGCGCGGGCTGCGTGTGCGCTTGGCCGGTGCTTTTTCCTTCTGTGCAGACGCCTTGCCGGCAGCGGACTTTCTGGGCGTCGTCTTCTTCGGTTCGGCCTTCTTTGCGGTCGTCTTGGCACCGCCCCGCTTGCCACCCAGGCTGCGCTTGAGCAACTCGGTCAGGTCGATGATGTCGGCGCTCTTCTGGCCGTCTTCATCCGTCTCGCGTGCGACGACGCTGATCGAGCCTTTGCTGGCCTTCTCTTCCACCAGCTCCATGATGGTCTCGCGAAACGCGTCATGGTACGTCTCCGGCTGCCAGTGCCCGCTCATGTCGTTGACCAGTCGCTTGGCCATGTCCAGCTCGCGCTTGTCGAGCGTGGCTTGGGTCACGCTCTTGTCCAGCTCCAGCGCGTCCAGGCCACGCACCTCGTTGGGCCAGCGCAGCGTGATCAGCACCAGGGCGCCTTCCAGCGGCCGCAGCAGGGCCAGGTGCTGGCGGGTATGCAGCACCACCGTCGCCAGCGCCACCTTGCCACTGCCAGCCAAGGTCTCGCGCAGCAGGGCATAGACCTTGCCGCCGCGCTTGTCGGGGCTCAGGTAATAGGGCGTGTCGAAGTGCTGCAGCGGGATCTCGCTGGCGTCGACGAACGAGAAGATGTCGATCGTCTGGGTCGCTTCGGGGCGTGCGTCGTGGATTTCTTCCTCGCTGATCACCACGTAGCGGCCTTTCTCGTGCTCGACGCCCTTGACGATGTGCTCGCTGTCGATCTCCTTGCCGGTGACCTTGTTGATCCGTTTGTAGCCGACCGGCTCCATGCTGCGCTTGTCGAGCCAATCGAAATCGATCCGCTCGCTGGTCACTGCCGTGTTCAGGGAAACCGGGATGTGCACCAGGCCGAAGCTGATGGCGCCTTTCCAGATGGCTCGAGGCATCGTGATGCTCCTGATGAAAGTCCATTCATGGCACGAACGAAAACGAGCGCCGTAGCGCTCGTCTTCAGTCTAGCGTCAGCCCGGCACCTCGTCGGTCGAACCGCACGGCCGGGCGTCATGCCTCATGGCAGCGGATCGCCACCGGTGACGCCGAAGATCTCGCCGGTGATGTAGCTCGACTCCTGGGTCGCCAGCAGCACGTACAGCGGCGCGCACTCGGCAGGCTGACCTGGACGCTTCATCGGCACCTGGCTGCCAAACTGCGGGATCTTCTCCTGCGGCTGGCCACCGCTGGGCTGCAGCACGGTCCAGACCGGGCCGGGGGCCACGGCATTGACCCGAATGCCCTTCTCGATGACCTGGCCGGCCAGCGCCTTGGTGAAGGCCACGATCGCCGCCTTGGTACTGGCGTAGTCGAGCAGGGTCGCCGATGGCTGGTACGACTGGATCGACGCGGTATTGATGATGGTCGCGCCTGCGGGCATCAGCGGTACGGCCTCCTGGCACAGCCAGAACAGCGAGTACACGTTGGTCTTCATGGTGTGGTCGAACTGCTCGGACGTGATCTCGCTGATGTCCTTGCGGGCCTCCTGCTTGCCGGCCACGTTGACCAGCACGTCCAGGCCGCCTAGGGCTTCGTGGGCCTTGCGTGCCAGGCTGCGGGTGAAGGCTTCGTCCTTCAGGTCGCCCGGCAGCGCAACGGCCTTGCGGCCAGCGGCTTCGATCAGCTTCACCACTTCCTGGGCATCGGGCTCTTCCTCGGGCAGGTAGTTGAGCACGATGTCGGCGCCTTCACGGGCGAAGGCGATGGCCGTGGCGCGACCGATGCCGGAGTCGGCACCGGTGATCAGCGCCTTGCGCCCGACCATGCGGCCAAGGCCCTTGTAGCTTTCTTCACCACAGTCCGGCTTGGGGGTCATGTCCTTGTCCAGCCCAGGCGGGCTTTGCGGCTGGTCCGGGAAAGGCGGTTGCGGGTACTGGGTCAGGGGGTTCTGCATGCTGAACTGATCACGTGGGGTGTTGGGCATGGGACGTACCTCCTAAGAAAAATGCCGTGCGCCATTTCGCGCGCTCATGGAATACGAGACCTGGACCCCGGCGAGGGTTTGCCGTGATGCGAGCATGGCCCGATGAACGGTCATGAGGTGCTGAATGGTTTGAGCTATGCCCGTTCGCAGCGCATGCCTGCTCTCTGTCTGGCAGACGAAAAAAGGGGCGGCTCCAGGCCACCCCTCTTCACGTGCAGGCATCGTTGCGGCAGAACGCTCAGCCCTTGCTGTGTTCGTCCGACGTCGGGCCGGTGCCGCGCTTGATGCCGCGAGGCCCCATCAACGCCCAGATCACCAGCCCGAGCACGGGCAGCACAATGACCAGCACGGCCCACATCAGCTTGGTCCCCGAAGGCTTCTCGCTGCGAAACACACTGGCGATGACCCAGATGTCCATCAGCACGATCAAGATCGTCACGATGGTCCAGAAGTAACTCGGCATGTCGCCCATGGTCTTTCTCCTTTCAAGCGTGGATCAGTGATCCTTCCGGTTGCCCCCGACACGCATCGAGGGCAGGTCTTGTTCTTCAGTGCACGCGCGTGACGGTCAGGCTGACGGCTGCGATGCGCTCGACGGCTTCATACCCTGGTTCATCGAGCTGCTCGCCGAACACGTCCGGGTCGATTTCTTCGTAGGTCCAGCTCCAGCCCGGACCGGCCAGTCGCAGGCGCACGGCCTCGAGGAAGCCATCGCGGCCTTCGACGATCGCGATGCCCGAATACAGCAGCAGGCTGCCGCCCACGCTCAAGCGCTCACAAGCCTGCTCCAGGATGCGCAGGGACAGGTCACTGCCCAAGTTGCCGCCGCCATGGCGATAAGTGCGCTCCTGCCCGTCCACCATGTAGGGCGGGTTGGCCACGATCAGGTCGAAGGTGCCCGACGTGTCAGCCAGAATGTCGCTGCGCTGCGCCGTCAGGTTCGTCACGCCTGCGGCAGCCGCGTTGACCTGGGTGTAACGCAGCGCCAGCGGGTTGATGTCGACGCCCATGACCTCGGCCCGAGGCACGGCCTTGGCGATCAGCAGCCCGCCGATGCCGCTGCCGCAGCCGATGTCCACGGCCCGCTGGATACGGTGGGCGTGGGTCTGCAGGTGCGCCTGGATGACGCGCGCGAAACGGTAGCTGTCGGGGCCGAAGAACACCGCATCGGTGCGGTCGGTCGGGTAGCCGGAATGCACCAGCAACAGGTCGTCCAGGGTCGACCAGCGGACCTGGCTACGAAACGCCTTGCCCTGCTCGTCCAGGACCTGCGCGGCCGACATCAGCTGCAGGCGGTCATCGTCGAGCAGTGCGAGGGAAAAGGGACGGTTCCAGCCGAACACATCGCGCAGCGTGAACGCTTGCTGGGCAGTTGCCCGTGCATTGTTGCGCTGGTGGGTGACCGGCGTGACGCTGGTGAAGCGGTAGCGCTCCTGTTTCAGCCAATGCGCCAGCTCCAGCAGGGCCGCGTCGGCCTGAATCAGGTCGTGATCGTGAATCGGGGTGTCGGACAACACCATCAGCAGGGTCTCCCTTCCGCTAGGCCGGTATGGCGAATGTAGTCACGTGTGGCTTGCAGGCCTTCGGGCAAGGCGTGCCGGTTGCCGAACATCTGCTCGATCAGGTCCGTGACCGAGGCCTGGGACGCGCGTCCGGCCGATGGCTCATCGATCTTCAGCGAGGCTTCCCACTTGCCTGGCATCACTCGGCGTGGCGCCGGGCCTTGCCAGTCGGCAGCGATCCAGTCATGCCACAGCTGGCGCTCATAGGGGCTGAAGACCCCGAACATGGGCGCGGTCGGGCCTTCCAGCAATCGGTAGAAGCGGCTTTCCATGGGGTCGGCACCGCGCCGGACCCAACGCTGGTTCTCCAGCGCCGTGAGGAAGGCCGACATGCTCTCGCCCGGTGCCAGCCACTGGTTGATGGTGCGGCCTTCGAGACGGCAATGGTCGGCATGCATGAACTGGCCGAACACCCGTTTGCGCTCCAGGCTCGCCACCAGCTCGCCGTGCAGGTCGAACGCACCGATCAACGACGGTGTGTCGATGCCGAGGTCGTTGAGGCGATAGCCCTGGCGCACGCGTTCGTAGAACGCTTCGGCCTCGTGCTCGGGGCACAGCTGGTGCAGCGCCTCGATGGCCTTGCGGGCATGCCCGCTGGCCGCGTTGTCGATGGTGATGTGCAACTGGAAATAGAACCCGTCGATGCCCAGTTCGGCCAACTCGTACGTGGTGATCAGCAAGTGCAGCGGCGGCTGTTCGTAGCCCAGGTTGTAGCCGATGACTTCCGGCAGGAATGCATCGCTGTGCAGGCCGAGCGCCAGCTGGATGCCACCTTGCAGGTAGCGCGCATCGTCCAACGGCACCGCTTCGAGACACCCGAGACGGCTCATCAGACGCTGGTAGATCAAGACATGGTTGCTGCGCAGGTCGCCGTCACCCAGCTCTTCGAGGTAGGTGCGGATCAGCCCGTGGTAGCGCGGGTCCTGCCAGTGGTGCAGCGTGCCATACAACCAGGCGCCATCGACCACCTTGGTCGGTGTCACCTGTTGGAGAAAATAGAGCGCTTGGGAGCGATTGGCGAAATAACGGCGGGGTTCGCCGGCCTGACGGGCTTTCAGGTAGGCCGCATAGGCAGACGCGACACGGGCGGCGTGACGCGCGGTCCAGTCGTCCAGGCCTGCAGCGGTCTCTGGCAGGTCGTCGGCCATGGCGCGTGTCCCTTCGAGCTGCTGCGCAAGCCAGCGCGCGCTGTCGACGGGGTTGCCGGCCAACAGGGCCTGGTAGCGATCCTTGAGGGTAGTGGCCGTGACAGGCACGTTGATCGGAGCGGTGCTACGGGTGGCGGTCGCCTTGCGGGTCATGACGGTCATGGGGCTGCCCTCTTGGACGTCAATGGTCTTGTTCGGATGAAGGCGCCGGCTGGGTCTCAGCCGTAGGGCTCGTGATCGGCTTGTCAGGCTGTTTCATCAACAGGGAAGGTTTGCTTTGATCAGCATCCTTGGCCGGATGGTCGCTGCGGTCGAAACAGCCACCCAACAGGATCAGGCTGGTCGACAGGCAAAGGATCGGGGCGATGCGCATGAAGTGCTCCTTGGGGTCGACAACGCGCGGCGCCACAGGCGGGCGCCGCGCGTCGCACGTTAGGATCGACCGCCTTTGTGTCCGGATTCCGAGGACTTGTCGTGAGAAGTCCCGGAGGCCTTCCCGCCTTTCTTGCCGGCTTCGGAAGCCTTCTGGCGGTCGTCTGCGAAGTTGCCACTACCTTTCTGACCGCTACTGCTCTGGCTGCCGCCTTGCTTGTTACTGGCCATGATCGTTCACCTCATGAGGGTTATAGGACACGGGCTTCGCACCGTGCATAGATTCCGATCGACACATTCGCGATAGATTCGATTTTTCTGCACCAGGTCGGATCAGCGGTCGCCCTTCTTCGAGGCAACGCCTCTTTCTCGGCGTGCTCATGGTGACCTCTGGACCTGCCTGACAGCCACGTGTCGCCCTGGCGTCATGCAGTGGGCGAACGTGCTTGTGCAACGTGCCAAATTCTCGACATGACGCCTTGCCCGACGAACGGTGTACCGTTTATCACACGCAGGTGTAACGCAACGTTTACAGGGGCTTATGGGATCCAATGCCCCGTTCTGGTGCCCTTTTTGACCCCCGGTCGAGTTTTTGACACCCCATCAAGTGAAATCCGCCGCGCTATACCCCTTTTCAGCCATAGGGCACAGATCGCTAGCTGACGTCAGGGAGTTATAGGGCGCTCTTCTCGGTAAAGGCACGACGCGCTTCACCGAATCTGCTTACAGAGTCGCCTGGTCTGACCTCAGCGGTATTCGAGGGAATTGGACAGGAGTTGTCATGGAAAACATCGTCGTCGCCGATAAAGCCACTTCACAGATCAGCAACCTGCAGGGCAATTCCGTTCAACTCAGTGGGCCTGGCGTGGTGCAGATGCCCGTCTCGCCGTCCCAGGTCGCGTCGGTCAGCCGCAGCGGCCAGGACCTGACCATCAACCTGAAATCGGGCGAGCGCGTGCGCATCGGCAACTTCTTCACCGCCGATGCCGAGGGCAATCAGAGCGATGTCGTGTTCACCGGCGACGACGGTGTCATGTGGCAGGCCCAGTACAGCACCGAACCCTTCGACGGGTTCACCTTCAACGAAGTCGACTCGCTCGACGAGTTGCTGGCGAGCACCGACGTGATTTCCGCCAACCAGACCTTCGCCTTCGCCGGCCTTGGCCTGCTGGGCGCAGGGGGCGCAGCGGCAGCGGCCGGTGGGGGCGGCGGCGGCGGTGGCGGCGGTGGCGGCACGCCAACACCCGTCACGCCCACCGCACCGACCAACCTGGTCCTGTCCCCCGATGGCCTGTCGCTGAGCGGCACGGGCCTTCCGGGCGCGACGGTGAACGTGCGCGGCCCGGACGGCACCCTGCTGGGCAGCACGGTGGTCGGCGCTGACGGCAGCTTCACCGTGCCGCTCGGCACGCCACAGAACAATGGCCAGACGGTGATCGTCGACCAGACCGACCCGACCGGCGCGACCTCCGACCCTGTGGTCATCACCGCGCCGGATACCCAAGCGCCCGCCGCACCTGACAACCTCCAGCTGAGCGCCGACGGCCTGACCTTGACCGGCACGGGCGAACCGGGCGCCACCGTCACCGTACGCAGTGCCGATGGCAGCGTGCTGGGCAGTGCCGTGGTGGCTACCGACGGGACGTTCAGCATCGGCCTGAGCGCGCCTCAGCTCGACGGCCAGACCTTGACGGTCGATCAGACCGACGCTGCGGGGAACACGTCCACAGACGCGTCGCTGACCGCCGCCGACGTGACCGCGCCTGCAGCGCCGGCCAACCTGGCGGTCAGTGCCGATGGCCTGTCCCTGACCGGTACTGGCGAACCCGGCGCCACGGTCACCGTGCGTGGCGCCAACGGGGCCGTGCTCGGCACCGCCGTGGTTGGCGCCGACGGCACCTTCAGCGTGCCCCTGGGCAGCGCACAGACCAACGGCCAGACCCTCAGCGTCGAACAGACCGACGCCGCCGGCAACGTCTCCCCGACCGCCTCGGCCCTTGCACCCACGGGGGTCGATGCCCCTCCAGCACCCACGGCGCTGGCCCTCAGCGCCGATGGCCTGACCCTGACCGGGCGCGGCGAACCCGGGGACACCGTCACCGTTCGTGGTGCCAATGGTGCCCTGCTGGGCACCGCCGTGGTCGCCACCGACGGCACCTTCAGCGTGTCGCTGGGCAGTGCACAGCTCAACGGTGAAACCTTGAGCGTGGTTCAGGCCAACCCTGAAGGGCTCGTTTCGCCTTCGGCCACCTTCGTCGCCGCCGACGTCACCGCCCCCGCCGCGCCCACGGGCCTGCAAGTGGGCGCCGATGGCCTGACCCTGACCGGCACCGGCGAGCCTGGGGCCACGGTTACCGTGCGCGGCCCGGACGGCGCCGTGCTGGGCACCGCCGTGGTCGCGGCCAATGGCAGCTTCACCGTCACCCTGGGCAGTGCCCAGCTCGACGGCCAGGCCTTGACCGTCACCCAGACCGACGCGGCCGGCAACACGTCCGCCGGGGCCGTGGCGACCGCACCGACGAACGCGGACGCCCCACCAGCGCCTGCCGATCTGGCCTTGAGCGCCGACGGCCTGACCCTTACCGGGACGGGCCAACCGGGCAACACGGTCACCGTCCGCGCCGCCGACGGCAGCGTGCTCGGCACGGCGGTAGTGGGCGCAGACGGCACCTTCACCCTCACCCTGTCGACCGCTCAGCTCAACGGCGAAACCCTGTCCGCCGTGCAGACCAATGCAGCTGGCCTCACCTCCACCGCCACGCCCTACACCGCCGCCGACCTCACCGCCCCGCAGGCGCCGACCGACGTGCAAGTGGCCAACGATGGCCTGAGCCTCAGTGGCCGCGGTGAGCCGGGCGCCACCGTGACCGTGCGCAACGCCAATGGCGCGGTCCTGGGCACCGCCGTGGTCGCGGCAGACGGCACCTTCACCGTGGGCCTGGGCACCGCCCAGCTCGACGGTCAATCCCTGAGCGTCGTGCAGACCGACGCCGCCGGCAATGTGTCGCCCGTGGTCTCGGCCTTCGCCCCCATCGGGGCCGATGCCCCTGATGCCCCGACGAACCTGGCCCTGAGCACCGATGGCCTGACCCTGAGCGGTGTGGGCGCGCCCGGCAACACCGTCACGGTGCGCGGCGCCGATGGTGCGGTCCTCGGTACGGCCGTGGTCGGGGCCGACGGCACGTTCAGCGTGTCGCTGAGCAGTGCGCAACTCAACGGCGAAACCCTGTCCGCCGTGCAGACCAACGCCGACGGCGCGACGTCCCCTTCCGCAGCCTACACCGCAGCCGACGTGACCGCGCCGGAGGCACTCGCGGACCTGCAACTGGCCACCGACGGTGTGACGCTCACCGGCACCGGCGAACCCGGCGCCACGGTCAGCGTGCGCGACGCCTCGGGCAACCTGCTCGGCAGCGTCGTGGTGCAGGCCGATGGTACCTTCACGGTCACCCTGAGCGCCGCCCAATTGAATGGCCAGACCTTGTCGGTGGTACAGACCGACCGTGCTGGCAATGCATCGGTCTCGAGCGAGGTGGTGGCCGCCGACGTGACCGCGCCTGCAGCACCCGCCAACGTCTCGGTCGCCAACGACGGCCTCAGCCTGAGCGGGACGGGCGAGCCAGGCGCCACCGTCACCGTGCGCGATGCCACGGGCACGGTGCTCGGGACGGCGATCGTCGCAGCCGATGGCACCTTCACCGTCGGCCTGGGCACCGCACAACTCGAAGGCCAGGCACTGACCGTCGAGCAGCGCGATGCCGCCGGCAATGTGTCATCGACCGCCGCAGCCTTCGCGCCCATTGGCGCCGATGCGCCTGACGCCCCCACCGGCCTCTTGCTGAGCGCCGACGGCCTGACCTTGTCCGGCGTCGGGCAACCCGGCGCCACGGTCACCGTTCGCGGTGCCGACGGGAGCGTGCTGGGCACGGCCGTGGTCGGCGCAGATGGCACCTTCGCCGTCACCCTGACCACGGCGCAACTCAACGGCGAAACCCTGACGGCGGTCCAGGCCGACGCCAACGGCGCCACCTCCCCTTCGGCGTCCTACACGGCCGCCGACGTCACCGCCCCGGACGCGCCAAGCGCCCTGCAACTGGCGGCTGATGGCGCGACCCTCACCGGCACCGGCGAGCCTGGCGCCACCGTCAACGTCCGTGATGCCTCGGGCACCTTGCTCGGCAGTGCCATCGTGGGCGCTGACGGCACCTTCAGTGTCACCTTGAGCAGCGCGCAACTGAACGGCCAGACCCTGTCCGTGGATCAGGTCGATCGCGCCGGCAATGCCTCGACCGCCGCCGACGTACAGGCCCGGGACGTGACAGCGCCGCAGGCGCCGAGCGACGTCGCCGTGTCCAATGATGGCCTGAGCCTGAGCGGGGTCGGCGAACCCGGCGCTACCGTGACGGTGCGCGACGCCAACGGCGCGGTCCTGGGCACCGCCGTGGTCGCGGCAGACGGCACCTTCACCGTGGGCCTGGGCACCGCCCAGCTCGAAGGCCAGCTGTTGAGCGTCGAACAGACCGACGCGGCCGGCAACGTCTCCCCGGTCACGTCGGCGTTCGCACCGGTGGGCGCCGATGCCCCCGATGCCCCGACGAACCTGGCGCTCAGCGCCGATGGCCTGACGCTGTCCGGTGTCGGCCAACCGGGCGCCACGGTCACCGTGCGCAGCGCCAATGGCAACGTGCTGGGTACCGCCGTGGTCGGGGCCGACGGCACCTTCGCCGTCACCTTGACCACCGCGCAACTCGACGGCGAAACCCTGACGGCGGTCCAGGCCGACGCCGACGGCGCCACCTCCCCGTCGGCGTCCTACACCGCTGCCGACGTGACGGCACCGCAGGCACCGACCGACCTGAGCCTCAGTGGCAATGGGCTGACCGTGACCGGCACCGGTGAACCGGGCGCCACCGTCACCGTACGCGATGCGTCGGGCAGCGTGCTCGGCAATGCCGTGGTCGGTGCCGACGGCACGTTCAGCGTGACGCTGAGCAGCCCGCAACTGAACGGGCAGACCCTGTCCGTCGAACAGGCCGACCGGGCCGGCAATGTGTCGGCCAGCGTCGAACTGCCGGTCGCTGACGTGACCGCGCCCCAGGCGCCCGGCAACGTCGTGGTCGCCAACGATGGCCTGAGCCTGAGCGGTACCGGCGAGCCGGGCGCCACCGTCAGCGTCCGTGATGCCAACGGCGCCGTACTGGGCACCGCGGTGGTGGCTGCAGACGGTACCTTCACCGTGAACCTGGACGCTGCGCAACTCGACGGCCAGGCGCTGACGGTCGCCCAGACCGACGCGGCCGGCAACGTCTCGCCAGTGACCTCGGCCTTCGCGCCCATCGGCGCCGATGCGCCTGCCGCGCCTGCGGGGCTGACCCTGAGCGCCGACGGCCTGACCTTGTCCGGCACCGGCGAGGCCGGCAGCACCGTGACCGTGCGCGCCGCTGATGGCAGCGTGCTGGGCACCGCCGTGGTGGCCGCCGACGGCACCTTCGCCGTGACCCTCGCCGCGCCGCAGCTCAATGGCGAAACCCTGACCGCCGTGCAGGCCAACGCCGCAGGCACCTCGCCGTCGGCGTCCTACACCGCTGCCGACGTGACGGCGCCGGAGGCACCGGCCGACCTGGCCCTGAGTGGCGATGGCCTGACCGTGACCGGCACCGGCGAACCCGGCGCCACCGTCACCGTCCGTGGCGCCAATGGCAACGTGCTGGGCAGCGCGACGGTCGGCACCGATGGCACGTTCAGCGTCATCCTGAACAGCGCCCAGGTGGACGCGGTCACCCTGTCGGTCACCCAGGCCGATGCCGCTGGCAACGCCTCGCCTGCCAGTGAACTGGTCGTGGCCGACGTCACCGCCCCGGCCGCGCCGACTGCGCTGCAGGTGGCCACCGATGGCCTGAGCCTGAGCGGCCTGGGCGAGCCGGGCGCCACCGTGACCGTCCGTGATGCTGCCGGTGCCACCCTGGGCACCGCCGTGGTGGCCGCCGATGGCACCTTCACCGTCACCCTGGGCACCGCTCAGCTCGACGGCCAATCACTGTCCGTGGACCAGACCGATGCGGCCGGCAACGTCTCGCCGACGGCCTCGGCCTTCGCGCCGGTGGGTGCCGATGCGCCCGACGCGCCCACCGGCCTGGCGCTCAGCGCCGATGGCCTGACGCTCTCGGGCACCGGCGAGGCGGGTGACGCCATCACCGTCCGGGGTGCCGATGGGCAGGTCCTGGGCCGTGCCGTGGTGGGCGCCGATGGCCGCTTCAGCGTGACCCTCGGCAGCGCCCAGCTCAATGGCGAGACGCTGAGCGTGGTGCAGAGCACCCCGGAGGGTGCCAGCTCCCCGTCCACGGCCCTGGTCGCCGCCGACGTCACCGCGCCCTCAGCGGTGACCGGCCTGCAACTGGCCGACGACGGTCGGACCCTCAGCGGCACCGGCGAGCCGGGCGCGCGGGTAACCGTGCGTGATACGGCCGGTACGGTGCTGGGCGTGGCCACGGTCGCTGCCGACGGCACCTTCAGCGTGCCGCTCGGCAGCGTGCAGCAGAATGGCCAGGCCTTGTCCGTGGTCCAGGCCGACGCCGCTGGCAATGCCTCACCGGCAGCAGCGCTGACCGCGCCGGACGTCACGGCGCCCGTCGCGCCGAGTGCCCTGCAACTGGCAACCGATGGCGTGACCCTCACCGGCAGCGGCGAGCCTGGGGCGACCGTGAGCGTTCGCGACGCCCAAGGCACCTTGCTGGGCACGGGCCTGGTCGGTGCCGACGGTACCTTCAGCCTGACCCTCAATCGTCCGCAGCTGGATGGCCAGCGCCTGACCGTCCAGCAGGCCGACGCCGCTGGCAACCTGTCCTCGACCACCCCCCTGACCGTCGCCGACCTGACCGCGCCGAACGCACCGGCCGACCTGCGCGTGACCACCGATGGCCTGAGCCTGAGCGGCCGCGGCGAACCTGGCGCCACGGTCAACGTCCGCGCTGCCGACGGCACCCTGCTCGGCAGTGCCACGGTCGCGGCCAATGGCACCTTCACCGTCACCCTCACGGCGGCGCAACAGCAAGGCCAGCAGTTGAACGTCGAGCAAGTCGACGCGGCGGGCAACCTGTCGCCAAGCGCAGCGGCCTTCGCGCCCCAAGGCGCGCAAGCACCCGACGCCCCGACGGCCCTGGCCCTGAGCAGCAACGGCCTGATCCTGACCGGTACCGGCGTCGCTGGCGCCACGGTGACCGTGCGCAGTGTCGGTGGCGCCGTAGTGGGCACTGCGCTCGTGGGCGCCGATGGCACCTTCAGCGTCACCCTGACCACCGCGCAGCTCAATGGCGAGACCCTCGACGTGCGCCAGGCCACGGCCGGTGGCACCTCATCGTCCACTGCCCTGGTCGCTGCCGACGTGACCGCACCGGGCGCGCTCGATGACCTGGTGCTCGGCACGGATGGCCGCACCCTCACTGGCACCGGTGAGGCCGGCGCCACCGTCACCGCGCGCGCCGCCGATGGTCGCCTGCTCGGCAGCGCCCTGGTCGCCGCCGACGGCACCTTCACCCTGACGCTGAGCACACCGCAGCTCGACGGCCAGGCCTTGTCGTTGAGCCAGACCGACGCGGCCGGCAACGCTTCGCCCAGCGTGGTACTCGACGCACCGGACGTCACCGCTCCGGCAGCGCCGACCGACGCCGTGCTCAATGCCGAAGGCCGCGTGGTCAGCGGGCGTGGCGAGCCGGGTGCCACGGTCACGGTCCGGGCTGCCGATGGCACCGCCCTGGGCAGTGCCGTGGTCGCGGCCAATGGTGTGTTCGACGTCACGCTCGACGTGCCGCAACGCGCCGGTCAGCGCCTGACCCTCGAACAGACCGACGCCGCCGGCAACACCTCGGCGGTCATCGGCCTGACCGCTGCCGACACCACCGCGCCGGTGGCGCCGAGCAACCTGCAAGTGACCGCCGACGGCCTGAGCCTGACCGGTACCGGCGAGCCCGGTGCGCGCATCGAGGTGCGCAGCGCCGATGGCAGCCTGCTCGGCAGCGCCGTGGTCACGGCGAACGGCACCTTCACCGTCAGCTTGGGCGCTGCCCAGTTGGCCGGGCAGGTGCTGAGCGTGTCGCAGACCGATGCGGCGGGCAACCTTTCCCCGGCCGTCGCGGCCACCGCCCCCACAGGGGCCGATGCCCCGGCCGCACCCGCCGGCCTGCAACTGAGCCAGGATGGCCTGAGCGTGACCGGTACCGGCGAGGCCGGTGCCACCGTCACCGTGCGGGACGCCAATGGCGCCGTGCTGGGCACTGCCGTGGTCGGCGCCGATGGCGCCTTCACCCTGACGCTGGGCACCGCGCAGCTCGACGGCGAAGTGCTGCGTGTCACCCAGACCGCCGACGGTCAGACCTCGGCCTCGATCTCCCTGACCGCCCCTGACGTCACCGCCCCGGATGCACCGACCGGGCTGGCGCTCGGCGCCGATGGGCTGACGCTGACCGGGACAGGCGAACCAGGGGCGACGGTCACCGTGCGCGATGCCGAAGGCCGCTCCCTGGGCAGCGCCCAGGTCGCCGCCGATGGCAGCTTCCGCGTGACCCTGGACAGCCCGCAACTCAATGGTCAGACCCTCGACGTCGAGCAGGTCGACCGGGCTGGCAACCTGTCACCAACGACCCCATTGGCCAGCGCCGACGTCACGGCACCGATCGCCCCGACCGACCTGCGGGTCAGCACCGATGGCCTGACCCTGGACGGGCGCGGCGAAGCCGGTGCCACAGTCACCGTGCGTGGGCCGGACGGCACCGCGCTGGGCACTGCTCAGGTCGGCACCGATGGCACCTTCAGCGTCTCGCTGAACGCACCGCAACGGGCTGGCCAGGCCCTGACCGTCGAGCAGGCCGATGCCGCTGGCAACCTGTCGCCTGCCGCGACCGCCTACGCGCCCCAGGCGCCGGTCGATGGCCAGGCGCCCACTGCGCCCGGCAATCTGCAGATCAGCGCCGATGGCCTGACCCTGCGCGGCACCGGTGAAGCGGGCGCCACCGTCACCGTACGCGGTACGGATGGCGGCATCCTCGGCACCGCCGTGGTCGCGGCCAACGGCACCTTCAGCGTGCCGCTGGGCAGCGCTCAGCTCGATGGCCAGACCCTGGCCGTGGTGCAGACCGATGCCGCAGGCAACAGCTCACCGTCCAACGCCCTGAGCGTGCCGGACGTCAGCGCCCCGCTGGCGCCGGCTGGCCTGCAGGTGAGCGCTGACGGCCTGAGCCTGAACGGTACCGGCGAGGCCGGTGCCACGGTGATTGTGCGCAGCGCCGCGGGTGCCGTGCTCGGCACGGCGGTGGTGGCCGGCGACGGCACCTTCGTGGTCACCCTCAATGCCGCCCAGGTGGACGGCCAAGTCCTTGGCGTGACCCTGACCGACCGTGCCGGCAACGTGTCGCCGGCTACCGCGGCCACGGCACCGATCGGCGTCGACGCGCCGGAAGCACCGGGCGGCCTGCAACTCAGCGCCAACGGCCTGGCCCTCACCGGGACCGGCGAGGTCGGCGCCACCGTCACCGTGCGCGCTGCCGATGGCAGCGTGCTGGGCAGTGCCGTGGTCGCCGCCGACGGGACGTTCAGCGTGCCGCTGAGCGCGCCGCAACTCGACGGCCAGGCCCTGACCGTCGCCCAGGTCGATGCCCAGGGCAACACCTCGCCATCGGTCGAACTCGTCGTCGCCGACGTGACTGCACCCGTGGCGCCGGCCAGCCTGCAGGTGAGCAGCGACGGCACCACCTTGAACGGCACCGGCGAGGTCGGTGCCATCGTCACCGTGCGTGGTCCGAACGGGGCCGTGCTCGGGACCGCCGTGGTGGGCGACGACGGCACCTTCAGCGTGCCGCTGGCAACCGTGCAGACAGGCGGCCAGAGCCTGTCGGTGCAGCAGGCCGATGCCGCTGGCAACGTCTCGAGCAGCGTGCAGGCCACAGCGCCGGCCGGTGCCGGGGCACCGCCTGCGCCAGCCGGCCTGCAACTGAGCGACAACGGCCTGACCCTGACCGGTACCGGGGCGCCAGGCACCCTGGTCACGGTGCGCGGACCGACCGGTGCGACCCTCGGCACGGCTGCCGTGGCCGCCGACGGCTCCTTCGTGGTCAACCTCGGCAGCGCGCAGCTCAATGGCGAGCGCCTGACCGCCGTGCTGACCGATGCTGCCGGCAACCGTTCGCCGTCGGCCGACCTCACCGCGCCGGACGTCACCGCACCGGCAGCGCCTACCGATCTTTCCATCGACATCACCGGCCTGGCGCTGACCGGCGTCGGCGAGCCGGGTGCCCAAGTCACCGTACGCGCCGCCGATGGCAGCCCATTGGGCACCGCCCTGGTCGACGCCCAAGGGCGCTTCACGGTTGAGCTGAATACCCCGCAACTGGCAGGCCAGACGCTGTCGGTCGAACAGAGCGACCGTGCCGGTAACCTGTCCGGCACAGGCACTGCGACCGCCCCGTCCAGCCCGGATGCCCCAGACGCGCCCACCGGCCTGTTCCTCGGCACCACCGGCACGACCCTCAACGGCACCGGCCAGGCCGGTGCCACGGTCACCGTGCGCGATGCCGACGGCAACCTGCTCGGCAGCACCGTGGTGGCCGCCGATGGCACCTTCAGCGTGCCGCTGAACCAGGCCCAGCTCGACGGGCAGACCCTGACCGTGGTGCAGGACGACGGGGCAGGCAACGTCTCGCCGTCCACCACCGTGCAGGCCAACGATGTCACGGCGCCCGTGGCCGCCGCCGGCGTGCAGGTCAGCGCCGATGGCGTCACCCTGAGCGGTACCGGCGAAGTCGGCGCCAGCGTCGCCGTTCGTGGCCCGGGCGGCGTGCTGCTGGGCACCGCCGTGGTCGCGGCCGACGGCAGCTTCAGCGTGCCACTGGGTACGCCGCAGACCGATGGCCAGACCCTGTCGGTCACCCTGACCGACCCCGCCGGCAACGTGTCGCCGCGCATCACTGCCCAGGCGCCGGACGGTGCCCAGGCACCTGCCGCGCCGAGCGCCCTGCAACTGAGCGAAGACGGGCTGACCCTCAGCGGCACTGGCGCGGCCGGGACCACCGTCAGCGTGCGCGGCACCGACGGCATCCTGCTGGGCAGCGCCACGGTCGGCACCGATGGGCGCTTCAGCGTCGCCTTGGGCAGCGCCCAGCTCGATGGCGAAACCCTCAACGTGGTCCTGACCGATGCCGGTGGCAACGCTTCGCCGTCCGCTGCCGTGGTCGCCGCCGACAGCACCGCGCCGACCCTGCCGATCGACCTGCAAGTGGCCAGCGATGGCCTGAGCCTGACCGGCGCCGGCGAGGTCGGCGCCACGGTCACGGTGCGCGATGCCGACGGCACCGTGCTCGGCAGTGCCGTGGTGGCGGCCGACGGGCGCTTCGAGGTGCCTCTGGGCACCGCGCAACAGGAGGGCCAGACGCTGTCGGTCACGCTGACCGACCCTGCTGGCAATACGTCGGTGCCTGGCTCGGCCAGCGCACCGGCCGGTGCCGACGCGCCTGCCGCACCTGACGCCTTGCAATTGAACCTGGCCGGCACCGCCTTGAGCGGGACCGGTGTCGCTGGCGCCACGGTCACCGTGCGCGCCGCCGATGGCACCGTGCTGGGCACTGCCACGGTGGCTGGCGACGGTACGTTCCGTGTCGACCTGGCCTCGCCACAGCTGGACGGCGAAGTCCTCAGCGTGACCCAGGCCACGGCCGACGGCACCTCGCCGTCGGTGCCGTTCACCAGTTCCGACGTCACCCCGCCGGCCGCGCCGACCGACCTGGTCTTCAACGATGACGGCACGCGTCTCACGGGCAGCGCCGAAGCCGGTGCCACCGTGCAGGTGCGCGGGCTGGGCAACAGCGTGCTGGGTACGGCGGTCGCCGGTGCCGATGGCAACTTCACCCTGGTCCTGTCGCCGGCCCTGAACCCTGGCCAGACCGTCTCGGTGGTCGCCACCGACACCGCCGGCAATGCCTCGACGCCTGCGCCGGTCACCGCCCCTGGCACCCCGACCGACACCGTCGCCCCGGACGCCGCCGTGAACGTGGCGATCAACGCCAGCGGCAACCTGATCACCGGCAGCGGCGAGATCGGTACCCTGGTCACCGTCACCAACGGTGCAGGCGTGCTGCTCGGCACCTCCGTCGTCGGCAGCGATGGCGCCTTCGCCGTGGTGCTGACGCCGGCCCAGGACATCGGCCAGCCCTTGAGCGTCACCCTGACCGACCTGGCCGGCAACGTCTCGACCGCCACTGCCCTGCTGGCGCCCAACCTGATCCAACCGCAAGCGCCGGCCGACCTGGCGGTGTCTGCGGACGGCGCCTTCCTCACCGGCCGTGCCACGCCAGGCCTGCGCATCTTCGTGCGCAGCTTCGCCGGGCGCCTGCTCGGCTCGGCGGTGACCGCCGTGGATGGCACCTTCGTAGTCAGCCTCTCGCCCGGCCAGACCGACGGCCAGGCCCTCGACGTCACGGCCGTCGATGCACGGGGCAACGTCGCCCCGGCCGAAACCCTCACCGCACCTGACACCACGCCACCGTCAGCGGTCACTGCCCTGGTGATCAGCCCTGATGGCGGCAGCCTGGCCGGCAAGGGCCAGGCCGGTGCCGCGGTCACCGTGCGCGATCAGGCCGGGATCACCCTGGGCACCGGTGTCGTGGATGACACGGGCAGCTTCCTGGTCGCCCTTGCGCCACCCTTGGCCGAGGGCCAGGCCGTGACGGTGGTGCAGGTCGATACCTCGGGCCTGCCGTCCGACGAGGCCCCGGCCGAAGCGCCGAGCGCCGATGCGCCGACCCCGGCCACGGGCGTGGCCATCGACGCCCAGGGCACCACCGTCACCGGCACCGGTACCGTTGGCAGCACGGTGGAAGTGCGTGACGCTGCGGGCAACGTGCTCGGCAGTGCGGTGGTGGGCGACGACGGCACCTTCAGCGTGCCGATCGCCACGCCACAGACCAACGGCCAGGCCCTCGATGTCGTCGTGCTGAACCCCGTCGGCGAATCGCTGCCGACGCCGATCACCGCCACCGACAGCACGCCACCGGCGCCGGCCGATACCCTGGTCGTCAACCCCAACGGCCTGGTGCTGTCCGGGCAGGGCGAAGCCGGGGCGACGGTCACCGTGCGCGGTGCCGATGGCGCCGTCATCGCCACGGGCGACGTCGGGCCGACCGGCAGCTTCTCGATCACCCTGCCCGTGGCGCAGAACCAGGGCGAACGCCTGGAAGTGACGCTCACCGACGCCAGCGGCAATGCGTCGACGCCTGCGCCGGTCGATGCGCCCAATGTACTCAACCCGCTGTTGCCAGGCGGCGTGACCCTCGATGTCGGCGGCACGCAACTGAGCGGCATCGGTCAGGCCGGCTCGACCATCACCGTCCGCGACGCTGACGGCGCGGTGCTCGGCAGCGCCACGGTCGGTGCCGACGGCGTCTTCACGGTGCCGCTGAACACGCCTCAGACCAACGGCGAATCGCTGTCGGTGGTCGGCACCTCGCCGGCCGGCCAGAGCAGCGACCCGGTCAACCTGGTGGCACCGGACACGACGATACCCGCACCGGTCACCGACCTCGTCGTCGAGGCATCCGGTGATCAGCTCAGTGGCACGGGCGAGCCGGGTGCTCAGGTCGTGGTGCGCGATGACAGCGGTGCCGTGGTCGGCACCACCACCGTGGCCGCCGACGGCAGCTTCGTCGTGCCCCTGACCGCGGCACCGGCAGCAGGCCAACCGCTGCAGGTGGTGCAGATCGACCCGGCCGGCAACCGCTCCGAGCCGGTCCTGGCCGTGGCGGCCGACACCACGCCGCCTGAGGCGCTGGTGGACGTCGCCATCTCCGCGGATGGCTCGATCGCCTCGGGCACCGGTGAAGTCGGCGCGCGCGTCGAGGTTTTCGACACCGATGGCCAGCGCGTGGGCACTGGCCAGGTGGGCGACAACGGTCGCTTCCAGATCACTCTGACGCCTGCCCAGGCCAATGGCCAGGCGCTGGTCCTCACCCAGACCGACGCGGCCGGCAACGTCTCGCCGGACGCCACCGTCACCGCACCGGACATCCAGGCGCCGGAGGTCGTCACCGACCTGCTGCTGGCCGACGATGGCCTGGGCCTGACCGGCGCCGGCGAGCCTGGCGCCACCGTGCAGGTGCGCGATGCCAGCGGCGCGATCATCGGCACCGGCACGGTCGAGGCCGACGGCCGCTTCGCGCTGACCCTGGACACCGCGCAGCTCGACGGCCAGGCCTTGAGCGTGACGCAGGTCGATGCCAGCGACAACGTCTCGCCCAGCGTGCCGTTGCAGGCGCGCGACATCACCCCACCGGAGCCGGTGCAGAACCTGGCCGTGTCGGCCAATGGCGCGACCTTGACCGGGACCGGCGAAGCCGGTGCGCGGGTCGCCGTCACTGGCGCCAATGGCGCCGCCCTGGGCAGTGCCATCGTCGCTGCCGACGGTCGCTTCAGCCTCGCCCTGGACACGGCCCAGGTCAGCGGCCAGACCCTGACCGTGGTGCAGACCGATGCCGCCGACAATGTCTCGCCATCCGCGGACGTCGACGCACCGGTGGTGCTGCTGGCCCAACCGTCTGCCCTGCTCCTCGATGCCACCGGCACCGTGCTCAGCGGCAACGCGGCGGCGGGCGCCACGGTCGAGGTGCGCAGTGCCGACGGCACCCTGCTCGGCCGCGACACCGCTGCGGCCGACGGCACCTTCGACGTCACCTTGAGCGCCCCGCAACTGGACGGCGAGACGCTGCAAGTCGTGGCCATCGACGGTGCACGCACGTCTCTGCCCGTGAACCTGGTGGCGGAGGACCTCACCCCGCCGGCACCCGTCACCGCCCTGCAGATCAGCGCCGATGGGACGACGGTGTCCGGTAATGGCGATCCGGGCAGCCTGGTCACCGTCACCCGTGGCGACGTGACGCTGGGCACCGCCACGGTCGATGACAATGGCGTGTTCGTGGTCACCCTCGATCCCCCGGCGGTCACTGGCGATGCCTTGTCGGTCGTCGCCAGCGACGAAGCCGGTAACGATGCACCGGGCGTTGCCCTGGACGGCCCACTGGGCACGGAACTGGCACCCCCGACGAACCTGCAACTGTCCGCCGACGGCGTGACCCTCACCGGCAGCGCGACGGCCGGCGGCACGGTGACCGTGCTCGGGCTGGGCGGCGTGGTGCTCGGCACCTCGGCGGTGGTCGGTGCCGACGGCACTTTCAGCCTCACCCTGAGCCCTGCACAGACCAACGGCCAGACGCTCAACGCCAGCGTCACCCTTGGCGATCAGACCTCGGTCTCGACCGCGCTGGTCGCGGCCGACACCACGGCCCCTGAAGCGCCCATCATCACCGTGGTGGCCGCCGATGGCAGCGCGATCAGCGGGCGTGGCGAAGCCGGCGCCTCGGTGCGTGTCACCGATGCCAACGGCACCCTGCTCGGCACGGCCACGGTCAGCCCGGCCGGCGTCTTCACCGTCACGCTGGCCCCTGCCCAGGCCAATGGCCAGGCCTTGACGCTGACGCAGACCGACGCCGCCGGCAACGTGTCGGCCGGCGTCAACCAGACCGCACCGGACATCCAGCCACCGGCCGCACCGACCGAGGTCGTGCTGAACGCTGCTGGCACCGTGGTCAGCGGGCGTGGCGAGGCCGGCGCCAGCGTCCAGGTACGCAACGCCGACGGCAGCCTGCTGGCCGAAGGCGTGGTCGATGCCAGCGGCGCCTTCCGCGTGACCTTGCCGGCCCCGCAATTGACCGGCGCCGCCTTGCGTGTCGAACTGACCGATGCCGCCGACAACACCTCGACTGCCACCACCCTGCTCACCCCCGACCGGACACCACCGGCGGCGGTCACCGACCTGTCGGTCAGCGGCGACGGCAGCGTGCTGGTCGGGCGCGGTGAAGCCGGGGCCCGGGTCGAAGTGCGTGACGCCAGTGGCACCCTGCTGGGCACTGCCACCGTCGCCGACAGTGGCGACTTCTCGGTCCGTCTCGCACCGGCACCGGCCAACGGCCAGACGGTCGAGGTGGTCCAGGTCGATGCGGCTGGCAACGTCTCCGTCGATGCCCTGGTCAACGCGCCGGACATCAGCGCACCGGCCGCCTTGACCAATGTGGTCATCAACGGTGACGGGCAGATCGTCACCGGCAAGGGCGAACCGGGGGCGACGGTGTTCGTGCGTGGTCTGGACGGCACCGAGCTGGGCTCGGCGCTGGTCACTGCCAATGGCTCGTTCAGCGTCACCTTGAACCCGGCGCAGATCAACGCCGAGCCGTTGACCATCAACCAAGAGGATCCACCCGGCAACGAAGGGCCGGCCATCGACCTGATCGCGCCGGACCTGACGCCACCGGCCGCGCCCAGCGAACTGGCCCTCAGCGTCAACGGCCTGCAGTTCAGCGGCAGTGCCGAAGCCGGCAGCACCGTCACCGTCAGCGCGTTCGACGGGCGCGTCCTGGGCCGCACGGTGGTCAATGCCACGGGCCGGTTCCAGCTCACCCTGGAGCAGGCGCAGCTCGATGGCCAGGTCCTGAGCGTGACGGCGCGCGATGCCGCCGGCAACGTCTCGCCATCGAGCCTGTTGACCGCTGTCGACCTCACGCCGCCAGGCATTCCGATGGACCTGTCGGTGTCGGTGGACGGCAGCACCCTCAGCGGTTTGGGCGAACCTGGCGCGCTGATCAGCGTGAGCAGTGCCTCGGGCGTGCCTTCGGGCAGCGCCACCGTCACCGCCAATGGCACCTTCAACATCCCGCTGATACCGCCGGTACTGGCCGGCACGGTGCTGAGCGTGACGCAGAGCGACGCGGCCGGCAACGTCTCCGGCCCCGTGGTGATCACCGCGCCGGGCGAACTGGCGCCGGATACGCCGAGCGACCTGGCCCTGAGCAGCAACGGCCTGGTGCTGACCGGGACCGGCACGCCGGGGTCGAGCATCGCCGTGCATGCGCTCGACGGCCAGTTGCTCGGCGTGGCCCAGGTCAACCCGGATGGCAGTTTCCGGGTGAACCTGACCACGGCCCAGCTCAATGGTGAGGTGCTCACCGTCAACGCCAGCAACGCCGACGGCATCAACTCGGGCCCCAACCAGTTGATCGCCGCCGACGTCACGCCACCGGCCGCCTTGACCGACTATCAATTGTCCCTCGATGGCCTGACCGTGATCGGGCGTGGCGAAACCGGAGCCCGCGTCATCGTCAGCGATGCCAACGGCCAGGACCTCGGCACCGCCGTGGTCGGGGCCGACGGGCGCTTCAGCGTCACGCTCGACAGCGCGCAACTCAACGGGCAGACCCTGAGCCTGACCCAGACCGACGGCGCCGGCAACGAGTCGGCCGCCGTCACGTTGGTCGCCGCCGATCGTCAGGCGCCGCTGGCGGCGACCGCCGTGGTGATCGACCAGACCGGCACGCTGGTCACAGGGGTCGGTGAAGCAGGCAGCACGGTGAGGGTCACCAACGCCGCCGGCCTGGTGCTGGGCACCGGCGTGGTGCGGGTCGATGGCACCTTCGCCGTCACCCTAACCCCGCCACAGACCAACGGCCAGGCCCTGGACGTGACCCTGGCCGATGCGGCCGGCAACGTCTCGCCGATCACTGCAGCCACGGCCATCGACACCACCGCTCCGCTGGCGCTGAGCAACCTGGCGTTCACGGGCACCGGCACCAGCATCACCGGGCGCGGCGAAGCCGGGGCCGTGGTCACGGCGCGCAACGCGGCAGGCGCCAGCCTGGGCACCGTGGTGGTCGGCGCGACCGGCGCCTTCACCCTGGTGCTCACGACGCCGCAGGCCAATGGCGAGGCCGTCACCCTGGTGCAGGCCGATGCCAGCGGCAACGTCTCGCCGGTGTCGAACCTGGTGGCACCGGACATCACCGCGCCCCTGGCGCTGCAGAACGTGGTCATCAACCCGGCCGGCAGCGTGGTCAGCGGCACCGGCGAGGTAGGCGCGCAGGTCACCGTGCGCGGTGCCACCGGTACCCTGCTCGGCAGCGGCACGGTGCAGGCCGATGGCAGCTTCGCCATCACCCTGAACACGCCGCAGATCAACCTGCAGGCCTTGACCGTGCAGCAGGCCGATGGTCAGGGCAACCTGAGCCCGGTCACCGCCCTCACCGCCCCGGACCTGACGCCGCCGGCCGCTGCCGTCAACCTGGTGGTCGCCGGCAACGGCACCACCCTGACCGGCAGCGCCGAAGCCGGTGCGCAGGTGCGCGTCAGCCGGGTCGGTGGCGAGGTCATCGACACGGTGACGGTCGGCCCCAACGGCACCTTCAGCGTCACCCTCACCCCGGCCCTGGTCAACGGCGAAGCGCTCGCGGTCGTGGTCATCGACCCGGCAGGCAACCTTTCGCCGATCAGCAACCTGACGGCGCCCGACCTCACCGCCCCAGAGGCGGTGACGGGCCTGGCCATCAACCTGGCCGGTACCCAACTGTCGGGCCTCGGCGAGCCGGGCGCCACCGTCGAGGTGTTCCTGGGCGCCACGCGCCTGGGCACCTCGACGGTCGATGCCAACGGCAACTTCACCGTGACCCTGAGCCCTGCGCAGGTCAACGGTCAGCTGCTGAGCGTGGTGCAGGCCGATGCGGCAGGCAACCTCGCCGCCGCAGTCAACCTCGCCGCGCCCGACACCACGCCGCCGGCAGTGCCGACCAACCTCGCGCTGGCGGCCAATGGCCTGGCCGTGACCGGTTCCGGCGAAGTCGGTGCACGGGTGCAGGTCACGGGGGCCGACCAGACGGTCCTGGGCGTGGCCCAGGTCGGTACCGACGGGCGCTTCAGCGTCACCTTGTCGAGCGTGCAGGCCAACGGTCAGACCCTGACCGTGCGCCAGGTCGATGCGGCGGGCAACAGCTCGCCGACGGTGGCCTTGCAGGCGCCCGACACCACCGCGCCGATCGCCGTCGCCGACCTGACGCTGAGCGTCAACGGCCTGGTGCTGTCCGGCACGGGTGAGGCTGGCGCCACGGTCCGTGTGAACGGCGTCGGTGGTGTGCTGGGGACGGCCACGGTGGGCGGCGACGGGACCTTCGCGGTCACCCTGAGCAGCCCGCAGCTCAACGGCCAAGCCTTGTCCCTCGTGCAGGTCGATGCGGCCGGCAACGTGTCGCCATCGGCTACGTTGACCGCCCGCGACGTCACGCCACCTGGCGTGCCGGTGATCGAGACGAGCGAAGTCGGCTTCCTGATCGGCACGGCCGAAGCCGGTGCCCGTGTCACCGTGGCCACGGCCAGTGGCGCGGTGGTGGGTACCGCCGTGGTCGAGGTCAACGGCAGCTTCGCGGTGATCTACACCACGCCGCAGGACACCGGGGCGCCCCTGACCATCACGGTCCGCGACGCCGCCAATAACGTCTCCACGCCGCTGGTGATCACCTCGCCCGACGTCACACCGCCGCTGCCAGTGACCGACCTGTCGCTCAATGCGGGCTTCAATCAACTGTTCGGTCGTGGCGAAGCCGGGGCCACGGTGACGGTCCGCATCGGTAACGGTACGGCGCTCGGCTCCGCGGTGGTCGGTGCCGACGGGACCTTCGTGGTGACCTTGTCGCCTGCGGCGTCGTTCCTGCAGGTGCTCAACGTGACGCAGGTCGATGCGTCGAACAACCCTTCGTCCGTGGCGACCATCACCGTACCGCTGGTGCTGCCACCGGAAACACCGACCAACCTGGTCCTGGACCCGGCAGGCACCACGCTGACGGGACGTGCCACCGCAAACGTGCGGATCGACGTGTTCGGGGCCGATCGCACCACCTTGCTCGGCTCCACCACGGTGGCCGAAAACGGCACCTTCAGCGTGCAGTTGAGCGCGCCACAGACCAACGGCCAGAGCCTGACGGTGACCGCCAACATCGCGTTGGTGGGCCCTTCCCTGCCGGCCATCGTCATCGCCGCCGACACCACCCCACCGGTGGCCCTGACCAACCTGGCGCTCAACGGCGCAGGCACCACCGTCACCGGCAGCGGCGAAGCCGGCGCCACGGCGGTCATCAGCAACGCGGCCGGGGTGGAACTGGGCCGCGCGGTGGTCGGTGCCAACGGCCTCTTCAGTGTGACCCTGAGCAGCGCGCAAACCAACGGCCAGGTGCTGAGCGCCGTGCAGATCGATGGCGGTGCCAACCGCTCGCCGGTGGTGCAGCTCACCGCCGCCGACACCACGGCACCGGTGCTGGCCACCAACCTGGCGCTCAACGCAGCCGGTACTCGCCTGACCGGGACCGGCGAGGCCGGCGCGGTGGTACGGGTCACCAGCGGCACCACGCTGCTGGGCCTGGGCACGGTCGCGGCCGATGGCACCTTCGCCATCACCCTGACGCCGCCGCAGACCAATGGCCAATCCCTGGGCGTGACCCTGACCGACGCGGCCGCCAACGTCTCCGGTGTGGCGACCTTGATCGCTGCGGACACCACCCCACCGGTCGCGCCAGGCAACCTGGCGCTGGTCGGCAACGGCCTGCAACTGAACGGCACCGGTGAAGCGGGCGCGATCGTCTCGGTCAGCACGGCGGCCGGCGCGGCGCTGGGCAGCGCCCGGGTCGGCGCCGATGGCAACTTCAGCGTGCTGCTGGCCAGCCCGCAGACCAACGGCCAGGTGCTGACCGTGCGCCAGGCCGATGCGGCGGGCAACCTGTCGCCTGCGGTCACCACCACGGCGGGCGACACCACGCCACCGGCCCTGGCCGGCAACCTGGCCGTCACCGGCAATGGCGTCACCCTGAGCGGGACCGGCGAGATCGGCGCGCAGGTGACGGTGACCAACGCCGCCGGGCAGACCCTGGGCACCGCGACGGTCGGCGCCACGGGCCAGTTCAGCGTCACCCTGTCGCCGCCTCAGCTCGATGGCCAGTTGCTCAACGTGCGCCTGACCGATGCCGCGCAGAACGTCTCGGCCCCCGCCGTGATCACCGCGCCGGACACCACCCCACCGGTGGCACCGGCCAGCGCCACGGTCAATGCCCTGGGCACCCTGGTCAGCGGCACCGGCATCGCCGGCGACCGTATCGTGGTCAAGAACGGCGCCACCGACCTGGGCACGGCCGTGGTGGCCGCCAATGGCAGCTGGTCGTTGGTGCTGAACCCACCGCTGACCAACTTCCAGGCCCTGACGCTGACCCAGCTGGACGCGGCCGGCAACGTCTCGCCTGCCCTGGTCGTCAACGCGCCGGACACGACGCCTCCAGTGGCCGCCAGCGGGCTGCAACTGAGCACCGACGGCCTGACCCTGTCCGGGGCCGCGGAAGTCGGAGCCACGGTCAGCGTGCGTGGCCTGGGCGGCACAGTGCTGGGCACGGCGGTGGCGCAGGCCAACGGCAGCTTCAGCGTCGGCCTGCGCGCCGCGCAGATCAACGGTGAGACCCTGACCGTGGTGGTCACCGATGGGCGCGGCAACGTTTCGCCGGCCGCGACCCTGGTGGCGCCGGACATCGACGCCGACCGTCCGGTGGTGGCCAGCGACAACCTGACCACCGCCACGGTGACCCTGGCGCCGGTGACCTCGGTGAGCAACCAGGCCGAGACCTTCCCGACGGTGATCGGCCTGGGCTTCACCCACACCTTCAACTTCACCGTGGCCGCCGGCACCACCGCCAGGCCGACGCTGACCCTGACCAACGCCGGGGTACTCGACCTGAGCACCCAGGCGACCTACAACCTGCAGGTCAAGGATGCCAGTGGGGTCTGGCAGACCATCGGCACCACCGGCAGCGGCGGCCTGCTAGACCTGCAACTGCTCAGCGGCACCGGCGTGCGCATCAGCGCCGGTACCCTGCAGGCCGGCGAGTACCGCCTCAACTTCGTCAGCAACAGCGTCAGCGTGATCACCAACATCGACTCCAACCTGCGCCTGGACGTCACCAGCCTGACCCAGTTCCAGGGCACGGCCGGTGCGGCGATCACCGGCAACGTGATCACCGACCTGGGTACCGATGGCACGGCCGACATCACCGGCCCGGACAACGGCGCGGTGCTGCGCGTGCAGAGCGGCAGCACCTACGTCAACGCCGGGACCGGTACGGTGGTGCAAGGCCTGTACGGCACCCTGACCCTCGATGGTCAGGGCAACTACAGCTACCGCGCCACCGGCACGGCCAGCAGTGTCGGCAAGGTCGATGTGTTCAACTACCAGCTGGTGCACCCGAACGGCCTGTCCGACACCGCGACGCTCTATGTGCGGATCGACAGCCCGCAGGCGGTCGAAGTCTGGAACAACGCCAACCTGGCGGCTCCGGCCGTGGTGGTCGACGCCACCAACGACGTGACCAGCACCAGCATCAGCCTGGCCAACCTGGAAACCACCACCACGACCAACCTGGGGACGGTCACCTCGGTCGCGCTCACCGGCGGTTCAGGGCAGTACGGCTTCACCGTCAGCCCCAACACCGTCAGTGACCTGACCTTGACCCTGTCGTCCACCAGCCTGGCGTCGCTGGCCGGCTCGCTCAACCTGAGCCTGTCCAAGCTCAACACGGCCACTGGGCAGTACGTGCTGGTCAAGAGCTGGAACGGCGCGGCACTGGTGACCCTGGGCGGCGGTGCCCGCGGCGTGGTCATCGATGACCAGACGCCGGGCACCTACCGGGTCAACGTCAGCGTGGGCGGCCTGGCGGTGCTGACCAGCCTCAACGTCAGCCTCACCAACGTGGCCACCTACACCAACCAGTTCGTGGTCGGCAGCTACACGCCGGTGACCGGCAACCTGCTCACCGACACCGCCGGTGGCGGCGCCGACGTGCTCGGGTCGGCCTTTACCACGCTGTCGGTGCTGGCAGCCGCCAACACCTACGTGCAGCCGGGCTACAACGGCACCAGCATCGCCGGGACCTACGGCACCTTGCTAGTCAAGGCCGACGGCGGCTATGCCTACACCTTGAACGCCGGGCTCAGCTCGACGGTGATCGGCCAGACGGACACCTTCACCTACCGCCTGACACACCCCAACGGCACCAGCGACACCGCCACCCTGACGGTCGGGCTGAACCAGGCCGGTGCAGTGGCGGCGCGCATGGCCCTGGCCAGCGTCGAAAGCGACGACACCGCCCTGCATGCGCTGGCGGCGTCCGACGCGCACACGCTGCTGGGGACCGACGGCAACGACACGCTCGACGGCAGCCAGGGCGGCGCGATCACGCTCAGTGGTGGCGACGGTGACGACACCTTGATCATCAGCGACCTGAACTTCGTCTCGGTCGATGGCGGCGCCGGTACCGACACCCTGCTCTGGGCCGGTGGCGATGCGGCGATCGACCTGGGCGAACTGCAGGACCGCCTGAGTCACATCGAGGTCATCGACCTGAACGACACCAGCGCCGTGGACCTCACGGTCAGCCTGGCCGACCTGGTGTCGATCACCGACAGCGACGCGGGCACCCTGCTGATCAAGGGCAACGATCAGGACAGCGTGCACCTGTCTGGCGACTGGAAGGCAGATGGCCTACAGGTTGCTGAAGGTCTGACCTACACTCAATACACACCACAGGAGGATCCGACTCACCAACTCTGGGTACAGAACGGCATACACGTGGTTTGACACAAGGACGGCGTCGCACGCCAGACCGGGGGCCACCCCGGCCTGGCGCGCTGCGTCAGTATTATCAGTAAGGGAATAATGTGATCTCAGCCTATGCCGGAAGTAACTGCCGTACCGTGCCTTTCGTTCTGCTGACGACCCTGGCACTGCTCATCCCTCGCGCCGCCTCGGCGGCCGACGACACGATAGACCCTGCGTTGCTCGACCTGAGCCCGCAACGACTTCACCAGGCGCCGGCCAGCCGTGCCGCCGCCGCCCCCCGGTTGCCGACCGGCGCCGACGGCCCGCGCCTGAGCCTGGACCAGGCCATCGGCCAGGCCATCGCCTGGCACCCGGACATCGCCCAGGCGGTGGCCGACCTCTACCAGCAAGGCGAAGGCATCAACGTCGCCGAGGCGGGTTACTACCCCCAGATCAGCGGCGGCATCCGCACCGGCATGGACACCGGTTACGGCGGCGACCGCAACACCCAGGCGCTGAACATCTCGCTCAAGCAGATGCTCTACGACTTCGGCAAGGTGGACAACACCGTCGAATCGGCCAAGGCCCGCGCCGCCCGCGCCCAGGCGCAGATCCTGCTGGCCATCGACCAGACCGGGCGCCAGACCGCCTATGCCTGGATCGAGGTGCAGCGCTACGCCCAGCTGATCGACATCGCCCGCCAGCAGATCGACGGCGTCGGCCGCATCGTCGAGCTGGCTCGCCAGCGCAGTGAACTGGGCGCCAGCGCCCGTTCCGACTTCATCCAGGCCCAGTCCCGGGCCGACGGCGCGGTGGCCATGCTGCAGGACTACAAGGCCCAGTACGCCCGCTGGCAGGCCGCCCTGGGGGCCCTGATCGGCCGCACCACGGCCGTGGAGGTGACCGACGACTTTCCGCCCGGGCCGACCGCGGCCTGCGAACGCCAGCCGCCGAACACCGACCTGCTGCCCGCCGTGCTGGTGGCCCAGGCGCAACGCAGCGAAGCCCAGGCGGACCTGGCCCGGGCACGGGCCGAGGCCTACCCGACGCTGTCGCTGGAGCCAAGCGTCAACCACTACCTGGACAGCAGCTACAACGACAACAACCCTGCCATCGACCGCACCCAGGCCGGGATCTACCTGAGCCTGGAGGTGCCGATCTACCAGGGCGGCGCGATCAGCGCCCGCAGCCGCGCAGCCGGCCATGCCCTGACCGCCGCCGATGCCGCCCAGGACACCGCCGTGCTGCAGGCCAGCCAGGGCCTGGCCGAAGCCCGGGTGCAGACCTCCAGCCTGGCGCGCCGCCAGGCCGCCTTGCGGCAGCGCCAGGAAGGCATTCGCCAGGCGCGGGTGCTGTATGGCCAGCAGTACCTGGACCTGGGCACCCGCCCGCTGCTCGACCTGCTCAACGCCGAGCAGGAGATCTACCAGTCCCGATTCGAACTGGCCGGCACCCAGGCCGATCTGCGTCGCCTGCAGATCGACTGCCTGTACAACAGCGGTGGCTTTCGCCGCGCCTTCGGCCTTGAAGACCGCCTGGTACAAGGCGTGAGGATTCTGCCATGAACGACGCTGTGATCATCGCCCCGCCACCGGCCGGGCAGGCCGCCGAGCCGCCCGACGTGCAACCTTGGATGCAGGCCATCCTGCTGGTGGCGCAGCACTACCGCCTGGACGTTTCCGAAGAAAGCGTGCGCATCGCCGGGCAGCGCACCGACCGTGCCCTGGAAGACGTGGTGCGGCAGATGGCGCGCCAGGCCGGCCTGACGGTCAAGTTCAGCGGACGCCAGCGCCAGCCCCTGGGCAAGTGGCGCACCCCGCTGGTGGTCGAGCTGGACGACGGTCAGGTCGGCGTGGTGCAGAGCATCAGCGGCGAGGAACTGGGCATCGCCCTGAGCGGCGACCAGGGGCTGCAGCAGCGCATGCCGCTGGCCGACCTCGACCAGCGCGTACGCCGCACGGTGATCCTGCGCCCGGCCCGGCCGCTGTCGGACGTGCGCACCGACGACTACGTGCAGCCGTTCGACGAGCACTGGTTCCGCCGCATCGTGCTGCGCGACCTGCGGCCCTATGGCAACGTGATGCTCGCCTCGCTGGTGGCCAACCTGCTGGGCATGGCCGGGGTGCTGTTCTCGATGCAGGTCTACGACCGGGTGGTGCCGGCCGAATCGCTGCCGACGCTGTACGTGCTGTTCGGCGGCGTGCTGCTGGCGGTGCTGTTCGACTTCACCTTGCGCATCATGCGCCTGCGCATCACCGACCTGCTGGGCAAGCGCGCCGACCTGCGCATCTCCGACCTGGTCTACGGCCATGCCTTGCGGCTGCGCAACTCGGTCAGGCCCAAGTCCACCGGCACGTTCATCTCGCAGCTGCGCGAACTCGAGCAGGTCCGTGACCTGATCACCTCGAGCACCGCCACGGCCCTGGCCGACCTGCCGTTCTTCTTCCTGTTCTTGTTCATCTTCTACCTGATCGGCGGGCCGCTGGTGGCCATCCCGGTGGTGGCGCTGGTGGTGATGCTGCTGCCAGGGCTGCTCTACCAGCGCAAGCTGGCGCGCCTGGCCAACGCCAACATGCGCGAATCGGCACTGCGCAACGCCATGCTGGTGGAAAGCGTGCAAGGCATGGACGACATCAAGGCGCTGCAGGCCGAACAGCGCTTCCAGGAACAGTGGAACCACTACAACGCCGCCACCGCCGACACGGCGCTGCAACTGCGCGGCCTGACCAACGGGCTGGTGACCTGGACCCAGACGGTGCAGAGCGCGGTGTTCGCCGTGGTGATCCTGTTCGGGGCGCCCATGGTGATCGCCGGCGACCTGACCACCGGCAGCCTGGTGGCCGCCTCGATGCTGGCCTCGCGCATGATGGCGCCGATGGCCCAGCTCAACCATGTCCTGACCCGCTGGCAGCAGGCCAAGGTGGCGCTCAAGGGCCTGAACAACCTGATGGAACAACCGGTCGACCACCCGGACGGCAGCAAGCGCGTGCACCTTGCAGCCATCCAGGGGGATTTCCACCTCAAGCAGGCCGCGTTCCGCTACGCCGCCGATGGCCCGGCGGTGCTGGAGATCGCCGACCTGCGCATCCGTCCTGGCGAGCACATCGCCGTGCTGGGGCGCAACGGCGCGGGCAAGTCGACCCTGCTGCAGGCCTTGGCCGGGGCCATGGACGTCGCCACCGGCGAGGTCACCCTCGACGGCATCGCCCTGGCTCATCTGGACCCAGCCGACCTGCGCCGGGACGTCGGCCTGCTGCACCAGCAGGCGCGGCTGTTCCACGGCACCCTGCGCGACAACCTGGTGCTTGGCGCCGGTCGGGCCAGCGACCAGGAGATGCTCGCGGCATTGTCGATCACCGGCGCGCTGGACTTCGTCCGACGCCTGCCCAAGGGCCTGGACCACCTGGTGCTCGAAGGCGGCCTGGGCCTGTCCGGCGGCCAGCGCCAGAGCCTGTTGCTGTCGCGTCTGCTGCTGCGCCAGCCCCACGTGCTGCTGCTCGACGAGCCGACCGCGTCGCTTGACGACGTCACCGAACGCCGCCTGCTCGACGAGCTCAAGCGCTGGTGCGACGGGCGCACGCTGGTGGTGGCCACGCACCGGCTCAGCGTGCTGCAAAAGGTCGACCGGATCATCGTGGTCGACAGCGGCCGGATCGTCATCGACGCACCCAGGGACGTCGCCCTGGCGCGCCTGAAAAACCCTGAAGGAGCCCAGGCATGAGCCAGAACGTCGCGCTTCACCCGCCGGCCGCGCCGGCGTCGTACCTGGACGGCAGCGACGACCGTGCGGTCTTGCGGGCCAACCGGGTGGTCTGGGTCTGCGCCCTGATGCTCGCTGCCTTTCTGGTCTGGGCCGCGCTGTTCAGCGTGGTCGAGGTGTCCAGCGGCACGGGCAAGGTGGTGCCCAGCTCGCGTGAGCAGGTGATCATGTCGCTCGAAGGCGGGATCATCACCGAGATGAACGTGCGCGAAGGCTCGCGGGTCGAGCGCGGCGACGTGCTCGCCCAGCTCGACCCGATCAAGACCCAGTCCAACGTCGGCGAAAGCGAGGCCAAGTACCGCGCCGCCCTGGCCAGCGTGAGCCGGCTGCAGGCCGAAGTCACCGGCAAGCCGCTGACCTTCCCCAAGGCCCTGGAGGCCTGGCCGGAGCTGACGCGTGACGAGGCCGAACTGTACAAGACCCGCCGCCGTGGCCTGCAGGAGACCCTCGCCGGGATCGAGCAGTCGCTCAAGCTGGTGCGCAGCGAGCTGGCCATCACCGAGAAGCTGGCCCAGGCCGGGGCCTCGAGCCGGGTCGAGGTGATCCGCCTGAATCGCCAGCGCTCGGAACTGGAGCTCAAGGCCAGCGAGGCCCGCTCGGAGTACATGGTCCAGGCGCGCCAGGACCTGGCCAAGGCCAGCGCCGAGGCCGATTCGCTGGCCGAGGTGGTGCGCGGCCGGGCCGATTCGCTGTCGCGGCTGACCTTTCGTTCGCCGGTGCGTGGCATCGTCAAGGGCATCGAGGTGACCACCATCGGCGGCGTGGTGCCGCCCAACGGGCAACTGATGCAGATCGTGCCGCAGGACGACAAGCTGCTGATCGAGGCGCGCATCAACCCGCGCGACATCGCCTTCATCCACCCGGACCAGACGGCCAAGGTCAAGATCACCGCCTACGACTACTCGATCTACGGCAGCCTGGACGGCAAGGTGGTGACCATCTCGCCCGACACGATCCAGGACGAGGTCAAGCCGGAGGTCTACTACTACCGGGTCTACATCCAGACCGAGTCCGACGTGCTGCGCAACAAGGCCGGCACGGCGTTCTCGATCGTGCCGGGCATGGTGGCCACGGTGGACATCCGCACCGGCGAGAAGACCGTGCTCGACTACCTGATCAAACCGCTCAACCGTGCGCGCGAAGCCTTGCGCGAACGCTGATCGGCCTCAGTGCGCCGCTGCCACCGGCAAGCCGGTCGGTGCCGGCGTGCTCTTGATCCCGGCCTGCAGGTTGGCGAAGCGCTGCCATTCGCGCTGGATCTGCGCATAGGGCAGGAAGATGCTGACCTGGTCACGGCCGGCCAGGTCGGGACGCTTGATCTTGCTCAGCGCGCCCTTGTCGAGGTTGGCGACGTTGATGCCGACCACCGAACCGTCGGCGGCGAACACCGGGCCACCGGACATGCCGACCACGGTCGGGCCATCATGGGTGGCGTACATCACGCCACCGTCCTTGGCGTCCAGGCGCACCAGCGCCGGCAGCGCCTGGCCATGCCCCTGCATCGGCAGGTAGAAGGCGTTGAAGCCCACTGCGGTGAGCGACTCGCCGGGTTGATAGCTGCGCCACAAGGGCAATGCCTGCTTGGCCTTGTGACGGAAGAACTGCACGTCCCCCCGCCCCTGAAACTCCGACCCGCCCACGAACGGCAAGTGCTTGACGGTGATGGCGTAGTCCTCGTTCCACTGCACGGCACTGCCCATCATCAGCAAAGGGACGGGGCCGCCGGAGTGGACGACGAAGGCTTGGTCTTGAAGGGAGGGGTCCTGATGTGAAGCGAGGGGCATTCCGTTGCACCCGCTGAGCAGCATGGTGGCTGCCAGGAGCGACTTGAGTGGGCGCATGAAATCACGAGGGTGGTGGTTGGATGGCGCGCAATACACCATGCCGGCACAGGTGAAAGCAATGTGCCATCACTACCGCTGGTCGAGTTTATATAAAAATTTACTTAATATTCGGATCCAAGTTCCAAATCGTTATATAGCCAAATGTTAGATAATATTTCTTGGATACATTTCAAGCACTTGGATCCAATAGCTCGACTCAAATTAATCTTTTTTATCGAGGCTATTACTCCATTTTCGCCCTGGCCTGACCCAATCGGTATCCTGTCATTGCCCACATTGCAGCCAGTCCCGCACCAATCCACAAGGCCAACTGCGGGTGCTCGCCCAGCAGATCGAGCGCTCGCTTGAGCCACCCGCTCACCGCATCGCCGCCGCGGTAGACCACGGTGTCGATGAAGCTCTTGGCCTTGTACTTGTCTTCGGCCGGTAGCACGGTGAACAACATTTCCCGGCCAGGCCGTACCAGCGCGTATTCACCCGCGCGGCGTGCCACCATCACCACTACGAACACGGCGAAGACCGGGGCCAGGGCCAGCCAGACGAAGCCCACGGCCATGGCCAGCGGCACCCCCAGCAGCAACGCCCCCACACCCAGGCGCTTGGCCAGGCGCCCGGTGAAGAACACCTGCGTCAGGATCGCCAGGGCCTGTACCCCGGCGTCGATCAGCCCGAACACCTGGGTCTGTCGAGCGCGGTCGGTGAAGGTTTCGCTGACGAGGCGCGCCTGCTCGACGTACAGGAAGGTGCTGACGCTGGCCAACAGCACCACGAACAGCGACAGGCCCAGCAGGTAGCGTGACCGCAGCACGGCCACCGCCCCAGCGAATGGATTGCCGCCCAGGGGCCGCGACGGCGGATGCCGGGCATCGTCGGGCAAGGGGTACCGGGCACGCCAGTGCCGCAGGTAGCGTGCAGCCGCGATACTGCCCGACAGCATCAGCGCCGCCAGCACCAGCAGCCCGGCATGCCCGAGCGGTGCCACCAGCGTCACGCCCAGCAACGGCCCGCTGAGGCCACCCAGGCTGGCCCCGGCCGCCAGCAGCCCGAACAGGCGCTTGCCCTGCTCGTTGGAGAACAGGTCGGCCAGCACGCTCCAGGCCAGCGAGATGCTCAGCAGGTTGAACACCGACAACCAGATGTAGAACGCTCGGGCGCTCCAGACACTCTCGGGGTCGTGTGCGAGCACCCCGGCGAAGAGCAGCAAGTTGATGACGAAGAAACCGTAGGCCCAAGGCAGGATGCGCTGGCGTGGCACCCGCGAGGCCAGCCAGCCGAACAGCGGCAGGCAGGCCAGGGTCACCACGAAGGTGCCGGTGAACAGCCAGTGCAGGTTGTCCACGCCCCCGGCCACACCCAGGGTTTCGCGCACCGGGCGCAGCATGAAGTAGCCGGTGAACAGCAGGTAGAACAGCGCCAGGCCCGCGGCTACGGCAGGCCCCTCACCGGCCTGCAGGTCCAGCCCCCTGGCCAGGCGACCTGCCCAAGTGCGGGCCATGTCAGGCGAACTGGGCGATGAGCGCGCGCTGTCGCTCGACGCTCAGGAGTGGCCCATGGCCTGCCTCGAGCTGGTCGCGCTGGCGGTCTGGGCGACCGGTGGCCGGGATCACGGCGGTCACGGCCGGGTGGCTGAGGGCGAACTTGAGAAACAGCTGCGCCCAGCTCGTCACGTCGACCTCGGCGGCCCAGGCCGGCAAGGGGCGATCCTTGACCTGGCTGAACAATCGACCGTCGTCGAAGGCGCGGTTGATCAACACGGCCACGCCCTTGTCCTGGGCCAGGGGCAGCAACGTGTCGGCGGCCTGCGGGGCGTTGACGGCGTAGTTGATCTGGATGAAGTCCAGTGGCTCCTTGCGCAGGATGTCGATCATCGGCGCATGGCCGCTGGCCAGGTAATGGGTGATGCCGACGTGGCGCGTCTTGCCCTGGGCCTTGAGTTCGCGGGCGTAGGCCAGCTGTGTGCGCCAGTCGCGCAGGTTGTGCACCTGCAGCAGGTCGACGCGGTCGGTGCGCAGGTCGCGCAGGCTCTGGGCCCATTGCCGCTCGGCAGCCTCGCGGCTGTCGGCGGCGATCTTGGTCGCCAGGAAGCATCTCGAGCGCCAGCCACCCGCCTCCAGCAACTGCCCGAGGATGGCGTCGGCGCCGTGGTAGTTGGGCGAGGTGTCGATGACCGAGCCGCCACCGTCGAAGAAGATCCGCAGGGCCTGGGCCAGGCGTTCGTAGGCGGTCGACCCGGCCTCGACCTCGAAGCTGCCAGAGGTGCCGGCGCCGATGACCGGCAAGGCTTCGCCCGTGCCTGGAAGGGTACGGGTGAGCAATGCCGTCGAGGGTGCGGCGCGCAGCCAAGGGCTCGCCGCGAGCAGCGCCAGCGCGGCACTGGTGCGTAGGACTTCGCGACGTCCGTACATGGGAAGTTTCCTGTCATCCAGTGGAAGTATTCAATTTAGTGGCTGAGGAAAAGACCGCTGGAAGAGAATGTTTCTGGATGTGAAAAGTGTGGGGCAAGGCTGTGAAAGCTGATCGAGGTTTGCGCCAAGGGTGAGCGCGCCGATGTCTGAGCTGCCGCTATCGCGGGCAAGCCCGCTCCCACAAGGGCCAATGCAGCCTGACCGTACATTCAGGATGCCTGCTACTGTGCTCTGTTATCTGTGCAAAATACCAAGTGTGATGTGGGCCCTGCGGGCCCACAAAGCTTTATAATTAATTGATTTTAAATCAACAATTTATTTTATTTTCTATGAAGGCGGGCTTGCCCGCGATAGGGCCGGGACACACCCTGCTGATCTCTCAGCCCACCCTCAACCTACCTTCACCGCCTCACAGACGAACCCCGGCGCGACGATCTGCTCCTGGGCCGCCACCAGGGGCAGGTCACGCGACCCCACGACCGTCGCCTGCACCAGCCCATACAGCGTCGAGGTCGTGCGCTCCAGCGCCTCGGCCAACGGCACGTCGTTCAGCAGGTGCGCCAGCACGGTGGCCGAGAACACATCGCCCATGCCATTGGGCAGAGGGTGCAGCGCCAGGCGCGGCGTGTTCACCAGCCAGGCGCCCTCGCCATTGATGGCCAGCGTGCCCAGGCGGTCGAGTGGCATGTCGTCGGTGGCCAGGCTGGTGATCACCACGATGTCCGGCCCTCGCCCACGCAACTGCTGCGCCACGCGTACCGCTTCGGCGACGCTGGCCAGCTTGCTGCCGGTCAGCAGCTCGAACTCGAACTGGTTGGGGGTGATGATGTTCGCGCAGGGCAAGGCCAGGTTGCGGAAGAAGTCCGGGATCGCCGCCTGCACGAAGATCCCACGGCCCACGTCGCCAATGACCGGGTCGCACAGGTAGCGCACCTGGAGGTTATCGCGACGAATCTCTTCCACGGTCTCCAGGATCACCTCGCCGATGGTCGCATCGCCGACATAACCCGACAGCACCCCGGCCACCTGCGCCAGCACCCCGCGCTCACGCAGCCCCTGCAGTACCTCGCGCACGTGCTCGGCGCCGAACACCTGGCCACGGTACTGCCCATAGCCGGTGTGATTGGAGAACTGCACGGTGTGAATCGGCAGGACTTCGAACCCCAGTCGCTGCAGCGGGAACACCGCGGCAGCGTTGCCAACGTGGCCGAAGGCGACGTGCGATTGGATCGAGAGAACGTAGGATGGGCTGCGACCGTTCATGGGAGTGCCTTCTGTCGAGTCGTGAAACCGCGCGGGCCGACGCAAGGGCGGCGCGGCGTGCAAGGTGCACACGTTACACCATTCTGACCTCACGACGGCCGTCTGCCAGGCAGGTGCGGCGCGACCGTCGCTGCCGTCGTGCCAGTCCTGGATGTGCGCCCTGCGTGCCGACATCCGCCTGGACGAAGGTCGAGGAATTCGGATTCGACATCAGTGCGCCACCGACGGCACCTAACCGCGTGGGCCGGGTCTGTGAAAGAACGTCCGCGCCACAGGGCCCGTGTTCGACTCGACACGCCCCAAGGGGTTGTCTACCCTCGCGCCTTTATCGTTTCAGCCTCTTGTCAGAAGGATCCCGATGTCCGCTTCTCTTCCTCCCCTGTCGACCCCATCGAAACCTGCCATCGCCAAGATGGAAGCGTCCATGGCCTTGGGTAGCTTCGCCATCGGTACTGGCGAATTCGCCATCATGGGCCTGATGCCCGACATCGCCGGCAACCTCAACCTGAGCGAGCCGCAGGTCGGTCATGCGATCAGTGCCTACGCCCTGGGCGTGGTGGTCGGCGCGCCGGCGTTGGCGATCCTGGGCGCCAAGCTGCTGCGCAAGCACATGCTGCTGTTGCTCATGCTGCTGTACACCCTGGGCAACCTGGCCACGGCGTTCGCGCCGTCGTTTTCCAGCCTGGTGGCGTTCCGCTTCGTCAGCGGCCTGCCCCATGGGGCCTACTTCGGTATCGCGGCCGTGGTCGCCTCGAGCATGGTCCCGAGCAACCAGCGCGCCGGCGCCGTGGCGAGGGTGATGCTGGGGTTGACCCTGGCCATGTTGCTGGGCAACCCGATCGCCACGTTCCTGGGGCAGTTCTTCGGCTGGCGCTCGGCCTTCGTGCTGGTCGGTGTCCTGGCCCTGTGCACCGTCGCGCTGGTGGCACGCTATGTGCCGCAACCCCATGACGAAGTGCGCAGCGACCCACGCCGTGAACTGCACGCCTTCACCAAACCGCAGGTGTGGATGGCGCTGGGCATCGCCTCGATCGGCTTTGCCGGCATGTTCTGCGTGTTCAGCTACCTGGCGCCGACCATGCTCGAGGTGACCCGGGTGTCGCCGCAGTGGATTCCGTTCGGGCTGGCCGCCTTCGGGCTCGGCGGCATCGTCGGCAACATCGCGGGCGGCAAGCTGTTCGACCGGCTGGGCTTCCGGGCCGTGGGGCTGGTGCTGGTCTGGTCGATGCTGGTGCTGGTGTTCTTCTCGTTCGCGGCGCAGTCGCTGTGGACCTTGCTGCCGTCCGTTGCGTTGGTGGGCACCATGATCGCCTTGGCCGCACCCCTGCAGATCCGCCTGATGGACATCGCCCATGAGGCGCCCAGCCTGGCGGCGGCGTCGAACCATGCGGCCTTCAACCTGGCCAACGCACTGGGCCCCTGGCTCGGCGGGCTGGCCATCACGGCGGGCTGGGGCTGGACCAGCACGGGTTACATCGGTGCGGCGGCGGCCCTGGGTGGGCTGGTGCTGTTCCTCATCGCGCGCCGGATGAAGGACGGGCATTGAGATCTTCCTGGCCTGGAGGACATCCCCTGTCGTTCAGGCCAGCCCTCAGGTGGGTTCGTAGACGACGCCGCCGAGCCGGTAGGTCGAATGCAAGGCGCCCTCCTTCACGGGCGCTTCGGGCTGGGTCGATTGCCCTTTCGGCCCTGGCAGGTACATGTGGCGCTGTGGCCACACCTCCTGCCGAGCCTTGACGTCACGGCGCCGCTCACCACGCACGGCCTTGTCGAAGCGCTTCAAGTCACTCAGTTTCATCTGCCCTTCCCCGGCCAGCACGAAGACCGGCAGGTTGGCCTTGGGCTGCGCGTCCCATTTCATGCCGGTGGGGCCGAACCACAGCGTGCACCGGGGATGGGGCGCGATCTGCTTGTGCTTGATCAGGACGTCGGCGTCATCGAGCCGGATGATCGCGGCCAGGTCCAGGTACTCGGGCGTCTGTTGCACGGGAATGTCTTCGGCGGCCGCGCGTAGCTTGGCCGCATGGGCCAGCTGTTCGCGAACCTTGGCCACCCGAATGCGCTCGGTGCTGGTGGTGTGCCCGGCCCAGGTGAACGAGAGGCGCCGGGGCGCGCCGTCGAACACGTGCAGGGTGCGCTGCAGCTGCTTGGTGCTGAACAGCGAGGAGCCCAAGGCCTTGCGCATCAGCTTCGGGCGCATTTCCGGCGCCAGGTTCTGGGCCACCCGCTCCGCTTCGATGGCATCCATCAGCGCGAGCTTGGCCGTGTTGACGGCCATGGCCAGCGGCAGCACCGACGCGCTGAGCTGAAAGTACCCCGGCAGGCGCATCACCGTGCCAGGTGCCTGGTCGATGTCCCGCTGGAACGTGCGCAGCGCAGTGATCGTCGCATCGATCGCCTGTTGCCCGGTCAGGGCTTCGACCTCGATGACGTCGGGTGTGCGCTGTTCCTGCAGGACAGGCAGCTGCCAGACCTTCCCGGCGACCACCAACGACGGCCAGGCCTCGTTGAACTGGGTGACTTCGGCGACCAGCCGTTGATAGGCGGCCTGAATGGCGTCGTACATGGCTGCGTCCTCATGGCGTATGGAGCGGGAGATGGCGAAGGTCGCCTTTTACACCCCTCTTCTTGTTGACTGCTTTTCACGTCACTGCGGTAGCTCATTGGGTGGTGCAATGTGATTCTTCAATGACGGGGTGGTATAAAAATGTAGGGTGTTGAAGGGCCTTTGTCAAAGGGCTGTAGGTTTTTTGACCTGCGAAAGAGCACATCCGTACTCCACAGTATAGAGAGGTTGATTTTGTGCTGTCACTTGGCGGAGGTACGCCTACCCCTTCAGGGGTGGCGTCGCTGGATCACTGCGGCATGATTTCGACGGGGTGGTATATAAATCGGTCCGCCATGGCTTGCGATGCCCATGAAAAAAGAGCACGGATGTGCTCTTTCGTCGAACCGGCAGCGGCAGCGCCGTGGCGCTGCCCTCCCCTGTCGTCATTGCCCAGGCTTGAGCACCACCTTGGTCCAGCCGTCGTCACGCGCGTCGAAATGGCGGTAGGCCTCCGGCCCCTGCTCCAGCCCCAGGCTGTGCGAGATGATCTGCGAGGGCTTGGCCCGTCCGTGGTGGATCAGCTCGGCGAGACGCCGGTTGTAGGCCTTCACGTTCGCCTGCCCCGTGCGGATCTGCTGGCCCTTGAACCAGAAGGCGCCGAAGTCGAAGGCCATCTTCCCTTCTTTGGCCAGATCGCTCTGCGCGCCAGGATCCTGCGGCACGAAGACGCCAACGACACCGATGCCGCCGGTGGCCCGCGTCGAGGCCACCAGATTGTTCATGGTCAGGTGGTTGGCTTCATGGCCATGGCGATCGCAGCATTGGTAGCCGACGCACTCGCACCCACGGTCGGTACCTTTGCCATGGGTCAGGTTGAGGATCTGCTCGACGGCCTTGTCCTCGGCCGAGTTGATCGGCGTGGCGCCCAGTTGCGCAGCCAGTTTCAGGCGGTCTGGCTGGTGATCGACCACGAACACCTGGGCGGCACCCTTGATCATTGCTGCGTGGGCGGCCATCAGGCCCACCGGGCCGGCGCCGTAGATGGCGATGCTCTCCCCCGGTTGCAGGCCTGCCAGTTCGGTGGCGTGCCAGCCGGTGGGGAAGATGTCCGACAGCATCACGTAGTCGTCTTCACGCTCCTGGGCGTCTTCCGGCAGCACCAGGCAGTTGAAGTCGCCATAGGGCACGCGCAGCAGTTCGGCCTGGCCGCCTGCGAAGGTGCCCATGTCGGCGAAGCCATAGGCCGCGCCTGCCGAACCGGGGTTCACGGTCAGGCAATAGCCGGTCAGGCCGCGCTCGCAGTTGTCGCAGAAGCCACAGCCGATGTTGAACGGCAGGCAGACGCGGTCGCCGACCTTGACCCGGTCGACCCCGACGCCGACCTCGATGACTTCACCCATGTTTTCATGCCCGAAGATGCGACCTTGCTCGAAGGAGGTGCGGCCTTCGTACATGTGCAGGTCCGAGCCACAGATATTGGTGGTGGTGACCCTGACCAGCACGTCGGTAGGTTTTTCGATCTTCGCGTCCGGTACGTTCTGGACGGAAACGTCACGAGGGCCGTTGTAGACGATCGCTTTCATTACAGACTCCTGGAAATATGGGTGGCGAGCAGCTCGCCGTCACTAGGTCAGGCGGACCCAGGCCAGGAGGGTTCAGCGCCCGGCCCGTGCAACTGACCGGTGGCGCTAATGACTGGAGGGACAGTGTCTGGGCGGCTTGGCAATCGGCTTGTGTTCGTCTCGCTGCCACGCGGCGGTTGCACCACGACGACCGCGGGCAGGCCTACCGAGGTGGGCCTGCCCGCGATGGGCTGCACGCCGGCCCGTTCAGGTTCAGTCGTGAGCGCTCGCTACTCGCCCTGCCTTGATAGCCGCCGCCTGCTCGCGTGTCGCCAGGCAGTAGTACAGCGGCACCGTCACCAGCAACCCGAACAGCCAGGACAGGTCGGCGCCTTCGATCAGGTTCGAATAGGGCCCCACGTACAGCGCCGTATTGGCGAATGGCAGCTGCACCAGGATCCCGCAGGCGTAGGCGATGATCGCATGGTGATTGAAGCGGCCGTAGATGCCGCCGTCGGCACTGAAGATCGAGGCGATGTCGTAGTGGCCTTTCTTGATCAGGTAGAAGTCGATCAGGTTGATCGACGCCCACGGCACCAGGACCAGCAACAGCGCCAGAATCAGCCCGATGAACTGGCCGATGAAGTCCGCCGACGCGTTCAGTGCCACGATCCCGCACCCGATCAGGATCAGCGAGGCCAGCACCACGCGCACCTTCACGCTGGGCGTCCAGTGGGCGAAGAAGGTCTGGATCGCGGTGACGATCGACAGCACCGCACCGTACAGGTTGAGGGCGTTGTGGCTGATGATGTTGAGCAGGAACAGCACCATCAGCACCGGCCCGAGCCAACCGGTGGCCTGCTTGACCGCCTCCATCGCATCGGTACCCTGCGGCACACACAGCACCGCCACCGCGCCGAAGCTGAAGCACAGGATCGTGCCCAGGGTCGCACCGAAATAAGTGGCCCAGAACGGCTTGGCGATGCCGATCTCCTTGGGCAGGTAGCGCGAGTAATCGGAGGTGTAGGGCGAGAAGCTGATCTGCCAGATGGTGCCCAGCGACACGGTGGCGACGAACCCTGACAGGTTGAAGGCGCCGCGGCTGAAGAAGTCGGCTGGCAGCTCCTGGCTGAACATCATGATGAAGCCGGCCAGCAAGGCCGAGCCCATCACCCAGGTGCCGATGCGATTCAGGCCATGGATGAAGCGGTAGCCGATCACGCCGATGGCCGTGGCGCTCAGGGCACCAATGACGATGGCGGTCGGCATGGGCACGCCGGGGGCGATGCCATGGATCGACTTGCCCGCCAGGACGATGTTGGAGATGAAGAAGCCGACGTAGATCAAGGCGGTGAAGAAGACGATCAGCAAGGCGCCATAGCGGCCGAACTGCCCACGGCTCTGCACCATCTGCGGAATGCCCAGCTGCGGTCCCTGCGCAGAGGCCAGGGCGATGACCACGCCCCCGATGAGGTGCCCGAGTGCGATGGCGATCAACCCCCAGAGCAGGTTCAGGTTGAACACCTGGACCACCATGGCGCCGGTCACGATGGGCAGGGGCGCGATGTTGGTGCTGAACCAGAGGGTGAACAGGTCGCGCGCCTTCCCGTGGCGCTCGGCAGGTGGAACGTAATCGACCGTGTGATTCTCGACAAGCTGGTGCTGCGAAGACGGCTGGGACATAGGATTTTAGCTCGAAAGGTCGTTTTTATCGTTGTACGGAAACCGCTCTGGGCGGCCTCTCAGCTGAGGACCATATTATGGTATTCCAAACTTTTGACAACACTGATCCGCCGTAAATCGCGCGTTCTGATCTGTTCAGGATCACCTTCGCCGCTTTCGCTGAATCCATTCAGGCCTTGAATTACGTGGCCTCCAGCCGCTCATCCTGTTTTTTTACGCCCTGCAAAAAGCGCTTGCAAATCGAGTATTACGGTATACCATCAGACACATCAACTATAAAAAACGGCCCCCAATCGAGGATCACGCCATGATTGACGCAACCGTCTACAAGAACGTCCTGGGCTCGTTCCCCTCCGGCGTCACGGTCATCACTACCCTGGACGACGACGGCTCGATCGTCGGCCTGACCGCCAGCGCGTTCTCCTCCCTGTCGATGGACCCGCCCCTGGTGCTGTTCTGCCCGAACTACACCTCCGACTCCTACCCGGTGCTGATCCGCAACAAGCGTTTCGCCATCCACCTGCTCTCCGGTGACCAGCAGGCCGAAGCCTATGCTTTCGCCCGCAAGGGCAAGGACAAGGCCGCCGGCATCGAGTGGACCTTGAGCGAGCGCGGCAACCCGCTGCTGGCCAACGCCACCGCCATCATCGAATGCGAACTGTGGCGCGAATACGAAGGGGGCGATCACGCCATCATGGTCGGCAAGGTCGACAACCTGATCGTGCCGGCCGATGCACCGAACCCCATGATCTATTGCCGCGGCAAGATGGCCAGCCTGCCAGCCTTCAGCTGAGCCAGAGGTCGCTCGCGGGCCCGCGCCCGCCCTGCCCGCCCCAGCCTGCCCGGCAGGCCACTCCGACAATTCTCAGAGGAAAGCCCCATGAAGTTTTCGTTGTTCGTGCACATGGAACGTTGGGATGACCAGGTCAGCCATCGCCAGCTGTTCGAAGACCTGACCGAACTGACCCTGATGGCCGAAGACGGCGGTTTCAGTACTGTCTGGATCGGCGAACACCACGCCATGGAATACACCATCTCGCCCAGCCCGATGCCCTTGCTGGCCTACCTGGCGGCGCGCACCGAAACGATTCGCCTGGGTGCCGGCACCATCATCGCGCCGTTCTGGAACCCGATCCGCGTGGCGGGTGAATGCGCCCTGCTGGACGTGATCAGCAACGGGCGCATGGAGGTCGGGCTGGCCCGGGGCGCCTACCAGTTCGAGTTCGACCGCATGGCCAACGGCATGCCGGCGACCGAGGGCGGCAAGGCCCTGCGCGAGATGGTCCCGGCGGTGCGTGAACTGTGGAAAGGCGACTACGCCCACGAGGGCGAGGTGTACAACTTCCCCACCTCGACCAGCGTCCCCAAGCCGGTGCAGAACGGCATGCCGCCCATGTGGATCGCCGCCCGCGACCCCGACTCGCACAACTTCGCGGTCAAGCATGGTTGCAACGTGATGGTCACGCCGCTGATGAAGGGCGACGAGGAAGTGCTGGACCTGAAGAACAAGTTCCAGGCCGCGCTCGACAACAACCCGGACGTCCCCCGCCCTCAGCTGATGGTGCTGCGCCACACCCACGTGCACAGCCCGGCAGACCCCGAGGGCTGGAAGGTGGGCGCCGAGGCGATCTCGCGCTTCTACCGCACCTTCGACGCCTGGTTCGGCAACAAGACCACGCCGGTCAATGGCTTCCTGGCACCGAGCCCGGAATCCAAGTTCGCCGAAGTGCCCGCCTTTGCGCTGGAGAACATCCGCAAGAACACCATGATCGGCACGCCGGAAGAGATCATCGCGCGGATCAGGTACTACCAGGAACTGGGCGTCGACGAGTTCAGCTTCTGGTGCGACAACAGTCTGCCCCATGCCGAGAAGAAGAAGTCGCTGGAGCTGTTCATCAAGGAAGTGGTGCCGGCGTTTCGTTGAGTGCGCCAGGGCAGCTCTAACTACCCGGTAGCCCCTGGGCCGCGACCCGCCCCACCGCGGCCTAGCCCTTACGGGACCACGATCCAGCCCGACGTCTTTTCCGCATCCCCTGTTGCAGTTATCGTCTTATGGTATACCATAAGACAACAAGCCCCGAGCAATCGCCATGGAGCCGCTCATGAGTTTCGAAATCCGCAAGATCGTCACCTACTCCGAAGAAACCCGCATCGAAGGCGGCAAGGCCACCGACACCCCAGTGACCATGGTCGGCCTGGCCGTCGTGATCAAGAACCCATGGGCCGGCCGTGGCTTCGTCGAAGACCTCAAGCCTGAGATCCGTGAGCACTGCTCCGACCTCGGCGCGCTGATGGTCGAGCGCCTGATCGCGGCCATCGGTGGCGCGGACAAGATCCAAGCCTACGGCAAGGCCGCCGTGGTCGGTGCCGACGGTGAGATCGAGCACGCCTCTGCGGTGATCCACACCCTGCGTTTCGGCAACCACTACCGCGAAGCGGTGCAGGCCAAGAGCTACCTGAGCTTCACCAACAAGCGTGGCGGCCCAGGCACGTCGATCCAGATCCCGATGATGCAGAAGGACGACGAAGGCCAGCGCTCGCACTACATCACCCTGGAAATGCAGATCGAAGACGCGCCGCGTGCCGACGAGATCGTCGTGGTCCTGGGTGCGTCCGACGGTGGCCGCCTGCACCCGCGCATCGGCAACCGCTACATCGATCTCGAAGAGATCGCCGCCGAGAAAGCCAACGCTCAATAACAATGATCAGAGGAAACGGGCGCGCCGTCGGCCGCCCTGCCCTCAAGGAGCGCCGTCCATGATTCAGCCTGCTGCTGAACGTACACCGGCCGGGACCAGTTACCTGAGCCTCGGCCAGGGTCAACCCGTGGTGCTGATCCACGGTGTGGGCCTGAACAAGGAAATGTGGGGCGGGCAGTTCGTCGGCCTGGCCAACGACTACCGCGTCATCGCCTACGACATGCTGGGCCACGGCATGAGCCCACGCCCGGCGGTCGACACCGATCTGGCAGGCTATGCCGCGCAGTTGGTCGAACTGCTCGACCACCTGCAGATCCAGCAGGCGACGGTGATCGGCTTCTCCATGGGCGGCCTGGTGGCCCGGGCCTTCGCCCTGCACTACCCGCAGCGCCTGAGCGCGCTGGTCGTGCTCAACAGCGTCTTCAACCGCACGCCCGAGCAGAGCGCCGGGGTCATCGCGCGGGCCGCACAAGCGGCCGAGCTGGGCCCGGACGCCAACGTCGACGCCGCCTTGGAGCGCTGGTTCAGCCCTGAATACAAGGCCGCCAACCCGGCCCAGGTCGCAGCCATCCGCCAGGTGCTGGGCGACAACGACCCCCAGGGTTACCACACCACCTATTCGCTGTTCGCCACCCAGGACATGTACCGCGCCGATGACCTGGATGCGATCCAGGCGCCGACGCTGATCGCCACCGGCGAGCTGGACACCGGCTCCACCCCGGCCATGACGCGCCAGCTGGCGGCCCGCATCCCCGGCGCCCGGAGCGTGATCCTCGCCGAACAACGCCACATGATGCCGGTGGAAGCGCCGCGTGAAGTCAACCGCATGCTGCTGGACTTCCTCGGCCACGCTCGCACGCTTACCGAATCTGCCAAGGGGATAGTCGCATGACCCTCGTTCGTTTCCAGATGTGCATCGACGGCCAATGGCGCGATGCGCAGAGCGGCAAGACCTTCGACAGCCTCGACCCGGCCACCGCCCAGGCCTGGGCCCAGCTGCCCGACGCCGACGAGGCCGATGTCGAGCAGGCCGTGCAGGCCGCCCAGCGCGCCTTCGAGGCCCCGGCCTGGCGCGGCCTGACCGCCACGGCGCGGGGCAAGCTGCTGCGCCGCCTGGGCGACCTGATCGCCGAGAACAATGAGCACCTGGCCCAGCTGGAAAGCCGCGACAACGGCAAGCTGATCCGCGAGACCCGTGGCCAGGTCGGTTACCTGCCAGAGTTCTTCCACTACACCGCGGGCCTGGCCGACAAGCTCGAAGGGGGCACGCTGCCGCTGGACAAGCCGGACCTGTTCGCCTACACCGTGCACGAGCCGATCGGCGTGGTGGCCGGGATCATCCCGTGGAACAGCCCGCTGTACCTGACCTCGATCAAGCTGGCACCGGCCCTGGCCGCCGGCAACACCATCGTGCTCAAGCCCTCCGAGCATGCCTCGGCGACCATTCTCGAGCTGGCCCGCCTGGCCCTGGAAGCCGGCTTCCCGCCGGGCGTGGTCAACGTGGTCACCGGCTTCGGCCCGAGCACCGGCGCTGCCCTCACCCGCCACCCCCTGGTACGCAAGATCGCCTTCACCGGCGGCGCGGCCACGGCGCGTCATGTGGTGCGCAGCAGCGCCGAGAACTTTGCCAAGCTGTCGCTGGAGCTGGGCGGCAAGTCGCCGAACATCATCTTCGCCGATGCCGACCTGGACAGCGCCATCAACGGCGCCGTGGCCGGGATCTATGCCGCCTCCGGGCAGAGCTGCGTGGCCGGCTCGCGCCTGCTGGTGCAGGACGAGATCTTCGACGAGTTCGTCGAGCGCCTGATCGCCCGCGCCCAGCGCATCCGCATCGGCAACCCCCAGCACGACGACAGCGAGATGGGCCCGATGGCCACCGCGCAACAGCTGGCCGTGGTCGAGCAGCTGGTCGCCGCCGCCCAGGCCGAAGGCGCCACGCTGCGCATGGGCGGCAAGCGTGCCGAGGTCGAGGGTGACGGCTGGTTCTACGAGCCGACGCTGTTCGAATGCGACAGCAACGCCATGACCATCATGCAGGAAGAGGTCTTCGGCCCGGTGGCGGCGGTGATCCGCTTCAAGACCGAAGAAGAGGCGCTGGCGATTGCCAACGACTCGCAGTTCGGCCTGGCCGCCGGCATCTGGACCCGCGACCTGGGCCGTGCGCACCGGCTGGCGCGCGATGTCCGCTCGGGTATCATCTGGGTCAACACCTACCGCGCGGTCTCGGCCATGGCGCCGATCGGCGGTTTCAAGAACAGCGGCTATGGCCGCGAGAGCGGCATCGATTCGGTGCTCGCCTATACCGAGCTGAAGACCGTGTGGATCAACCTGTCCACCGCGCCGATGCCCGACCCCTTCGTGATGCGTTGAGAGGTGCACTGAGATGATCGAACCCGGCATCTACAAAGACGTGATGGGCTCGTTCCCATCCGGCGTGACGGTGGTCACCACCCTGGATGCCGACGGCGGCATCGTCGGCATCACCGCCAGTGCGTTCAGCGCATTGTCGATCGATCCGGCGCTGGTGCTGTTCTGCCCCAACTACAGCTCGGACACCTACCCGGTCCTGCGCGACAGCAAGTCCTTTGCCATCCACCTGCTGTCGGCCGAGCAGACCCGGGAAGCCTATGCCTTCGCCGGCAAGGGCAAGGACAAGGCCAAGGGCATCGACTGGCAGCTGAGCGAACGGGGCAACCCCATCCTGCCCAACGCCACGGCGGTGATCGAATGCGAGCTGTGGCGCGAATACGACGGTGGCGACCACGCCATCATCGTCGGGGCGGTCAAGCACCTGATCCTGCCGGACGAGCCGGTGCCACCGATGCTCTACCACAAAGGCAAGCTCGGCGCCCTGCCGCCGCTTGGCTGAAACGTGTTTGGGGTCGTGCCGCACTCACCCTCGGTTGCGGCCCCGTTTTCTTTCCAGGAGCCTGCAGCATGAGCCGCGAGAAGTACGAGAAAGGCCTGGCGATCCGCACCCAGGTGCTGGGCGAGGACTACGTCAACCGTTCGATCCAGAACGCCGATGCGTTCACCCAACCCTTGCAGGAACTGGTCACCGAGTACTGCTGGGGCCACGTCTGGGGCCGTGATGGTTTGTCGCTCCAGGAGCGCAGCATGATAAACTTGGCCATGATTTCCGCGCTCAACCGGCCCCATGAGCTCAAGCTGCATATCCGCGGCGCCTTGCGCAATGGGCTGAGCCGTGAACAGATTCGCGAAATTCTGCTCCAGGTCGGCATCTATTGCGGCGTGCCTGCGGCGGTGGACAGCTTCCGCCTGGCCCGCGAAGCGTTCGCCGAGGCCGACGCGGAGTCAACCCGTTAACAACGGGCCAGTCGAACCTTGCAGGACGCACCCAGGTTCGGGGTGCCCGGCATCCGGGGTTCGATGGCCTCTCTCAGAGCGCACTCGATGAAACGCCAGCCCCTCGACGACAGCTTCAAGGTCAACCGCAACCCCGTTACCCTGCGTGAAATCGTGCTCGACAAGCTGCGCGCCGCGATCATGAACTTTCATCTGCTGCCCGGCGACCGCCTGGTCGAGCGCGACCTCTGCGAGCGGCTGGGCGTCAGCCGTACCTCGGTGCGCGAGGCCTTGCGCCACCTGGAGTCCGAGGGGTTGGTGGAGTTCGCCGACGCCAAGGGGCCGCGGGTCGCCATCATCACCCTGGAGGACGCCCGCGACATCTACGAGCTGCGCTGCGTGCTCGAAGGCCTGATCGTCCAGCTGTTCACCCTCAACGCCAAGGCCAAGCACATCCGCGCCCTGGAACGGGCGCTCGAGGAAAACCGCGAAGCCCTGGAGCAAGGCGAACTGCAGCAGGTGCTCGAGTCGGTCCAAGGGTTCTACGACGTGCTGCTCGAAGGCTCGGGCAACCATGTCGCCGCGACCCAGTTGCGCCAGTTGCAGGCACGCATCAGCTACCTGCGCGCCACCTCGGTGTCGCAGGTCAACCGCCGAGGCGCCAGCAACCTGGAGATGGAAAAGATGGTCGAGGCGATCAAGAGCGGCGATCCGCTGGTCGCTCACCAGGCCTCGGTCGACCATGTGCGCGCTGCCGCCAAGGTGGCCTTGGAGTACCTGCGCCAGAAGCAGGATGACACGGCCAAGGTGCGCGATCTGGTCGCCCCGGTGGCACTCAAGGACCCTCGCATAGGCCGCTGACCATGCCCAACGCCCCGCGCTACTGCCCCCATTGCACCCTGGAACTGGCTCGGGGCGTTCCGCCCGGCGATACCCATGAACGCCTGCACTGCACCGGCTGCGGGTACATTCATTACGTGAACCCGAAGATCATCGCCGGTTGCATCATCGAACGCGATGGCAAGTACCTGCTCTGCCGCCGCGCCATCCCGCCGCGCCCTGGCACCTGGACGCTGCCTGCCGGCTTCATGGAGGCGGGCGAAACCACCGAAGAGGCCGCCCTACGCGAAGTGTGGGAAGAGACCGGCGTGCGCGCCGACATCTTCGCGCCCTATTCGGTGTTCAGCGTGCCCCGCATCAGCGAGGTCTACATCATCTTCCGCGCCACCGTCATCGAGGAAACCGGACAGTTCGGTGCCGAGACGCTGGAATACCGGTTCTTCGAACCGGCGGACATCCCCTGGGACGACATCTACTACCCGGCCATCCGGCAGATCCTGGAGCGGTACATCCTCGAGCGCCAGGCAGGGGTGTACGGCATCTACATGGGCAACGACGATTCGGGCAAGGTGCACTTCATTCGCTGAAGCGCGAGCGTGCTCGCCTTGTCGACAGACGACCGTCGATCAGGCCGCCTGGAAGATCTTTGAATTAACAACCCTGTCACTTGACCACTGAGGCACCCTTTGCCACCCTCAATGAACCGAGCCTTCCCACACCGCGCTCGGTACCTGTCGCGCAAATGTATTGAACACTTGAAGCCGGGAGGCTTCGAACAGGGACTTTCGCCTGCCCTCCTGGGTCATTCGCCGTGTGACCCCGAACTCTGTCGATGGAGTGAGTCCCATGAAGTCACCTTGCCGTGCCCCCAGCGCTTGCCTCGAACTGGACTATGTCCGCGATACGCTCTTCGGCCCCCTGTCGCAGCGGGTCGAATGCGAAGTACAGCTTGCCCCGCTGCAATTGGGCGGCCGACAGGGCCTGCAGCTGCACATCGCGCCGCCCCTGCCCAAGAAACTCGACCGATCCCACAGCCTTGCGTTCGTCTGGGAAGGCAAGGCCTACCATGGGGTGGTGCGCCATCATGGCAAGTGCGGGGATGGCGGCATCAAGCTGCTGCTGGAACTCCAGTGATCCTGCGCAGCGTCAGGTGCCGGCTCGCATGGCCGGGGCGGACACCCCAGGCCAGACTTCCTTGGCCGGGGGATGCTGTTGGTGGCGCAACTGCATGATGAGCCCCAGCACGTCCCGGGTACTGTTCAAGCTGTCGAGCGGCACGTCACAGAGCATCACGCACTCCTCGAGCGACTCGCCCTTGCCCAGGCGGATCGTCAGGTATCCGTCCTCCGAACAGCTGACTTCGCACCGATCGGGCAGGCAGGCCCGTTCGATGATCTGACGCAATTCCAGCGTCGACAATCCTAGCAGTGGCATACCTCGACCCTCTTGTCATGATCCGTGAGTGCGAAGGTAGGCCTGACCGCAGTCGAGCGCCGATTGGTAGATGACCAGCCCAGCAATGGGTCATTCGCTCGTGGATGAATGCGTGCTTCGCTCCTTCACCATAACCGAAGAAACGCCCTGCACCGGTCTTGTGCGATTAACGGAGCGACTTGAACGACAAGCGGTCTCTGGCGCCGCCTGGACGACCCGCCTGTAGCGCCAGGGTTGAACCCTTCGCCCGGCGTGCGATTCGAAGTCGGAAGGCTCTGGTACGGGGCTTTGCGGATCGATTGCCCTGGGAGTCCGCCCGCCGCCTTGGCGCCGCGCTGTCGCGCAGAGAACATGACAATAGTTAGCAGGGTCCGGGGCTTTACCGCTAATCGATTTTAGGGCCGCTTTGCGGCCCATCGCGGCCGGTCCGGCGCCCCGGCAGGGGCCGATCCACCCGTAGCCCCACCGCGCGGAGTTGCAGGCTATCGCGGTCACCTGTGGGAGCGGCCCCTGTGCCGCGATTGGGCCCGCAGGGCCCACAAAGCTCTGTAATTAATTAATTTAAAATCAAAAACTTAACTTATTTTCTATGAGAGGCGCGCATGCAACGTCGTGAATTTCTGATCAAGTCCCCGTGACCACGGCCGGCATGGTGCTTGCGCACAGCGCGTGGGCCAAACGAGGGCATGAACGTCGGTTCACGCTGTCGCTGCGCGACACGGTAGCGTGGGTCGATCAGGTCATTTCCCAGTTGACCGGCGCGGCGCTGACCTATGCCAGCATCGGCCAGGCCTCGGCACCTGGGCAGCTGGAGGTCAGCGCGGTGCGCGAGGTGCTGGGCATCGTCCAGCGCGGGGCTCAGGGCTGAACCGAGCGCTCAAGTGTCGCCGCCAGTGCATCGAAGGCGCCTTGGCTGGCCTCTACCGCGCGCACCAGCGTGGCCTTGTCGGCCCATAGCGAGTCGGGTACGGATTCGGAGAAGATCTCCAGCACGTAATCACCCGCATAACCGCACGCGACGATCGCGCGCAGCAGTTCGCCGAGCGGGATCGCACCCTCCCCCAAGGCGCGGCGGTCGTGCAACGAACGTGGCCGGCGCCAGTCGGCCAGCTGCACCAGAAACAGCTTGTCGGCGCTGATCGCCTCGACCAACGCGCGGTCCTGCCAGCTGTTGTAGAGGTCCAGGCACACGCCGAACGCCGGGTGATCCACCTGCGCGGCCAGCTCCCGCGCCTGGCTGAATGAAAACAGGATCGAGTTGCGGTTCATCAGCGACGGCCCCAACGCCTCCAGCGCGATCTTCAGGCCGTGGGCCTGGGCATGCCGTGCCAGGGTCGGGTAGTGCTCGAGGCAACCGTCCCAGACCCGCGCTTCGTTACCCTCGGCATCGGCCCCCGTGTTGGTCACCAGCGGAATGCCCTGCCAGAAGCCTGCGAACAGCTCGACCGTGCCCATCAGCGCCTCCAGGCGGGCCTGCGGCGCGTGTGGCTCGGGGGCCGAGTGCGTGGGGTAGATCGACAGGGTGCGTGGCTGGATCGAGGTGACGCGCACCCCGCTGTCCTTGATCATCGCAAGCTGGTCACGCGCCTGCTGCGGGTCGCTGGACAGCTTCTTTTCGGCAAGTTCCAGCGCGCACCCCAGGCGCCTGCACAGGTGCAGGTCGTCCTCGATGGACAACGGCTGGGTGGTGATCTGGCTGATGGACAGGCGTTGCATCGGCACCTCGGTGAACTGACGGCAAAAGGGCATGCACTGTCAGAACGACCCGCCCCGAGGGAAGTTCAGGCGGTGAGCGGGCACCCATCTGCTCTCTGCCTGGCGTTCAGCTCGCTCACGTCGTGCTCAGCACTCCACGAAGGCGACGGCCAGACCGCCACGGGAGGTTTCCTTGTACTTGTCGTGCATGTCCGCGCCGGTGTCACGCAGGGTACGGATCACCTGGTCCAGCGAGATGAAGTGCTCACCGTCGCCACGCAAGGCCATCTGCACGGCGTTGATGGCCTTGACCGCGGCGATCGCGTTGCGCTCGATGCACGGCACCTGGACCAGGCCGCCGACCGGGTCGCACGTCAGGCCAAGGTTGTGCTCCAGGGCGATCTCGGCGGCGTTCTCCAGTTGCGGCGGTGTCGCGCCCAGCACTTCGGCCAGACCGGCCGCCGCCATCGAGCAGGCCGAGCCGACCTCGCCCTGGCAACCGACCTCGGCGCCGGAAATCGAGGCGTTCTTCTTGCACAGGATGCCCACGGAGGCGGCGGCCAGGAGAAACGCGACCACATCGTCGTCGCAAGCGTCGGGGTTGAACTTCATGTAGTAGTGCAGCACGGCGGGGATGATGCCGGCAGCGCCATTGGTCGGTGCGGTGACCATGCGCCCACCGGCGGCGTTTTCCTCGTTGACCGCCAGGGCGAACAGGTTGACCCACTCCATGGCGCTGAGCGTGGAGCCGATGACGTTGGGCTTGCCCAGCTCCTGAAGGCTGCGGTGCAGTCGGGCCGCACGGCGCCGGACGTTGAGGCCGCCTGGCAGAACGCCTTCGTTTTTCAGGCCATTGACGACGCACTCGCGCATGGCCGCCCAGATCTTCAGCAGGCCGTCGCGGATGTCCTGTTCGCTGCGCCAGGCCCGTTCGTTGGCCATCATCAACTGACCGACGCTCAGGCCGTGGGCCTTGCACAGGGCCAGCAACTCGGCGGCCGTCGAAAACTCATAGGGCAACGTCACCTGGGCGTCGCCCTGGTCCGGCGCATCGACTTCGGCCTGCTCGACGATGAAGCCACCGCCCACCGAGTAATAGGTGTGCGACAGCAGGCTGCCGTCAGCCCCGAGGGCCTCCAGGCGCATGGCATTGGGGTGGTAGAGCAGGTTCTCGTCCAGCAACAGCATGTCGCGGGTGTAATGGAAGTCGACCGGGTGACGACCATCGAGCATCAGGCAATGCTCTTGCATCAGCTGGTCGATGCGCGGGCCGATGCTGTGCGGGTCGATCTGGTCGGGCCATTGCCCCATCAGCCCGAGCAAGGTGGCGCGATCGGTCGCGTGGCCAATACCGGTGGCCGACAGGGACCCGTACAGGCGGGTTTCGACCCGCTCGACCTGCTCCAGCAGGCCTTGCTCACGCAAAGCCTTGGCGAAGGTCGCCGCGGCGCGCATGGGGCCGACGGTATGCGAACTGGAAGGGCCGATGCCGATCTTGAACAAGTCGAACACACTGATAGCCATGCTAATACCTCACCGTCGGTCACGAGATGCGATCGATGAATTCCGGATGAAGGAAGCGCTCGATGCCGTTGTGATGCGATGGTGACGCGATTGCCCTACACTGACCAACGAAAGTTCCTAACCAAGCCTTTAGCAGGACTAAACCGTGCATCGACAACTCGCTGGCCCCCTGTTCGTCTGGCTGCACGTGTTTTCCTGCGCGGCGCGGCACTTGTCCTTCACCCGCTGCGCCGAGGAGCTGCACATCACCCCCGGCGCGGTCAGCCAGCAGATGCGCCAGCTGGAAGAGCGGCTCGGCTTTCGGCTGTTCCTGCGTCGCGCCCGTGGCGTCGAGCTGACGGCCGAGGGCCAGCGCCTGGCGCAGACGGTCACCGAGGCCTACGGCAGCATCGAGTCCGAACTGGTGCGGCTGAACGCGGGCGACATTCGCGGCACAGTGCGCCTGCGCTCGATCCCCTCGTTCCTCGCCAAGTGGCTCACCCCTCGCCTGCCGCGCCTCCAGCAACGCTACCCGGACATCGAACTGCGCCTGGTAGCCGAAGACAGCAACCAGCCGCTGCACGAAGGCGACTTCGACCTGGCGGTCGACCTGAACGACGGCAGTTATCCGGGCATGCTCTCCACTCCCCTGCTGGACGAGCAGATCTTTCCGGTCTGCTCGCCGGCCCTGCTGCGCGGACGGCCGCCGCTGCACGGGCCGGCGGACCTGGTGCACTACCCGCTGCTGCACGACATCACCGCCTGGCGGGGCAGCTCGGAGTATTCGGAGTGGGCGTTCTACCTGGACAAGATCGGCGCTAGCGGGCTGGACGTGCGCCGTGGCCACACCTTCAACCGCAACCACCTGACCATCGAGGCCGCCATCGCTGGCATCGGCGTGGCCATCGCCCGGCGCACCCTGCTCAACGACGAACTGGAGCGTGGCGCCCTGATCGTGCCGTTCGGCACGCCGATCCCCAACCACAAGCGCTACGTGCTGCTCTATCCGCCCGCCGGCTTGATGCGCCCAGGCCCGCGTGCCGTGCACGACTGGCTGGTGTCGGAGGCGCAGAGCTTTCGTGCGCTGCACCCCCTGACCCCTGCGCCCGCCTGAAGCACGCGGCGGCCTCAGCGGGTGATGGCCGCACCGTCGAGGGGGGCTTCACGGCGCGCGTAACGCTGCGCGAGCACGGCACAGACCATCAGCTGGATCTGATGGAACAGCATCAGCGGCAGAATCATCGCGCCGATGCCACTGCCGACGAACAGCACCTGGGCCATTGGCACGCCGGTGGCCAGGCTCTTCTTCGAACCGGCGAACAGGATCGTGATGCGGTCCTCGAGGTTGAAGCCGAACAGCCGGCCGACCAGGTGCGTCACCAAGAGGATCGCCGCCAGCAGGATCGCGCAGACCGCGAACAACCCGGCCAGGTGCTGGGGCGACACGCTCTGCCAGAGCCCGGTGACCACGGCGTCGCTGAAGGCGGTGTAGACCACCAGTAGGATCGAGCCCTGGTCGACGACCTTGAGCCAGCGCGCATGGCGCTTGACCCAGCCACCGATCCAGCGACGCGCCAGCTGACCCGCGACGAACGGCACCAGCAGCTGCAAGGTGATCTTCAACACGGCATCCAGCCCCGAGCCGGTCTCACCGTCCGCGCCCAGCAGCAGCATCACCAGCAACGGGGTCAGGAAGATGCCCAGCAGGCTGGACGCCGCCGCGCTGCAGATCGCCGCCGGTACGTTGCCTCGGGCCAGCGAGGTGAAGGCGATGGCCGATTGCACCGTGGCCGGCAGTGCACACAGGTACAACACCCCCAAGTACAGCTCGTTGCCCACCAACGGCAGGAACAACGGCTTGAAAGCCAACCCGATCAGAGGGAACAACGCGAACGTGCAGCTGAACACCACCAGGTGCAGGCGCCAGTGCCCGGCGCCGGCGATGATCGCCTCACGGGACAGCTTGGCGCCATGCAGGAAGAACAGCAGGCCGATGGCCAGGTTGGTGAGCCAGCCGAACACGTAGGCGCCCTGCCCCTGGCAAGGCAGCACGGTGGCCGTGGCGACCACGGCCAGCAGGGTCAACGTGAAGGGATCGAAGAGCATGCGCAGGTATTTCATGGCAACCGGTCTCGAGCGGCGAGGAAGAACGGCACAGCATAGGGCGATCGCTGCTGTCCTGCTAACGCCAACACCCCGTCACGTATCGGTGAAAGGACACCGTGGCAGCGTGCGACAAGGCCTGTGAAGACGCGACCCACCAGTCTTGTAGTGACTTTTATTTTTCACTACAAAATAGTTGACGGGTGGTTTGCGGCTTATGCATGATGAGGCCGTCTTCCTGATCGGAGGCAGGCAAGGGTAGTCCAGGTGGTCTTTTCAGTCGGAAACGGCCACTCGTGGAGCAGGAACTGTCCAAAAGACAGGTGACAAAGCCCCTGTGGTGACGCTGCGGTAGCAGCCTGGGTAACGCGCTACATCTCTGAAGCGCCGGGAATCACTTCATACTGGATAGAAGGGGCTTGACCATGAACTTGAACGATCAACTCACGCTCGACCAACTGGCTCGTCTGTTCGCCACGCGCAAGGACAGCCACGATGACCATGTCCTGTGGATCAGCCAAGCCGGCGACGTTCGACTCGACCGCCTGCCGCCGAACATCGGCGAGGGCGAGATCGATGCGCACATGCCCAGCATGAAGGCCTGCCTCAAGGTCTTCCGCCGAGGCCAGGGCTATGTCGGCAAGAAGGCCGCCGCCGATGCCGCTTTCGTCGGCGGTGTGCTGGAGTCACTCAAGGCACTGGCACCTGAAGGCGCAGGCCGTCATCTGGCACGCTGAAGCCTTGCACGAGGCCGGCCATCCCTGGCAGGGGCGGCCGGCCTCGTCGTTCCTACGCACGTCGTTGCTCGGGGCCGCGGGCGTTCTCGCAGGTCGCCATGGCCCTGGCACGGTTCACGCCCCAGACCATCGCACGCGTCATGCTCTCGCCCGGTCGCGAGGGGTAGTACTCCTCCAGCATGGCCTTGCCCGAGCGGTCGTATACCCCCAGGAACAACTGGGCGGCGCCCAGCCGTGACAGGCGCACCTGCACGTCGAGGGTGGTGCCATCGCTCAGCACTTCGTCATGGCAACGGCTGTGCAGCTGGGCATCGGCCCACGTCCAATAGGTCTCTTCCCTGATGCGCATGGCTTCGATCTCCTGTGCCGAAAAGCGGGCACAGTAAGGCACAGCGCGCACGCCATGGCGAGGCGTACCTGCCCTTCACTTGAGCCTGATCAACAAACTTAGGGAAATTCCTACACAGAAATGCCAATCGTCTGATTGATTTGCTGTGCAGGATACTCTAACGCCTAGGCAGTGGCCTTCAGCTCAGCCGCACTGCCGTCCCCGTCGCGAAGACCACCACCATGCCGCCCTGCACCGAGGGCATGCTGATCTCGAAATCGACACCGACCACCGCGTCCGCCTTGAGTGACCGAGCCCGCTCGATCAATTCGGCCGTGGCCTGCTCGCGGGCCAGACGCAAGGCGCTTTCCAGCGTTTGCGAGCGGCCGCCGAACACATCGCGAAAGCGGGCGAAGAAGTCTCTGACGAAGTTGACGCCTTGTACCGATTCGGCGCTGACGATGCCCAGATAAGCGGCGACCGAGCGGCCTTCGACATGGTGGGTGGTGGTCACGATCATGGGGCGTCTCCTCGTACGAGGGCGGCGGCGTTCGGCCGCCATCCCTTTCAGGCAAGATGAACGGAAGTGCCCATCCTAGCAAAAGGCCGCGCGCAGACGCTGACCTAGACGCGCCCCGAACACGTTGATCAGCAGGCCCAGCATGACCAGCAGCGCCCCCCACCCCTGGATCGCGCTCAGCCGCTCCCCCAGCAGCCAGGCCGAGGAACTCAGGCCGATCACCGGCACCAGCAGGGAAAACGGCGCCACCTTGCCGGCAGGATGCCGAGACAACAGCGTGCTCCACAGGCTGTAGCCGAGCATGGTGGCGATGAACGCCAGGTAGGCCAAGGCGCCGATCGAGTGCCAGCCAATGCCCATCAGCGCCTGGCCGATCAGGGCCGGCCCTTCGAGCCAGTACGACAAGGCCAGGAACGGCAGTGGCGGGATCAAGCCACCCCAGATCACCAGGGCTACCAGGTCCACCGAACCGAACCGCCGGGTGATGATGTTGCCCATGCCCCACATGGCCCCGGCGCACAAGGTCAGCAGCAGTGCCAGCACCGGGACGTGGCTGCTGTCCTCGCTGCCGATCAGCGCCAGCCCGCTTGCGGCCACCAGCAAGCCGGCCAGGCTGGCCGGGCGCAGTGGCTCGCGCAGGAACAAGGCGGCGAAGAACAAGGTGAAGAACGCCTGGGACTGCAGCACCAGCGAGGCCAGGCCCGGCGGCATGCCGCTGTACATGGCCTGGAACAGGAAGGCGAACTGGCCGAGCGAGATGGTCGCGCCGTAGGCGATCAGCCAGCGCCACGGCAGCTTGGGGCGCTTGATGAAGAACACCGCGGGGAACGCCACCAAGGCAAAGCGCAACGCCCCCAGCAGCATGGGCGGCAGGCCGTCGAGACCGATCTTGATCACCACGAAGTTCAGCCCCCACACCACGATGACCACCAGGGCCAGCAGCAGGTCTCTCAATGGCATCGTGCCCTCCTTGTCCGGTTTGTTAGAAATATTTCGTAACAGCATAAGCGCTGGAGGGTTCTGCCGGCCAGTCATGCACCTGTCATCCGTACCCGGTAGCGTATCGGCATCCACCCAAGAACACGTTCACATGCGTCGTCTGTGCCTTTTGCTGCTGTTGTCGTCGAGCATTGCCTGGGCAGCCGAGGCGCCACTGCGCCTGGCAGGGTCCAACACGCTTGGCGCTGCCGTCCTGCCCACGCTGGTGCGCGGCTGGCTGGCCGGCCAGGGCGCTTCGCACATCCGCACCCAGGTGAGTCCGGTGCTCAACGAAGTCGCCATCACGGCACGGGGCGCCGATGGCCAGCCGTTGCGTGTCGAGATCGCCGCTCACGGCACCCAGACCGGCTTCGAGGCCTTGGCGAGCGCCCGTGCCGACCTCGCAGCTGCCTCGCGCCCGCTGGACGCCGCCACGGCCGAGCGGCTGCAGGCGCTGGGCGACCTGCGTTCGGCCGAGGCCGAGCACGTCATCGGCCTGGACGCTGTGGCCGTGGTCGTTCATCCGGCCAACCCCCTGAAAGCGCTGAGCCTCGACCAGCTCACGGCGGTCTTCGCCGGACGCCTGACGCACTGGGCGCAGCTGGGCTTGCCGGGCGGCGAGATCCACGTGCTGGCACGCGATGCGCGCTCAGGCACGTTCGAGACCTTCCGAACAGTGGTGCTCGATGACTCCTCGGCGGCCTTGACCACCCACGCCAAGCGCTTCGAATCCAACGAAGCGCTGGTCGCACAGGTGGCGAACGATCGGCAGGCCATCGGTTTCAGCAGCCTGGCCGTCGTGCGCCATGCCAAGGTCCTGGCGATCGCCGACGGCAGTGCCGCTGCTCTGCAGCCGTCGCCGACCAGCGTGGCCAACGAGGACTATCCGCTCACCCGGCGCCTGTACGTCTACCAACCGACGTCCGTGCAACGCCCCATGGCCACGGCCCTGGTGGCCTTCATGCAGAGCCCGGCCGGCCAGGCCATCGTCGCGCGACAAGGCTTCGTGTCGCAGCAGGTGCTCGCCTTGCCGACACGCCGCGCGGGCAAGGTACCGCCTCGTTACCAGGCCTTGCAGGACAACGCGCTGCGGTTGAACGTGAGCCTGCGCTTTCAGCCCTCGAGCGCGACGCTGGACAACAAGGCGCTGCGCGATGTCCAGCGCATCGCGGCCTACGTGCGCGGACGGGGCGCAGGCACCACGCCGGTGACGCTGGTCGGCTTCGGCGACCCCAAGCAGGCACCTGGGCGCGCCGCCTTGCTCTCGCGCCTGCGGGCGATGGCCGTACGCCGTGCGTTGGCCCGCACCGGCGTGGAGGTGCGCGACGTGCTGGGCCTGGGCGATCAATTGCCGGTCGCCGACAACGCGCGCGCCAACGGGCGTCAGCGAAACCGTCGGGTCGAAGTCTGGGTGCGTTGGGGCGGGGCGAAGGAGGCGTTCGTGAAGAAGCGCCCCGCTGGAAAAACGCTGTAACACCCTGCCCGCTCACCGCCTGAGCAACTGCAGCTAGGCTTGAATTCAAGTGATTACCGGGCCCCTCTGACGGCTGCCAGGCCGCCATGTCGGAATCACGGTTGCCCATGCAACGACGACATTCATCAGGAGGGGCTCATGACAGCTCTGCAGACGTTCTTGACAACGCCCGTACTGGGCACCAGCACCTGGTTGTGGCTGGTGTTCGTCGCCATCGTCATCGGCTTGCTGGTGCTCGACCTCGGTGTGCTGCACCGCCAGGAGCGCGAGATCGAGATGCGCGAAAGCCTCTTGCTCTATTCAGGGTACTTCAGCGTCGGCGTGCTGTTCGGCGTGTGGATCTGGGTACAGCTGGGCGCTCAATCGGCCATGGAGTTCTACACGGGCTTTCTGGTCGAACAATCGCTGTCGATGGACAACGTGTTCGTCATGGCGATGATCTTCAGCTACTTCGCCATCCCCCGTCGCTACCAGCACCGCGTGCTGTTCTGGGGCATCCTGGGGGTGGTGGTCCTGCGTGCGATCATGATCGGCGTGGGGGCCGCGCTGGTGCAGAACTTTGCCTGGGTACTGTATCTCTTCGGTGCGTTCCTGCTGTTCACCGGGGTGAAGATGGCGCTGTCCAGGGACGACAGCCAGCCCGATCTGGCCAACAACCCCATGCTGCGGTTCGTCCGGCGGCACCTGCGCGTCACCGACGAGCTGCATGGCGCCCGCTTCTTCGTGCACCAGACGCCGCCTGGCCAGTCGCGGGCGCTGCGCCATGCCACCCCGCTGTTTCTGGCCCTGGTACTGATCGAGCTGGCCGACCTGGTGTTTGCGGTGGACAGCGTCCCGGCGATCTTCGCGATCACCCAGGACCCCTTCATCGTGTACACCTCGAACATCTTCGCGATCCTGGGCCTGCGCTCGCTGTATTTCGCCCTGGCCGCGCTGATGCACCGCTTCGTCTACCTCAAGTACGCGCTGGCCCTGGTGCTGGTGTTCATCGGCTGCAAGATCTTCTACCACGGGCTGATCGGCAAGGTGCCGGCGCTGCTTTCGCTCGGCGTGACCCTGGGGCTGCTGGTGGGCGGCGTGGTGCTGTCGCTGATCAAGACGCGCGGCCAGCCGGCCGTGCCCCTGCCCCCTGGAGACACGGCGCCGGCACCCTCGGTACGGCAGCACGCCGACGCGAGGGGCGTGGTCGATGGTACTACGCCCTCTTCTTATAACCAAAATATCGATCGAAATCGAAGCTCGCCATAAGGCTTGAATATAATTTCCAGTTATCAAAGTTTTGTGGAATTTATTTTCACAAAACGAAGTGATTACCAGGATAAAAAATAATATTTTTCCTCTACGCCATTAGTACCATTCTGACAGGGGCATCGACGGTCGATGCCCGTTGTCACAATGGGTTGCCGACATGCCACGTACACCTCTGTATTTCGACTACGCCGCCACCACTCCAGTCGACGACCGTGTCATCGAGGCCATGATGGGCTGCCTGGGCAGCCAGGCCACGTTCGGCAACCCTGCCTCGACAGGTCACGCCTATGGCCAGGCCGCGCGCACGGCCGTCGAGCAGGCCAGGCAGCACGTGGCCGAACGCGTGGGCGCACCGGCCGGCGACATCGTCTGGACGTCGGGTGCCACCGAGTCGAACAACCTGGCGCTCAAGGGCATCGCCCTCACCTCAGGCACGCCTGGCCATGTGATCACCAGCGTGCTCGAGCACAAGGCCGTGCTCGACACCGTCGCCGAACTCGAGCGCCAGGGCCATGCCATCACCCGGCTGCAGCCCGATGCCCATGGGCTGATCCAGCCCGACGCGGTGGAGGCGGCCTTGAGGCCCGACACCGTGCTGGTGTCGCTGATGGCCGTCAACAACGAACTGGGGACCTGGACCGACATCGCCGCGATCGGCGAGCGGGTCCGGCGCCATGGCGCGCTGCTGCACGTCGATGCCGCGCAGGCCATCGGCCGCCGCGGGCTCGACGTGCAGCGCGATGCGGTTGACATGATATCGTTCTCGGCGCACAAGGTGTATGGCCCCAAGGGCATCGGCGCACTGTACGTCGGGCCGCGCGCGCGGCCGGCCCTGCGTGCCCAGATCCACGGCGGCGGGCATGAAGGCGGCCTGCGCTCGGGTACCCTGGCAACGCACCAGATCGTCGGCATGGGCCGTGCCTTCGCACTGGCCAGCGTGCCGGGCGATGCCGAGCACCAGCGCCTGGAGCGGCTGAGCCAGCGCCTGCGCGAAGGGCTGCTGGCCCTGCCAGGCGTCTCGCTCAACGGTTGTCCGTACCAGCGCATTCCCCATACCTTGAACCTGCGCATCGAGACCCCCGGTTTCAACAGCGCAGCCCTTGCCGGTGACCTGGCCCTGTCCTCGACCTCGGCCTGCAACTCCGCCAGCCAGGCAGCTTCCCACGTCTTGCTGGGCCTGGGCCTGACCCCGGCACAGGCACGCAGCAGCGTGCGCCTGAGCCTGGGTCGCCAGACCACCGAGGCCGATGTCGAACGGGCCCTCGAGGTCTTCGAGCGTACCCTCGCGACCGCCACACCTGCACTGTGGTGAATGCGCCTGTGGCGTCGCTCGTCCTGAACGCCTGAGACGAGCGCGCCCCGACGGGTACGCCAGCCCCTGGCTGGCCGGAACTCTTGCCGCCCTGCGCTGCTCCATCGGTTGAAGGCTTGTCAGCGAACAGGAGTTGCCATGACCACCCGAGCCCTGCGCGAACCCTCGGCCTCCCCACAGGAGCGCCATTTCGCCACCGACATCCCGGCACGCCTCGACCGTCTGCCCTGGACACGTTTTCATACCCTGCTGGTGTTCGCGCTGGGCATCACCTGGCTGCTCGATGGGCTGGAGGTCACACTGGCAGGGTCAGTGTCCGGCGCCTTGAAAGACAGCCCGGCCCTGCGGATGAGCAACACCGACATCGGCCTGGCCGGCGCCGTCTACATCGCCGGCGCCGTGCTGGGCGCGCTGTTCTTCGGCTGGCTCACCGATCGCCTGGGCCGGCGCAAACTGTTCTTCATCACCTTGTTCCTGTACATCGCCGCCACGGCCGCGACGGCGCTGTCGTGGAACCTGTGGAGTTTCCTGCTGTTTCGCTTTCTGACCGGGGCGGGCATCGGGGGCGAATACACGGCCATCAACTCGACCATCCAGGAGTTCACGCCTGCGCGCTTTCGCGGCTGGGTGGACCTGACCGTCAACGGCACTTTCTGGATCGGCGCTGCCCTCGGCGCGGTCGGCGCGATCGTGCTGCTGGATGCCGACTGGGTGGGGACCGAACTGGGCTGGCGGCTGTGCTTCGGCATCGGCGCCGTGCTGGGGCTGATCATCGTCTGGATGCGCCTGTGGATTCCGGAAAGCCCACGGTGGCTGATGATCCACGATCGCCCCGAGGAAGCCGAGCGCATCGTCGCCGCCATCGAACAGCGCTACCGGGCACACGGGATCGACCTGCCGCCCGTCACCAGCGCGCCCTTGCGCCTGCGCGCGCGGGATCACACGCCGATTCGCGAGGTGTTCTCGACCCTGTTCATCGGCCACCGCCAACGGGCGTTGGTGGGGCTCACGCTGCTCACCGCCCAGGCCTTTTTCTACAACGCGATCTTCTTCACCTATGCCCTGGTGCTGACGGACTTCTACGACGTGCCTTCGGCCCACGTGGGCTGGTACGTGCTGCCTTTCGCACTGGGCAACTTCTGTGGGCCATTGCTGCTAGGGCGTCTGTTCGACGTGGTCGGACGGCGGATCATGATCAGCACCACGTTCCTGCTGTCTGGCGTGCTGCTGGCCGCCAGTGGCTACGGTTTCCAGCAGGGCCTGCTGGACGTGACCGAGCAGACCCTCTGCTGGATGGTGATCTTCTTCTTCGCCTCGGCCGCCGCCAGCTCGGCCTACCTCACCGTCGCCGAGACCTTCCCGTTGGAAATCCGCGCATTGGCCATTGCGGTGTTCTACGCCTTCGGCACCGGGCTGGGCGGGATCGTCGGCCCTACCCTGTTCGGGGCGCTGATCGACACCGGGGACCGGACGTTCGTGTTCTACGGCTACCTGCTCGGCGCGACGCTGATGGTGCTGGCCGCCGTGGTCCAGGCCGTGTGGGGCGCTGCAGCGGAGCGCAAGTCGCTGGAAGAAGTCGCCCGGCCCTTGTCGCAGGTGTCCTGAAACGGCAAGCAGAAGGCAGTGCAGTTGATCAGGTCTTCACACACCCTCCCGTCGGCGCGGCACGCACACGCTTGAAGCGTGCCGCTGCCGCTCACTGCTCCACTGCAAAGACCCATTGCCCCCACGCCAGCCTGCGAGGCGTCGTGCCTTGTTGGTACACTGCCGCCCTTTATCACCCACCTGCACACAGACTGGTGAATGCAATGATCGAGGTAACCGAGGTTTCCATCGCCGCGCTGCGCGAGGCGCTCGTCAGTGGCCGTACGACGGCGGTCGAGCTGGTCGAGGCCTACCAGGCACGTATCGCGGCCTACGATGGCGCCACGACCGACACGGCCTTGAACGCCGTGGTGGTGCACAACCCTGAAGCACTCGACGAGGCGCGGGCGTCGGATGCACGCAGGGCACGGGGCGAGAGCCTGGGGCCGCTGGACGGCATCCCGTACACGGCCAAGGACAGCTACCTGGTCAAAGGGTTGACCGCCGCCTCCGGCAGCCCGGCGTTCGCTGACCTGGTCGCGCAACGGGATGCCTTCACCATCGAGCGCCTGCGCGCCGCCGGAGCCATCTGCCTGGGCAAGACCAACATGCCGCCCATGGCCAACGGTGGCATGCAGCGCGGTGTCTACGGCCGTGCCGAAAGCCCGTACAACGCCCGCTACCTGACCGCACCTTTCGCCTCCGGCTCGTCCAATGGTGCCGGCACGGCGACGGCAGCCAGCTTTGCAGCCTTTGGCCTGGCCGAGGAAACCTGGTCCAGCGGGCGTGGCCCGGCGTCGAACAATGGCTTGTGCGCCTACACCCCCTCGCGTGGCGTGATCTCGGTCCGTGGCAACTGGCCGTTGACGCCGACCATGGACGTGGTGGTGCCCTATGCCCGCACCATGGCCGACCTGTTGCAGGTGCTCGACGTGGTGGTGGCCGACGACCCGGACACCCGTGGCGACCTCTGGCGCCTGCAGCCTTGGGTGCCGCTTCCACGGGCCTCCAGCGTACGCCCGGCCAGCTACCTGGCGCTGGCGACCGATGCCAGCGCCCTGCGCGACAAGCGTTTCGGTGTCCCGCGCATGTACATCAATGCCGATGCCGAAGCCGGCACCTCCGACACGCCTGGGATCGGCGGCCCGACCGGCCAGCGCATCCACACCCGTGAAAGTGTCATGGCCCTGTGGCACGACGCGCGCCAGGCCCTGGAGGCCGCCGGTGCGCAGGTCATCGAGGTGGACTTCCCGCTGGTGTCCAACTGCGAAGGCGATCGCCCGGGCGCGCCGACCGTGTTCAACCGCGGCCTCGTGTCGCCCGAATTCCTGCATGACGAACTGTGGGAGCTGTCGGGCTGGGCCTTCGACGATTTCCTGCGCGCCAACGACGACCCACGGCTGAACCGCCTGGCGGACGTCGACGGCCCGAAGATCTTCCCCCATGACCCAGGCACCCTGCCCAACCGCGAAGACGACCTGGCCGCCGGGATGGACGAATACGTGAACATGGCCAAGCGCGGGCTCAAGCGCTGGGACGAGATCGCCAGTGTGCCGGACGGCCTGCGCGGCCTGGAGCGCACGCGCAAGCTGGACCTGGAAGACTGGATGGACGCGCACGGGCTCGACGCGGTGATCTTCCCCACCGTGGCCGACGTCGGCCCGGCGGACGCCGACGTCAACCCGGCCAGTGCCGACATCGCCTGGAGCAATGGCGTGTGGGTGGCCAACGGCAACCTGGCGATTCGTCACCTGGGCGTCCCGACCGTGACCGTGCCGATGGGCGTGATGGCCGATATCGGCATGCCGGTGGGGCTGACCCTGGCAGGTCGCGCCTATGACGATTCGGCGCTGCTGCGCTATGGCGCAGCGTTCGAAGCGACCGGCCAGCGCCGCCAGGTGCCGCCCCGCACGCCACCGCTGGCGGGTTGAGACCAACGCGCTCCGTAGCGGCCTGCCAGCGACAGGAAGCCCTGTACTGGTGGTCATGCCGCTGCGGTACAGGCTGTCGCGATCCTCTGTGGGGTCGCTTCAACAAGGGTCTGTGGGGATGCAGGCGGCGCCTGGCCGGGCGTTATCGTTGGCACGCCAGCTCCCACTGGCCCTCATTCCAAGTCACTACCACGGCATCAGCCTACTGACTGGGCCACTGTGAGAGCGGGCTTGCCCGCGATACAGGCGGCGCCTGACCGGGCGCTATCGCTGGCAAGCCCGCTTCCACTGGCCCTCATTCCAAGCCACTACCACGGCATTAGCCTACTGACTGGCCACTGTGGAAGCGGGCTTGCCCGCGATACAGGCGGCGCCTGACCGGGCGCTATCGCTGGCAAGCCCACCGGCCCTCATTCCAGGCCACTACCTTGCATCAGCCTACTGACTGGCTACTGTGGGAGCGGGCTTGCCCGCGATGGCGGCAGCGCAGACAACATTGCACCCTCTGTGACTTGACGCCCACCTCTCGATTCAACACTATGTTGCAATTCAACACAGTGTTCAATTCATGCCCCCGTCCTCTGCCTTCGAGTCCGAACACCGCCTCGTCTTCACGACCTTGAAAGCCGCCTTGCAGGCCCTGGCCAGCGTGCTGCCGCGCAACGTCGAGCTGATCCTTCATGACGTGCGCACGCCCGAACAGTCCGTGGTCGCCATCGCCAACGGTCATCTTTCAGGCAGGACCGTGGGCAGCCCGATCCTGGCCGCGCCCGAGCAGGACCTGGGTTTCAAGGCGTTGATGCGTGCCTCTGAAGACCAGGCAGGCCATGGGCCGGTCGTCATTCCCGATTACCCCACCCACCTCAAAGGCCGCTCGCTGCGCAGTGCCACGGCCCTGTTTCGCGACTCGGACGGGGTGCCGTTTGCCAGCCTGTGCGTCAACACCGACGTGACGGGGCTGGATGCAGCGCTCGAACTGCTGCAAGGCCTGCAACCCCTCGGAGCCCAGCCCGTCGTGACCGAGCGGCCTGTCGCCACTCAGGCGCCGGCCGACATGGCCGTGCTCATGGGCGAGATCATCGAGACGGCCCTGCGCCGCTCGGGCCGCGGCAAGATGGACAAGGCCGCCAAGATCGAAGCCGTGCGCCTGATGCAGGAACGTGGGCTGTTCATCGTCAAGGGCGGGGTCGAAAAGGCCGCAGCTGCCTTGGGTGTCACGCGTTTCACTGTCTACAACTACCTTGATCAATTGCGCAACGAAGCGGGCGATCCTGCCTCTGCGCGTCACGAACGGAGCCAACCGTGACCTTGCACATCGCTACCCCCCTGATCGAATCGCGCCCGCTGTCGCTGGCCAGTGGTCGACCGCTGTCGCTCAAGCTCGAAGCCCTGCAACCCTGCGGCTCGTTCAAGCTGCGAGGCGTCGGCCATGCCTGCGAAGTCCACTTCGCCCGTGGTGCCCGGCATTTCGTCTCGTCCTCGGGCGGCAATGCCGGGCTGGCCGTGGCCTACGCCGGTCGGCACCTGGGCGCCGCCGTGACCGTGGTGGTCCCACAGACCACGAGCGAGCGGGCCAAAGCACTGCTGGAGATGGAGGACGCCAAGGTCATCGTGCACGGCAGCTCCTGGCAGGAGGCCAATGCGCTGGCACTGACCCTGGTCGGGCCGGACGATGCCTTCATCCACCCGTTCGATGACCCGTTGCTCTGGGAAGGCCATGCCAGCCTGGTGGACGAGCTGGCCCAGGCGGCCTACAAGCCTGACGTGATCATCCTCTCGGTCGGCGGTGGCGGCCTGCTCAGCGGCGTCATCGAGGGCCTGCGCCGCAATGGCTGGCACGATGTGCCGGTGCTGGCGGTGGAGACCGAAGGCGCCGCGTCCTTGCACCGCGCCCTGGAAGCAGGCGAGCTGGTCGAACTGGAACGCATCGAGTCGCTGGCCACCACGCTTGGCGCCAAGCAGGTCGCGGCCCAGGCCCTGGCCTGCGCCCAGACGCACCCGGTGACCAGCCACCTGGTCAGCGACCGCGCCGCACTGCAGGCCTGCGAGCGCTTCCTGCACGACCACCGCCTGCTGGTCGAGCCGGCCTGTGGCGCCGCGCTGGCCCTGGCCTATGCACCGGATGCGCTGTCGGCCTACCGCAACCCGATGGTGGTGGTGTGCGGCGGCGCGACCGCGACGCTCGAGCAGATTCAGACGTGGCTGGCCGCCCTGGACTGAGACGAGGCCTGTTCCGGCTGCCGGCAGGCGACCCTGGCCGGAGTCGCCTGCTGCACTCAAGGCGACACACGCTGCAACCATGGCGCGGCGATCATTCGACCGCCGGCCTGCCCTTGGCGGGGTCGATCTGTTAAACAGGGCATTCTTTCCTTGCACTGGAACCTACGATGCCCAAGGCTTTTCCCATCACCCGGCGCCGCTGGCTGTTCGGCGCACTGGCGCTGGTCCTGGCCGTGGCGCTACCCGCCGGCTGCAGCGTGTTGCAACACAAGGAACGCGAGCTGGTGTTTCGCATCGAGCCGGGCCAGGCCAGCTGGTTCCACGGTCTGCCGGCCGGCGTGCAGGAGCTCGACCTGCGCGCACCGAGCTTCGACCAGCAACAGAGCCTGCATGCCTGGTGGTGGCCGGCCAAGCGCGCCAACGCACCCGCCATTCTCTACCTGCACGGGGTGCGCTGGAACCTGACCGGCCAACTGTTTCGCATCGAGCAACTGCACGCCATGGGCTATTCGGTCCTGGCCGTCGACTACCGCGGCTTCGGCCAGAGCCGCGGCGACCTGCCTTCGGAAGCCACGGTCTACGAAGACGCACGCATCGCCTGGGCGCGCCTTACCGAACTGCAACCGGACCCTGCCAAGCGGCTGATCTTCGGCCACTCGCTGGGCGGCGCGATCGCCGTGGACCTGGCCACCGACCTGTCGCAACGGGCGCGCCAGTCGGCCAGCCCGATGCCGGCCCGCGGGCTGATCCTGGAGTCGACCTTCACGTCGCTCGGCGACATCGCCGGGGTGGTCGCCAACACCAGCCTGCCGGTGCGCTGGCTGCTGTCGCAGAAATTCGACTCGCTCGACAAGATCCCGGCACTCGGCATGCCCCTGCTGGTGGTGCATGGCCTGAACGACCGCTACGTGCCGCCACGCTTCAGCCAGGCCCTGTTCGAGGCGGCGCCACAGCCCAAGACCCTGCTGCTGGTGCCTGGCGCTGGTCACATCGACAGCATGCGCATCGCCGGTGCCCGTTATCGACAGGCGATCGACGCGCTGCTGTGACCGTCACTGCACCGGCAGGAAGTTCATGAACAGCAGGCTCTGGGCATAATTGAGGCCGATGCGCCGGTAACGTTCGTCGAGCATCTCGGCCAACAGGTCGAGGCGCGCGACGATCTTGCCAAAGCCCACGGCAAAGCTCAGGTTGCTGCCTTCCTCGGAGATCTCGTTGGAAAACAGCAACAGCACCCCATCGGCGTCCTGCCGCTGGCTGAGCATCCAGGTGGCCTTCTCGATGTTGCGCGCCGCGTTGCTGACGAACAGCGGGTCGATGGCGTCGGTCATGAAGAACTCGGTGCGTCCGCCGTGGGCGGTGACCAGCATGCTGCCGATCGCATAGATGAACGCCCCGACCCGGTCACCGCGAAAATCGGGATCGAGCGCGTAGCTCAAGGCCGCGAGGTCGCGGCGCTGGCCCAGTTGCGGCAACGGCTGGCGCTGCTCGATGGCCAGGCGGATCTGCCGTTCGGCGGTCTCGGCATCCACATAGCCTGACAGTTTCCATTGGTTGGGATTGCGCAGGTACAGCTTGTTCATCAGCCGGTACAGGCTGCGCAGGTTGTCGCGCATCGCCAGCGTGGCCATGCGGTCGACACTGGTCTGGAAGAACTCGCGCGGGGTGCCTTCGCTCAGCTGCGCGGCCAGGCCACGGCCCGAGGAATGGCTGCAGGCGGCAAGGCACAGGCCCAGGCTGGCCAGCAGCAGCAGGCGGATACGGTTGGACGAACGAACAGCCATGAGACAGGATCGACAGTCAGCGGCGCGCCGGGGATCGGCGCGACCTGGCCATGCATAGAACCGCGAAGCCCGGAAAAGTGCAGTCACGCCAGGCATTTCGCCCCATCCTGGGCCGCTGACAGGGCAACCCGCGTTCACAGAGGAGAGACAGATGTTCAAGGCAATCCTGATCGACAAGGCCGCGCAAGGGCAGCACGCGCAGGTCACCGACCTCGACGACGACCAGCTTCCACCCGGCACGGTCACCGTACGCGTGGCCTACAGCACCCTCAACTACAAGGATGCGCTGGCAATCACTGGCCAGAGCCCGGTGGTGCGGCAGTTTCCGATGGTGCCGGGCATCGACCTGGCAGGCACCGTCGAGCGGAGCGATCACCCGGACTGGCGCGCCGGCGACCGTGTCGTGCTCAACGGCTGGGGCGTGGGAGAACGCCATTGGGGCGGGCTGGCCCAGCGCGCGCGGCTCGACGGCGACTGGCTGGTGCCGCTGCCCGCCGGGCTGAACGAGCGCCAGTGCATGGCGGTCGGTACCGCCGGGTATACCGCGATGCTGTGCCTGATGGCCCTGGAGCGTCATGGCCTCACGCCCGATCAGGGGCCGGTGCTGGTCACCGGGGCCAGCGGTGGGGTCGGCAGTTTTGCCGTGAGCCTGCTCGCCCAGGCAGGTTATTCGGTGATCGCGGCGACGGGCCGCCCCGAGGAGGCCGAGTATTTGCGCACCCTCGGCGCCACCGAGGTCATGGCGCGCAGCGAGCTGTCGATGCCGGGCAAGCCGCTGGGCAAGGAGCGCTGGGCGGCGGCGATCGACTCGGTGGGCAGCCACACCCTGGCCAACGTCTGCGCCGGGACCCGGCCCGAGGGGCTGGTGGCGGCCTGCGGGCTCGCCCAGGGCATGGACTTCCCCGCCTCGGTGGCGCCGTTCATCCTGCGCGGCGTGAGCCTGCTGGGCATCAACAGTGTTACCCAGCCTTACGCACGGCGGGTCGAGGCATGGCAGCGGCTGGACGACGTGCTGGACCGGGCGCAACTGGACCTGATCACTCGGTCGATCGGGCTGAGCGAGGCACTGGAGCAGGCGCAGCACCTGCTGGCAGGACAGGTGCGCGGCCGCCTGGTGGTGGACGTGAACCGCTGAGCGATGCGCTGACCCACCCGTCATGTTGACGTGCACGTCAACATGACGCTAGCGTAACGGATCTTCTCGGCGAGCTTTCCCATGAGCGATCAGACCTACAGCATTTCCGACCTGTCGCGCGAACTGGACATCACCACCCGCGCCATCCGCTTCTATGAAGAGCAAGGCCTGCTGAGCCCCACGCGCCGGGGTCAGGAGCGCATCTATTCGCCCCGTGACAAGGTCACCTTGAAGCTGATCCTGCGCGGCAAGCGCATTGGCTTCTCGATCGCCGAATGCCGCGAACTGATCGCCCTGTACGACCCCAGCAGTGGCAACCGCAAGCAACTCGAAAGCATGCTGGCCAAGATCGACGAGCGCCGCGAGCAGCTCGAGCAGCAGATGCTCGACATCCAGCAGATGCAGATCGAACTGGACGTGGCCCAGGAGCGCTGCGAGCAGGCGCTGGCCACCACCCTCGCCCATTCCAGCGCCCCCTGAGCCGAACAGGAGTTCCTCATGTCATTACCGACGCATGTCCGCGTGGTCGAAGTCGGCCCACGCGACGGTCTGCAGAACGAGGCGCGCCCCATCGGGGTGGCCGACAAGATCCGCCTGGTCGACGACCTCAGCGCGGCCGGCCTGCGCTACATCGAGGTCGGCAGTTTCGTGTCGCCCAAGTGGGTGCCACAGATGGCCGGTTCGGCCGAGGTGTTCGCGGGCCTGACGCGCACACCAGGGGTCACCTACGCCGCCCTGGCGCCCAACCTGCGTGGGTTCGAAGACGCGCTGGCGGCGGGTGTCGAGGAAGTGGCCGTGTTCGCCGCCGCTTCGGAAACCTTCTCCCAGCGCAACATCAACTGCTCGATCAGCGAGAGCCTGGCCCGTTTCGAGCCGATCCTGGTAGCGGCCAAGGCGCACCGGGTACGGGTGCGCGGCTACGTGTCCTGCGTGCTAGGTTGCCCCTACGAGGGCACGGTCAGCCCTGAACAGGTACTGCCGGTGGCCCGTGCGCTGTACCAGATGGGCTGCCACGAGGTGTCGCTGGGCGACACCCTGGGCGTCGGCACACCGGGCGCCACGCGCAGGCTGTTCGACCAGGTGGCGGGCGCCGTGCCCCGCGAGGTCTTGGCAGGGCATTTCCATGACACCTACGGCCAAGCCGTGGCCAACGTCTACGCCAGCCTGCTGGAAGGCATCGCGGTCTTCGATGCGTCGGTGGCCGGGCTGGGTGGCTGCCCCTACGCCCGTGGCGCCACGGGCAATGTCTCGACCGAAGACCTGGTCTATCTGCTGCAGGGGCTGGGGATCGACACGGGCATCGACCTCGACCTGCTGATCGCCGCAGGCCAACGCATCAGCGATGTCTTGGCGCGCGCCAATGGGTCACGCGTCGCACGGGCACGGCAGCAGGCATCTGTCACCGTCGACGGCGGTTGAGTGTTACCGCAGTGCCACGGACCGTCGGCGAAACGGGTAACAGGGAAACAATTGGGTACCTATTTTTGACGACCGCCGTGCGCACGTCTTCATAACTCATTGTTTTTAAAGCATTAATTAAAGTTGGCACGGCATCTGCTATCTCTTACGCACAACAAGAACAACAAGAACAACAAGCGCGACACCCAATAACAATAACAGGCAGCGGTTCTGACATAACAAGAACAACACGGCAGAGACGCAGCAAGCAGATTTTTTTGAAGTCGATGTGCACGGCAGGTCAACCGACACAGAACAACAAGACTACCTCGAGGTAGTGACGGTCGGGTTCAGGCTCGCAGGCAATTGCAGGTCAGCGCTCAAAAAAATACGTTTGCTCTTGACCCCGGATGGGGGTCGTTCGCGGCACCGAGACATGGCTGACAATCACAACAACAGGCCGGTCCTCGATAATAACAAGAGCACGCAGCATCATTTCGAGGGGGAGCTCAGGCTCCCCCTCGTGCTATGCGCTCAATCGCTTTCTTCTTCCTCACGGGCCTTGCGCTCGGACCTCACCTCGATCCGATCGACCAACACCGGCATGCTGTGCAGCACCAGCAAGGCCATCAGCGTGCTTACAAGCGCCGTCGCCTCACGCCCCATGCCAGCCGCCGTTCCGATCGCAGCGGTCATCCACAGGCCGGCCGCGGTCGTCAGCCCTTTCACGTGACTGGTCTCGCGGCCATTGCCCTTGAGGATGGTTCCGGCGCCCAGAAAGCCGATGCCGGCGACGATCCCCTGGATGACGCGGCTCATGGCCTGGGCATCGGCACCGGCCATGTTCGGCGCCAGCACGAACAGCGCGGCGCCCAGCGATACCAGCATGTGCGTGCGCACACCGGCCGACTTGCCCTTACTTTCACGCTCCAGCCCCAGCACGGCGCCCAGCAGCGCCGCCATCAGCAGCCTGACCAGGATGCGCGTGACCTGCTCCACGTCGGCCAGGTCGGCGAACTCGGCTTCGAGGGTGTCGCCGATCGCGTCCAGCACTGCGTCCATCGAGGTGTTCTCCTGGCAGGCCCATGTCTAACCATGGACTGCCTGTGGGCGACAGGAGTGCCCTCGAGGTGGCGTCCCGACCAAGCGGGAGGCGTTGGCAGACGGTGTGCGTGCTTGCCAAACGACCGACGCCAGTGGCAACGTCTAGGTCCACGCGTATGGACAAGGCCCGAACACCCGCGCCGCACGCAGGTCTGACACTGTCCTTTTCCTCGATCCTCGTCACGGAGCACCGCATGCAACGACGCCCTCTCGGACGCACTTCCCTACAGGTCAGCGCCATCGCCCTGGGCACCATGACCTGGGGTGAACAGAACACCCAGGCCGAGGCCTTCGAACAGATCCGCCTGGCCAAGGACGCCGGGGTCAACTTCCTGGACACGGCCGAGATGTACCCCGTGCCGCCCAACGGCGATACCTATGGCAGCACCGAGCGCATCATCGGCGAGTATTTCCGCCAGTATGGCGACCGGGGCGACTGGGTGCTGGCCAGCAAGGTCGCCGGGCCCGGACGCATGCCGCACATTCGCGACGGCAATCCGCGCCTGAACCGCGCCAACATCGTCAAGGCCCTGGAAGACAGCCTCCAGCGGCTGCAGACCGATTACCTGGACCTCTACCAACTGCACTGGCCGGACCGCAAGGCCAACTTCTTCGGCCAACTGGGCTTCACCCACGACCCCGACGATTCGTTCGTGGCGATCGAAGACACCCTCGAAGTGCTCGACGAGCTGGTCAAGGCCGGCAAGATTCGCCATATCGGGCTGTCCAACGAAACGCCGTGGGGCACGATGCGCTTCCTGCACCTGGCCGAGAGCCGCGGCTGGCCGCGTGCCGTGTCGATCCAGAATCCGTACAACCTGCTCAACCGCACGTTCGAAGTCGGCCTGGCGGAAATCGCCCTGCGCGAACAGATCGGTCTGCTGGCCTACTCGCCCCTGGCGTTCGGGGTGCTCAGCGGCAAGTACCTCGACGGCGCACGGCCGGCCGGGGCACGCCTGACCCAGTTCGAACGGTTCCAGCGCTACACCAATCCCCAGGCCGAAGCCGCCGCGCAGCGCTACGTCGAACTGGCCCGCGCACAGGGGCTGGACCCGGCGCAACTGGCGCTGGCCTTCGTCACCAGCCGGCCGTTCGTGACCAGCAACATCATCGGCGCCACGACCCTGGAGCAGTTGAAGCACAACCTGGCGAGCATCGACCTGACGCTGGATGCCGAGCTGGTACAGGCGCTGGAAGCCATTCACGTCGAGCAGCCCAACCCCGCGCCGTGAGTGGCTGAAGCGTCAGGTGTCGGCGCCGCTTGTGTGGCGGGCGGTACTGTTCTTCCAGATGGAGGGGTCGGTGCTCCCTCCATGCAGTGGCAACTCGCTCGGCCGCTCGAGGGAGTGAGCGGGTGATAGCGCCAGCCGAGACACAGGCGGCGGGTCGTTGAACCTGTTCGGGTCAACTTTCGCAACCGGATCGCTGGCTTTACGGCCCCTGTGGGGCCGATCGCGGCACAGGGGCCGCTCCTTGTATCTCGACTTTTGCCTCATTGCAGGCCAAAGTTCTCGACTGATCATCGAGGGAAGGCCATGAAGCAGAGCCGCTCCTAGGGCATCGAGCCCGCATTGTAGA
>NZ_JAAMQI010000012.1 GCF_013523165.1 Pseudomonas entomophila
GCTCGGAGGCGCCAAAGGTCAGTCGGGCGGGCTGGGTGGCCTGCTGTCAGGGGCCGGGGGCGGCGCCATGGCCGCCAGTGCCCTGGGCGTGCTGATGGGCAGCAAGAAGGCCCGCAAGTATGGTGGCAAGGCGCTCACCTATGGTGGCCTGGCTGCCCTGGGCGTGCTGGCCTACAAGGCGTTGGGCAACTGGCAGGCACAGCAGGGCCAGGCCAGTGCTGCCGAGCCGCAGACCATCGACCGTCTGCCGGCCGATCAGGCCGAGCAGCACAGCCAGGCCATTCTCACGGCCCTGGTGGCCGCGGCCAAGGCCGACGGGCATGTGGATGAGCAGGAGCGCGCCGCCATCGAAGGTGAGTTCGTCAAGCTGGACAACGATCCAGAGATGAAACACTGGCTGCGCCAGCAGCTCGAGCGCCCCCTGGACCCGGCCGAGGTCGCGCGTGCTGCGCAGACACCGGAGATGGCCGCCGAGATGTACCTGGCCAGCGTCATGGTGGTCGATCAGGAAAGCTTCATGGAGCGCGCCTACCTCGATGAGCTGGCTCGCCAGCTGAAGCTGGAGCCAGCCCTGCGCCAGGCGCTCGAAGACCAGGCCAAGGCAGCTGCAGAGGCCACCCCACAGCCCTGACGTCGCCCTGGGCAAGGACGCCCCCGTTCGTTACCAGATCAGCCGCAACGCATGAGACGCGTGCGCTATACTTCGGCGATTTTTCCGCTCGTTGTATCGCTGAGGGCTGACCGTGAAGAACTGGACACTGCGCCACCGCATCCTGGCAAGCTTTGCCGTGATCATCGCCATCATGCTGCTGATGATCGTGGCGGCCTATTCCAGGCTGGTGGCCATCGAAGCCAGCGAAGAAGCCGTCGGCTCGGACAGCATCCCGGGCGTCTACTACAGTTCGATGATCCGCAGCGCGTGGGTCGACAGCTACGTCACCAGCCAACAGCTGGTCGGCCTCAGCGGCCATCGCGAGATCAATTCGACGGACCTGGAGCTCTACAAGAACTTCGAGGACCGCCTCCAGCAACACATGGCCAGCTACCAGGGCACCATCCGCACCCCGGACGACCAGGCCAGCTTCGACGTCTTCGTCAAGCTGCAACAGGACTACCTGACGTTGATCGGCCAGGTGCTGGCGGCCTACCGGCAGCGTAACTATGTCGAGGCCGAACGGTTGATCACCGAGCAATTGACGCCGGTCTGGATGGAGGGGCGCAAGCACCTCAACACGGTCATCGAGCGCAACCGCGAGGCCGCCGACCAGGCCAGCGATGCGATCGTCGTCGCCGTGGCCACGGCCAAGGGCAGCATGATCGTGTCCCTGGCGCTGGCGATCATCGCCGCCGGGGTGTGTGGCTTGCTCCTGCTGCGCGCCATCACCACGCCCATGCGCGCCATGGTCGAAGCCCTCGACCGCCTGCGCTCCGGCGACCTGAGCATGCGCCTGAACCTGGACCGCAAGGATGAGTTCGACGCCGTGCAGACCGGCTTCAACGACATGGCCGAATCGCTCGCGACCCTGGTTTCCCAGGCCCAGCGCTCGTCGGTACAGGTCACCACCTCGGTCACCGAGATCGCCGCCACCTCGCGCGAACAGCAGGCGACTGCCACCGAGACGGCCGCGACCACCACCGAGATCGGCGCTACCTCCCGGGAAATCGCGGCGACCTCGCGTGACCTGGTGCGCACCATGACCGAGGTGACCTCGGCGGCGGACCAGGCTTCGGTGCTCGCCGGTTCCGGCCAGCAGGGGCTGGCGCGCATGGAAGAGACCATGCACCAGGTGATGGGCGCCGCCGACCTGGTCAACGCCAAGCTGGCGATCCTCAACGAGAAGGCCGGCAACATCAACCAGGTCGTGGTGACCATCGTCAAGGTCGCCGACCAGACCAACCTGCTGTCGCTCAACGCCGCCATCGAAGCCGAGAAAGCGGGCGAGTACGGCCGAGGCTTCGCCGTGGTCGCCACCGAGGTGCGTCGCCTTGCCGACCAGACCGCCGTGGCCACCTACGACATCGAGCAGATGGTGCGCGAGATCCAGTCCGCGGTGTCGGCAGGGGTGATGGGCATGGACAAGTTCTCCGAGGAAGTACGCCGGGGCATGTTCGAAGTGCAGCAAGTGGGCGAGCAGCTGACCCAGATCATCCACCAGGTCCAGGCCCTGGCCCCTCGTGTGCTGATGGTCAACGACGGCATGCAGGCCCAGGCCACCGGCGCCGAACAGATCAACCAGGCCCTGGCCCAGCTCAGCGACGCCAGTACCCAGACCGTCGAATCGCTGCGCCAGGCCAGTTCGGCGATCGATGAGCTGAGCCAGGTCGCGGTCGGATTGCGCGGCGGCGTGTCGCGCTTCAAGGTGTGAGCCCGGTGAGCCTGTCGACGTCCGCGCCTTCGTCCTCGACCCATGCCAAGGGCACGCTGTACCTGCAGTTCACGCTGGGCGAGCAGCGCTTTGCCCTGGACGTGCGCGACGTGATCGAAGTGCTGCCTTATCGCCCGCTCAAGCCGATCGCCGAAGCGCCGGAGTGGGTCGTCGGCATCCTGGCTCACCGCGGACGGCTGGTTCCGGTCCTCGACCTGTCGGTGCGCAGCGTCGGCCGGCCGGCACAACGGCGCACCAGCACGCGCCTGGTGCTGGTGCATTACCGGCCCGACACGGTCGCGCCGCCCCAGCCATTGGGGCTGGTGCTGGAGCGGGCCACCGACACCGTGCGTCGCCCGCGCGAGGCGTTCAAGCCCTACGGGCTGGACACAGGCCAGGCGCGCTACCTGGGGCCGGTGCTCGAGGATGCGCAGGGCCTGTTGCAGCGCATCGAGGTCCCGCAGTTGTTGCCTGACGATGTGCGTGCCGTGCTGTTCCCCGCGCCGATCGAGGCGAAACCATCATGATCGAGCGGCGGTTCTTCGACTTCCTTCACGAGCGGATCGGGCTGGATGTCGCCTCGGTCGGCGAAACCATGGTCCAACGCGCCTTGCGTCAGCGCTGCGACGCGCTGGGGCTGAGCGGTCTGGACGCCTACTGGCTCCGCCTGCAGCATTCGACGCAGGAGCAGCAGGCACTGATCGAAGCGGTCATCGTTCCGGAAACCTGGTTCTTCCGCTACCCCGAGTCGTTCAACGCGCTGGCGGCCCTGGCCCGTGCACGCCTGGCCGCGCTCCACGACAGCCGACCCCTGCGCCTCCTGAGCCTGCCCTGTTCCACGGGCGAGGAGCCGTATTCGATCGCCATGGCCCTGCTCGATGCCGGCGTGCCGGGCAGCGCGTTCAGGATCGACGCCATGGACATCAGTCCGGACTCGATCGCCAAGGCCGAGCGTGGCGTGTATGGGCGCAATGCCTTTCGCGGCACCGACCTGGGGTTTCGCGACCGCTATTTCCAGGCCGATGCCGAGGGGCACCGGCTCGATGAGCGGGTCCGACGTCAGGTCGACCTGTGCCCCGGCAACCTGCTCGACCCGCGGCTCGAAGCCCGCGCCGGGCATTACGATTTCGTGTTCTGTCGCAACCTGCTGATCTATTTCGACACCCCGACGCAGCAGCGCGCCTTCAAGGTGCTGACGTTGATGACGCACGCGGACGGTGTCCTGTTCATCGGCCCGGCCGAGGGCAGTCTGCTAGCGCGCCTGGGCATGCGCCCGCTGGGCGTCCCGCAGTCGTTCGCCTACGTCCGCCAGGCGCCGTCACCGGCGCCCCGCGCGCCGACGAGCCAGCCTCGAGCGTTTTCTTCTCCACCGGCGCCTCGGCCCATGCCTGCACCGTCTCGCCCGTTGCGCCCGATGATGCCCGCATCGACCCCGGTCGCCGCGCCGGTTCGTCGCGACGGCGAAGCCGAGATGCTGGCGCAGATTCGTGCCCAGGCCAACGCCGGGGACAGCGACGAAGCGCGCCGAACCTGCCAGCGCTACCTGCAACAGTTCGAACCACGCGCGCAGGTGTTCTACTGGCTGGGCCTGCTCAGTGATACTGCCGGCGATACCGCGCAGGCCCAGCAGCTATACCGCAAGGCGCTGTACCTGGAGCCCCAGCATGCCGAGGCGTTGGCGCAACTGGCCGCCTTGCTGACGGCCAGTGGCGATGCGCCAGGCGCACGACGCCTGCTGGCGCGCGCGGCACGTGCACGCGGGGAGGTTGAATGATGGACGCGCCACGGATCCCCTTGATCGCCGAGGATGCTGACCGCATCGACGATTGCTGGAACCGCATCGGTGTGCAAGGCGACCGCAGCTGCGCGCGGCTGGCCGAGTACGTGCACTGCCGCAACTGCGAGGTGCATGCCGAGGCGGCGACGCGCCTGCTCGACCGCTATGCGCTGGTTCGCCAGGAGGCCGAGGCCGAGCAGGCGGTGCCGGTCTCGCCAGTATCTGCCAGCGCTCGTCCGCTCTTGCTGTTTCGCCTGGGGCAGGAGTGGCTGGCCTTGGCCACGGCCTGCCTGGTGGAGATCGCACCGATGCAGGCCATTCATTCGTTGCCCCATCAACGCTCACAAGCCTTGCAGGGCGTGGCCAACGTGCGGGGTGCCCTGGTGCCGTGCCTGTCGCTGGCTGCGCTGTTGCAGATCGACCCCGGACCGTCGCCTGCCATGGCCCGGCGCTGCGTACCCCGGATGCTGACGCTCACCACCCCCCAGGGGCCGGTGGTGCTGCCCGTGGACGAAGTCGACGGCATCCACCGGCTGGAGGACGACGCGCAGGCGAACGAAGGGCAGGCCGCTCCGTTCACCACCGCGTTGGTGCGCTGGCGCGACCGCACCGTGCGCGTGCTCGACCAGCAGCAAGTAGTGGCCGCCGTGAACCGGAGCCTGTCATGACCCCCGACCAGATGCGCGATGCCTCGCTGCTGGAACTGTTCGCCCTGGAGGCCGAGGCCCAGACGCAGGTGCTCAACCTCGGCCTGCTGTCGCTGGAGCGCGACCCGCGCCAGGCCGATCAGCTCGAGGCATGCATGCGCGCGGCGCACTCGCTCAAGGGGGCGGCACGCATCGTCGGCCTCGACGTCGGGGTGCAGGTCGCCCACGTCATGGAGGACTGCCTGGTCGCCGCCCAGCAGGGGCAACTGCGCCTGCGCGCCGAACACATCGATGCGCTGCTGCAGGGCACCGATCTGCTGATGCGCATCGCCACGCCGAGCGATACCCAGGCCCCTCACGATGTGCCGGGCTTCCTGGCCCGCGTCGCTGCGCTGCTGACCCCGCACGCCAGCCCCGGGCGCACGGCAGAGCCGCCTGCCCCCGAGTCGCCGCCCGCACCGCCGAGCCCCCTGCCGGTCGTCGCAGAACCGGTCGCCTCGCCAGCCTCCAGGCGGGCCGGGGAGGGCACCGAACGGGTACTGCGCGTCACCGCCGATCGGCTCGACAGCCTGCTGGACCTGTCCAGCAAGGCCTTGGTCGAGACGCAGCGGCTCAAGCCATTGCTGACTACCCTGCAGCGGCTCAGGCGCCTGCACGACCAGGGCATGCGCGCACTCGACGATCTGCGCACCCAGATCGAAGGCAAGACCCACGATGTCGAGGTGATCGACGCGCTGGCGCAGACCCAGCGCCTGCTCGTGCAGACCCGTGAAGTGCTGCAGCAACAGGCCGCCGAGCTGGACGAATTTGGCTGGCAGGCCGGCCAGCGTGCGCAGTCGCTCTACGACACCGCACTGGCCTGTCGCATGCGGCCGATCGCCGACGTGTTGACCGGGCAGGGCCGCATGGTGCGCGACCTGGGACGGTCGCTGGGCAAACAGGCCCGGCTGCACATCGAGGGCGACAAGACCCAGGTCGATCGCGACGTGCTGGAGAAGCTCGACGCGCCCTTGACCCACCTGTTGCGCAACGCGGTGGACCATGGCCTCGAGCTGCCTGCGCAACGAGCGCTGGCCGGCAAGCCCGAGCAGGGCACGATTCGTCTGCGCGCCTCGCACCAGGCCGGCCTGTTGGTGCTCGAGCTGAGCGACGACGGTGCCGGGGTCGATCTGCATGCCCTGAGCCGCAGCATCGTCCAGCGCGGCCTGTCGCCGGCCGAGACGGTGGCCGACATGAGCGAAGAGGAGTTGCTCAGCTTTCTGTTCCTGCCAGGCTTCAGCCTGCGTGACACCGTGACCGAAGTGTCCGGGCGTGGCGTCGGGCTGGACGCCGTGCAGCACATGGTGCGCGAGCTGCACGGGGCGATTCGCCTGACCCAGGTGGCCGGCCAGGGCTGTCGCTTCCACCTCGAAGTACCCCTGACCCTGTCGGTGGTGCGCAGCCTGGTGGTCGAGGTCAGCGGCGAGGCCTACGCATTCCCCCTGGCGCACATCGAGCGCACGGTACGGGTGCCGAGCGCGTCGGTGGTGCAGGCCGAAGGGCGTCAGCATTTCTGGTACGAAGGGCAACTGGTCGGCCTGGTCGCCGCCAGTCAGCTGCTCGACCGGCCCAGGGACACCGGGCAGGCCCAGGACATGCCCGTGGTGATCGTTCGTGAGCAGGAGCGCCTGTACGGGGTGGCGGTCGACCGCCTGCTGGGCGAGCGCGTGCTGGTGGTGATGCCGCTCGACCCTCGGTTGGGCAAGGTGCAGGACATTTCGGCCGGCGCGCTGCTGGACGATGGTCGCGTGGTGCTGATCGTGGACGTCGAGGACCTGCTGCGCTCGGTGGACAAGCTGCTTGGCACCGGGCGGCTGGAGCGCATCGAGCCTGGCGCCGGCACGGTCGCGGGCCTGCCGCGCAAGCGCATCCTGGTGGTGGACGACTCGCTGACCGTACGCGAGCTGCAGCGCAAGCTGCTGACGCACCGAGGCTACGAGGTGGCCGTGGCCGTGGACGGCATGGATGGCTGGAATGCCCTGCGTGGCGAGGCCTACGACCTGCTGATTACCGACATCGACATGCCGCGCATGGACGGCATCGAACTGGTCACGTTGGTGCGGCGTGACCAGCGGTTGCAGTCACTGCCGGTGATGGTGGTGTCCTACAAGGATCGTGAAGAAGACCGGCGGCGTGGTCTGGACGCTGGCGCCGACTATTATCTGGCCAAGGCCAGTTTCCATGACGATGCGTTGCTGGATGCCGTGGTCGACTTGATCGGAGTGGCGCAAGGATGAAGATTGCTCTTGTCAACGATATGCCCATGGCGCTGGAAGCCCTGCGCCGCGCATTGGCCTTCGAACCGGCGCACCAGGTGGTCTGGGTGGCCAGCAACGGCGCCGAAGCCGTCCGGCGTTGCGCCGAGCAGACACCCGACCTGATCCTGATGGACCTGATCATGCCGGTGATGGACGGGGTGGAGGCCACGCGCCAGATCATGGCCGACACCCCCTGCGCCATCGTCATCGTCACCGTCGACCGCAAGCAGAACGTGCACCGGGTGTTCGAGGCGATGGGGCACGGTGCGCTGGACGTCGTGGACACGCCGGCGTTGGGCGCCGGTGATCCACGCGAGGCGGCGGCGCCCCTGCTGCGCAAGATCTTCAACATCGGCTGGCTGATCGGCCAGCAGCGCAGCGAGGCGGTGCGCAGTCTGCCTGCGATGCCTCGGCCGAGCGTGCAACGGCAGAAGCTGGTGGCCATCGGCTCGTCCGCCGGCGGGCCTGCTGCACTGGAGGTCGTCCTGCGGGCCCTGCCCAGACACTTTCCCGCCGCGATCGTACTGGTGCAGCACGTCGATCAGGTCTTCGCCGGTGGCATGGCCGACTGGCTGAACAGCGTCTCCACCTTGCCGGTCCGCCTGGCCCGTGAAGGCGAACCGCCTCAGCCGGGTCAGGTGCTGCTGGCCGGCACCAATCACCATCTTCGCTTGCTCAGTAGTGGCCATTTGGCTTATACAGCCGACCCAGTGGACGAGATCTATCGTCCTTCCATCGATGTGTTCTTCGATAGCGTCGCGCGGTTCTGGACCGGGGACGCGGTCGGCGTCTTGCTCACCGGTATGGGGCGCGATGGTGCCCAGGGGTTGAAGGCCATGCGCCAACGCGACTTTCTGACCATTGCCCAGGACCAGCACAGCAGTGCAGTGTATGGCATGCCCAAGGCCGCTGCGGCCATCGACGCGGCAGTGGAGATTCGTCCATTGGACTGCATCGCTCAACGTTTGACGGACAGTTTCCCAACATGAAAACCTGCAATGACACGCCTGCCGCTCTCGCTGCCCGCCGAGTGATCACTCGATGAGCGAACTTTCGCTGGAGGGCTTGATGCACACCGACGCACAGTCGGCGATGGTCCTGCTGGTCGACGACCAGGCCATGATCGGCGAAGCGGTGCGTCGCAGCCTGGCGCACGAAGACAACATCGATTTCCATTTCTGTGCCGACCCGCGCCGGGCACTGGAGCAGGCCATCGAGCTCAAGCCGACGGTCATTCTCCAGGACCTGGTCATGCCGGGGCTCGACGGCTTGAGCCTGGTGCGCGAGTACCGCGCCAGCCCGGCCACGCAGGACATCCCGATCATCGTGCTGTCGAGCAAGGAGGACGCGCTGGTCAAGAGCGCCGCCTTCGCCGCGGGGGCCAACGACTATCTGGTCAAGCTGCCCGACACCATCGAACTGGTGGCGCGCATCCGCTACCACTCGCGCTCCTACCTGACCTTGCTGCAGCGCGACGAGGCGTACCGTGCCTTGCGGGTCAGCCAGCAGCAGTTGCTCGACACCAACCTGGTGCTGCAGCGGCTGATGAACTCCGACGGCCTGACCGGGCTGTCCAACCGACGGCATTTCGACGAGTATCTGGAGCTGGAGTGGCGCCGCGCCATGCGCGAGCAGCAGCAATTGTCGCTGCTGATGATCGACGTGGATTACTTCAAGGCGTTCAACGACACCTTCGGGCACCTGGCCGGCGATGAAGCTCTGCACAAGGTCGCGACGGCCATTCGCGGCTCGTGCGGTCGGCCCAGCGACTTGCCGGCGCGGTACGGCGGTGAAGAGTTCGCCCTGGTGCTGCCCAACACGTCCCCCGGTGGCGCCCGGCTGGTGGCCGAGAAACTGCGGCAGAACGTCGTGGCGCTGAACATCGCGCACACTTCGCCCCACGCCAACGCGTGCCTGACCGTGAGCATCGGCCTGGCCACCCAGGTCCCGAGCATCGGTACCCAGTGCCGGCAATTGATTCTGGCGGCGGACAAGGGGTTGTACCAGGCCAAGGCTTCGGGGCGTAATCAGGTGTGTGTCGTCTAGGTCTGGGGCAGGGGCGAGTGGCAAGCGACAGGCGGCAAGTAAAAGCAGGTCTGCGGCGCGAGTGAAGGACGCCATGTCGGCAGGGCAGAGAAGGGCCGCAGCGCGGCCCAATCGCGGGCAAGCCCGCTCCCACGGGAGGGCGCTCGTCATGCTGGTGCGTGGGCGGAATCGAGATGTATGGGAGCTGGTTTGCCAGCGATCAGGGCGTGCAGCGCCTGAGCACGCTCACGCTTGCCGCCTGCCCGCCAGCAACCGGCTTTCGCTTGTCGCTCGACACACGCCGCGAACCACCCAGCGTCTCATCGCTTCCCGGTTGCCGCGCCCTGCGGGGCTTGAGGTATACTCCTCGGCTTTTCACTGTTTACCGACGAGAGCCGCCGACCATGGAAATCCAACCGATCCTGAACACCATCAAGGACCTCACCGAGCGCTCCCAGTCCATTCGGGGGTATCTTTGACTACGATCACAAACATGATCGTCTGACCGAAGTCAACCGCGAGCTGGAAGACCCCAACGTCTGGAACAAGCCCGAGTACGCCCAGGCCCTCGGTCGCGAGCGCGCCATGCTGGCCCAGGTGGTCGAGACCCTCGACAAGCTGGCCAACGGCCTGGCCGACTGCAAGGACCTGCTCGACATGGCCGTCGAGGAAGACGACGAAGGCACCGTGGGCGACGTCGAGACCGAGTTGCAGGCCCTGGACGAATCCCTGGCCCAGCTCGAGTTCCGTCGCATGTTCAGCGGCGAGATGGACATGAACAACGCCTACCTGGATATCCAGGCCGGCTCCGGTGGCACCGAGGCCCAGGACTGGGCCAACATCCTGCTGCGCATGTACCTGCGCTGGGCTGACAAGCGGGGCTTCGACGCCACCATCATCGAACTGTCCGAAGGCGAAGTCGCCGGCATCAAGGGCGCCACCGTGCACATCAAGGGCGAGTACGCCTTCGGCTGGCTGCGCACCGAGATCGGCGTGCACCGCCTGGTGCGCAAGAGCCCGTTCGACTCCGGCGCGCGCCGCCACACGTCGTTCTCGGCGGTGTTCGTCTCGCCCGAGATCGACGACAAGGTCGAGATCGAGATCAACCCGTCCGACCTGCGCATCGACACCTACCGCTCCTCCGGGGCCGGTGGTCAGCACGTCAACACCACCGACTCGGCGGTGCGGATCACCCACGTGCCGACCAACACGGTCGTGGCCTGCCAGAACGAACGTTCCCAGCACGCCAACAAGGACACCGCCATGAAGATGCTGCGGGCCAAGTTGTACGAGCTGGAGATGCAGAAGCGCAACGCCGCCTCCCAGGCGCTGGAGGACAGCAAGTCGGACATCGGCTGGGGCCACCAGATCCGTTCCTACGTGCTCGACGACTCGCGCATCAAGGACCTGCGTACCGGCGTCGAGCGCAGCGACTGCAACAAGGTGCTGGACGGTGATATCGACCAGTACCTGGAAGCCAGCCTCAAGCAGGGGCTGTAACCCTCCCGTCCGTGGCAGGCCCGTGTCGGCGCGCCTGCCAGCGCGATCCCTCACCCGCGAGGGCAATGAATACCTGATGGAAACGATGACGACATGAGCGACCTGAAGACCGAATCGCAAGACCTGCAACAGGAAGAGAACACCCTGATCGCCCTGCGCAAGGAAAAGCTTGCCGCCGAGCGTGCCAAGGGCCAGGCCTTCCCCAATGACTTCCGCCGCGACAGCTACTGCAACGACCTGCAGCAGCAGTACGTCGACAAGACCAAGGAAGAACTGGAAGCCGCAGCGATTCCGGTCAAGGTGGCAGGCCGCATCATGCTCAACCGTGGCGCTTTCATGGTCATCCAGGACATGACTGGTCGCATTCAGGTCTACGTCAACCGCAAGACCTTGCCGGCCGAAACGCTGGCGGCGGTCAAGACCTGGGACCTGGGCGACATCATCAGCGCCGAAGGCACCCTGGCCCGTTCGGGCAAGGGCGACCTGTACGTCGAGATGACCGACGTGCGCCTGCTGACCAAGTCGCTGCGCCCGCTGCCGGACAAGCACCATGGCCTGACCGACACCGAACAGCGCTACCGTCAGCGCTACGTCGACCTGATGGTCAACGAGGACACGCGTCACACCTTCCGCGTGCGCTCGCAGGTCATTTCGCACATCCGCAGCTTCCTGGCCAAGCGCGACTTCCTGGAAGTCGAGACGCCGATGCTGCAGACCATTCCGGGCGGCGCGGCGGCCAAGCCCTTCGAGACGCACCACAACGCGCTGGACATGGCGATGTTCCTGCGCATCGCGCCGGAGCTCTACCTCAAGCGCCTGGTGGTCGGTGGCTTCGAGAAGGTCTTCGAGATCAACCGCAACTTCCGCAACGAAGGCGTCTCGACCCGGCACAACCCCGAGTTCACCATGCTCGAGTTCTACCAGGCCTACGCCGACTACCGCGACAACATGGACCTGACCGAGGAACTGTTCCGCGAACTGGCGCAGCTGGTCCTGGGCAGCACCGACGTGCCTTACGGCGACAAGGTGTTCCACTTCGGTGAGCCGTTCGTGCGCCTGTCGGTGTTCGATTCGATCCTCAAGTACAACCCCGAACTCACGGCAGCGGACCTGCAGGACGTGGATCGCGCGCGCGACATCGCCAAGCGGGCCGGGGCCAAGGTGTTGGGCCACGAAGGCCTGGGCAAGCTGCAGGTGATGATTTTCGAAGAGCTGGTCGAGCACAAGCTGGAGCAGCCGCACTTCATCACTGAGTATCCCTTCGAGGTCTCGCCGCTGGCCCGTCGCAACGACGAGAACCCGAACGTCACCGATCGCTTCGAGCTGTTCATCGGTGGCCGCGAGATCGCCAACGCCTACTCCGAGCTCAACGATGCCGAAGACCAGGCCGAGCGCTTCCTGGCCCAGGTGGCCGAGAAGGACGCGGGTGACGACGAAGCCATGCACTACGACGCCGACTTCGTTCGCGCGCTGGAATACGGCATGCCGCCAACGGCCGGCGAGGGCATCGGCATCGACCGTCTGGTGATGCTGCTGACCAACTCGCCGTCGATTCGCGACGTGATCCTGTTCCCGCACATGCGCCCGCAGGCGTAAAAGGCGGCTGTGGCTTACAAAGGCACAGCCGTGCTCTGACGCGTCAGCGTCGCGATCAACGCTGGGCAAGCAGCTGGCTTGGATCCGCGGCCGGTCCGGTGCCCCGGCAGGGGCCGCGCCATCCGTAGCTGCGTTGCAGTGTTGCAGACTATCGCGATCCCCTGTGGGAGATTCTATGGTTTCTGCCAAGTGCTGATGTGGGCCCTGGCGGGCCCAATCGCGGCACAGGGGCCGCTCCTACACCCGTAGCCCCACCGCGGCATGGCAGGCCATCGCGGTCCGTGTGGGAGCGGCCCCCGTGCCGCGATCGGGCCCACAGGGCCCGTGAAATCCGCCATTCCTCCCTGTCAGATCAGCACTGCAGACGCGCGCTCATCCACATAGGCTCGATGCTTCTCGCGACACCCACCCTCTTTCAGGTTGACGCCCCCCGACCGCTCAGCTAGAAGATCGAAACCTGCCAAGGCTGCACGTCTGCACCTGTACCAGGCAAAGGCTCGCGGTCTCGGCCACTGACCTTTCCTGCTCAGACGCCCAGACCGGCCACCGCACCTTCCAAGGAGTGCTTCATGAGCGTCTGGCGCAAGCTGTTGATCCTGTCCTTCCTGCTGCTGGGCGGCTGCCTGGCGACATTCGAGCAACCCTTGCCGGGCACTCAGCCCGCACCCAAGGCGCTGCTGGGCCACTGGAGCAGCAAGGACGGCTGGGGTGAACCGGTCGACCTGGTAATCAGCGCCCTCCCGAACGACGTCTACCGGGCGAAGGTCCGCTTGCACGGCAAGCCCGCCCACAGCTATACCTTCACCGCTTCTCGCCATGGCAGGCGCTGGTACGCCTCGAGCGTGCAGCCCGATGCCCGAGGGGCGCTGATCGGTGGATTCGAATTGATCGAAAACCGGCAGCTGGTGATCTACACCCTGGACGTCGAGCTGTTGCGCCAGGCGATCACCCATCAGGAGCTGTCCGGCCGCACCACCACCGTTGGCCAGGACGAGGTCCCCGGCGCCCACATCGACAGCCCGGCCGAGCGGGTCATGGCCTACCTCGACGACCCTGCCAATTCGGACGTGTTCGTCGAGGCCGCACGGCTACAGCGCGTCGCTCGCTAACGACCCAACCCAAGGAGTACAGGGTGGACGACTACCAACAGACCATACGCGCGCTGTCCGATCGCATCGTGGCCGCGCAGACACCGATCCGCGTACTCGATGCAGTGAAATGGGACGAGAGCATTCGCCAGGGCTTCATCGAAGGCAAAGGCCGTGAGCCGCCTGCGATCGACAAGACCTACTACCAGTCGCGACCGTTGTCGTTCGACGCCAGCGCGGTCAAGGCCGAGTTCCAGAGCATCGAGCGTGACGTGACCCGTCGGCTCGGCCAGTTCAGCCCGGTCGGGCAGATCATGCGGCGGATGTGTCGCGAGTACCGCATGGTGGTGCGCATGCTCGAGGCACGCGGCACCGAAGACTTCGGGCTGATTTCCCAGGAGCTGTACGGCGCCGCCTCCGATGCGTTCCACGCGGGCGACCCGACGCTCGCCGACCTGGGCCTGATGCTCTCGGACTACCTGAACAACATCGACGGTCGCGGTGACCTGAAGGACGAGCCGAAGAACCTCACGGCCACCCAGGCCGTGGAGATCCTGCAGGCACGCCTGAACAAGGTGTTCGGCGAGACCGAAGGCACCATCCGTGTGTTCGAGTCTGATGGCATCGTCGCCGATGCCGCTGCCGGTGCCGACTACATCAAGGTGCGCGCCGACGCCATGTTCAACACGCGCGACGTTCGCGCGCTCGAAGTGCACGAAGGGCTGGTGCATGTCGGTACTACCCTCAACGGCTTGAGCCAGCCCATCTGCACGTTTCTGTCCAAAGGCCCACCGTCGTCGACCGTGACCCAGGAAGGGCTGGCCATCCTCATGGAAGTCATCGCCTTCGCCTCCTACCCCAGCCGTTTGCGCAAGCTGACCAACCGCACACGCGCCATCCACATGGTGGAGGAGGGCGCGGACTTCATGCAGGTGTACGAGTTCTTCCGCGACCAGGGCTTCGAGATGGCGGACAGCTATGGCAATGCCAGCCGTGTGTTCCGCGGGTCGGTGCCGGACGGCCTGCCGTTCACCAAGGACCTGTCCTACCTCAAGGGCTTCATCATGGTCTACAACTATATCCAGCTCGCCGTGCGCAAAGGCAAGCTGGAGCAGATCCCCTTGCTGTTCTGTGGCAAGACCACCCTGGAAGACATGCGTACCCTGCGCCAGCTGGTCGACGAGGGGCTGGTGGAGCCGCCACGCTACCTGCCCGAGCAGTTCCGCGACCTGAACGCGCTGTCGGCCTGGATGTGCTTCTCCAACTTCCTCAACCATTTGAGCCTCGATCGCATTGAAGCCGACTACTCGAACATTCTCTAGGTGCGCCCGCCGCTGGCTGCTGGGGCTCACGCTGGTGGGGCTCGGTGGGTGCAGCAGCCTGTTGTTCTACCCGGAACCCGGGCAGCCCTTCACCCCCGCCTACGCGAAGCTGGCGTTCCGCGAGCTGACCCTGACGGCCGAGGACGGTACGCGCCTGCATGGCTGGTGGCTACCGGCCAAGGCTGGCGTACCGGTCAAGGGGACCGTCCTGCACTTGCATGGTAACGGCGGCAACATGGCCTGGCACCTGGGAGGCAGCTACTGGCTGCCGGAGCAGGGCTACCAGGTGCTGATGATCGACTATCGGGGGTATGGGCTGTCCGAAGGGCGGCCTCGTCTGCCCGAGGTGTACCAGGACCTGCAGGCGGCCATGGACTGGCTGGGGCAGGCGCCGGAGGTGCAGGGCAAGCCGCTGGTGCTGCTGGGGCAAAGCCTGGGCGGTGCATTGGCCATTCATTACCTCGCCGCGCACCCTGAGCAGGCCCGACGCTTCACCGCACTGGTGCTCGACAGCGTGCCGGCCAGCTACCGCCAGGTGGGGCAGTATGCCCTGAGCACCTCCTGGCTGAGCTGGCCGCTGCAGGTGCCGCTGTCCTGGGCGGTGCCTGACGCCGATAGCCCGATCCGTTCCATGGGCCGTCTGCAAGGGCCGCCCAAGCTGTTCTTCCATAGCCTCGACGACACCTTGGTGCCGTTGGAAAACGGTCTGGCGCTGTACAAGCAGGCACCACCGCCTCGGGTCTTCCAGCTGACGCGAGGTGTTCATGTGCAGACGTTCGCCGACCCGACCTGGCGGCAGGTGATGCTACGGTTCCTCGAAGATCCGACCCGATTCGATGGATTGCGTCGATTGGGCGAGGTGCCGAATTACCCTGAAAAGCCGCAGGGGGCGAAAGGGGCAGGGGATTGATTCAGGGGGCGTCGAGCGATGGGTGAGGAACGCTGATCGTGGGCAGCAAACTTGCAGACAACGCGGTTCTGCGTTGGAGCTTGCAGACGCGCGTGGCTTTCCAGTCCTGATCCATGCACGACCACCTCGGCGGATTTCATGAGCCCTGCGGGCTCAATCGCGGCACAGGGGCCGCTCCCACAGGTGACCGCGATAGCCTGCAACGCCATGATGTAGCTACGGATGTAGGAGCGGCCCCTGTGCCGCGATTGGGCCCGCAGGGCCCACTTTGAAAAGCGCCACCCTGCCTATCGGTGTGCCCAAACGCACATCGCCGACCAGTCGGCTCTCATATCCCTCGCTATCACGATGGGTATGAAAACCGGCTGGCCGGCGATGAGACCTGCCTGATGCCTGAGCCTGGCGCCAAGACGCCAACCGCTCAGGCTATCGGTCGAGCACGCTCACTCAGTGAGTGCGCGGTGCGACAGGCTGGTTGTCGTTGGAAATGGTCACTTCCACGCGACGGTTCTGGGCACGGCCCGAGTTGCTGGAGTTGTCAGCGACGGGGTATTCCTTGCCATAACCCTGCGACACGATGCGGGCTGGATCGACACCGGCGCGGACCAGGGCCATGCGCACGCTGCCAGCACGACGCTCGGACAGGCTCTGGTTGTACGACGCCGAACCGACGCTGTCGGTGTAGCCTTCGACGATCACCTTGCGCTCTGGGTTCTCTTGAAGGAACTGAGCCAGCTTGGTGATGTTCGGGAAGGCAGTGCTCTTGAGCTCGGCCTTGTTGAAGTCGAACAGCACGTCGCCGAAGGTCACCAGGGTGCCACGGTCGGTCTGCTTGGCGTTCAGGCTGTCCTGCAGCTTCTTGATCTCGGCGTCGCGAGCGTCCAGGCGAGCCTGGGCACGCTGGGCGGCGGCGTTCTTCAGGTTGCCTTCGGCGGTGCGCAGGGCGATGGTTTCTTTCGCCACTTCGACGCGCTGGTTGGCCAGGTAGGCCAGCTGATCGACTTTCTTGTCGTCGTCACGGTCGAGGTAGGCCTTGTCGGCCTTGTTCAGCCAGTCCTGCGCGTCCTTGGTTTCCAGGGCAGCGATCTTGCTGGCCTGTGGATCGCTCTGCAGCGTCGAGAAGTTGCTGCGGGCCGCTTCCAGGTTCGGGTTGGGCTGGTGGGAGCAGGCAGCCAGACCGACGCTCAGGGCCAGCAGGGCGGGGATCATGACATGTTTACGCATAGTGGTTCATCCTTTGATCGATAACGAGTGCATGGGTCGGCAACAGGCTTATTTAGCGCTGCGCATACCTTCCTCACGCAGTTCCTCTACGCCCTGACGAGCGTCCTGGACGGCTTTCTGGGCCTTGGCGGCCTGCGCCTTGCGCTCGGCAACGCGGGCGTCCCACTCAGCCTGCTCGGCCAGGCGCTTGGCCTCTTCGTACTTCTTGTCGTGCATGGCGATTTCCGCCTTCTTGAACTTGTCCTGCGCCGACTTCATCTCGACGGCAGCGAACTCGGTGCCCCCGGCGCTCACAGCGGAATTGACCGCCGATTGAGCCACGGCATATTGCTCGGTGGGCGGGTTGCCGGCGCAACCTGCCAGGACCAGGCTGCTGCCCAGGGCCAGCGCGGCCAGCTTGAGCCCGCGCAGGTGAGTGGTCGGGTTCTTTGCGATGCGGGTCTTCATGGTGGTCAACTCCATTGGAACACTCCTGATGAACGACGATGTCCGTAGCAGTCCATCGGTGACACCCTGACAGTACGAGCGCGGATCGAAAACCGCGGACCGCCCGTGTTTACAGGGTTTTACCGTAATGGCTACTGGCTGTGACCGGGTCGTTTTTTGAATAGTTCACAGAAATTTGCGCGACGGATATTATTTTTCCTGACTGTCCAGTCAGCGTTTTTTCGCCCGGAACTTTCACGTTTCAGCGTGGTTGTACCTGCCTTGTGACTAGCGCTTGAGGACTGTTTCATCAGCGGTGGTATCGCCGCTTCTGGGGGTCTCCAAGCGGTGCAGGTGATGCCGTGCAAGTGCCAGGAAGCGAGGCGTGGCGCCCACGTCTTCGTACAGCGGATCCCCTTCCTCGTCGGTCGAGATGACGTGTTCACCCTTGACGTAGGGGAAGCTCGCTTCCAGCTCTTCGAGCGCGGCGCCGACCAGCTCGCCCAGCAGCGCGTCGACCGTGCGCCGGGGGTACATCTCGGCGAGCGCGGCCAGGCGGGCCTCGGCCTCGATATCCAGGTGCAGCACATGCTCGGTCGGGCTGAGCAGGCCGTTGGCATCCTGCTCCCAGTGCTGGGCAAGTTCACGAATCTTCATGGCAGTCTCCGGCGAACGTGGTTGGATTACTGTGTGAGACGGTCGGACCTCGGGTTAGTTGCCCGCGACCTGGGGCCTTGTAAGGCGTCTGCACAGGCGGCACTCTGAAGCCTGTGCTGTTTCCCTGGACTGGAGAGGCCCGATGACCGATATCGATCTGCGTTTGCGAGAGGATGTGCACCTGTTGGGCGAGTTGCTGGGCGAGACCATTCGCCAGCAACATGGCGATGCCTTCCTGCAGAAGATCGAAGCCATTCGCCACAGTGCCAAGGCCGACCGGAGCGGGGCGGTGGAGCAACTGCGCACTACCCTGGACGACCTGGCCGAGGACGACCTGTTACCCGTGGCACGGGCCTTCAATCAGTTCCTCAACCTGGCCAACATCGCCGAGCAGTACCAATTGATCCGCCGTCCGGAGGCCGGCCAGGCGCCGCCCTTCGAACACCGCGTGCTGCCCGAACTGCTCGCGCGCCTGAGCGACGCCGGTCACGCCCCGGCCGAACTGGCACGGCAACTGGCGAGCCTGGACATCGAGTTGGTGCTGACCGCGCACCCGACCGAAGTGACCCGGCGCACCTTGATCCAGAAGTACGACGCCATCGCGGCGCAGCTGGCGGTGCAGGACCACCGCGACCTGAGCACGGCCGAGCATGCGCGGGTGCGCGAGCGCCTGCACCGCCTGATCGCCGAAGCCTGGCACACCGAAGAGATCCGCCGCGAACGGCCGACCCCCGTGGACGAAGCCAAGTGGGGCTTCGCGGTGATCGAGCATTCCTTGTGGCACGCCGTCCCGGCGCACCTGCGCCACATCGACCAGGCACTGTTCGAGGCCACCGGTCAGCACCTGCCGCTGGACGCCGCGCCCATCCGCTTCGCCTCCTGGATGGGCGGCGATCGCGACGGCAACCCGAACGTCACGGCCGCCGTCACGCGCGAGGTCCTGCTGCTGGCGCGCTGGATGGCGGCCGACCTGTTTCTGCGCGACGTGGACCATCTGGCCGCCGAGCTGTCCATGCAGCAGGCCGACGCGGCGCTGCGGGCACAGGCCGGCGACAGCGCCGAACCTTACCGCGAGGTGCTCAAGCGCCTGCGCGAGCGGCTGCGGGCGACGCGCGCGTGGGCCCAGGCCTCGCTGCAAGGGCCGCAGCCCAGGGATCCGGCGGTACTGGTCGACAATCAGGACCTGATCGCGCCGCTGCACGCCTGCCATGCCTCGCTGCAGGCCTGCGGCATGGGCGTGATCGCCGACGGCGCCTTGCTCGACAGCCTGCGCCGTGCCCACACCTTCGGCCTGTTCCTGGTGCGCTTGGATGTGCGACAGGACGCGGCGCGGCATGCCGCGGCGCTGTCCGAGATCACCCGCTACCTGGAACTGGGCGACTATCAGGACTGGGACGAGGAGCAGCGCATCGCCTTCCTGCAGCAGGAGCTCAAGAACCGTCGGCCCCTGCTGCCGTCCTGTTTCCAGCCCGAGCCGGACACCGCCGAGGTCCTGGCGACCTGCCGCGAAGTGGCCGCGGCGCCGGCTGCCTCGCTGGGTTCCTACGTGATCTCGATGGCCGGTGCCGCCTCGGACGTGCTGGCCGTGCAGCTGCTGCTCAAGGAAGCCGGCCTGACACGGCCGATGCGGGTCGTGCCGTTGTTCGAGACCCTCGATGACCTGGATCATGCCGGCCCGGTCATGCAGCGCCTGCTCGACTTGCCGGACTACCGCGCCAGCCTGGCAGGCCCGCAGGAGGTGATGATCGGCTACTCGGACTCGGCCAAGGACGCCGGCACCACGGCGGCTGCCTGGGCGCAGTACCGGGCCCAGGAAGCCCTGGTGGACATCTGCCGCGAGCGCGACGTGGCGTTGCTGCTGTTCCACGGCCGCGGCGGCACCGTCGGGCGTGGCGGCGGTCCGGCGCACGCGGCGATCCTTTCCCAGCCGCCAGGGTCGGTGGCCGGGCGCTTGCGCACCACCGAGCAGGGCGAGATGATCCGCTTCAAGTTCGGCCTGCCGGGCATCGCCGAACAGAACCTCAACCTCTACCTGGCCGCTGTGCTCGAGGCGACCTTGCTGCCACCGCCGCCGCCCCAGGCCGACTGGCGTGCACTGATGGACCAGCTGGCCAGCGACGGGGTCCAGGCTTACCGCCACGTCGTGCGCGAGCATCCCGATTTCGTCGACTACTTCCGCCAGGCTACGCCCGAGCAGGAGCTGGGCCGTCTGCCCCTGGGCAGCCGCCCGGCGAAGCGTCGTGCCGGCGGCATCGAAAGCCTGCGGGCGATCCCCTGGATCTTCGGCTGGACCCAGACGCGGCTGATGCTGCCTGCGTGGCTGGGGTGGGAGACGGCGCTGCGCAATGCGCTGGCGAACGGGCAGGGCGAGCGACTGGCGCAGATGCGTGAACGGTGGCCGTTCTTCCGCACGCGCATCGACATGCTGGAGATGGTCCTGGCCAAATCCGATGCCGACATCGCCCGGGCCTACGACGAACGTCTGGTGCAACCCGAGCTGCTGGAATTGGGTGCGCATCTACGCGACCTATTGTCGCAGTCGTGCCAGGTCGTGCTGCAGTTGACCGGTCAGCCGGAGCTGCTCGCGCACAGTCCGCAGACACTGGAATTCATCCGCCTGCGCAACACCTACCTTGACCCCTTGCACCACCTGCAGGCCGAGCTGCTGGCCCGTGTGCGCGCGCAGGACAGCGTGCTAGACGGCCCGCTACAGCAGGCGTTGCTGGTGACCATCGCCGGTATCGCCGCCGGCTTGCGCAACACCGGCTGAGGCGAAGGGCTGCGCTGGAGCCTTCGGCACGCGCTTCATCGCAGGCCGCGCGCAAGGGGTTGCACCCTGCGCAACCTGGGCGCCCGAGGGCCTGCGAGCGTCCCCTTTCGCGACGTTGGGATGCTTGTCTGCCTGCCGGGCGCTGTGTATCTTGAGCAGCCTTTTGGCCGATTCATGGCCACGATCCGATTGTCCGGAATTGGCCCTGAGCGCCGACTCCACAGATCTGCATAAAAAAACATGAGGAGCACAAGATGCGCGTAATCCTGCTGGGAGCTCCCGGGGCCGGTAAAGGTACTCAGGCAAAATTCATCACCGAGAAATTCGGCATTCCCCAGATCTCCACCGGCGACATGCTCCGCGCTGCGGTCAAGGCCGGCACGCCGCTGGGCCTCGAGGCCAAGGCGATCATGGACGCCGGCCAGCTGGTCTCCGACGACCTGATCATCAACCTGGTCAAGGACCGCATCGCCCAGCCCGATTGCGCCAAGGGCTTCCTGTTCGACGGCTTCCCGCGCACCATTCCCCAGGCTGAAGCCCTGGTGACGGCCGGTATCGAACTGGATGCCGTGGTCGAGATCGCCGTCGAGGACGAGGAGATCGTCCAGCGCATCGCCGGCCGTCGTGTGCACGAAGGCTCGGGCCGCGTCTACCATGTGGTCTACAACCCGCCGAAGGTCGAAGGCCTGGACGATGCGAGCGGCGAGCCACTGGTGCAGCGCAAGGACGACACCGAAGAGACCGTGCGCCATCGCCTGAGCGTCTACCACCAGCAGACCAAGCCGCTGGTGGCGTTCTACCAGAACCTCGAGGCCCAGCAGGGCAAGCCCAAGTGCAGCCATATCGAGGGTGTGGGTTCGGTCGAGGCCATCACCGCCAAGGTCATGGCCGCGCTGTCCTGATCGACATCGCCTGGTATCGACGGCCCGCTTGCGGGCCGTTGTCGTTTATACTGCCGCCTTTGTCTTCTGCCTCTGGAAACCCGTTCGATGACCACCTTGCTGGCCCTGGATACCGCCACTGAAGCCTGTTCCGTCGCCCTGCTGCACGACGGTCGCGTGACCGGCCATCACGAGGTGATACCGCGCCTGCATGCGCAGAAACTGCTGCCCATGATCCAGCGTCTGCTGGCCGATGCCGGCGTGAGCCTGAGCGCGGTGGACGCGATCGCCTTCGGTCGCGGTCCGGGCGCCTTTACCGGCGTGCGCATCGCCATCGGCGTGGTCCAGGGCCTGGCCTTCGCCCTCGAGCGTCCCGTGTTGCCGGTGTCCAACCTGGCCGCGCTGGCCCAGGGGGCACTGCGTCATCATGGGGTGCAGCAGGTCGCGGCGGCCATCGATGCGCGTATGGACGAGGTGTACTGGGGCTGCTACCAGGCCCAGGACGGCGAGATGCGTCTGCTCGGCCACGAGCAGGTGCTGGCGCCGGAGCGTGCCGTGCTCGCCCCGGGCAGTGAGGGCCAGTGGTACGGCGCCGGCACCGGCTGGAGCCTGCGCGAGCGTATCGCGGCCACGGTCACGGCGTGCGACCCTGCACAACTGCCCGATGCGCTGGATATCCTGCACCTGGCCTCCGGCGCTTGGGCACGCGGCGAGGCAGTCGTCGCCGAACAGGCGCAACCGGTGTACTTACGTGATAATGTCGCTACACCCAAGGCACGCTGAACGCACGACGATAAAACCTTCGGCGCTCTGCGTGGTCCAGTCATAAGCAGGCATCGGCGAGGGAACCCGATACTGTGGGATTGCCTTCATTGCTCCCCGAGTAGATGATCCATGCGTATCGACGGTTTTTCACCCCAGTCCTACCCGGTCAAGCGCACGCCGCGAAAGCCTGCGCCGCGCGACGACGTGGCCGAGGACGCCGAGCTGGTCGAGGACACGCCGGTCCCGCCGCAGCGTGCCATGCGCCGCAACGCCGGGCTGCCTGCGCGCCAGCAGGACATGATCTACCCGCGCGCACGTGACCGGCGCACGGCCGCCGCCCTGGCCAGCTACCTGAGCACGGCCACGCTGAATGACTGGGACATGGACGTCCTGGGTCTCGACCTGTACATCTGACCGATGATCGCAACGCTTCCCTATCACTTGGGTTGCCCCTCGTGGAGCGATCCGGTCTGGCGCGACTACCTGTACCCGGCCGACGCACGCTCTACCGACTTCCTGGCGCTGTACTGCCATGTGTTCAATGCCGTCGAAGGCAATACCACGTTCTATGCGCGTCCGGCCGCAGCGACCATCGCGCGCTGGGCGCAGATCATGCCCGCACACTTTCGCTTCACGGCCAAGTTCCCCGGCGACATCAGCCACCAGGGCGACTTGCGCGACCAGATCGACGCAGCCCGGGACTTTCTCCAACTGCTGTCGCCCCTGGGGCAGCGCGTGTCGCCTGCCTGGCTGCAGTTGCCCGCTGCGTTCGGCCCATCGCGTCTCGGTGAACTGGCCGCCTTTCTCGACGGGCTCGAGGCGCACGTGGCCGTGGAGGTGCGCAACGATGCGTTCTTCACCCGTGGCGAAGACGAGCGTCGGCTCAATCGGCTGTTGCACGGCCGCGGGGTCGAGCGTATCTGCCTGGACCCGCGTGCCTTGTTCAGCGGCGACCCTCGCGAGCCGAGCATCCGGCATGCCCAGGCCAAGAAGCCTCGCGTCCCACCGCGCCCGGCGGCATTCACCGCGTTTCCACAAGTACGCTTCATCGGTCATCCGCACCTGGAGACCAACGATGCGTTTCTGGTGCCTTGGCTGGACAAGGTGGCTGCGTGGATCGAGGAAGGGCGCACGCCCTATGTGTTCCTGCATACCGCCGACAACCGCATGGCCGCAGCGCTGGCCCAGCGCTTTCACCAACAGTTGAGCCTCCGGTTGCCCGGGCTGCCGCCGTTGGATGAGTGGCCGCGTGCCCCCGAGGTCGAACAGCTGGGGCTGATCTGACGTGCGCCTTCTGCTGCGGGTGTCATGGCTGCTGGTGGCGTTCGGGGCAGTGACCTGGCAGCCCGGCTGGCGCCTGCCCTCGCAGTGGGACCCGTGGGCCACGCTCGATGTCCGGGATCCGCCCAACCTGCTGACGCCCTACAAGCTGGCCCGGCTGCGCGATGACCCTGCCTTGTGTCGCCAGGCACTGGCCACCTCGACCTTGCGTTACCGGGCCCAGGCCGACAGCCCCGGCGGTGCGCGCTGCCCCTTGCACAACGTCTGGCGCATCGAAGGCGGCCAGGCGCGGTTGAGCAGCAGCTTCCTCGCCAGCTGCCCGTTGGCGGTGGCCTATGCGATGTTCGAGATGCATGGGTTGCAGCCCATCGCCCAACGGGTGCTGGGCCAACCGGTGACCCAGGTCGATCACCTGGGCAGTTTCGCCTGTCGGAACATCTATCACCGGCAGCAGGCCCCCCTGAGCCAGCACGCGACAGCCAATGCCCTGGACATCAGCGGTTTTCGGCTCAAGGATGGCCGGCGCCTGGTCCTGCTGCGCGACTGGCACGGGACGGGGCCTGAGGCCGAGTTCCTGAAACAGGTGCGCCAGGCCGCCTGTGAGCACTTCAACACCGTGCTGGGGCCGGACTACAATGCGGCCCACCGCAATCACTTTCACCTCGACATGGGGCGTTGGCAGGTCTGCCGCTGATCTCAGGCCGTGAGGCGCACGTTGTTCAGCACCACCGGGCGCGCCCAGTGCAGGTCGAACGCCAGGTCTGTCGTCTGCTCGGCCAAGGTGGACTCGTCGAACGGAACAGGCGCCTCGTCCAGCAATGACCAATCGAACTCGGCGATCGGCAGGTGCAGCGGGCGTGGCGCTGGTCCATCGCCTGGCGCGGGCAGGGGATGCCCTTGACGCATCACGGTCGGGCGCTGCCACTGGGTCTCGACCTCCAGATGACGCTGCTGGGCGATCAGCTCGGCGGCACTGAAGGGCTCGGCGGCGGGTTCGAGCAGGTCGGCTTCCAGTTCGGCCTTGGGCAGGAACAGGGGTTCGGGCGGACGCACGTCACGGTCGCCGATCTTGCAGTCGCGTTGCGTCCTGATCAGGGCCAGGGTATCGCTGCCGGCCACCGGCTCGCCCGTGCGCGGGTCCACGGCCGCCTGAGGCGGCACGTCGTCGAGCGTCTGACCGCCTTGCTGCTCGCTCAGCGCCCGGGCGAAGAAATCCGACCACAGGTGACTGACGCCGCCGAGCGCTTGGGTGTTGTGTCGACCGTAGTGGTCGACGGGCGACAGGTAGGTCAGGCCAATGGCAAGGGTGTCGGACATGGGCAGCCGCGCGTGAAGTGGTCTGGCAGAATGGGCGATACTGTTGTATCGGCCTTGGCCGGGGTTTCATTAATCTATTCGAGTACGGGCACAGATGAGCGATTCACACGGCGACACGGGGATCAGGGTCGAGGCCCTGTCGGCAGCGTTCGAGGCACAGGCGGTGGCCTGGGCCGAGCGCCTCGATCTGCCCCGGCACGACGCCGCAGCAGGGTTTGCCGTGCAAGTGGGCGCCGATGGCCTGCAGATCCAGCAGTTGGGCCCACAGGCCCCAGGGCCGGTGCGGGTGGATTTCGTCGAAGGCCAGGCCGCGCACCGGCGTCAGTTCGGCGGTGGCAACGGGCAGATGATCGCCAAGGCGGTCGGTATCGCCCAGGGCGTGCGCCCCTCGGTCCTGGATGCCACCGCAGGCCTGGGCAAGGATGCTTTCGTGCTGGCCAGCCTGGGTTGCCAGATGACCCTGATCGAGCGTCAGCCGCTGATTGCCGCCTTGCTGGAGGATGGCATGGCGCGAGGACTGGCGGACGAGGAGGTCGGGCCGATCATCGCGCGCATGCGCCTGTTGACCGGCAACGCCATCGAACGCATGCGCACCTGGGAAGGGGAGGTGCCACAGGTGATCTACCTCGACCCCATGTTCCCGCATCGCGACAAGAGCGCGCTGGTGAAGAAGGAGATGCGGGTGTTCCGCCCATTGGTGGGCGATGACCTGGATGCCCCAGCCCTGCTCGAGGCGGCCCTCGCGCTGGCCAGCCACCGGGTGGTGGTCAAGCGGCCGCGCAAGGCGCCGATCATCGACGGACCGAAGCCCAGCCATGGTCTGGAGGGCAAGTCGAGTCGGTATGACATCTATCCGCGCCGGGCCCTCAAGGCCGAAGGACGCTGACGTTGCACCGAGCGCGTGCGCCGCTCGACGAGGCAGCCTGAACCGTGAGGCGAGCGCTGGCCTGCTGGCGCTCGCCGTGGTGAGCCTTCAGAGGACCCCAAAAACCTTCTTCGCCAGACGTGTCGCCGCCTCGGCCGGGTTCTGGCGAATGCTCTGCTCCTGCTGGGCGATCCGCTTGAACAGGCCATCGAGCGCTTGCTCGGTCACGTACTGTTCGACGTTGGCATTCTTGGTATCGACCATGCCCAGGGCGGCCGCCTGACCCGCGAAGCTGTTGTATTTCTGCACCACACCGACCTTGTCGGTCGCCGCCTTGACGATCGGCAGGAACTTGGCGCGAATCGCTTCACGGCTGCTCTTGTCCAGGTACTGGGTCGCCGAGTCCTGACCGCCGGCCAGAATGCCCTTGGCATCGGCGACGCTCATCTTCTTCACGGCGTCCACCAGGATCACCTGGGCCTGGGGCACGGCCGCCTCGGCAGCCTGGTTCAGGCTGTTCTCCAGGGCTTGCACCTGGGCGCCCTGGCCGAGCATCTTCATCGCCTTGGCAGCCTTGCCCAGCTTGCCAGGGAGTTCGATGCGCACCTCGGGGTCATTGGCGAAGCCGCCGGGCGTTCCCAGTTGCTTGACGGCGACCTGTGCGCCCTGGATCAAGGCATCTTTGAGGCCGCCAGAGGCGTCAGCCTGGGTCAGGTCGCCAAGCGACAGCGCCATGGCGTTGGCAGTGAGCAGCAAGCTGGTGCAGAAAAGGGCAAGACGGAGAGGGGCGCGAAGCATGGGATGTTCCTTGCGAGGATCAATGAGCGGGCTCAGCGTACCGGATCGGCACGCGTCCGCACAGCAAGGAGGGGCAGGTAACAGGGTGCGAGTGGCCTGTCCGACCGACGAAGGGAAGCGGCCAGCCGCCAGGCGTCAGGTCGACAGGCCACACCGCATCAGGTGCTGCGTTCCTGCATCCGGTTACGCAGGACGAGCGAAGGCGGTAGCGTGCCCGCACCACGGAGTGGCTGACGGGCGAGCGCGACGGGTGCGGCACCCCTGCATGCGCTGGCGTCGAGGGCAACCGTCATGACGGTGCTGCGGGGCAGGCGTATCGGCCATGGAGGAGTCGGGCGGAGGGTCAGCTGCCTGAATGTGTCTTCCATGGAAATGCCTCGTTCGGATAGACGCCGCAGGCCTGTGCCTGGAGCAGGCAGGCCCACGGCCAGGGACACGCTCGGCTCAGCGCCGAGGTTTGCGTAACGACACGGCAGACAGGTCGGGCAGCGCGTTCAGGTCGATGTGCCTGATGACATTGCCTGCATGGAGGCGTGTCCGATCCAGGCTGTAGAGACCGATGTGCAGCTTGCACCGGCTGTTCGGCGGCAAGGCGGCGGTATCTACCGACAAGGTGAAGGGTGCAGTGTCACCCTCCAGGTACAGGGAGTGCTCGGCGATGTTGCTGGCGTAACGGTTGCTGTAGCCGTCTTCCTGGATCACCAGCAAGGCGCAGTCCAGGTAGGCGTGCGGCTGGCGCAGTTCGGCAGGGATCGACACCTGTCCGCCAAGCAGGGTGAAGGTGCCAGGATGCGGGGTGCCCTCCGTCGGGGCCATGCCCGTGGCCTTGAGAACCAGATTCAATGGCTGCGCTGGGGGCAACTGATCGAATTCGAGTGTTTCGCGGTGCTGGGCGATGATCGCATCCTCACCCAGGCCGACGGTGCACAGGGCTTCCACAGTGAACGCCATGAAACGCTGCGCGGCCGTGGTATCGAGTGTCAGGGTGAAAGGCATGGGAACGCCCGTGCACTGGCTGCTGCAGGTGGCCAGCACCTGCTGCGCATCGGCTAGATGGCCGATCAGCGAGACCGACAGGCGTGGCGCGCCTTCTTCGAGATGAGGTAGCACGGGGGTGGTGAGCGTACCGGTAAGCGATAACGTCATGGTCGACTCCAGACAAGGGGATTGAGGATCGATGTCGCCCATTGATCCTGTCCCGGCAGGGCGGTCTGGATGAAGCCTGAAGCGTTACCCCGCGTCGACGTCCGCCGACACCTCCGCGTTCAGGGTGACCTGCCGGATCGACAGCCGCAGCTCGGCCGACAGGACGCGCTTGGCCACGCCTTCGGCCAGTTCACCCAACCGACTGGGGTAGCTCAAGCGGCCCTGTGCGTCGGCGCGTACCACCCCCTCGCGCAACAGGGTCTGGATGAAGTGCCGGAACAGGGTCTTGTCGAAGAACTCCGGTGCGTTCAGCCCGTGCAGGATCGACAGGCGCTGGGCCATCATCACGCACAGGCCTTCCAGCGCTTCGGCGGTCAGGTTGCGTTGGCCGTTGTCCAGCAGCAACGAGGTGGCCATGTAGAAGCGCTGCAAGGTCTGCGTGATCGCCCGTGCCAACAAGGTCAGCAGGACGAACTGGCGCGAACTGGGCGCCGGGCGCAGGTACACGCCGTTCTCCTGGCGCAGCATGCCCTGCGCGACCAGGGCCTCGAGCCACTGGTCGATGACGGCCTCGAGCTGGTCGGGCGACCAGCGCAGGAACAGCTCGGCCTGCAGGTAGGGATACAGGGCGCTGGCGTAGGTGCCGATCTGCTGCCGGTTCATGCGCGAGCTGCTCATGAAGAAGCTCGCCAGCAGCGCTGGCAGCGCGAAGATGTGCAGGATGTTGTTGCGGTACCAGGTCATCAGCACCGCGTTGGTTTCTTCCAGGTAGAGAATGCGGCCCAGCGCGTCGCTCTGCTCCGACAGCAGGCCCATGCCCTTGACGTGTTCGATCAAGGCCAGGCCATCGCCCTCGGGCAGTGTCGAATGGGCGGAGTAGGGCACCTGCCGCAGCAACGCCAGGTACGTGTCGAGCACGCGTCGAAGGGCGCGTTCGTCGAGGGCCAGACGGCTGGTGGAGAGCAGCGCCAGCGCCACCAGGTTGACCGGATTGACCGCGGCGGCCTCGTTCAGGTGCTGGGCCACGGTGTCGCCCAGGCGGGTGGTCACCGTGTTGAGCCAGGCCGGGCGGGCATCGGGTGCGTCGCTGTGCGTTCGCCAGTCGGGATGGTGCTGGTCGAGAAACTCGGCCAGCCGGACCGGCTCGCCGAAGTTGACTGCGACTTGGCCATAGCGTTGCCTGAGCGCGCCAATGACCTTGAAGATGTCGAAGATCGACTCCTTCTTCTTGTGCGCCCCGCGCAGCTCGCCCAGGTAGGTCCGCCCTTCGAGCACGCGCTCGTAGCCGATGTACACCGGCACGAAGACGATCGGCGTGCGTGACGAGCGCAGGAAGCTGCGCAGGGTGATGGCCAGCATGCCGGGACGCGGTTGCAGCATCCGGCCGGTGCGCGAGCGGCCTCCCTCGACGAAATATTCGACCGGGAAGCCCTTGCTGAACAGCGTGTGCAGGTACTCGTTGAACACGGCGGCATACAGGGGGTTGCCCTTGAACGTACGGCGCATGAAGAAGGCGCCGCCACGGCGCAGCAGGTTGCCGACCACCGGCATGTTCAGGTTGATGCCGGCGGCGATGTGCGGGGGCGTCAGACCATTGCGGAACAGCAGGTAGGACAGCAGCAGGTAGTCGATGTGGCTACGGTGGCAGGGGACATAGATGATTTCATGACCCGGCGCCAGGTCCTGGACCTGCTCGATGTGGTTGACCTTGATGCCGTCGTAGATCTTGTTCCAGAACCAGCTGAGTACCACCTCCAGGAAGCGGATGACGGTGTAGGTGTAGTCCGAGGCGATCTCGTTGGCGTAGCGCAGGGCCTGGGCTTCGGCCTTGGCCAGCGGGATGGCGTCGCGCGTGGCCTGCTCGGCGATCGCCTGACGTACCAGCTCGGCGTGCAGCAGCCCCTTGACCAGGTGGCGGCGATGCGAAATGTCGGGGCCGATCACCGCTGTCTTGAGGTTGCGCAGGTGCACCCGCAGCAGGCGCTGCGCCATGCGCACGGTGCGCTCGGGGCCTTTGCCCTGCGCCACCAGCGGGCGCACGCGCAAAGGGTCGGAGAACTGCACCCGGGTCTTGCGTCCCAGCACCAGGACGGTCAGCAACCGGCGCAGGCGTCCGGTCACTGCCCAGCTGTCGGCGAACAGCAGTTTCCAAGGGCTCGATTCGCTGTCAGGTGACTGACCCCAGAACACGCTGACCGGGATGATCTGCACGTCCGTTTCCACCTGCTCGCTCACCGTGTCGACGATACGCCGCAGGGCCGGTGGCGCGCCGCGCTTGTCGCGCCGTCCGAGCCAGTCGGCTTCCGGCGTCAGGTAGAAGAACGCCGCAGGCTCCTGGCGACCGCCCACGGCCACGGACACCACCGGTCGCGGCAGGCCGGCCTTGACGCACTCGTGGTCCAGCACTGCCAGGTCGGTGGCCGAGGGCGAAGGCAGGGCGTAGATCACCGGGCACGTACGGTCGAGCTTGAGCCCCGGCGACGACGGATTGATGGTTTCGGAGCGCACCCACAGATACAGCAGGCGGCGCAGGGCACCGAACATCAGGCGACGCAGAGGGGAACGGGTCATCGGGGGGCAGGGCTCTGGCTGGACGGTATGAAGTGACGCGCAAGCCGCCAGTCTGCCGCATCCGCTGGCGTTCGGCAAAAGCCCTGGGCATGGTTTTTTGGAAGCCGAATTTGAAATCCGGTCCGTAGCTTGCAGGAAACTTCTTCGAGTCGTGTAAGCCTTGCATGAGTGGCCAGGCTGCGACGCTCGTCAAAACAAAAGATCAGGAGTGGTACAGATGTCGTCTCGTGAAACTGGAAACGTGAAGTGGTTCAACGATGCCAAGGGCTACGGCTTCATTCAGCGGGAGGGCGGCGCGGACGTCTTCGTTCATTTCCGGGCGATTCGGGGTGAGGGGCACCGTACGCTGCTCGAAGGCCAACGTGTGGAATACGCCTTGGTCGAAGGCCAGAAGGGCCTTCAAGCCGAGGACGTCCTGGGCTTGTGAACGGCCGCCAGGCCGCGCCGGACAAGGCGCGGCCCGATGCGCAGGGCACCGGCCACCGAGACGCGCTCGGTCAGGCCGGTACGCCGGACGTGGTCAGGTCCGCCAGGTGATTTCCTGTTCGCCATCGGCGCTGATGCGTACCCAGCGATCGGCGTCTTCCTCGCCTTCCTCCTCCACCCAGCTGCCCGGTGCGCAACGCACCTCCACCTGCAGCGCGGCATACACGGCGTGTGCGCAGGCGATGTCGTCCTCCCACGGGGTCTGGTCGCTTTCCAGCAACAGGCTGTTCCATTTCCCTACAGCGTTGGGTACCCAGGTGACCGGAATGTTACCGGCGCGGCACTTCCAGGTCTGGCCCTGCTGCTGCCAGGGCGAGCACTGACCCAGCGCCTGCTCCAGCCAGGTGGTCACCTGATGGCGGGACACGTCGCTGTCCTTGAGGTAGATCTCGATATCGGGTTGGCGCATCAAAAGGCTCCAGGTGTGCTCAGTCTTGGCGCACGAAATAGTCATAGCGCATGGAAACGGTGACGTCGAACGGTTCGGGCTGGTCGATCACCTGCGCGCGCCGTTCGGCGCTGGCGCGCCAGCCATGGGGCGTCATCGCCAGCAGGTCGGCACGCGCCTGAGGGTCGGCCAGCGACAGGCGGAACGTCAAGGTCTCGCTATGGGCATGCTGCATCGACGCTGGCACCAGTGCCAGGTGCTTGTCGTCGGCATACGGGCGGACCTCGTCGTACAGCACCTGGCGCAATTCCATCAAGTGGTCGCGGGTCGGGCCCACGCGCATCAGGCCGCCGCCAGGGCTCAGCAGGCGCAGGGCCTCCTGCCAGTCGAGGGGGCTGAAGACGCTGGCGATGAACTGGCAACTGGCGTCGGCCAGGGGCACGCGCGCCATGCTCGCGACCAGCCAGGTCACCTCGGCGGCACGGCGGCAGGCGCGCTTGACCGCTTCGCGCGAGATGTCCAGGGCATAGCCGTCGGCTTCAGGCAGGGCCTGGGCGATCTGCGCCGTGTAGTAGCCTTCGCCGCAGCCGATGTCCAGCCAGCTGGTCGGGTGACGCTCGGCGGCCAGTGCGGCCAGACGCCGGGCCACCGGGGCATAGTGGCCGGCCTCCAGGAAGCCGCGACGGGCGTCGACCATCGCCTGGTTGTCACCAGGGTCGCGGCTGTTCTTGTGCTGCACCGGCAGCAGGTTCAGGTAGCCTTGGCGCGCGCGGTCGAAGCGATGACCGGCCGCACAGGCCACGCCGTTGTCGAGGCGCGACAACGGCGCATGGCACAGCGGACAGGCAAGCATCAGGCGAGCAACCTCACCAGGGTCTGGTAGTAGATCTCGGTCAGCAGGTCGAGGTCGCTGGCCAGGATACGCTCGTCGACCTGATGGATCGTGGCATTGACCGGCCCCAGCTCGACCACCTGGGTGCCGAGCGTGGCGATGAAGCGTCCGTCCGACGTCCCGCCGCTGGTGGACGGCTGGGTCTGACGGCCGGTCACCGCCTGGATGCTGGCGGCGACCGCATCGAGCAGGTCACCCGGCTCGGTCAGGAACGGCAGACCGGAGAGCGACCAGTCGATCGACCAGTCCAGCTGGTGCGCATCGAGGATCGCCGCGACGCGCTGTTGCAGGCCTTCGACCGTCGATTCGGTGGAGAAGCGGAAGTTGAACAGCGCCGTCAGCTCGCCCGGTACCACGTTGGTGGCGCCCGTTCCGGCATTGAGGTTGGAGATCTGGAAGCTGGTCGGCGGGAAGAACGCATTGCCGGCATCCCAGTGCTCGGCCGCCAGTTCGGCCAACGCGGGCGCGGCCAGGTGGATCGGGTTGCGCGCCAGGTGCGGGTAGGCCACATGGCCTTGCTTGCCACGTACCGTCAGGGTCGCACCGAGCGAGCCACGGCGGCCGTTCTTGACCACGTCACCGAGCAGCGTGGTGCTGGACGGCTCGCCGACGATGCACCAGTCCAGGCGCTGCTGACGGGCGCGCAGGCGCTCGACCACGGCCTTGGTGCCATGGTCGGCCGGGCCTTCCTCGTCACTGGTGATCAGGAAGGCGATCTGCCCACGGTGGTCGGGGTAGTCCTGCACGAAGCGCTCGCTGGCCACCACCATCGACGCCAGGCTGCCCTTCATGTCGGCAGCGCCCCGTCCACACAGCATGCCCTGGTCGTCGATCAGCGCCTCGAACGGCTGGTGCGTCCAGGCCTGAAGCGGGCCGGTGGGCACCACGTCGGTATGCCCGGCAAAGCACAGCACCGGGCCGTCCTGGTGACCATGGGTCGCCCAGAAGTTGTCGACGTCCTCGATGCGCATCGGCTCGAGCGAGAAGCCGACCTGCGCCAGGCGGCGCATCATCTGCGCCTGGCAATCGGCATCGACGGGGGTCACGGACGGACGGCGGATCAGGTCGCAGGCCAGTTGAAGGGTAGGCGAGAGGTCGGCTGAGGCCGTCATGGGTCACTCCAGGGGCAGGGCGAGAGGCAGGGTGGTCGGCGTCGTCAGGCGGCCGTTCGCAGCGACAGGACCGCCCCCGGTTCAGACCATGCGGTCGACCTGTAGGAGCGGCCCCTGCGCCGCAATGGACCGTACAGCGGTCCCAGGATCGGTCAGACCCTGATGCACCGAGGCCACGCATAAAGCCCGTTATCTTATATCAAAGCCACGCCGAGGGCACGTACGACGCGACTGCGCAGCGGTCTTTGAACGCGCCGGATTTTGCCCGTCCCGGCGCACGCATGCAGCCCCTCATTCGACGGCAGAGCGTTCCGCCAACGTGTCGCGCCGGGGTAGCGATGACAGGAACGCCATCACCAACGCTGCCAGGTACGGCAGCGACTGCACCAGCAGCATCACCACCCAGAAGCGCATGTCCGCATTGGGCAGGCCCTGGACCAGGCAGATCCCCGCCGCTGCGCTCCACAACAGCAGCAGGATGAACAGCTCCTCGCGGGCTTCGGCGATGGCCACCAGCACGCCATGGCTGTCGGCATGCTTAGGGGTGCGGATGAACGGCATGCTGCGGGTGAAGAACCCGTACAGCACCGCCTTGGCGATCGTGTGCGACAGCGCCAGGCCCGCGAGCGCAGCGGCGAAGGCATCCTTCAGGTCGACGCCCACCGCACGGCGGTAGAGGAAGAGGATCTTGCCGACCTTGAAGCCGAACAGCGCCAGTGGCGGGATGGCGAACATCAGCAGCGGCGGGTCGACCCGCTGCGGGACGATGATCATCGCCGCCGACCAGAGCAGCGCGCCGACGGTGAAGAAGATGTTCATGCCGTCGGCGACCCACGGCAGCCAGCCGGCCAAAAAGTGGTAGCGCTGCCCGCGGGTCAGCTCGCTGCCACGGCCGCGCAGCAGGGCGCCGGCGTGGTGCTTGATGATCTGGATGGCGCCGTAGGCCCAGCGGAAGCGCTGCTTCTTGAAGTCGATGAAGGTGTCCGGCATCAACCCCTTGCCGTAGCTGTCGTGGGCGTAGGCGGCCGAATAACCGCGCTCGAACACCCGCAGGCCCAGTTCGGCATCCTCGCAGATGCACCAGTCGGCCCAGCCCAGCTCGTCGAGCACCGAGCGGCGCGTCATGGTCATGGTGCCGTGCTGGATGATCGCGTTGCGCTCGTTGCGGGTGACCATGCCGATGTGGAAGAAGCCCTTGTACTCGCTGTAGCAGAGCGTCTTGAACAGGCTCTCGTGCTGGTCGCGGTAGTCCTGGGGCGACTGCACCACGGCGATCTTCGGGTCGGCGAAGTGCGGCACCATGTGCTTGAGCCAGTTGCGGTCGACGCAGTAGTCCGAGTCGATCACCGCGATCACCTCGGCATCCGGGGCGGTGTGCGGCAGCAGGTAGTTCAGCGCGCCGCCCTTGAACCCCGCCAGCGGCGACACGTGGAAGAACCTGAAGCGTTCGCCGAGCCGTTCGCAATGCGCCTTGAGCGGTTCCCAGACGGCCGGATCCTTGGTGTTGTTGTCGATCACCAGCACTTCGAAGTCGGGGTAGTCCAGCGCGGCCAGGGCATCGAGGGTCTGCTTGACCATCTCCGGCGGCTCGTTGTAGCACGGCACGTGCACCGACACCTTGGGCCGGTAGGCGCTGTCGGTGTGCACCGGCAAAAATTCCCGGCGGCGCTTGTGGATCCAGACCGCCTCGGCCAGCTCGTGGGCCTCGGTCAGCAGCACGATGAACACGCCCAGCGCCCCCAGCCCCAGCAGCACGCCCACGGTCAGACTGAACCAGGTGCTGTACTGCTGGCTGTAGTCATAGGCGATCCACACCAGCACCGAACCGCACAGAAAGGCGATGAAGGTCAGGAAGGTGCGCCCACGCTGGCGCAGGGTCGAGCCATCGATCAGCAGCAGGGCCAGGGCCAGCAGCGCCAGCACCACCGAGGCTACCGCCAGGGCGCGCCACTGCGGGATCGCCACCACCGGCCCTTCGAAGTTGAATTTCTGCTGCCGCGCGGCGTTGAACACGCCCCAGTACGCGCCTACCGAGCCTTCGTCGCTGGCCTTCCAGGGCTGGTCGTAGGCTTCGATCACGAAATAGTTGTAGCCGCGTCGGTTGAGCGTGTTGACCAGGGTGCGCAGGTAGATGGCCTGGTCGGCCTGGGTGGCGTCGGCACCGCCGCGCATGCGCCCGTTGCTCGGCCAGCCGACCTCGGACAGCAGCAGCGGCTTGCGCGGGAACTGCTGCTTGAGTTCGCGGGCGCGGTCGAGCACGAACTGCACCGAGTCGTTCACCGGCACGAATTCCCAGTACGGCAGGATGTGCGCGGCGATCAGGTCCACATGCCGTGCCAGCTCGGGATGCGCCTTCCAGATGTGCCACTGTTCGCTGGTGGTGACCGGGACCTTGACGGCGGCGCGCACCCGGTCCAGGTAGGCGATCAGCCCTTCAGGGGTGACCTCCTCGCGGAACAGTGCCTCGTTGCCGACCACCACACGGATCACGCTGCGCGAGGTGTTGGCCAGCTCGATGGCCCGGGCGATCTCGCGTTCGTTGCGCTCCAGGTCCGGGCTGATCCAGATGCCCAGGGTCACCCGCAGGCCCATCTCCTCGGCCAGCCGGGGAATCTGCGCCTGACTGCCCTCGACGGTGTAGATCCGGAGGCTGTCGGTCAGCGTGCTCAGCTGCGCCAGGTCCTCGCGCAGTTCTTGCTCGCTGGGGTACTGACCCCGTTGCGGGCTTTCGTTCAGGCGAAACGGCGAGTACGAGAAGCCCGAGATCTGCTCGGGCCAGGCGGGGGCGGACACCGGCCGATTGACCAGGGCCCAGAAGCCGGTGAACAGGGCGGCGATGACCAGCACCACGACCAGGTTGAGGCCGAATTTGCGTGACGACATAAGCGTGTGAGATTCCAACGCCCTGGCCGGCGAGGGCATGGGCGGCTGTGCGAAGGTGAGGGTTCCGTCCTGCCCGGAGCACGGACATGTCCTTGTAGGTAACGACCTATTAAAGCAGGGTTATGCGGATTAATCCCCTTGACCGGCGCGCTTCCGGGGGGCGAGCGGCACGCAGTCGGCCCGCCGGTGGTTCGTCATCCGGCCAACTGCTTTATACTGCGCGCCGGTTTTTTCCAGGGTTGGGCGACATGAGCACAGAAGATCCACGCTTCGCCGGCATCGCCCGGCTGTATGGCGACGAGGGCCTCGAGCGCCTGCGCCGCGCCCACGTCGGCGTGGTCGGCATCGGCGGGGTCGGCTCCTGGGTGGCCGAGGCCTTGGCGCGCAGCGGCGTGGGGGAGATCACCCTGTTCGACCTCGACGATGTCTGCGTCAGCAACACCAACCGGCAGGCCCACGCGCTCGAAGGCCAGGTCGGGCGTGCCAAGGTCGAGGTCATGGCCGAGCGGCTGCGTGCGATCAACCCGGCCTGCATGGTGCACGCGGTGGCCGATTTCGTGACGCGCGACACGATGGTCGAGTACATCCACGAAGGCTTCGACGGTGTGGTCGACTGCATCGACAGCGTCAACGCCAAGGCCGCGTTGATCGCCTGGTGCCGGCGGCGCAAGATCGCCATCGTCACCACGGGCGGTGCCGGTGGGCAGATCGACCCGACCCAGGTTCAGGTCGGCGACCTCAACAAGACCTTCAACGACCCGCTGGCCTCGCGCGTGCGCTCGACGTTGCGTCGCGACTACCAGTTCTCCCGCAACGTCAGCCGCAATTATGGCGTGCCGTGCGTGTTCTCCAGCGAACAGCTGCGCTACCCGAAAGGCGATGGCAGCGTCTGCCTGCAGAAAAGCTTCGTGGGCGAAGGCGTGCGCCTGGACTGCTCGGGCGGTTTTGGCGCAGTGATGATGGTCACCGCCACCTTCGGCATGGTCGCCGCCAGCAAGCTGGTGGAAAAACTGGTCGGTGGGGCGCGCCGCCCTTCGGAGCGCGCCGTGGCTCAGGTGCCTGCGGCCAGTTGAGCCATGCGTTGCAGCACGGCGTGCAGGCCGTTGCTGCGTGAGGGAGTGAGCTGGCGCGCCAGGCCCAGCTGGGCGAACCAGTCGGCCAGGTCGACGCGGCCCAGCTCGTCCCGCTCGAGCCCCTGCACGCGCACCAGCAACACCGCCAGCAGCCCCTTGAGCAGCCGCGCCTCGCTGTCGGCCTGAAACTGCCAGCGTCCGTCGAGGGCCTGCGCGGTCAGCCAGACCACGCTTTCGCAGCCATGCACCCGGTTGGCCTCGACCTTGTCGGCCTGCGCCAGGGGCGGCAGCCGTTGGCCCCACTGCATCAGCAGGCGTGCCCGCTGTTCCCAGCCCTGGGCCTGTTCGAACCCCTGCAAAGCCTCGCGGGCCGCGGTCGGCAGCGTCATCGCAACAGCTCCAGGGCCTGATCGAAGGCGTCGAAGAACCGCACCAGGTCGTCGCCATCGTTGTACAGGCCCAGCGACACGCGAATCGCGCCCTCCAGGCCCAGTCGCTCGAACAGCGGCATGGCGCAATGGTGCCCCACGCGCACGGCGATGCCTTGTTCGGTCAGCAGGTGGGCGATGTCGGCATTGTGCACCCCGTCCACCACGAAACTGGCCAGCGCCCCCTGAGGGTCGCCCAACAGGCGCACGCCTTCGCGCGCGACCAGGCCTTCGCACAGCATGCGGTGCAGCGCGGCCTCGTGCGCCGCCACGGCCGACGGATCCAGGCCGTTCAGGTATGCCAGGGTCGCTCCCAGTCCGATCACCCCGGCCACCGGCGGCGTGCCTGCCTCGAAACCCAGGGGCGCAGGGCGAAAGCTCGCGTCGTGATAGCCGGCCAGGTGCACCATCTCGCCGCCGAACTGCCAATGCCTCAGGCGCGACAGCGCCGGCTGGCGACCGTAGAGCACGCCCACGCCGTCCGGCCCGTACAGCTTGTGGCTGGAGAACACGTAGAAGTCGCACCCCAGCTGGCTCAGGTCGGGACGCCCGTGCACCACCCCTTGGGCGCCGTCGACCACGCTCAGCGCCCCCTGGGCCCGGGCATGCGCCAGCAGGGGCGCCAGGGGCTGCCAGGTGCCCAGCACATTGGACAGTTGGCTGACCGCCAGCAGACGGGTGCGCGGTCCGATCAACTGCAACGCCTGCTCCAGGTCGATCTGGCCGCGTTCATCAATCGGCAGGATCACCAGGCGCAGGCCACGGCGTCGCGCCAACTGTTGCCAGGGCAGCAGGTTGGCATGGTGCTCCAGGGCACTGACGGCGATTTCGTCGCCGGCCTCGAAGCCATGTTCCAGGCCATAGGCAAGCAGGTTGAGCGCCGAGGTGGCCCCGTGGGTGAAGATGAACTGCTGGGCCTCGCCGCCGCCTGTCCAGGCAGCCAGCGCACTGCGGGTCGCCTCGAACGCCTGGGTCGCCAGGGCGCCCGGCACGTGCTGGGCCCGGTGCACGTTGGCGGCGCCACCCCCGTAGTAACGATTGAGGGCGTCCAGCATGACCTGGGGCTTCTGGGTGGTGGCCGCGCTGTCCAGGTAGGTCTGGTGCTGGCGGTGCAGGGCGGCGACGGCGGGGAAGTCGGCGCGCCAGGGGGAGGGCTGGAACATGATGGTGGACCTGGAAAAGAAACGGGCCTGGCAAGAAGCCAGGCCCGATCTTATCACTTCAGGTCGTTGCAGGCCTCAGTTGTGGGCGTGCAGGGCCTCGTTCAGCTCGATGGCCGACTTGTGGGTCTTGCACTCGACGGCGCCGCTGACGGAGTTGCGGCGGAACAGCAGGTCGGTCTGGCCCGCCAGGTCGCGCGCCTTGACCACCTTGACCAGCTGGTTCTGCTCGTCCAGCAACTGCACCTTGGTACCGGCGGTGATGTACAGGCCCGCCTCGACGGTGTTGCGGTCGCCCAACGGGATGCCGATCCCGGCGTTGGCGCCGATCAGGCAGCCTTCGCCGACGGTGATGACGATGTTGCCGCCACCGGAGAGGGTGCCCATGGTCGAGCAGCCGCCCCCCAGGTCCGAGCCCTTGCCGACGAACACGCCGGCCGAGACGCGACCTTCGATCATGCCCGGGCCTTCGGTGCCCGCGTTAAAGTTGACGAAGCCCTCGTGCATGATGGTGGTGCCTTCGCCGATGTAGGCGCCCAGGCGGACCCGCGCGCTGTCGGCGATGCGCACACCGGCCGGGACCACGTAGTCGGTCATCTTCGGGAACTTGTCGACCGAGAAGACTTCCAGCAGGTCACCGCGCAGTCGCGCCTCGAGCTGCTGCTCGGCCAGCTCGGCCAGGTCGATGGCGCCCTGGCTGGTCCAGGCGATGTTCGGCAGCAGCGGGAAGATGCCGGCCAGGCTCACACCATGGGGCTTGACCAGGCGGTGCGAGAGCAGGTGCAGCTTCAGGTAGGCTTCAGGAGTCGACGTCAGCGCGCCGTCCTCGGCCAGCAGGGTCGCGACCAGCGGCTTGTGGCTTTCCGCCAGGCGCGTCAGCAGGGCGGCCTGGGCGGGGTCGATCGTGCGCACGGCGTCGGCCAGTTGGGCGGCCTGGGTCGTGCTGAAGGTGATGGCCTGATTGCCGCCTTCGTAGCCGAGCAGCGGAGCGATCGCCTCGACCAGGGCGCTGGAGGGCGCCACCAGGGGCTGCGCGTAGAAGACTTCCAGCCAGGTGCCCTGGCGGTTCTGGGTGCCGACGCCGAAGGCCAGGCTGAACAGGGTAGTGGACATGCGGTTACCTCTTGCGAATAAGGGAAAGCGAAAATCAGGTCAACGCGGCGGCATACCGATCAGGTGCGAAGCCGACCAGGGTGCGTTCGCCCAGGTCGAGCACCGGGCGCTTGATCATCGAGGGTTGGGCCAGCATCAGTTCGATGGCCCGGGCCTGGTCGAGATCGGCCTTGCTGGTCTCGTCGAGCGTGCGGAAGGTGGTGCCGGCACGGTTCAGGACGGTCTGCCAGCCGTGCTCGTCGCACCAGCGCACCAGGCTGTCACGGTCGATGCCTTGGGTCTTGTAGTCGTGGAAGGTGTAGGCAATGGCCTGCTCGTCGAGCCAGGTACGGGCCTTCTTCATGGTGTCGCAGGCTTTGATGCCGTAGAGAGTCGGGGTCATCGCGGGTAGGGAGGCCATACGCGGTTCGAACGGGCAGGAAGCGGTGCGGGGAGGCTGACCGACCGGAAGGGAACCGCAACGGGCTCTACCGTCTCCGAACGGTACAGGGCAACTCGACCGACCCCTGCCCGAGCCTGGGCGTGCCGCCTCGGTGCTCCTTGAACAGTGGACGGCCGATTATGCGTCATCGACGGCGTGGATGCCATGAGCGCGGCACCTGAAGCCCGTGCCGTGGTCCACTGCTGGTCGTCGCGCCCGGCGACATGGGTGAGTGCAGGGTTACGACGTTGGTCGCACGGCCTGCCTGGCCTTTCGCCCTTACCATGGCGCCGCCCGCCCTTGGTCTTCGCTCACACAGGACACATGCTCCAATGCAGTCAGCCTACACCGTGCTTATCCTGCTGACGCTGGTAAGTCTCTCCAAATTGCTGGTTCGCGTCGTTCCGCTGCCGCTGCCGTTGATCCAGATCGCCGCCGGGGCCTTGCTGGCCTGGCCGACCCTGGGGCTGCACGTGGCGCTGGACCCTGAACTGTTCCTCTTTCTGTTCCTGCCGCCATTGCTGTTCGTCGACGGCTGGCGCATCCCCAAGCGTGCGCTGTGGCGGCTGCGTGGCCCGGTGGTGGGGCTGGCGGTCGGGCTGGTGCTGTTCACCGTCGTGGGCGCCGGGTACTTCATCCACTGGCTGCTGCCGAGCATTCCGCTGGCGGCCGCGTTCGCCCTGGCGGCGATCCTCTCGCCCACCGATGCGGTAGCGGTCTCGGCGATTACCCAGGATCGCCTGCCCAAGCCGTTGATGCACATGCTCCAGGGCGAGGCGTTGATGAACGACGCCTCCGGCCTGGTGACCTTCAAGTTCGCCCTGGCGGCAGCGATCACGGGCGCCTTCTCGCTGGCCGAGGCCAGTGTGACCTTTCTGCTGGTGGCGCTCGGCGGGCTGGCGGTAGGCGTGGCCCTGAGCTGGCTGATCGGGCGGCTGCGCATGTGGATGATCGGGCGCGGCTGGGACGATCCGGCCACCCACGTGGTGTTCATGCTGTTGCTGCCGTTCGCCGCCTACGTGCTGGCCGAGCGCCTGGGTGCCTCGGGCATCCTCTCGGCCGTGGCGGCCGGCATGATGCAGAGCTGGCTCGACCTGCTGCCGCGCCAGACCAGCACCCGGCTGCTCAACCGCAGCGTCTGGTCGTTGCTGGAGTTCGCCTTCAACGGGCTGATCTTCCTGCTGCTGGGCCTGCAGTTGCCCGACATCGTCAAGGCCGTGGCCAGCCACGAGACCTCGCTCTGGCCGACGTTGGCCTGGCGCTGCCTGGACGTGCTGGCGATCTTCGCCACGCTGGTGCTGCTGCGCTTCATCTGGGTACAGAGCGTCTGGCGCATCATCGGCCGGGTCCGCCACTGGCGCGGCAAGCCGGCCCTGGTGATGCTGCCGACCGCGCGCTCCTGCTGGCTGCTGACCCTGGGTGGGGTGCGCGGGGCGGTGACCTTGGCCGGTGTCATGTCGGTGCCGCTCCTGATCGGCGCCGACCAGGCCTTCCCCGAACGCGACCTGCTGATCTTCATCGCCGCCGGGGTGATCCTGCTGTCGCTGGTCAGCGCCTGCATCGCCCTGCCGGTGCTGCTGCGTGGGATCGACAAGAGCGCCGACGAGCGCATGGACCAGGAAGTGCAGGAAGCCTGGCGCCTCACGGCCGAGGCCGCCATCCATGCCCTGGAGGCGGAAGACCTGAGCGAGGCCGACGCGCCGCAGAACGCCGACCTGGCCACGCTCGCGGTCGAGCTCAAGGGGCGGTTGATGGCCGAATACCGCGATCAGCTCGAACGCTACAACCACAGTGACGAAAGTCGCGCCCTGGCCGAGCGCATGGACCAGCTCGAGCGACACCTGCGGCTCAAGGCCTTGCGTGCCCAGCGCCTGGAACTCTACGCGCTGCACCGCCGGCACCAGGTCGGCAACGAGGTGGTCCGGCAGATCCTCGGCGAACTGGACCTGAGCGAGGCCAACCTGGCGCGCAACAAGTGACGGTGCGCTCGACGCTGGCCATGTCCAGGAGGCGCCGAGCACCCTGGGCGCATCGCGCCGGTACCGACTACCGAGTGGTCAAGGCGCGACCCGGCGCTCACGGCGTGTCGAGGCAGGCGAATACCGGGCCGCAGGCGATCAGCGCGACAGGAACTGGCGAATGCGTTCGGCCGCTTCGATGCACTCGGCCAGCGGGGCGACCAGGGCCATGCGCACGCGTCCGGCGCCTGGGTTGACCCCGTCCACTTCACGCGACAGGTACGAGCCGGGCACCACCGTCACGTGCTCGGCCTCGAACAGGTCACGGGCGAAGGTGGCGTCATCCCCGGGCACCTTGGCCCACAGGTAGAAGCTGCCGTCCGGGCGCTGGACGTCGAGCACTGGCTGCAGGATGTCCAGGACCGCGTCGAACTTGGCGCGGTACTGGTCGCGGTTGGCGCGCACGTGCGCCTCGTCGCCCCAGGCCGCGATGCTCGCGCGCTGGGTCGGTACCGGCATGGCGCATCCGTGGTAGGTGCGGTACAGCAAAAACGGCTTGAGGATGCGCGCATCGCCCGCGACGAAGCCCGAGCGCAGGCCTGGCAGGTTCGAGCGTTTGGACAGGCTGTGGAACACCACGCAACGGTGGAAGTCCTGGCGGCCCAGTTCGGCACAGGCCGTCAGCAGGCCGGCGGGCGGGCTGTCCTCGTCGAAGTACAGCTCGCTGTAGCACTCGTCGGCGGCGATCACGAAGTCGTACTGGTCGGCCAGGCCGATCAGGGTCTTCAGGGTCTCCAGTGGCACCAGGGCGCCCGTCGGGTTGCCTGGCGAGCAGAGGAAGAGGATCTGGCAGCGCTGCCAGACCTGCGCCGGCACGGCGTCGAAGTCAGGGTTGAAGCCGTTGGCCTCGAGGCAGGGCAGGTAGTGCGGCGTGGCACCGGCCAGCAGCGCGGCGCCTTCGTAGATCTGGTAGAACGGATTGGGGCTCACCACCAGGCCTTCGTCGGCCCGGTTGACCACGGCCTGGGTGAACGCGAACAGCGCCTCGCGGGTGCCGTTGACCGGCAGCACGTGGCGCTCGGCATCGAGCCAGCCGCTGGGCACGCCGAAGCGCCGCTCGCACCACTGCGCGATCGACTGGCGCAACGCAGGCAGGCCGAGGGTGCTGGGGTACACCGCCAAGTCCCCGAGATGATCCGCCAGGGTCTGGGTGACGAAGGCAGGGGATTCATGCTTCGGCTCTCCGATCGACAGGGCGATGGGACGCTTGTCCGCCGCCGGCTTCACGCTGCCGAGCAGGGCGCGAAGTTTCTCGAAAGGGTAGGGCTGAAGCTGGGTCAGGGCATGGTTCATCGGCGCAAGGTCTCGTCAATCGTCAAAAGGTGACGCGGGTAGGGGTGCCATCGCTCTGTTGGCCGGCCTGCAACTGGCGCACGATCGCCTCTTGCAGGCGGCTGCACAGCTGCGGATCGGACAGCGGCTGGTTGTCGGCATCGGTGATGAAGAACACGTCCTCGACCCGTTCGCCCAGGGTGGCGATCTTGGCGTTCTGCAGGGAGAGGTCGAACGCCAGGAAGATCCGGCCGATGCGCGCCAGCAGCCCGGGGCGGTCGGGGGCGATCAGTTCGAGCACGGTCACCGGCCGTTGCGCATCGTTGTGGATGGTCACCTGAGGGGCGAAGGTGAAGTGCTTGAGCTGGCGCGGCACCCGTCGCTGGATGATCGTCGGGTAGTCTTCGGGCGTGCGCAGCGCCTCGGTCAGCCCCTCGCGAATCTGGCGGACGCGCTGTGGGTTGTCGCCGATCGAGCCGCCGTCAGTGTCCAGCACGATGTAGGTGTCGAGGGTGAACTGGCTGCTGGAGGTGATGATCCGCGCATCGTGAATGTTCAGGTTGAGCTGCGACATGGCCGCCACGGTCACGGCGAAGAAGTCGTGCTGGTCGGGCGCGTAGATGAAGATCTGCGTGCCGCCCTCGAACTCGCGCTGGGTGGTTTCCTTGATCAGCACCAGCGGGCCGCCGTCGGCCGGCTGCTGGAGGATGGCGTCGGTGTGCCAGGCGACGTCGGCCGAGGTGTGGCGCAGGAAGTAGTCGTCGCCCAGCTGCGACCAGAGCTGCTCGACGTCGTCCGGGTCGGTGCCTTCGCGCACCAGGATGTCCAGCGCGGCGCTCTGGGTCTGGCGGATCAGCTCTTCGCGGTCCAGCGGGTTTTCCAGGCCGCGGCGCAGGGCGCGCTTGGTCTCGGTGTAGAGCTGGCGCAGCAGGCTGGCACGCCAGGAATTCCACAGGCTCGGGTTGGTGGCGTTGATGTCGGCCACGGTGAGCACGTAGAGGTAGTCCAGGCGCGTCTCGTCACCGACCAGCAGCGCGAAGTCATGGATCACCTGGGGGTCGGACAGATCCTTGCGCTGGGCCGTGGTGGACATGCCCAGGTGGTGACGCACCAGCCAGACGATCAGGCGGCTGTCCCAGGCCGGCAGGTGATGGCGCCGGCAGAACGCTTCGGCCTCTTCGGCCCCGATCTCCGAATGGTCGCCCTGACGGCCCTTGCCGATGTCGTGGTACAGGCCGGCCAGGTAGATCAGCTCCGGCTTGGGCAGGCGTCCCATCAGCTTGCTGGCCAGCGGGAATTTCTCCGACACGGGCGTGTACTGCAGCTTGCGCAGGTGCTTGATCAGGTTGAGCGTGTGCGCATCGACCGTGTAGATGTGGAACAGGTCGTGCTGCATCTGCCCGACGATGAAGCCGAACTCGGGCAGGTAGCGCCCGAGGATGCCGTAGCGGTTCATGCGCCGCAGGTTGCGGTGGATGCCCACCTCGCACTTGAACAGCTCGATGAACAGGCTGGTGTTGCGGATGTCGTGGCGAAACGCGTCGTCGATCAGGTGCCGGTGCTCGCGCAGCAGGCGCACGGTGTCGGCACGCACACCCTTGATCGCCGGGTGCTGGGCCATCAGCACGAAGATCTCCAGCATGGCGAACGGGGTGCGCTTGAACACCTGGGCGTTGACCGCCTCGAGGTAGCCATCGTGCAGGCGAAAGCGCGGGTTCAGGGGCTGGGTCGTGCCGTTGTCATCGGCCAGGATCACCTCTTCGAAGTGCTGGATGATCAGGTCGCACAGCTGGCTGATGCTCATCACCACCCGGTAGTACTGCTGCATGAACTGCTCGATGGCGCGCTTGGGGTTCTCGTCGCTGTAGCCGAGCAGGGTGGCCACGCTGCGCTGGTGGTCGAACAGCAGGCGATCCTCGGCGCGGCCGGCGAGCATGTGCAGGGCATAGCGCACTTTCCACAGGAACGACTGGGACGAGGCCAGCAGTTCGTTCTCGCTCTCGAGCAGGAAGCCTTCCCCGGCCAGGGCGTGCAGGTTCAGCGTGCCGTAGTGGCGCCGGGCGACCCAGAGCACGGTCTGGATGTCGCGCAGCCCGCCGGGCGAGCCCTTGACGTTGGGTTCGAGGTTGTACTCGGTGTCGTTGTACTTGTGGTGGCGGGCCTGCAGCTCGGCGCGCTTGGCCAGGAAGAACGCCTTGCTCGGCCACATGTGCGCGGTGCCGGTAGCCTCGAGCATGCGCTTGCGCAGGGCCTCGGGGCCGGCGATGGTGCGGCTTTCCATGAGGTTGGTGATGACCGTGATGTCGGCGCGCGCCTGCTCGGCACAGTCGGCGACGCTGCGCACGCTCTGGCCGACCTCCAGGCCGATGTCCCACAGCAGGGTGAGCAGCTGCTCGATCGCGCCCCGGTAGCGCTCATGGTCGTCCTCGCCCAGCAGGATCAGCAGGTCGATGTCCGAGTAGGGGTGCAGCTCGCCACGGCCATAGCCGCCCACCGCCACCAGGGCGATGCCGCCCGGCTCGCCCCAGTCGAACTGGTTCCAGGCCTGTTGCAGCAGGTTGTCGACGAGCCAGGCGCGGTCTTCGATCAGCCGACGCACGTCGCGGCCGTCGCGAAAGCGCCGGTCGAGCACCTCGCCGGCCTGGCGCATGACTTTCTTGAAGGCCGCGATGGGGCTGGCCTTGAGCGCCAGCTCGGCCTGGAACTGGCCGCGGTCGAACAGTTCGGGATCCACCTGGGGCATCGTCGGGTTCCTGTCTGGGCAGCCGGCCTGGGGTCAGGCCGACGTACGCGGGATGGTGTCGTCCTTGCGCAGGGTGAAGATCTCGTAGCCGGTGGCCGTCACCAGCAGGGTGTGCTCCCATTGCGCCGACAGCTTGCGATCCTTGGTGATCGCGGTCCAACCGTCGCCCAGCACCTTGGTGTCGGCCTTGCCCTGGTTGATCATCGGCTCGATGGTGAAGGTCATGCCTTCCTCGAGCGCCATGCCGGTGCCGGCCTTGCCGTAATGCACCACCTGCGGCTCTTCGTGGAACACCTTGCCGATGCCATGGCCGCAGAACTCGCGTACCACGGAGAAGCCGTTCTTCTCGGCGTGCTTCTGGATCACCTCGCCGATGTCGCCGAGGCGGCAGCCCGGACGCACCAGCTCGATGGCCTTGTACAGGCATTCCTGGGTGACCTGGGACAGGCGCTCGGCCCAGGGCGCGACGGTGCCGACGTGGAACATGCGGCTGGTGTCGCCGTGGTAGCCGTCCTTGATCACGGTGACGTCGATGTTGAGCGTGTCGCCGTCCTTGAGCGGCTTGTCACCGGGGATGCCGTGACAGACCACATGGTTGATCGAGGTGCAGATCGACTTGGGAAAGCCTTTGTAGTTCAGGGGCGCGGGGATGGCCTTCTGCACGTTGACGATGTAGTCGTGGCACAGCCGGTCGAGGTGCTCGGTGGTCACGCCGGGCTTGACGTGCGCCTCGATCATTTCGAGCACGTCGGCGGCCAGGCGGCCGGCGACCCGCATCTTCTCGATGTCTTCGGCGGTCTTGATGGTTACGGTCATTGCAGGCTCTCTACGGCGCCGCCAGGGCGCTGACAAACGGAAAGCCGCGATTCTAGCAGACCTGGCGCCGTTTCTGGACCTTCCGCCCGCGTGCCACGTCCTGTGCGCCCGGCGCAAGGTTCTGGTTCCGTTCCCCGGTCGGCTGTGGTATAACATGCGCCGCTTTCGGGGACGACCCCGTCAGCCTGAACCCACACACGTGTCGGCACGATGGCCTGGGTGCCCCGGATCCTCGGATTCGCGGTTGGTCATTGGGATGCGTGGAGGCCCAACCCGACTTATCAAGGAACAATCATGTCCCAAGTCAACATGCGCGATATGCTGAAGGCCGGTGTGCACTTCGGCCACCAGACCCGTTACTGGAACCCGAAGATGGGCAAGTACATCTTCGGCGCGCGTAACAAGATCCACATCATCAACCTGGAAAAAACCCTGCCGCTGTTCAACGACGCCCTGTCGTTCGTCGAGCGCCTGGCCCAGGGCAAGAACAAGATCATGTTCGTCGGCACCAAGCGTTCCGCGGGCAAGATCGTCGCCGAGCAAGCGGCCCGTTGCGGTTCGCCGTACGTCGACCACCGCTGGTTGGGCGGCATGCTGACCAACTACAAGACCATCCGCGCTTCGATCAAGCGTCTGCGCGACCTGGAAACCCAGGCCGAAGACGGCACGTTCACCAAGCTGACCAAGAAAGAAGCGCTGATGCGTTCGCGCGACCTGGAAAAGCTGGACCGTAGCCTGGGCGGCATCAAGGACATGGGCGGCCTGCCGGACGCACTGTTCGTGATCGACGTCGACCACGAGCGCATCGCCATCACCGAAGCCAACAAGCTGGGCATCCCGGTCATCGGCGTTGTCGATACCAACAGCAGCCCGGAAGGCGTTGACTACGTCATCCCAGGCAACGACGACGCCATCCGCGCCATCGAGCTGTACATGACTTCGATGGCTGACGCCGTCATCCGTGGCCGCAACAACGTGGCTGGCGGTACCGAAGTCTACGCTGAAGAAGCGGCTGCACCTGCTGCCGAGTAATAGACGCTAGCGTCGACTTGGCACGCGAAAAGGGGGCTATGCCCCCTTTTTGCCACCTTGAAATCCTGCTGTCGGCAGCCGTCCCCTTCCCTGGGCATGCAGGCGCAGACAGCGGATTCGCAGTATTGAACGCCCGTCATCGACGGGTGGAATGGTTGAAAAACTTTCCAAGAGGATTTTGAAATGGCAGCAATTACTGCAGCGCTGGTCAAAGAACTGCGCGAGCGTACCGGCGAAGGCATGATGGATTGCAAGAAAGCCCTGGAAAAGGCTGGCGGCGACATCGAGAAAGCCATTGATGACATGCGTGCCTCGGGCGCCATCAAGGCCGCCAAGAAGGCTGGCAACGTTGCCGCCGAAGGCGCCATCGCCGTCAAGACCGACGGCACGTCGGCCGTCCTGCTGGAAGTGAACTCGCAGACCGACTTCCTGGCCCTGCAAGACGACTTCAAGCAATTCGTCGCCGAAAGCCTGGAAGAAGCCTTCGCCCAGAAGCTGACCGACGCCGCGCCGCTGATCGCCTCGCGCGAAGCTGCTCGTGAAGCCCTGGTCGCCAAGTGCGGCGAAAACGTCAACATCCGCCGTCTGGTGCGTGTTGAAGGTGACGTGGTCGGTGCCTACCTGCACGGCAACAAGATCGGTGCTGTCGTTGTTCTGAACGGCGGTGACGTCGAGCTGGCCAAGAACATCGCCATGCACGTCGCCGCGTCGAACCCCGAGTTCCTGGATTCGTCGGAAATCTCCGCCGAAGCCATCGAGCGCGAGAAGGGTGTCTTCCTGCAGCTGAACGCCGACAAGATCGCCGGCAAGCCGGAAAACATCGTTGAAAACATGATCAACGGCCGCATCACCAAGTTCAAGGCCGAAGCCTCGCTCAAAGAGCAGGCGTTCGTCATGAACCCGGAAGTCAAGGTTGGCGAGCTGGCCAAGAAAGCCGGCGCTGAAATCGTTTCCTTCACCTACTTCAAGGTTGGCGAAGGCATCGAGAAGCCAGTCGACGACTTCGCTGCCGAAGTTGCCGCACAGGTGGCTGCTGCCAAGCAGTAAGACAGACCTTTCTGTCGCCCCCAAGAGGCTGCCCGCTCACGCGCGCAGCCTCTTTTTCAAAGCGCCCGCCGGTTTACCCTGCCGGCAGGCGTTGGCGCTGAAGCAGCGCCGCGCTACAGTCTTTGGCAGGCTGCATCCAGCCCGCCCTGAATTTTCTATACAACGCCGCAGGAGAGACTCGCAATGGCTCAGCAGGTGAGTGGTCGCCAACCTCGCTATAAACGCATTTTGCTCAAACTTAGCGGCGAGGCCCTGATGGGTTCGGAAGAGTTTGGCATCGACCCGAAGGTCCTGGACCGCATGGCCCTGGAAGTCGGGCAGCTGGTCGGCATCGGCGTCGAGGTCGGCCTGGTGATCGGCGGGGGTAATCTGTTCCGCGGCGCTGCGCTGAGTGCCGCCGGCATGGACCGCGTCACCGGTGACCACATGGGCATGCTGGCCACGGTCATGAACGCCCTGGCCATGCGCGACGCCCTGGAGCGCTCGAACATCTCGGCCATCGTCATGTCGGCGATTTCCATGGTGGGCGTGACCGATCATTACGATCGCCGCAAAGCCAACCGTCAACTCAAGTCCGGCGATGTGGTAATTTTCTCCGCCGGTACGGGCAACCCGTTCTTCACCACCGACTCCGCAGCGTGCCTGCGTGCCATCGAGATCGATGCCGACGTGGTGCTGAAGGCGACCAAGGTCGATGGCGTCTACACTGCCGACCCGTTCAAGGATCCGCACGCGGAGAAGTTCGATCGCCTGACCTACGACGAGGTCCTCGATCGCAAGCTCGGCGTCATGGACCTGACCGCGATCTGCCTGTGCCGCGACCACAAGATGCCACTGCGTGTCTTCAACATGAACAAGCCTGGCGCCCTGCTGAACATCGTGGTGGGCGGCGCTGAAGGAACCCTGATCGAGGAAGGCCAAGCATGATCAACGACATCAAGAAAGACGCCCAGGACCGCATGGGCAAGTCCCTCGAAGCCCTGGGTCGCAACCTGGCGGCCATCCGTACCGGCCGTGCCCACCCCAGCATCCTGGACAGCGTCAAGGTCCCGGCCTGGGGGAGCGAGATGCCACTGAACCAGGTCGCCGCCGTCAGCGTCGAGGACGCGCGCACCCTGAAGATCGTCGCCCACGACAAGAACCTCAGTGCAGCGATTGAGAAGGCCATCCTGACCTCCGACCTGGGCCTGAACCCGTCCAGCGCCGGCACCACCATTCGCGTGCCGATGCCGGCCCTGACCGAGGAAACCCGCAAGGGCTACACCAAGCAGGCCAGCGGCGTCGCCGAGGATGCCAAGGTCGCCGTGCGCAACGTGCGTCGCGATGCCCTGGCCGACTTGAAGAAGCTGACCAAGGACAAGGAAATCAGCGAAGACGAAGAGCGTCGTGCCGCTGACGAGATCCAGAAGCTGACCGACAAGTACGTTGCCGAGGTCGATGCCGCCTTCAAAGCCAAGGAAAAGGACCTGATGGCCGTTTAAGGCCAGGGTTTTTCAATGGAAAAGACCAAGCCAGCGGCCCCGTCCTCGGTGCCGCGTCACGTCGCGATCATCATGGACGGCAACAACCGCTGGGCCAAGCGCCGCCTGCTGCCAGGCGTCGCCGGGCACAAGGCGGGTGTCGACGCCGTTCGCGCGGTCATCGAAGTCTGTGCCGAGGCCGGGGTCGAGGTGCTGACCCTGTTCGCCTTCTCCAGCGAGAACTGGCAGCGCCCCGCCGACGAGGTGGGGGCGCTGATGGAGCTGTTCTTCTCGGCCCTGCGCCGGGAGGCCCGACGCCTCAACGAGAACGGCATCTGCCTGCGCATCATCGGCGATCGCTCGCGCTTTCATCCCGAGCTGCAGCAGGCGATCCGCGAGGCCGAATCGCTGACGGCGGGCAACACCCGGTTCACCTTGCAGGTCGCCGCCAACTACGGTGGCCAGTGGGACATCGCCCAGGCCGCCCAGCGCCTGGCGCGCGAAGTCCAGGCCGGGCACCTGCGCCCGGAAGACATCACCCCAGGGTTGCTGCAGACCTGCCTGGTCACCGGCGACCTGCCGTTGCCGGACCTGTGCATCCGCACCGGTGGCGAGCACCGCATCAGCAACTTCCTGCTCTGGCAGCTGGCCTATGCCGAGCTGTACTTTTCCGACCTGTACTGGCCGGATTTCAAACACGACGCCATGCGCACCGCGCTGGCCGATTTCGCTTCGCGCCAGCGTCGTTTCGGTAAGACGAGCGAGCAGGTCGAACCTGGAGCTCGTGCCTAATGCTTAAACAACGCATCATCACCGCGCTGATCCTGCTGCCGATCGCCCTGGGCGGTTTCTTCCTGTTGCAGGGTGGGGACTTCGCCTTGTTCATCGGTCTGGTGGTGAGCCTGGGCGCCTGGGAGTGGGCACGCCTGGCCGGGCTCGAGGCGCAGCCCCTGCGACTTGCCTACGCGGCGGTCATCGCCGGCTCGCTGATGGTGCTGCACCTGATGCCGGACCTGGCACCCTGGGTACTGGGCGCGTCGGTGATCTGGTGGGGGGTGGCCACCTGGCTGGTGCTGACCTACCCGCGCAGCAGCGAACTGTGGGCCAGCGCGGCGTGCCGCCTGCTGATCGGCGTGCTGGTGCTGCTGCCTGCCTGGCAGGGGCTGATCCTGCTCAAGCACTGGTCGATGGGCAACTGGCTGATCCTTTCGGTGATGGTGCTGGTCTGGGCGGCGGACATCGGCGCCTACTTCTCCGGCCGGGCCTTCGGCAAGCGCAAGCTGGCGCCCCAGGTGAGCCCGGGCAAGAGCTGGGAAGGGGTCTACGGAGGGCTGGCGGTGAGCCTGGCGATCGTGGTGGCAGTCGGTCTGTACCGGGACTGGAGCCTGGGTCAGTTGCTGATCGGTGTGCTGGGCGGGGCGCTGGTGGTGATGGCGTCGGTGATCGGTGACCTGACCGAAAGCATGTTCAAGCGTCGCTCCGGCATCAAGGACAGCAGCAACCTGCTGCCAGGCCACGGTGGCGTGCTCGATCGCATCGACAGCCTGACGGCGGCCATTCCGCTGTTCGCCGTGCTGTTGTGGGCCGCCGAATGGGGTGTGATGTGAGTCGCGCGCAACGGGTCACCGTTCTCGGGGCCACCGGCTCCATCGGGCTGAGCACGCTGGACGTGATCGCCCGGCACCCCGAGCAGTATCAGGTCTTCGCCCTGAGCGGGTTCTCCCGCATCGACGAACTGCTCGCCCTGTGCGTGCGGCACCGTCCCGTCTGCGCCGTGGTGCCGGACGACACGGCAGCCGTGCAGTTGCGCCAGGGCCTGGCGGCGGCGCGTGTGGCCGTCGAGGTGCTGGTGGGCGAGGCCGGCCTGTGCCAGGTGGCCTCGGCACCGGAGGTCGACACGGTGATGGCGGCCATCGTCGGCGCCGCCGGGCTGCGACCGACCCTGGCGGCGGTCGAGGCGGGCAAGAAGGTGCTGCTGGCCAACAAGGAAGCGCTGGTGATGTCCGGTGCGCTGTTCATGCAGGCGGTCCAGCGCAGCGGCGCGGTCCTGCTGCCGATCGACAGCGAACACAACGCGATCTTCCAGTGCCTGCCTGCGGACTACGGCCGCGGTCTGGACGCCGTGGGTGTGCGCCGGATCCTGCTCACCGCATCGGGCGGACCGTTCCGTGCGCTGTCGGCCGAGGCCTTGCTCGACGTCACTCCCGAGCAGGCCTGTGCACACCCCAACTGGTCCATGGGGCGCAAGATCTCCGTGGATTCGGCGAGCATGATGAACAAGGGCCTGGAACTGATCGAGGCCTGCTGGTTGTTCGACGCGCCGCCCTCGAAGGTCGAGGTGGTGGTGCATCCGCAGAGCGTCATCCATTCGCTGGTCGACTATGTCGATGGGTCCGTGCTGGCCCAGCTCGGCAACCCGGACATGCGCACGCCCATCGCCCATGCGCTGGCGTGGCCCAAGCGAATCGACTCGGGCGTGGCGCCGCTGGACCTGTTCGCCATCGCGCGGCTGGATTTCGAGACGCCGGACGACCAGCGCTTCCCCTGCCTGCGCCTGGCGCGAGACGCGGCGCAAGCCGGTGGCAGTGCTCCGGCGACGCTCAATGCGGCCAACGAGATCGCCGTGGAGGCGTTTCTTCAGGGGCGTATCCGCTTTCCCGAGATCGCGCGTATCATTGCGCAGGTCCTCGAGCAGCAGCCCGTCGAGCCGGTGGCGTCGCTGGAGGCCGTGTTCGAAGCCGACCGGCGCGCCCGCGAGCTGTCGAGGCACTGGCTGGAGCGGCAGGGCCGATAAGGCCTTCACCGTGCGCTGACCTTGGCTGAACGCCTTCGGAGATTCCCATGACTGCGCTCTACATGATTGTCGGTACCCTGGTCGCCCTGGGCGTGCTGGTCACGTTCCACGAGTTCGGCCACTTCTGGGTGGCCCGCCGCTGCGGGGTGAAGGTGCTGCGCTTCTCGGTCGGCTTCGGCACGCCCCTGGTGCGCTGGCATGATCGCCAGGGCACCGAGTTCGTGATCGCCGCCATCCCGCTGGGTGGCTACGTGAAGATGCTCGACGAGCGCGAGGCGGCGGTGCCGCAGGCCCAGCTCGACCAGGCGTTCAACCGCAAGTCGGTGGGGCAGCGCATCGCCATCGTCGCAGCCGGGCCCATCGCCAACTTCCTGCTGGCCATCGTGTTCTTCTGGTTGCTGGCCATGCTCGGCAGCCAGCAGATTCGCCCGGTCATCGGCGCGGTCGAGCCGGGCAGCCTGGCAGCGCAGGCCGGCCTGCGCGACGGTCAGGAAATCGTGTCGGTCGATGGCGAGCCGACGACCGGCTGGTCGGCCGTGAACCTGCAGCTGGTCCGGCGCCTCGGCGAAACCGGCACCGTGCGCGTCGGTGTGCTCGAACCGGGCAGCAGTACCGAGTCGTCGCATGCGGTCACCTTGAAGGACTGGCTCAAGGGGGAGGGTGAGCCCGACCCGATCCAGTCCTTGGGGCTTCGCCCCTGGCGGCCGGCCATCGCGCCGGTGCTGGCCGAGCTCGACCCCAAGGGGCCTGCCGCCCAGGCCGGCCTCCAGACCGGCGATCGACTGCTGACGCTGGACGGCAAGGCGCTCGACGACTGGCAGCAGGTGGTCGACACGGTCCGCGGGCGTGCCGACAGCACGGTGCAGCTGCGTCTGGAGCGCGACGGTCAGGTCATCGAGCGCAGCATCACGCTGACGCACCGCGGCGAAGGCAGTGCGGCCGCCGGCTACCTGGGCGCGGGTGTGAAGGGCGGCCAGTGGCCTGCCGAGATGCTGCGCGAAGTCCGCTACGGGCCGCTGGACGCCGTCGGTCAAGGGCTGTCCAGGACCTGGTCGATGAGCGTGCTGACGCTCGAGTCGCTGAAGAAAATGCTGTTCGGCGAGCTCTCGGTAAAAAACTTGAGTGGACCGATAACCATTGCTAAAGTGGCGGGCGCTTCAGCCCAGTCCGGCGTCGGTGATTTCCTGAATTTCCTCGCCTACCTGAGCATAAGCCTGGGAGTTCTGAACCTGCTGCCCATTCCTGTGCTGGATGGGGGGCATTTGCTGTTCTACCTGATCGAGTGGACGCGCGGTCGTCCGCTCTCGGATCGGGTGCAAGGTTGGGGGGTCCAGATCGGAGTCAGTTTGGTCCTGGGGGTGATGCTACTCGCCCTGATCAACGATCTGGGTCGACTTTAACGCTACGCGCATTGCGAACCTGCCGCCCCCGTGCGGCAGGTTGTTTATTGCCAGTTGGAATAAAAGGACTTCATGAAACGTCTGCTGCTAACTGCGGTGCTTTCCGCATTGATGATCGCTGAAGTTCACGCCGAGTCCTTCACCATCTCCGATATTCGTGTCAATGGCCTGCAGCGGGTGTCCGCCGGCAGCGTGTTCGGCGCCTTGCCCCTGAACGTGGGCGACCAGGCCGACGATCGGCGCCTGGTGGACTCGACCCGTTCGCTGTTCCGGACCGGCTTCTTCCAGGACATCGAACTCAGCCGTGACGGCAACGTCCTGATCATCAACGTGGTCGAGCGCCCGTCGGTGGCGAGCATCGAGATCGAAGGCAACAAGGCCATCAGCACCGACGACCTGATGAAAGGGCTCAAGCAGTCCGGCCTGGCCGAGGGCGAGATCTTCCAGCGTGCCACGCTCGAAGGCGTGCGCAACGAGCTGCAGCGCCAGTACGTGGCCCAGGGCCGCTACTCGGCCGAGGTCAATGCCGAGGTCGTGCCAGAGCCCCGCAACCGCGTGGGCCTGAAGATCAAGATCAACGAAGGCGAAGTCGCGGCCATCCAGCACATCAACGTGGTCGGCAACACCGTGTTCGATGACGACGAGCTGAACAGCCTGTTCGAGCTGAAGACCACCAACTGGCTGTCGTTCATCCGCAACGACGACAAGTACGCCCGTGAAAAGCTCTCCGGTGACCTGGAGCGCCTGCGTTCCTACTACCTGGACCGCGGCTACATCAACATGGACATCGCTTCCACCCAGGTGTCCATCACGCCGGACAAGAAGCACGTCTACATCACCGTCAACATCAACGAAGGCGAGAAGTACAGCGTTCGCGACGTGAAGCTCTCGGGCGACCTCAAGCTGCCCGAAGACCAGGTCAAGTCGCTGCTGCTGGTGCAGCCGGGCCAGGTGTTCTCGCGCAAGGTGATGACCAGCACGTCCGAGCTGATCACCCGCCGCCTGGGCAACGAAGGCTACACCTTCGCCAACGTCAACGGCGTGCCGCAACCGAACGACCAGGACCACACCGTCGACATCACCTTCGTGGTGGATCCGGGCAAGCGTGCCTACGTCAACCGCATCAACTTCCGTGGCAACACCAAGACCGACGACGTGGTACTGCGTCGCGAGATGCGCCAGATGGAAGGCGGCTGGGCTTCGACCTACCTGATCGACCAGTCCAAGACCCGTCTGGAGCGTCTGGGCTTCTTCAAGGAAGCCAACGTCGAGACGCCGCCGGTGCCGGGCACCGACGACCAGGTCGACGTGAACTACAGCGTCGAGGAGCAGGCCTCCGGTTCGATCACCGCCAGCGTCGGCTTCGCCCAGAGCGCCGGCCTGATCCTGGGCGGCTCGATCAGCCAGAGCAACTTCCTCGGTACCGGCAACAAGGTCTCCATCGGCCTGAACCGCAGCGAATACCAGACCCGCTACAACTTCGGCTTCGTCGACCCCTACTGGACCGCCGACGGCGTGAGCCTGGGGTACAACGCCTTCTACCGCACCACCGACTACGACGACCTCGACGTCGACGTGGCCAGCTACGCGGTGGACAGCCTGGGCATGGGTGTCAACATCGGCTACCCGATCAGCGAGACCTCGCGCCTGACCTATGGGTTGAGCGTGCAGCAGGACGAGATCAAGACCGGCAAATACACCGTGGAGGAGATCTTCGATTTCCTCGACAAGGAAGGCAAGGACTTCACCAACTTCAAGGCCTCGGTCGGCTGGTCGGAATCGACCCTGAACAAGGGCGTGCTGGCGACGCGTGGTCACTCCCAGAGCCTGACCTTCGAAACCACCATTCCCGGCAGCGACCTGTCGTTCTACAAGCTCGACTACCGTGGTCAGGTGTTCAAGCCGATCACCAACAACTACACCCTGCGTCTGCATACCGAGCTGGGGTATGGCGACGGTTATGGGTCGACCTCGGGCCTGCCGTTCTATGAGAACTACTACGCCGGTGGCTTCAACTCGGTGCGTGGTTTCAAGGACAATACGCTGGGTCCGCGCAGCACACCGAGTCAAGGCAACAAGGATCGCGGAACGCTCAAAGACCCAGACCAGGATCCACTGGCCTTCGGCGGCAACGTCCTCGTCCAGGGCGGCGCCGAACTGCTCTTCCCGCTGCCCTTCGTCAAGGACCAGCGTTCGCTGCGCACCTCGGTCTTCTGGGACGTGGGTAACGTGTTCGACACCAACTGCGATTCCAAGCGCAACTGTCCGAGCGTCGGCTTCGGCGACATGGCCAGTTCGGTCGGTCTGGGCGTGACCTGGATCACCGCCCTCGGCCCGCTAAGCTTCAGCCTGGCGATGCCGATCAAGAAGCCGGATGATGCCGAAACCCAAGTGTTCCAATTCTCCCTGGGCCAGACCTTCTAAGGTCTGACCCGAGCTCAACGACAACGGATCTTGCAGGAGTACACCGTGCGCAACCTGTTCAAACTGGCCATCGTGGCCGCGGCGCTGGTCGCCACCCCGGCCTTCGCCGAAATGAAAGTCGCCGTGCTGAACTATCAGATGGCCCTGCTCGAATCCGATGCCGCCAAGAAGTACGCGGTCGATGCCGAGAAGAAGTTCGGCCCGCAGCTGACCAAGCTCAAGAGCCTGGAAAGCAGCGCCAAGGGCATCCAGGACCGCATCATCAAGGGCGGCGACAAGATGCCGCAGCCCGAGCGTGAGCGCCTGGAGCTCGAGTTCAAGCAGAAGGCCCGCGACTTCCAGTTCCAGTCCAAGGAGCTGAACGAAGCCAAGGCCGTCGCCGACCGTGACATGCTCAAGCAGCTCAAGCCCAAGCTCGACGGCGCGGTCGAGGAAGTGATCAAGAAGGGCGGTTTCGACCTGGTGCTCGAGCGCGGCGCGGTCATCGATGTCAAACCTCAGTACGACATCACCCGCCAAGTCATCGAGCGCATGAACCAAGCCCGTTGACCATGAGCGCGACCATCACACTCGGCCAACTGGCCGAGACCCTCGGCGCCACCTTGCAGGGCGCCGAGTCCGTAGCGATCACCGGGCTGGCCACCTTGCAGGAGGCCGGCCCCGGTCAGTTGAGCTTTCTCGCCAATCCGCAGTACCGCAAGTACCTCGACGGCTCGACGGCCTCGGCGGTGTTGCTCAAGGCGGCCGATGCCGAAGGCTTCCAGGGCAATGCGTTGATCGTCGCCGATCCGTACCTGGCCTACGCGCGCATCTCGCACCTGTTCGACCCCAAGCCCAAGGCGGCGGCCGGGGTCCATCCCACCGCCGTGGTGGCCGATGATGCCCACGTGGACCCCACGGCCAGCATCGGCCCGTTCGTGGTGATCGAGGCGGGCGCCAGCATCGGCCCGGCGGTGACTCTCGGCGCGCATTGCGTGATCGGTGCGCGCTGCGTGATCGGCGAAGGCGGCTGGCTGGCGCCCCGGGTCACGCTGTACCACGATGTGATCATCGGCAAGCGGGTGGTGATCCAGTCCGGCGCCGTGCTCGGCGGCGAGGGCTTCGGCTTCGCCAACGAGAAAGGCGTGTGGCGCAAGATCGCCCAGATCGGCGGCGTCAGGCTCGGTGACGACGTGGAGGTGGGGGTCAACACCGCCATCGACCGTGGCGCGCTGTCCGACACCGTGATCGGGGACGGGGTCAAGCTCGACAACCAGATCCAGATCGCCCACAACGTCCAGGTCGGCGACCACACGGCCATGGCCGCCTGTGTCGGCATCTCGGGCAGCACTCGCATCGGCAAGCACTGCACCATCGCCGGCGGCGTGGGCATGGTCGGCCACATCGACGTGTGCGACAACGTATTCGTCTCCGGCATGACCATGGTGACCCGCTCGATCACCGAGCCAGGGGCCTATTCGTCGGGCACTGCCATGCAGCCGTTGGCCGACTGGCGCAAGAGCGCGGCACGCATTCGTCAGCTCGACGACATGTCCAAGCGTCTCGCCCAGCTGGAAAAACGCGTCGTCGCCGTGACCTCGGACGGACAGCCACCATCAGAAGGCTGATAACATTTTCCGAGCAAGCGTGAACCGTGGCTCGCTGGCTCCTCTCTGGCATTGCATGAGGGGCGTGTGGTCAGCACCTGCGCTCCTTATTATTACTACAGGCTTCCCCCGAAATGATGGACATCAACGAGATTCGCGAATACTTGCCTCACCGTTACCCGTTCCTGCTGGTGGACCGTGTGACGGAGCTGGATTTCGAGGCCCAGAGCATTCGTGCCTACAAGAATGTCAGCATCAACGAGCCCTTCTTCAACGGTCACTTCCCGGCGCACCCGATCATGCCGGGCGTGCTGATCATCGAGGCGATGGCCCAGGCGGCCGGCATCCTGGGGTTCAAGATGCTCGACGCCAAGCCGGCCGACGGCACGCTCTATTATTTCGTGGGCTCCGATAACCTGCGCTTCCGCCAGCCCGTGCTGCCGGGCGACCAGTTGATCCTGGAAGCGAAATTCCTCAGCCGCAAGCGGCAGATCTGGAAGTTCGAGTGCCAGGCCACGGTCGACGGCAAGCCGGTGTGCTCGGCCCAGATCATCTGCGCGGAACGCGCGCTGTGAGTTTGATCGACCCACGGGCAATCATCGACCCCTCGGCCGTGCTGGCCGAAGGCGTCGAGGTCGGGCCCTGGTCGATCGTCGGGCCCGGTGTCGAGATCGGCGAGGGCACCGTCATCGGTCCTCACGTGGTGCTCAAGGGCCCTACGGTGATCGGCAGGCACAACCGGATCTACCAGTTCTCGTCCATTGGCGAAGACACCCCCGACCTGAAGTACAACGGCGAGCCGACGCGCCTGGTGATCGGCGACCACAACGTGATCCGCGAAGGCGTCACGTTGCACCGCGGTACCGTGCAGGACCGGGGCGAGACCACCATCGGCGACCACAACCTGATCATGGCCTACGCCCACATCGGGCATGACAGCGTGATCGGCAACCACTGCATCCTGGTCAACAACACCGCGTTGGCCGGGCATGTCCATGTGGGCGACTGGGCGATCCTCTCCGGCTACACCCTGGTGCACCAGCATTGCCGCATCGGTGCGCACAGCTTCTCGGGCATGGGCACTGCCATTGGCAAGGACGTCCCGGCCTTCGTCACGGTGTTCGGCAGCCCGGCCGAGGCCCGTAGCATGAACTTCGAAGGCATGCGCCGTCGTGGGTTCGGCGAAGACGTGATCCACGCCCTACGCCGCGCCTACAAGATCGTCTACCGCCAGGGCCTGGGGGTCGAAGAGGCGCTCAACGAACTGGACCCGCTGGCGACCCAGTTCGCCGAAGTCGAGCTGTTCCGCCAGTCCATCCTGACCTCCGCCCGCGGCATCACGCGCTGACATGGCCCAGCTCTGCATTGCGTTGGTCGCTGGCGAGGCGAGCGGCGACATCCTCGGTTCCGGCTTGATGCGCGCCCTCAAGGCGCGCCACCCGGACGTGCGCTTCATCGGCGTGGGCGGCCCCTTGATGGAGGCCGAAGGCCTGGTCTCGATCTTTCCCATGGAGCGCCTGGCGGTCATGGGCCTGGTCGAAGTGCTTGGGCGCCTGCGCGAGCTGCTCAAACGGCGCAAGGCGCTGGTCGCCGACTTCATCGCCCAGCGACCGGACGTGTTCATCGGCATCGACGCGCCGGACTTCAACCTCGACATCGAGCTCAAGCTGCGCCGGGCCGGAATCAAGACGGTGCACTATGTCAGCCCGTCGGTCTGGGCCTGGCGGCAGAAGCGGGTGCTGAAGATCCGCGAAGGCTGCGACCTCATGCTCACGCTGCTGCCGTTCGAGGCGCGCTTCTACGAAGAGCAGGGCGTACCGGTGCGTTTCGTCGGGCATCCGCTGGCCGACACCATCGCCCTGAGCGCCGATCGCCAGGCTGCGCGAGCGCAACTCGGCCTGGGCGACGGGCCGGTGGTGGCCTTGATGCCCGGCAGCCGGGGCGGGGAGGTCGGTCGGCTCGGTGCGTTGTTCCTGGACACCGCGCGTCTGCTGGTCGAGCAGGTGCCGAACCTGCGTTTCGTGGTGCCCTGCGCCAATGCCGCCCGCCGTGCCCAGCTCGAGCAGATGCTCGCCGGGCGCGAATTGCCGGTGGCACTGCTGGACGGTCGTTCGCACCAGGCGCTCGCCGCCTGCGACGCGGTGCTGATCGCCTCCGGTACCGCCACGCTCGAGGCCTTGCTGTACAAGCGCCCCATGGTGGTGGCCTACCGCTTGTCGCCGGTGACGTTCTGGATCCTCAAGCGGATGGTCAAGAGCCCGTACGTGTCGCTGCCCAACCTGCTGGCCCAGCGCATGCTGGTGCCGGAGCTGCTGCAGGACGCCGCCACCGAACAGGCGCTGGCGCACGCCCTGCTGCCGCTGCTGGCCGACGGTCGCGGGCAGACCGAACACTTCGAACAGATTCACCACAGCCTGCGCCGCGATGCCTCCAATCAGGCGGCCGACGCGGTGCTGGCCCTGGTCGAGGAGCGATAGATGCAACTGGGACTGGATTTCACCCTGGTCGAAGAGCTGGTCGCCGGGGTCGATGAAGTCGGCCGCGGGCCACTGTGCGGCGCCGTGGTCACCGCTGCAGTGATTCTCGACCCTTCGCGCCCGATCGCCGGGCTGAACGACTCGAAGAAGCTCACCGAAGCCAAGCGTGAGCGGCTGTTCGACGAAATCTGCGAAAAGGCCCTGAGCTTCTGCATCGCCCGGGCCGAGGTCGAGGAAATCGACCGCCTGAACATTCTGCAGGCCACGATGCTGGCCATGCAGCGTGCAGTCGAGGGGCTTCACCTGACCCCGCGCCTGGCGTTGATCGACGGCAATCGCTGCCCGACCCTGGCGGTGCCCTCGGCCCCGGTGATCCAGGGGGATGCCAAGGTCCCGGCGATCGCGGCGGCGTCCATCCTGGCCAAGGTCAGCCGTGACCGCGAGATGAGCGCCTTCGAGCTGATCTATCCAGGCTACGGCATCGGCGGCCACAAGGGCTACCCGACGCCGGTGCACCTGGAAGCCTTGGCCCGCCTGGGCCCGACCCCGATCCATCGACGCTCGTTCGCCCCGGTGCGCGCGGCTTGGGAAGCGCACGGCGCGCTGGCCGGCTCATTGCTCTGAACCCCGCATGCGCGCGGTCGTCGGGCCGTGTCGATCGACCCTTCCGTGCGCCGGGCCAAGGACGTGGCCTTACGGTACAATCGCGCCTCTGTCGTTGCGCCCAGCCATAGGAACATCCATGTCGGTCTCCTTCGTTCACCTTCGTGTGCACTCCGAATACTCGCTGGTCGATGGCCTGGTGCGGATCAAACCGCTGGCCAAGGTCCTCGCCGGGATGAACATGCCGGCGGTGGCCATCACCGACCAGAGCAACATGTGCTCGCTGGTGAAGTTCTACAAGAGCGCCATGGGCGCGGGGATCAAGCCGATCTGCGGGGCGGACCTGTGGCTGGCCGGTGCCGAGGCCGACGCGCCGCTGTCGCGCATCTGCTTTCTGGCCATGGACGCCCAGGGATACCGCAACCTGACCGAGCTGATCTCCCGTGGCTGGATGGAAGGCCAGCGCAACGGCCTGGTGGTCATCCAGCGCGACTGGATCGCCGCCGCCTGCGACGGCCTGATCGGGCTGTCCGCCGCGCGCGAAGGGGACATCGGCAAGGCCCTGCTCAATGGCCATGGCGAGGAGGCCGAACGCCTGCTGCGCGACTGGATGCAGATGCTGCCGGGGCGTTTCTACGTCGAGGTGCAGCGCACCGGGCGCCCTGGCGACGAAGAGCACCTGCACGCTGCGGTGGCCCTGGCCGATCGGCTGAGCGCGCCGCTGGTGGCGACCAACGATGTGCGCTTCATCAAGCAGTCCGATTTCGATGCGCACGAGACCCGCGTCTGCATCGGCGAGGGCTGGACCCTGGACGACCCCCGTCGGCCACGCCTGTACAGCGACCAGCAGTACCTCAAGAGCCCGGACGAGATGGCCGAGCTGTTCAGCGACCTGCCCGAGGCACTGGCCAATACCGTCGAGATCGCCAAGCGCTGCAACATCCAGGTGCAGCTGGGCAAGCACTTCCTGCCCGATTTCCCCACGCCCAACGGCATGGGCATCGACGACTACCTGCGACACGTCTCGCACGAAGGGCTGGAGGAGCGCCTGACGGTGATCCTGCCCAAGGACAGCACGCCGGACTACGAGGCGCGTCGCCAGGTCTACCTGGACCGCCTGAAGTTCGAGCTGGACATCATCATCCAGATGGGCTTCCCCGGCTACTTCCTGATCGTCATGGACTTCATCAAGTGGGCCAAGAACAACGACGTGCCGGTGGGCCCTGGTCGAGGCTCGGGTGCAGGCTCCCTGGTGGCCTACGTGCTGAAGATCACCGACCTCGACCCGCTGGCCTATGACCTGCTGTTCGAGCGATTCCTCAACCCCGAGCGGGTCTCGATGCCCGACTTCGACGTCGACTTCTGCATGGACGGCCGCGACCGGGTGATCGAGTACGTGGCCGACGCCTACGGGCGCAACGCCGTGAGCCAGATCATCACCTTCGGCACCATGGCGGCCAAGGCCGTGGTGCGCGACGTGGCGCGGGTGCAGGGCAAGTCCTACGGCCTGGCCGATCGCCTGTCGAAGATGATCCCGTTCGAGGTCGGCATGACCTTGGAGAAGGCCTTCGAGCAGGAAGAGATGCTGCGCGACTTCCTCAAGAGCGACGAGGACGCACGCGAAATCTGGGACATGGCGCTCAAGCTCGAAGGCGTCACCCGCGGCACCGGCAAGCATGCCGGTGGCGTGGTGATCGCCCCGACCAAGCTGACCGACTTCTCGCCCATCGCCTGCGATGAAGAGGGCGGGGGGCTGGTGACCCAGTTCGACAAGGACGACGTCGAGGCGGCGGGGCTGGTGAAGTTCGACTTCCTCGGCCTGCGGACACTGACCATCATCAAATGGGCGATGGAGACCATCAACCGCGAGCAGGCCAAGCTGGGCCTGCCCGACGTGAACATCGACTTCATCCCGCTGGACGACAAGAAGACCTACGAGCTGTTGCAGAAGGCCGAGACCACGGCCGTGTTCCAGCTCGAATCGAGGGGCATGAAAGAGCTGATCAAGAAGCTCAAGCCCGACTGCCTGGAAGACCTCATCGCCCTGGTGGCGCTGTTCCGTCCAGGGCCGCTGCAATCGGGCATGGTCGACGACTTCATCAACCGCAAGCACGGCCGCGCCGAACTGGCCTACCCGCACCCCGACTACCAGTACGAAGGGCTGCAACCGGTGCTGGCACCGACCTACGGCATCATCCTGTACCAGGAACAGGTGATGCAGATCGCCCAGGTGATGGCCGGCTATACCCTCGGTGGCGCAGACATGCTGCGTCGCGCCATGGGCAAGAAGAAGCCCGAGGAAATGGCCAAGCAGCGCGGTGGCTTCATCGAAGGCTGCGCCAACAACAACATCGACGCCAATTTGGCGGGCAACATCTTCGACCTGGTGGAGAAGTTCGCCGGCTACGGCTTCAACAAGTCGCACTCGGCCGCCTACGGCCTGGTGTCGTACCAGACGGCCTGGCTCAAGACCCATCACCCGGCGCCGTTCATGGCTGCGGTGCTCTCGGCGGACATGCACAACACCGACAAGGTGGTGGTGCTGATCGAAGAGGTGCGCTGCATGAAGCTGCGCCTCGACGCCCCTGACGTGAACAATTCCGAGTTCAAGTTCACCGTCAATGACGACGGGCGCATCGTCTATGGCCTGGGCGCGATCAAGGGCGTCGGCGAAGGGCCGGTCGAGGCGATCGTCGAGGCGCGTGCCGAGGGCGGGCCGTTCAAGGACCTGTTCGATTTCTGTGCGCGGGTCGACCTCAAGCGCATCAACAAGCGCACCCTGGACGCGTTGATCCGCAGCGGGGCGCTGGACCGTCTCGGGCCGTTCTTCCATGACGAACTCAAGGCCTACCACGCCAACATCGACCGTAACCGCGCGATCCTGCTGTCGGCCCTGGAAGAGGCGATCAAGTCCGCCGAGCAGACCGCGCGCACCGCCGACAGTGGCCATGCCGACCTGTTCGGCGGGCTGTTCGTCGAGGCCGACGCCGATGTCTACGCCAACCACCGCAAGGTCCGTGAGCTGACCCTCAAGGAGCGCCTGCGGGGCGAGAAGGACACCCTGGGCCTGTACCTGACCGGCCACCCGATCGACGAATACGAAGGCGAGATCCGCCGTTTCGCCCGGCAGCGCATCGTCGACCTCAAGCCGTCCCGCGAGACCCAGACGGTCGCCGGGATGATCATCGCCCTGCGGGTGATGAAGAACAAGAAGGGCGACAAGATGGGCTTCGTCACCCTGGACGATCGCTCCGGGCGCATCGAGGCGTCGCTGTTCGCCGAGGCCTTCATGGCCGCGCAGGCCCTGTTGCAGAACGATGCGGTGGTGGTGGTCGAAGGCGAGGTCAGCAACGACGATTTTTCCGGTGGCCTGCGCCTGCGCGTAAAGCAGGTGATGACCATGGAAGACGCCCGCACCCGCCTGGCTGAAAGCCTGCGCCTGAAGGTCGCCCACGAGGCGCTCAGGGGCGACCGGCTGCACTGGCTGGGCGAACTGATCAATCGGCACCGCGGCGCCTGCCCGATCACCCTGGAGTACACCGGCAGCGATGCCAAGGCCATGGTGCAGTTCGGCGACAGCTGGACCATCGACCCTGGCGATGGGCTGATCCAGACGCTGCGTGACCAGTTCGGGCGTGAGAACGTCTTTTTGCAATACCGTTGAACGAACGCTTTTTTAATCTCGACCTGAATGCGCCCGATCCTTTAAGGTAGGGCGCCAAACGGATCAACCGGCCGGCCGCCTGGCCGTAGACCCAAGACGGATGACTATGAACCCGAATTTCCTGGATTTCGAACAGCCGATTGCCGACCTGCAAGCCAAGATCGAAGAGCTGCGCCTGGTCGGCAACGACAACTCGCTGAACATCGGCGATGAAATCGCCCGTCTGCAAGACAAGAGCAGCACCCTGACCGAAAGCATCTTCGGCAACCTGACCAGCTGGCAGATCGCCCGCCTGGCGCGTCACCCGCGTCGCCCCTATACCCTCGACTACATCCAGCACATCTTCGACGAGTTCGAGGAGCTGCACGGCGACCGTCACTTCTCCGACGACGCCGCGATCGTCGGCGGGACGGCGCGCCTGGACGGCAAGCCGGTCATGATCATCGGCCACCAGAAGGGCCGTGAAGTGCGCGAGAAGGTGCGTCGCAACTTCGGCATGCCGCGTCCGGAAGGCTACCGCAAGGCCTGCCGCCTGATGGAGATGGCCGAGCGTTTCAAGATGCCGATCCTGACCTTCATCGACACCCCGGGCGCCTACCCGGGCATCGACGCCGAAGAGCGCAACCAGAGCGAGGCGATCGCCTGGAACCTGCGGGTCATGGCACGGCTCAAGACCCCGATCATCGCCACCGTGATCGGTGAAGGCGGTTCGGGCGGCGCGCTGGCCATCGGCGTGTGCGACCAGCTGAACATGCTCCAGTACTCCACCTATTCGGTGATCTCGCCGGAGGGTTGCGCGTCGATCCTCTGGAAGACCGCCGACAAGGCGCCGGATGCCGCCGAAGCCATGGGCATCACGGCCGAGCGCCTGAAGAGCCTGAACATCGTCGACAAGGTCATCAGCGAGCCGCTGGGCGGCGCCCACCGTGACCCGGCCGCGATGTCAGCCAACCTCCGTGCCGAGCTCAACGAGCAGCTGGAGATGCTGAGCACGTTCGACCGGGACGCGCTGCTGGCACGTCGTTACGACCGGCTGATGAGCTACGGCGTCTAAAAATCGCCGGCTTGCCGGTGAGCAGGGCAGTGGGTGGGCTGGCGCCATCGTTGATCGATTGCCAAGGTCACTCACCCCTGGCCACGCCGCAGTAAGCCCGACTGTCACAGACCTTGTGGGAGATTCTATGGTTTCTGCCAAGTGCGATGTGGGCCCTGCCGAGCCCAATCGCGGCACGGGGCCGCTCCTGCACCTGTAGCCGCACCGCGATGAAGCAGAGTATTGCGGTCCATGTGGGAGCGGGCTTGCCCGCGATAGCGTCGGGTCCGTCAGCGCCTGCATCGCGGGCAAGCCCGCTCCCACAAAAGGCTGCCACAAAAGACGGCGTCGGCCCATCGGGAACACGACCGGTCGCCGGTCGAGGACTTTCTTCGATGCTCGATCTTTCCAAGGCGCTCACCCCTTGGCTCACGGCCCCCACCTGGTACGTGGCCTTTTCCGGCGGCCTCGATTCCACCGTCCTGCTCCACCTGCTGACCTTGCAGCGCACCCAACGGCCCATGCCCCCGATCCGCGCGCTGCACATCCATCATGGGCTGCAACCTGCCGCCGACGCCTGGCCTGAGCAGTGTCGGCGCGTGTGCGAGCGCCTGGGCGTGCCCCTGGAGGTCGTGCACGTGCGTGTCGCGCCGGGCGCCAGCCTCGAACAGGCCGCGCGCAGCGCGCGCTATGCGGCCTTCGCCGAGGTGCTCGGTCCGGGCGACGTGCTGTTCACCGGGCAGCATCAGAACGATCAGGCCGAAACCCTGCTGTTCCGTCTGCTTCGTGGGGCAGGCGTGCGTGGCCTGGCTGGGATGCCCCGGCAGCGCCCGCTGGGGGCCGGTACCCTGGTGCGCCCGCTGCTCGATCGGGCGCGGGCCGAGTTGTTCGCCCATGCCACCGACGCCGGTCTGCCGTGGATCGAAGATCCCTCCAACGACGACATCGCGTTCGATCGCAATTTCCTGCGGGCCCAGGTCCTGCCTCTGATGGAGCAGCGTTGGCCACGGGCAAGCCTGAGCCTGGCCCGCAGTGCCGATCACCTGGGCGAAGCGCTCGACCTGCTGAGCGAGGTCGCCTGCGACGATGTGCAGCAGGCCTGCCAGGGCCACCCGGCAGACTGGCCGGGGCTCGACTCGCTGGACCTGCGCGTGCTGGCCGGGCTGTCCGATGCCCGTCAACGCAATGCCTTGCGCCACTGGCTGGCGACGCGCACGCGTCTGCCGGACAGTCGCCACTGGGCCGGCTGGCGGACGTTGCGCGAGGCTGCCGAAGACGCCACGCCGATCTGGCGCCTGGCCGATGGGCAGGTGCGGCGTGCCTTCGGACGCCTCTGGTGGGTGTCGGGGCCGTGGCTGGAGACGCTGCAGGGGAGCGTTGAATGGCCGCAGCCAGCCGCTTCGCTGGCGCTGCCGGGCAATGGCCACGTCAGCCTGCAAGGGTGCATGCCCCCGGGCCGGCTGCGCATCGCCTACCGGCAGGGCGGGGAGCGTCTGACCGTCGCCGGCCGTGGGCAGCGTGACCTCAAGCGGCTGCTCAACGAGGCGCGCGTGCCACCGTTCGTCCGCTGCCGCCTGCCCTTGCTCTACGCCGACGACCGCCTGCTGGCGGTGGCGAACCTGCCGGCCCTGGGCCAAGGCGAGTGGCGACTGCACTGGCAGCCGCCAAGCTGCGCGCAGCGTTTGAGCTGAAAGGTACATTCCGGTAGACTACCCTCCCTTCTTGATACAACTTCTGTGGCTTCTTCGAAAACACAGGGGTTGCCGATTACCAAGCAGTTCTTTGCTGGGCGATTCCAGAAATGACGAGCGAGCTCCATGCCGGGTATTCACCCCTGGTCTGTACAGACGCGGCAGTATTTCAAGGTGCACTGTGATTGACGCAGGTGATCGGGGGCTTCGGCCTTCCTTCGCTTTCTCCGGCGGCGCTGGCCGCCTTAACGCAGACTTCTAGGGTTTTTCATGACGCGCTACATATTCGTCACGGGCGGTGTTGTTTCTTCATTGGGGAAAGGCATTGCCTCGGCTTCCCTGGCGGCCATCCTGGAGGCGCGGGGGCTCAAGGTCACCATGCTCAAGCTGGACCCGTACATCAACGTCGACCCGGGCACCATGAGCCCGTTCCAGCACGGCGAAGTGTTCGTGACCCACGACGGCGCCGAGACCGACCTTGACCTGGGCCACTACGAGCGGTTCATCCGCACCACCATGACCCAGAACAACAACTTCACCACCGGCCGTGTCTACGAGCACGTCCTGCGCAAGGAGCGCCGGGGTGACTACCTGGGCGCCACCATCCAGGTCATTCCGCACATCACCGACGAGATCAAGCGTCGCATCATCAAGGGTGCCGGCGATGCCGATGTGGCCCTGGTCGAGATCGGCGGCACCGTGGGCGACATCGAGTCGCAGCCGTTCCTCGAGGCCATCCGCCAGCTGCGCGTCGAAGTCGGCTCCAAGCGTGCGATGCTCATGCACCTGACGCTGGTGCCGTACATCGCCACCGCCGGTGAGACCAAGACCAAGCCGACCCAGCACTCGGTCAAGGAGCTGCGCTCCATCGGCCTGCAGCCGGACGTGCTGATCTGCCGCTCCGACCACCCGGTCGATGCCTCCTCGCGCCGCAAGATCGCCTCGTTCACCAACGTCGAAGAGCGTGCGGTGATCTCCCTGGAAGACGTCGACACCATCTACAAGATCCCGGGCGTGCTGCATGCCCAGGGTCTGGATGACTTCGTCGTCGAGCGCTTCGGCCTGCAGTGCAATGGCGCCGACCTGTCCGAGTGGGACGAGGTGGTCGATGCCAAGCTCAACCCCGAGCACGAAGTGACCATCGCCATGGTCGGCAAGTACATGGAGCTGCTGGATGCGTACAAGTCGCTGATCGAGGCGATGAGCCACGCCGGTATCCAGAACCGCACCAAGGTCAATCTGCGCTACATCGATTCCGAAGACATCGAGAACCAGGGCACTGGCCTGCTCGAAGGCGCCGATGCCATCCTGGTGCCCGGCGGCTTCGGTCTGCGGGGTGTCGAGGGCAAGATCACGGCCGTCCAGTACGCCCGTGAGAACAAGGTGCCTTACCTGGGGATCTGCCTGGGCATGCAGGTGGCGGTCATCGAGTTCGCCCGTAACGTGATGGGCTGGAAGGACGCCAACTCCACCGAGTTCGACCGCGACAGCGGCCACCCAGTCGTCGGCCTGATCACCGAATGGTCCGACGCCACCGGCGCGGTGGAAACCCGCACCGAGACGTCCGACCTGGGTGGCACCATGCGCCTGGGCGCCCAGGAGTGCCAGATCGCCGGCAACTCCAAGGTCCACGACTGCTACGGCAAGGACGTGATCGTCGAGCGCCACCGTCACCGCTACGAGGTCAACAACAACCTGCTGCCGCAACTGATCGACGCCGGCCTGCTGGTCTCGGGTCGCTCCGGTGACGGCGCGCTGGTCGAAGTGGTCGAGTCCAAGGACCACCCCTGGTTCGTGGCCTGCCAGTTCCACCCGGAGTTCACCTCCACGCCACGCGACGGCCACCCGCTGTTCAGCGGTTTCGTCAAGGCTGCGCTGGCCCAGAAGCTCAAGGCCTGAGGGCTTGAGCGGTGCAGGGGTGTCGCCGGTTCGCGGTGCCCCTGACGCCAGGCCGTCACGCACAGGCGTGGCGGCACATTTTCCGACGGTATTCGCCACGCAGGACGCATTTCTCCGGTAGAGTACCGCCCGTTCCGCTTCCGGCCGCCAGGCCGCAAGCCGCCGTTGCCAGGCCTGCCCGTTGCCGATCGCCTGGCCAGTGGCCGATTTCCTCAGCTGCGTTGTTATTAGTCAATTTTGGAGTGCTTACAACAATGGCAAAAATCGTCGACATCAAAGGTCGTGAAGTTCTCGATTCGCGTGGCAACCCCACCGTGGAAGCCGATGTACTGCTCGACAACGGCATCGTTGGCAGCGCCTGCGCGCCGTCCGGTGCCTCCACCGGCTCGCGCGAAGCGCTGGAGCTGCGTGATGGCGACAAGAGCCGCTACCTGGGCAAGGGCGTGCTGAAGGCCGTGGCCAACATCAATGGCCCGATCCGTGACCTGTTGCTGGGCAAGGACCCGGCCGATCAGAAGGCGCTGGACCGCGCCATGATCGAGCTGGACGGCACCGAGAACAAGGCGACCCTGGGCGCCAACGCGATCCTCGCCGTGTCGCTGGCCGCCGCCAAGGCCGCCGCGCAGGACCAGGACCTGCCGCTGTACGCCCACATCGCCAACCTCAACGGCACGCCAGGCCAGTACTCCATGCCGGTGCCGATGATGAACATCATCAACGGTGGCGAGCATGCCGACAACAACGTCGACATCCAGGAGTTCATGGTGCAGCCGGTTGGCGCCAAGACCTTCTCCGACGCGCTGCGCATGGGCACCGAGATCTTCCATCACCTCAAGGCCGTGCTCAAGGCCCGTGGACTGAGCACTGCGGTCGGTGACGAAGGCGGCTTCGCGCCGGACCTGGCGTCCAACGAAGACGCCCTCGCCGCCATCGCCGAAGCCGTCAAGAACGCCGGCTACACCCTGGGCACCGACGTGACCCTGGCGCTGGACTGCGCGGCCTCCGAGTTCTACGAAGGCGGCAAGTACACCCTCTCCGGCGAGGGCAAGTCCTTCGACGCCGAAGGGTTCGCCGACTACCTCAAGGGCCTGACCGAGCGCTTCCCGATCATCTCGATCGAAGACGGCCTGGACGAGTCCGACTGGGCAGGCTGGAAGATCCTCACCGACAAGATCGGCGAGAAGGTCCAGCTGGTGGGTGACGACCTGTTCGTGACCAACACCAAGATCCTCAAGGAAGGCATCGACAAGGGCATCGGTAACTCGATCCTGATCAAGTTCAACCAGATCGGTTCGCTGACCGAGACCCTCGAAGCCATCCAGATGGCCAAGGCGGCCGGTTTCACCGCGGTCATCTCGCACCGCTCGGGTGAAACCGAAGACTCGACCATCGCCGACCTGGCCGTCGGTACCGCTGCAGGTCAGATCAAGACCGGCTCGCTGTGCCGTTCCGACCGCGTGTCCAAGTACAACCAGCTGCTGCGTATCGAAGAACAGCTGGGCGCCAAGGCCGCCTATCACGGTCGTGCCGAGTTTCGCGGCTGAGCGATAGATGGTAAAAAGACAGCTGCCCAGGTGCTCTGAAGCGTCGCGCTGACGCGCCGAACCCTTCAGCTGGCGTTCTGTCGAAGAAGCCTGGCCTCGGCCAGGCTTCTTGCTGTCCGACGCACCGAAGCGCTGGCCTTTTCACTCCCGGATGACCCCTGATGCGCAGTCCCTATTGGTTGTTCCTGATCCTGCTCCTGCTGCTTGGAGGCTTGCAGTACCGCCTGTGGGTAGGCACTGGCAGCCTTGCGCAAGTCAAGGAGCTCACGCAGCAGATCGCTGACCAGCATGCCGAGAACGAGCGGCTGCTCGAGCGCAACCGTGTCCTGTACGCCGAGGTTCTGGAACTCAAGAAAGGCATGGAAACCGTCGAGGAGCGCGCGCGTCACGAGCTGGGCATGGTCAAGGAAGGGGAAACCCTGTACCAGTTGCCGAAATGAGCCAGCCCTTGCCTCGCTTCTGGGCCGTCGTGCCCGCCGCAGGGGTCGGTGCCCGCATGGCCGCCGATCGTCCCAAGCAATACCTGGCGGTGGCCGGGCGCACCGTGCTCGAACACACCCTGGCCTGTTTCCTCGAGCATCCCGCATTGTTGGGGGTGGTGGTCAGCCTGGCTAACGACGACCCTTACTGGCCGCACCTCCCTTGCGCGAATGACGGGCGCATTCGTCGTGCGCCAGGTGGGCGCGAACGGGCCGATTCGGTGCTTAACGCCTTGCAGGTGCTGCAGGCGCAAGGCGCTGGCGACGAGGACTGGGTGCTGGTCCACGATGCCGCACGGCCGAACCTGGCGCGCAGCGATTTGGACCGGCTGCTGTCGATGCTGGCTGACGATCCGGTCGGCGGCCTGCTCGCCGTGCCCGCGCGGGACACGCTCAAGTGTGCCGGCGCGGACGGGCGCGTCAGCGCGACCCTCGATCGCAGCACGGTCTGGCAAGCGTTCACGCCGCAGATGTTCCGATTGGGGACGCTGCACCGGGCGTTGGCCGACTGCCTGGTCGCCCAGGTCGCGGTGACCGACGAAGCCTCGGCGATCGAATGGTCGGGCCAGGCGCCGAGGCTGATCGAAGGCCGCGGCGACAACCTCAAGGTGACCCGTCCCGAGGACCTGGACTGGTTGCGCCGGCACTGGTCCACGCCTTCCTGAGCGCAGGTGGGTCGGGCGTCCTTGCGCTACGGGTTCAGTCGCCGCGGTACTGCGGCAGTTGCGCCAACCCTTCCTTGAGGTAGTCCACCAGACGCCTGACTTTCGGTGACAAGTGCCGCTGTTGCGGGTACAGCGCCCACACGGCGGTATTGGGCGGTTGGTGCGCCTCCAGCAAGGGCACCAGGGCACCGCTGTGCAGGTGCTCGAGGACGTAATAGTCCGGCAACTGACACAAGCCCATGCCCTGGAGCGCCGCATCCAGCACGGCCTGGCCGCTATTGCAGCGCCAGTTGCCCTGCACCCGCTGACTCAGCTCACGGCCATTCTGCTGCAGGTTCCACGCGTCCGAGCTGCCAATCAGGCAGTTGTGCCGGGCCAGTTCCGACAAGCTGTGCGGCCGACCGTAGCGCGCCAGGTAGGAGGGCGAGGCGCACACGTACATGCGCCGTGGCGCCAGGCGGGTCGCCACCAGTCGTGAGTCCTGCAGGCGGCCCAGGCGGATGGCCAGGTCCATGCCTTCGTGCAGCAGGTCCAGAGGGCGGTTGGTCAGTTCCACGTCCACGCGCAGTTGCGGGTAGAGCGCCATGAAACGCGTGACCAGGGGCACGATGAAGCGTTCGCCATAGGCCACGGCGCAGGTGGTGCGCAACAGGCCCTTCGGCTCGCTGGCCAGGTCGCCCATGGCGCGCAGCGCCTCTTCACGGCCGTCCTGCAAGCGTTGGCAATGGTGCAGGAAGGTCTGCCCGGCCTCGCTCAGGGTGACCCGTCGGGTGCTGCGGTAGAGCAGGCGCGTCTGCAGACGCTCCTCCAGACGAGCGATCTGGCGGCTGACATGGGACGACGACACACCCAGCCGCTCGGCAGCGGCCGTGAACTGGCCCGACTCGGCCACGGCGACGAATTCGTCGATACCTTCCCAGCGGCTGTGCATGGATTGTCCCTGTGCAGCAATAATGTTTTGTGCGTGACCCGATTATTCATCAAAACCTGATCAATTACACTCGGAGGCTGATTCGAGCCATTGTCTGGAGAGCATTGATGATCAAGTCCCGCGCCGCCGTCGCTTTCGAAGCGAAGAAACCCCTCGAGATCGTCGAAGTCGACGTGGCCATGCCCAAGGCCGGTGAAGTCCTGCTGCGCGTGGTGGCCTCGGGTGTGTGCCATACCGATGCCTACACCCTGTCGGGCGCCGACCCGGAAGGCATCTTCCCGTCGATCCTCGGCCACGAAGGTGGCGCGATCGTCGAGGCCGTGGGGGAGGGTGTGACCTCCGTGGCGGTCGGCGATCACGTCATTCCGCTGTACACCCCTGAATGCGGCCAGTGCAAGTTCTGCCGGTCCGGCAAGACCAACCTGTGCCAGGCCATCCGCGCCACCCAGGGCAAGGGCCTGATGCCGGACGGCACCACGCGCTTTTCCTACAAGGGCCAGCAGCTGTTCCATTACATGGGCACCTCGACCTTCTCCGAATACACCGTCCTGCCGGAAATCTCGGTGGCCAAGATCCAGAAGGACGCCCCGCTGGAGAAGGTGTGCCTGCTCGGATGCGGCGTGACCACCGGCATCGGCGCCGTGCTGAACACCGCCAAGGTCCAGCCGGGCGACACGGTGGCCGTCTTCGGCCTGGGCGGTATCGGCTTGTCGGCGATCATCGGTGCGGTCAAGGCCAAGGCCTCGCGCATCATCGCCATCGACATCAACCCGGCCAAGTTCGAGATCGCCAAACAGCTCGGCGCCACCGACTGCATCAACCCGAAGGACTACGACCGTCCGATCCAGGAGGTCATCGTCGACCTGACCGACGGCGGCGTCGACTTCTCCTTCGAGTGCATCGGCAACGTGCAACTGATGCGCGCGGCCCTGGAGTGCTGCCACAAAGGCTGGGGTGAGTCGGTGATCATCGGCGTCGCGGGCGCTGGTCAGGAAATCGCCACCCGGCCTTTCCAGCTGGTCACCGGTCGCGTCTGGCGCGGCTCGGCGTTCGGTGGCGTGCGCGGGCGCAGCGAGCTGCCCAGCTATGTCGAGATGTCGAAGAAAGGCGAGATTCCGTTGGACACCTTCATCACCCATACCATGGGCCTGGAGGACATCAACAAGGCCTTCGACCTGATGCACGAAGGCAAGAGCATCCGCAGCGTCATCCACTTCTGAGGTCTGCCATGAGCCTGGAGAACCTGTCCTGCCAGAAGAGCTTCGGTGGCTGGCACAAACGTTATCGTCACACCTCGCAGACACTGGGCTGCGAGATGGTCTTCGCCGTCTACCTGCCGCCTCAGGCCGAGCAGGGCGAGAAGCTGCCGGTGCTGTACTGGCTCAGCGGGCTGACCTGCACCGACGAGAACTTCATGCAGAAGGCCGGCGCCCTGGGCCTGGCGGCCGAGCTGGGGCTGATCATCGTCGCGCCCGACACCAGCCCGCGTGGCGACCAGGTGCCGGGCGACCCGGACGGCGCCTGGGACTTCGGCAAGGGGGCGGGGTTCTACCTCAACGCCACCCAGCAGCCATGGGCCCAGCACTACCGCATGCACGACTATGTGGTGAACGAGTTGCCGGCCTTGATCGAGGCGCACTTCCCGGCGTCCGACCAGCGCAGCATCAGCGGTCACTCCATGGGTGGGCATGGCGCGCTGGTCTGCGCCTTGCGCAACCCGGGGCGTTATCGCTCGGTTTCGGCGTTTTCGCCCATCAGCAATCCGATGGATTGCCCCTGGGGTGAAAAGGCCTTCTCGCGTTACCTGGGCGATGACCGTGCGCGCTGGCGCGAATGGGACGCCAGCGTGCTGCTGGCCGAAACGCCGGCCGACCAGTGCCCGGCGCTGCTGGTGGACCAGGGGGACCGTGACGACTTCCTCGACAACCAGCTCAAGCCGCAGGCGCTGGAGCAGGCCGCACGCAAGGGCGGTCATGCACTGACGCTGCGTCTGCAGCCAGGGTACGACCACAGCTACTACTTCATCGCCAGCTTCATCGACGAGCACTTGCGCCACCATGCGGTGGCGTTGGGGCGGGTCTGAGCCCGCTTCCCTGAGCGTGCTGTGCCCTCGAACGGCAGCGCGCCCAAGCGCTGCCAAAGCAGGTAGAATCACGCCCTGAATCCATCAGGGCGTTTTTCTATGCGTATTGGGCATGGCTACGATGTGCACCGCTTCACCGACGGTGCGTTCATTACCTTGGGCGGGTTGCAGATCGCCCACACCCGTGGCTTGCTGGCCCACTCCGATGGCGACGTGCTGCTGCATGCCTTGAGCGATGCGCTGCTCGGCGCTGCGGCGCTGGGCGACATCGGCCAGCATTTCCCGGACACCGACCCGCAGTTCAAGGGTGCCGACAGTCGCGTGCTGTTGCGGCACGTGGTGAGCATCGTGCGTGCCAAGGGCTGGAGCGTCGGCAACGTCGACGCCACCATCGTTGCCCAGGCACCGAAGATGGCGCCGCACATCGAGCGCATGCGCACCTTGATCGCCGAGGACCTGAACGTGCAGCTCGACCAGGTCAACGTCAAGGCCACCACCACCGAGAAGCTCGGTTTCACGGGCCGTGAGGAAGGTATCGCCGTGCATGCGGTCGCCTTGTTGCTGCCGGCATGAACGAACTGCAACTGCTGGGCCCCAGGGCCTATGGCGATGCCCTCGGCACGGCCGTGCTCAAGGCGGTGGCCGAGGACTTCCAGGTCGACGAAGTGCTCGACATCCCGTTGAGCGGCCAGGGCGAACACCTGTGGCTGTGGGTCGAGAAGCGTGACCTGAACACCGAAGAGGCCGCGCGCCGGCTGGCCCGCGCAGCGGGCGTTCCGCTGCGGGCCATCAGCTACGCCGGGCTCAAGGACCGTCAGGCCCTGACCCGCCAGTGGTTCAGCCTGCACCTGCCGGGCAAGGCCGACCCAGACCTGACCCGTGCCCAGGACGAGACCCTGCGCATCCTCGAGCAGACGCGCCACTCACGCAAGCTGCAGCGCGGCGCTCATTCGGCCAATGGCTTCACCCTGCGCCTGACCGCGCTCGCGGCCGACCACGCGGCCCTGGACGCGCGGCTGACGCAGATCGCCCGGCACGGGGTGCCCAACTACTTCGGTGCGCAGCGCTTCGGGCATGCCGGCGGCAACGTGCAGGATGCCCAGGCCTGGGCCGAGCGTGGCGCCTTGCCAGAGCAGCGCAACACCCGTTCGCGCCTGCTCTCCAGTGCACGCAGCTTCCTGTTCAACCAGGTGCTGGCCGAGCGCGTGCAGGCCGGCGACTGGCAGCGTGCGCTCGTGGGCGACCTGCTGGCGTTCACCGACAGCCGCAGCTTCTTCCCTGCCGACGCACACACCTGCGAAGACCCGCGCCTGGCGCTGCTCGACCTGCACCCGACCGGCCCGTTGTGGGGCGAAGGCGAGCCTGCCACCGAGGCTGCGCCCGGGGCTCGAGAGCGGGCGATCGGCGTGCAGCATGCGGCCCTCTGCCAGTGGCTGGCGAACGCCGGCCTGAAGCAGGAGCGTCGCATTCTGCGACTCCCTATTGGCGCGCTGGCGTGGCATTATCCCGAGCCTGATATCCTGCAACTGGAATTCGTCCTGCCGGCTGGATGCTTCGCCACCGTACTGGTGCGCGAGCTCGTCGATCTGCTGCCGGCAGGGCCTTTGGAAAGCCCATGCGTATTCTGATTTCCAACGATGACGGTGTCACCGCACCGGGCATCGCCGCGCTGCACGCGGCACTGGCCGACCATGCCGATTGCGTGGTCATCGCCCCGGACCAGGACAAGAGCGGTGCCGGCAGCTCGCTGACGCTGGATCGCCCCTTGCACCCCACGGTCCTGAGCAATGGCTTCATCAGCCTCAACGGCACGCCGACCGACTGCGTGCACCTGGGGCTCAACGGGCTGTTGCCGGAGACGCCGGACATGGTCGTCTCGGGGATCAACCTGGGCGCCAACCTGGGCGATGACGTGCTGTACTCGGGCACCGTGGCCGCAGCCCTGGAAGGGCGCTTTCTCGGCGGTACGTCATGGGCGTTCTCCCTGGTGTCGCGCCAGCCGGACAACCTGGCGACTGCGGCGCACATCGCTCGGCGGCTGATCGAGGCCCAGGCGCGCCTGCAACTGCCGCCGCGCACCGTGCTCAACGTCAACATCCCGAACCTGCCGCTCGACCGGATCCGTGGCCTCCAGCTCACCCGGCTGGGGCATCGCGCGCGCGCGGCGGCACCTACCAAGGTGGTCAACCCGCGTGGCAAGGAAGGGTACTGGATCGCCGTGGCAGGGGATGCCGAGGACGGGGGGCCGGGGACGGACTTCCATGCCGTGATGCAAGGCTACGTCTCGATCACCCCATTGCGCCTGGACAGAACCTTCAACGAGGCGTTCGAGTGCCTGAATGGCTGGCTGGAGGGGGTGCTGTGATGCGTCGGGAGAACGATCAGCACCATGGCATCGGCATGACCTCGCAGCGCACCCGCGAACGCTTGATCCAGCGGCTGTGCGAGGAGGGCGTGTCCAATCCCCGGGTGCTCGACGCGATCCGGCAGACGCCTCGGCACCTGTTCGTCGACGAGGCCCTGGCGCACCGGGCCTACGAAGACACCGCACTGCCCATCGGCCACAACCAGACCATCTCGCAGCCGTTCATGGTCGCGCACATGAGCGAGCTGCTGCTCGAAGCCGGCCCCTTGGACAAGGTGCTCGAAATCGGCACCGGCTCGGGCTACCAGACGGCCATTCTCGCGCAACTGGTCGAGCGCGTGTTCTCGGTCGAGCGCATCCAGAGCCTGCAGGACCGCGCCAAGGAGCGCCTGCAGCAGCTGACCCTGCGCAACGTGGTGTTTCGCTGGGGCGACGGCTGCGAGGGTTGGCCCGCGCTGGCGCCTTATAACGGCATCATCGTCACGGCAGTGGCGCCGCAGGTACCGCAGGCGCTGCTCGACCAGCTGGCGCCGGGTGGGCGGCTGGTGATCCCGGTCGGCATGGCCGGTGAGCCGCAGCAGCTGATGCTCATCGTGCGCGAGGACCACGGGTTTTCCCGGCGGGTGCTCGGCACGGTGCGCTTCGTGCCGTTGCTGAACGGCCCCCTGGCCTGAACCACGACGGATTTTTTGCACGGTCGACGAATTCCGCGGTCATTGCCCTGTCTATCAGGCGGTGACGCGACGATGCCGTCCAGCATGTTCTGCACGGGGCATCGCGGCAATTCGACTCGGCCATGGAAGACAACTTTGCGATCAAGATCGTCAGATGAGAGGAAGCGGCGGGTGGGGCATACAATCATTGAGCAGCGCAAGGCGTGGACCGGCAACCTGCTGTTGCCGATCGTATTGGCGCTGGGGGCTCTGCTGACCGGTTGCTCCAGTTCTGGCTCCAACAGCGCGAGCGTGGTCGACCGCAACGCCAGCGCTCCCAAGCGCCAGGCCGTGGCATCGGGGCAGTACAAGGTCCGGCCAGGCGACACCCTGTATTCCATCGCCTTCCGTTATGGCTGGGACTACAAGGAGCTGGCGGCGCGCAATGGCATTGGTGCGCCCTACACCATCCATCCCGGTCAGACCATCCGTTTCAGCAGCGGCTCCTCCGGCAGCACGACGGTCGTCTCGAGCCCGTCGTCGTCGAGCAAGACCACGGTGACGCGACGCGTGGTCGGCACCACGCCTGCCGTGGCCCAGACCACCACCACGACGGCCTCGGGCGGCAGCAGCACCACCGTGACGAAAGTTCCTGCGGCCGAGGTGTCGGCCGGGGGCTGGATGTGGCCTGCCAACGGGGTCATCATCGGCAAATTCGCTTCAAACGGCAGTTTGAATAAAGGCATTGATATCGCAGGTGATTTGGGACAGCCTGTTTTTGCTGCGTCCAATGGGTCAGTGGTGTACGCCGGTAGTGGATTGAGGGGCTACGGCGAACTGATCATCATCAAGCACAGCGATACCTACGTGAGTGCCTACGGTCACAACCGCAGGCTGTTGGTTCGGGAGGGGCAAACCGTCAAGGCAGGGCAGACGATCGCTGAAATGGGGTCCACGGGCGCTGATCGGGTAAAGCTGCACTTTGAAATTCGTCGTCAAGGTAAACCCGTCGATCCGCTCCAGTTTCTGCCACGCCGCTGATGAATGCATCCAGCCTGTTCTTGCGTAAAGGGACAGGCTCAAGCGCTGCCAGGGAAAAAGGTGACGCTCGAGTCTGAGTTCGAACTCAGCAAAGGACTATAACAATGGCTCTCAGCAAAGAAGTGCCGGAGTTTGACATCGACAACGACCTGCTCATCATGGAAGCGGACGTCGTGTTGGAAACGGAAGAGGTGTCGGACGAACCTGCTGCTTCCCCGGTTCGGACAAAGGCCAGGCAAGGCGCTTCACCCAAACAGCACAAGTACATCGACTATACGCGCGCGCTCGATGCCACCCAGCTGTACCTCAACGAAATCGGTTTCTCGCCCCTGCTGTCGCCCGAGGAAGAGGTGCACTTTGCACGTCTGTCGCAGAAAGGCGATCCGGCAGGGCGCAAACGCATGATCGAAAGCAACCTGCGCCTGGTGGTGAAGATCGCTCGCCGCTATGTGAACCGTGGGTTGTCGCTGCTGGACCTGATCGAAGAGGGCAATCTCGGTCTGATCCGTGCGGTGGAAAAGTTCGATCCGGAGCGGGGGTTCCGGTTCTCCACCTACGCCACGTGGTGGATCCGCCAGACCATCGAACGCGCCATCATGAACCAGACGCGCACCATTCGTCTGCCGATTCATGTGGTCAAGGAGCTCAACGTCTACCTGCGGGCAGCACGCGAGCTGACCCAGAAGCTCGACCACGAACCGTCGCCGGAAGAGATCGCCGCGCTGCTGGAAAAACCGGTGGCCGAGGTCAAGCGCATGCTCGGGTTGAACGAGCGCGTGTCGTCGGTGGACGTTTCCCTGGGGCCTGACTCGGACAAGACCCTGCTCGACACGCTGACCGACGACCGCCCCACCGACCCGTTCGAGCTGCTGCAGGACGACGACCTCTCCCAGAGCATCGACCAATGGCTGGGCGAGCTGACCGACAAGCAGCGTGAAGTGGTGATTCGGCGGTTCGGCCTGCGGGGGCATGAAAGCAGCACCCTGGAAGACGTCGGCCTGGAGATTGGTCTGACGCGCGAGCGGGTACGGCAGATCCAGGTCGAAGGCCTCAAGCGCCTGCGCGAGATCCTGGAAAAGAACGGGCTTTCCAGCGAATCGTTGTTCCGTTAGGCCGCCCCTGCGCCATGCCGTCCAGCAGGGCGGTCGACGGGCGCTCGGGCATATCAGGACAAGGTCAATGGGCGTTCCCGAACGGCCGCCCTGGCACGTGTGATGGAGCATTCCATCACCCTGGCCAGGGCGGCTTTTTCATGCCTGAAACGAAGTGCGTCATGGGCCATGCCCAGGCCTGGCCGCTGCCCGAGACCCAAGCGGCGCCTACAGTGTCCGTAGTACGACTTCCTATGTAGGAGATTGCTCACAGGTACAGTAAGCAAACAGCGTGAGCCACGGTAAACAGTTGTCGATTCTCAAAGACGAAATCTTTCAACTCACTGATCTATAAAGGGTTTTATAACTGAAACATGTGTTTCGGCTGAATTGATTTGAGAGATCTTGCCCTTGTCTGGCGTACGGAAACCGCTAGTATTCGAACTGTGCCCACGGACGCGGCACGGTCATCAAGGACGATGATCAGGACATCGCAGGACGCGGTTCATCAGGACGATGACAGGGAATACAGGGACCAAGGACGAAAAGTGGGCGGGCAACCGCCCCTTTTTTTTGCGCTCGAAAAAGCGTGGAAGGCGACGCGGCCCTGGGGCAGGGCCTGGCGCCAGCCTCAACGCGCAAGGCGATGAGGCCCCCGAAGGTCATGCGCGTGGCATCAACGCTCCAGGAACTGGATCTTGCCCGCCGTGCCATCGAATTCCTTGGCTTCCGGCAGTTCGTCCTTCTTCTCAGTGATATTCGGCCAGATCTCCGCCAACTCGGCGTTCAGCTCGATGAAGTTCTCCATGCCAGCCGGGATCTCGTCTTCCGAGAAGATGGCTTGAGCCGGGCATTCCGGTTCGCACAGCGCACAGTCGATGCATTCGTCTGGATGAATGACCAGGAAGTTCGGACCTTCGTAGAAGCAGTCCACCGGGCAGACCTCTACACAGTCGGTGTACTTGCACTTGATGCAGTTGTCGGTGACGACGAAGGTCATTTCTAATTTTCTCCTCAGGCAACGGCAGCGTACCCCCGATACAGGGCAGCGCGGTTCGCGAAAGAGGCCACACGTCAGGCTGGGCGTGTGGCGCTGGCGAACCGCGCGGGATTCTAACAGCTTGTTACGGCACGCGTTATAACAGGTTCTTAAGTTGATATAGCGTTTCGATCGCTTGGCGCGGCGTCATGTTGTCCAGATCCAGGCCACCGAGCCGGTCCATGGCCGGGTGCGGCAGGCTGGCGAACAGATCGCTCTGATGGGGCGCTGCCGTTGGATGCGGCGCTGCCAGAGGAGGTTCCTGCGGCAGACTGGCGGTCTCCAGTCGGCCCAGGTGTTCTCTGGCCCGTGCGATGACCGCGCCGGGGACACCGGCCAGTTGCGCCACGGCCAGGCCATAGCTCTGGCTCGCCGGCCCCGGCAGGACGTGGTGCAGGAACACGATGCGCTCATTGTGCTCGGTGGCCTTCAAATGCACGTTGGCCACCAGCGGCTGGCTGTCCGGCAGGACCGTCAGTTCGAAATAGTGCGTGGCGAACAGCGTGTAGGCGCGCAGTTCGGCCAGGCGCTCGGCAGCGGCCCAGGCCAGCGACAGGCCGTCGAAGGTGCTGGTGCCGCGGCCGACTTCGTCCATCAGCACCAGGCTGCGATCGGTGGCGTTGTGCAGGATGTTGGCGGTTTCGCTCATCTCGACCATGAAGGTCGAACGGCCACCGGCCAGGTCGTCGCTGGAGCCGATCCGGGTGAAGATCCGATCGACCAGCGACAGCTCGCAACGGACGGCCGGCACGAAACTGCCGATGTGCGCCATGAGCACGATCAGCGCGGTCTGGCGCATGTACGTGGATTTACCGCCCATGTTCGGGCCGGTGATGATCAGCATCCGCGTGCTGTCGTCCAGCGTCAGGTCGTTGGCCACGAACGGCGTGGTCAGCACCTGTTCGACGACCGGGTGACGGCCTTGCTCGATGCGCAGGCACGGCGTCTCGACGAACTGCGGGCAGTTCAGGTCGAGGGTCAGGGCGCGTTCGGCCAGGTTGCTCAGCACGTCGAGCTCGGCCAGTGCCGCCGCGGTGTCCTGCAGCGGCGCCAGGTGACCGATCAGGGTTTCCAGCAGCGCGTCGTAGAGCATCTTCTCGCGCGCCAGCGCTCGGCTCTTGGCCGACAGCGCCTTGTCCTCGAACGCCTTGAGCTCCGGGGTGATGAAGCGCTCGGCGCCCTTGAGCGTCTGGCGCCGGATGTAATCGCCGGGGGCCTGTTCGGCCTGGCGGGTCGGCAGCTCGATGTAGTAGCCGTGGACCCGGTTGTAGCCCACCTTCAGGTTGGACAGACCGGTGCGGGCACGCTCGCGGGTTTCCAGGTCGATCAGGAACTGGCCGGCGTTCTCGCTCATCGACAGCAGCTCGTCCAGCTCGGCATCGTAGCCGAGCTTGAGCACGCCGCCGTCGCGGATCACCGCTGGCGGGTTGTCGATGATCGCGCGCTCGAGCAGATTGGCCAGTTCAGGGTAGGTACCGGCGATGGCAGCCAGGCGCGCCAGGTGCGGCGCTTCCAGTTCGGCCATGGCGTTGTGCAGCTCGGGCAGGGCGGCCAACGCGTCGCGCAGGCGGGCCAGGTCCCGCGGGCGGGCGTTGCGCAGGCCGATGCGGGCCAGGATGCGCTCGATGTCGCCGATGTCCTTGAGCTGCGGCTGGAGCTTCTCGAAGCGATAACCGTCGAGCAGGCAGCGGATCGAGCCCTGGCGTGCCTGCAGGATTTTCAGGTCGCGCAGAGGGCGGTTCAGCCAGCGGGTCAGCAGGCGGCTGCCCATGGCGGTCTGGCAACGGTCGATCACCGATTGCAGCGTGTTGTCACGGCCGCCGGCCAGGTTGACGTCCAGTTCCAGGTTGCGTCGGCTGGCGCCGTCGAGGATGACCGTGTCGTCGAGGCGCTCGTGGCGCAGGCTGCGCAGGTGCGGCAGCGCGGTACGCTGGGTTTCCTTGGCATAGGCCAGAAGGCAACCGGCCGCACCGATGGCCAGGGTCAGCTTGTGGCAGCCGAAGCCCTTGAGGTCCTGGGTTGCGAACTGCTGGCACAGGCTCTTGCGCGCGGTATCGCGGTCGAAGTCCCACGGTGCCCGGCGCCGGCAGCCACGGCGTTTCTCCGCCGGCAGGCCCTGGGGCCAGTCGTCGGGGATCAGCAGCTCGACCGGGTTGATGCGCTCCAGTTCGGCCAGCAGGTTTTCCCAGCCCTTGAGCTCCTGCACGGTGAAGTTGCCGCTGGTGATGTCCAGTACCGCCAGGCCGAACAGGCGCTCATCGCCCAGCACGGCCGCGATCAGGTTGTCGCGGCGCTCGTCGAGCAGGGCCTCGTCGCTGATGGTGCCGGGGGTGATGATGCGTACCACCTGGCGCTCGACCGGGCCCTTGCTGGTGGCCGGGTCGCCGATCTGCTCGCAGATGACCACCGACTCGCCGAGCTTGACCAGCTTGGCCAGGTAGCCCTCGGCGGAGTGGAACGGGATGCCGCACATCGGGATCGATTGCCCGGCGGACTGGCCGCGGGCGGTCAGGGTGATGTCCAGCAGCTTGGCCGCACGCTTGGCGTCTTCGTAGAAGATCTCGTAGAAGTCGCCCATGCGGTAGAACATCAACTGGTCTGGATGCTGGTTCTTGAGCTTCCAGTACTGCTGCATCATCGGGGTATGGTGAGAAAGGTCGGACATTCGAGGCCTTGAAACGGTGCGTCGATTAGACAAAAGCGGATCGGCCAATACTACAGGGTTTCTCCGGGCGATGCCGCCTCCGGCTCGCCTGGCCGATGCCTGGGCAGGGCGCCATCGGTGCTAAGGTGAGTGTTCTCACACAAGGATCCGCCATGACCGACATCACCGCCTTGTCCCAGCATCTGGGTGAACATCTGACCCGTCTCGGTGCCCAAGTAAGCACGGCTGAATCGTGTACGGGCGGCGGCATCGCCGAGGCCATCACCCGTGTCGCAGGCAGCTCTGCCTGGTTCGAAGCCGGTTATGTGACGTATTCGAACCGGCAGAAGACCGCGCAGCTGGGCGTACCCGAGGCCTTGTTCGACACCGTGGGCGCAGTCAGCCAGGCGGTCGTCGAGGCGATGGCGCGAGGTGCCCAGGCCGGCAGCGGCGCACGTTTCAGCGTGGCGGTCAGTGGTGTGGCCGGCCCGGGCGGTGGTTCGCCCGCCAAGCCCGTGGGCACCGTCTGGCTGGCCTGGGCGGACGGCGAACGGGTGCACAGCGTCAGGCACCAGTTCGACGGTGACCGCCAGGCGGTGCGTGAACAGACCGTGGCAGCGGCGCTCCAAGGGCTGTTACGTCTTGGTGCAGAGTAAATTGCAGACAGGGGTAGGCGGAAGCCTCACCCTGTGGAATAATACTGTCTACTTATACAGGTATTGAGGCCGTCAGGGCCTTGTCGATCACGTGAGGATTTCAATGGACGACAACAAGAAGCGCGCCTTGGCTGCGGCCCTGGGTCAGATCGAACGTCAGTTTGGCAAAGGCGCCGTCATGCGCATGGGCGACCATGAGCGCCAGGCCATTCCGGCCATCTCCACCGGCTCGCTCGGGCTGGACATCGCACTGGGCATCGGCGGCCTGCCGAAGGGCCGTATCGTGGAAATCTACGGGCCGGAATCGTCGGGCAAGACGACCCTGACCCTGTCAGTCATCGCCCAAGCCCAGAAGAGCGGCGCCACCTGCGCCTTCGTCGACGCCGAGCACGCGCTCGATCCCGAGTACGCGGGCAAGCTGGGCGTCAACGTCGACGACCTGCTGGTCTCGCAGCCGGACACCGGCGAGCAGGCCCTGGAAATCACCGACATGCTGGTGCGTTCCAACGCCGTCGACGTGATCATCGTCGACTCCGTGGCCGCGCTGGTGCCCAAGGCCGAGATCGAAGGCGAGATGGGCGACATGCACGTCGGCCTGCAGGCGCGACTGATGTCCCAGGCGCTGCGCAAGATCACCGGTAACATCAAGAACGCCAACTGCCTGGTCATCTTCATCAACCAGATCCGCATGAAGATCGGCGTGATGTTCGGCAGCCCGGAAACCACCACCGGTGGTAACGCGCTGAAGTTCTACGCCTCCGTGCGTCTCGACATCCGCCGTACTGGCGCGGTGAAAGAGGGTGACGAAGTCGTGGGCAGCGAAACCCGCGTCAAGATCGTCAAGAACAAGGTCGCTCCACCGTTCCGCCAGGCCGAGTTCCAGATCCTCTACGGCAAGGGCATCTACCGCAACGGCGAGATCATCGACCTGGGCGTGGCCAACGGGTTTGTGGAGAAGTCCGGCGCCTGGTACAGCTACAAGGGCAGCAAGATCGGCCAGGGCAAGGCGAACGCCGCCAAGTACCTGCAAGAGAACGAGGCCGCTGGCGCCGAGCTCGACAAGCTGATCCGCGACAAGCTGCTCAACGTGGGTGCCGTCGAAGCAGCAGGCAAGGCAGCGGCTGCCGAAGCCAGTGCCGATGACGTCGCCGACGCCGACACCGGCAACTGATCGGCCCATGTCCGCCGTACTCGATACCCCCGTCGCGGTGCGGCGGACGGCCATGGACCTGCTCGCGCGACGTGAGCATGGGCGTGTCGAGCTGACACGCAAGCTGCGCCAGCGCGGTGCTTCGGATGAGCTGATCGAGCCTGCGCTCGATCGGCTGGCCGAAGAAGGATTGCTGAGCGAAGCGCGCTACCTCGAACACTTCATCTCCTACCGAGCCAACGCTGGCTATGGTCCTGCACGGATTCGCGAGGACCTGGGTCAGCGTGGCCTGGATCGAGGTGACGTGGAACAGGCCCTGCGCGACAGCGGTGTCGATTGGGCGGCGCGGTTGCGCGACGTCTGGCAGCGCAAGTTCGCAGGAGAGCAGCCTACCGAGCCCAAGCGCCGGGCTCAGCAGATGCGCTTTCTGGCGTACCGCGGCTTTCCCATGGACATGATCGGTCGTCTGCTCAGCGGACGGGACCTGGACGACTGATCGATCCACCCTGTCCGCAGGTCAGCGGAGCAGGGCAATGGGCCTGTTGAGTCGCGAAGCGACACGGTTCAGACCCCTTCCACGCGGCTTACTTCTTCTTGCCACCGGCGCAGGTCGCGGCGTTGAACACTTGCTGATCCACAGGACGGTTGGTCTTGTATTCAGTGAAGTCGTAGCGCAGCACGGCGCCTTTGGCCATCAACTGACGAAAGCCGGTGTTGCGGCAGACGCTGGCGCCGAGCTGGTCGCGCACCTTGTCCGGATTGGAGCGCATTTCGGCCGCATGGCTGGCCCGTACGCTCAAGTGGTTGATCAGCTGGTTGCCCTCGACGGTGTAGCCCTGGTCGAGGATGTCTTCATTGATGGCGCGCGGCGTACCGACGCTGCTTTCCTGGGCGACCTTGTGCAGCATCTGGGAGAGCTCGTACTCCTGCTTGGACGCAGCTTCGGCGGCCAGGGGCAACGCGAGCGCCAGGCTCAGGGTCGGGACAATAAGGCGTAGCATGCATCTCTCCTGTTCGTTGACTGGCGCTTTGACAGGTGTCACGCCAGGGTGTTCCGTGCTGACGGTCTGGAGTATACAAGCCGGCGCAGCGGATCGCTCGTGCGGCGCGGCAAGCCGTCGACCTCTGGTAGACTGTCGTCTCGTTCACCGCTTCCGAGCCTTTCCCGTGTTCATCACCGCTCCCTCACAGGTCGCTCAGCCATGAGCCACGCTGTCGCCCGACTGCGCGCCGAGCGCCTGGCCCGCAGCAGCAAACCGTTCATCGCACGTGGTTCACGCGCGCCGCGCTGCGCCGAATGCCGTGTCATCCACAGCCATTGTCTGTGCCAATGGACGCCGCGCGTGGGCGCCACCGCAGGCATGTGCCTGATCATGCACGACACCGAGCCATTGAAGCCAAGCAACACCGGCTGGCTGATCGCCGACGTGATCGAGAACACCTCGGCCTTCGGCTGGCAACGCACCGACGTCGACGAGCGCCTGCTGGCACTGCTCGACCAGCCGCAGTGGCAGCCCTACATTGTCTTCCCCGGCGAATTCGTGGCGCTCGAACGCGTGGTGACCGAGGTGAGCACAACGCCAGGCAAGCGGCCGCTGTTCATCCTGCTCGACGCCACCTGGACCGAAGCGCGCAAGATGTTCCGCAAGAGCCCGTACCTGGAACGCTTCCCGGTGCTGAGCCTGGAGGCCGAGCAGATGTCGCGCTATCGGCTGCGACGCTCGAAGCGCGACGACCATTTCTGCACGGCCGAGGTGGCGGCCATGTGCCTGGAACTGGCAGGCGATACGCAGGCCGCCCAGGCGTTGGACGCCTACCTGGACGTCTTCAGCACGCATTACCTGAGCGCCAAGCACCATAGGCCGATCGACCCACAGGATGCGGCGCACCAGCAACTGAGCGCGTTCCTCTGACCGGTTCGCACGCCCCACGGCCGGCTTTGGCTTGACCGCCTCGGGCGCGCTGGGCATGCTTGGCGCCGCTCCCCGACGCGCGTGGCTCAGGCCACTCGACCTGCCACCCGTACCGTGCGTCACGCACCGATTCGCCCGCCCGCTGCGCGATGCCGCTGCAGGCACACCACAGGATCCATGAACCGATGGCCACCTACGACATCCTGATAGCCGACGATCACCCGCTGTTCCGTAGCGCGTTGCGCCAAGCCGTGACCTTGGGCCTGGGGCCTGATGTGCGCCTGGTCGAGGTGGCGAGCATCGCCGAACTCGAAACGCACCTGGCGGAAAAGGCCGATTGGGACCTGGTGCTGCTGGACCTGAACATGCCCGGTGCCTATGGTTTCTCCGGGCTGGTGCTGTTGCGCGGGCAGTATCCGCAGATTCCCGTGGTGATGGTCTCCGCCCAGGAAGAGGCCGCCGTGGTGGTCAAGTCCCGTGAGTTCGGGGCCAGCGGGTTCATCCCCAAGTCCAGTACCCTCGACGTGATCCAGAACGCCGTGCAGCAGGTGCTGGACGGCGATGCCTGGTGGCCTCCCCAGGCGTTCGACAAGGTCGATGTGTCCCCCGAGGCCAAGGCGGCCAGTGAAGGGCTGGCGAGCCTCACGCCCCAGCAGTTCCGCGTGTTGACCATGGTCTGCGAAGGCCTGCTCAACAAGCAGATCGCCTATGAGTTGAACGTGTCGGAGGCCACCATCAAGGCCCATGTCACGGCGATCTTCCGCAAGCTGGGCGTGCGTACACGGACCCAGGCGGCCTTGCTGCTGCAACAACTGGAATCAGTCGCCGCTCATTGAAGCGTCGACAGGCGTCCTTTCTCGGTCGTGTCCGCAGTAGAATGCGGACCCTTTCACGGTACAGTATGTCTTCATGTCGCCATTCAAAGGCCGCACGGGCCTGAAACGCATCGTCAACGCCGCAGGCTATTCCTTGGACGGCCTGCGCGCCGCCTTTCTGGGCGAGGCCGCCTTTCGCCAGCTCGTCCTGCTCAACGTCATTCTGGTGCCGCTGGCGTTCTGGCTACCGGTGAGCCGCGCCGAGCGTGCGATCCTGGTCGCCGTCTGCCTGTTGGGGCTGATCGTGGAGCTGCTCAATTCTGCCGTGGAAGCGGCGATCGATCGGATTTCGCTGGACCGTCATCCGCTGTCGAAGAACGCCAAGGACATGGGCAGTGCCGCGCAGCTGGTGGCGCTGACGGCGATCGCCCTGGTCTGGGGCATCATTCTGCTCTGAGGCTCACGCGATCGACGGCAGCACGATCTCGTCGCTGCGCTGTACGCCGGCGGTGAAGGTGCGGCACAGTTCGAGGAACTCGCGCATGGCCGAGGTCTGGTATTTTTGCTTGTGCCAGATGAAGTAGAACTGCCGGGCCAGGTCCAGCTCCGGGGTTTCGACGGGCACCAGGCTGCCCCGCCGGAAGGCGTCGCGCAGGGCCAGCCGGGAGATGCAACCGATCCCCAGCCCTGACTCCACGGCGCGCTTGATGGCTTCGGTGTGTTCCAGTTCCAGACGGATGTCGAGGTGGGCGCGGTGGTGACGCATCGCCTGATCGAAGGTCAGTCGCGTTCCGGAGCCCTGTTCGCGCAAGATCCAGGCTTCACGGCACAGGATGTCCAGGCTGGCCTTGCCGACGCTGGCCAGGGGGTGCTGCGGGGCGCAGAACACCACCAGCTCATCCGCCACCCAGGGTTGCACCTCGAGGTCGGGGTGATTGCAGTCACCCTCGATCAGCCCCAGGTCGATCTCGTAGTGAGCCACCTGCTGCACGATGTGGGCCGTGTTCTGGACGTGCAGCTTGACCTGACTTTCCGGGTGGCCCTGCATGAAGCTGCCGATCAGCAAGGTCGCCAGGTAGTTGCCGATGGTCAGTGTGGCGCCGACCGACAAGGCACCGAAGCCGGACCTGCCACCCAGCAGGTCTTCGATCTCCTTGGCCTGGTCGAGCAGGGCGACGGCCTGTGGCAGGAGTTGATGCCCCAGAGCATTGAGGCTCAGGCGCTTGCCCGCGCGATCGAACAGCTGGCAGCTGGTCTGTCGCTCCAGTTCGGTGATGGAGGTACTGGCCGCCGACTGGGACAGCGCCAGCAGCCCGGCCGCCCGAGAGACGCTCTGGTGCTGCGCGACGGCGACGAAGACTTGCAGTTGACGAAGCGTGAATCGCATATCTATATAACCAATAACATATATCTTGATAATTGATTTTCCAGATATTCTCGCTGCCACTACACTAGCGCGCAAGAGCGCTGTGACCGGCGTTGCGTCTTTTTTCAGGAGCCCCATCGATGAGCAACATGAACCACGAACGTGTCCTCAGTGTGCACCACTGGAACGACACCCTGTTCAGCTTCAAGTGCACCCGCGACCCGGGGCTGCGCTTCGAGAACGGTCAGTTCGTGATGATCGGCCTGCAGCAGGACAGCGGCCGTCCGCTCATGCGTGCCTACTCGATCGCCTCGCCGAACTGGGAAGAGCACCTGGAGTTCTTCAGCATCAAGGTACCGGATGGCCCGCTGACCTCGCAGCTGCAGCACCTCAAGGAAGGCGATGAGATCATCATCAGCAAGAAGCCTACCGGCACCCTGGTGCTCGACGACCTGAACCCTGGCAAGCACTTGTACCTGCTGAGCACCGGGACCGGCCTGGCGCCGTTCATGAGCGTCATCCAGGACCCTGAGACCTACGAGCGCTTCGAGAAGGTGATCCTGGTCCATGGCGTGCGCTACGTGAACGAAGTCGCCTACCGCGAGTTCATCACCGAGCACCTGCCGCAGAACGAGTTCTTCGGCGATGCCGTGCGCGAGAAGCTGATCTACTACCCCACCGTGACCCGCGAGCCGTTCGAGAACCAGGGCCGCCTGACCGACCTGATGCGCAGCGGCAAGCTGTTCAGCGACATCGGCCTGCCGCCGATCAACCCGCAGGACGACCGCGCGATGATCTGCGGCAGCCCGAGCATGCTCGACGAGACCAGCGAAGTGCTCGACAGCTTCGGCCTGAAGGTGTCCGCTCGCATGCGCGATCCAGGCGACTACCTGATCGAGCGTGCCTTCGTCGAGAAGTGATGCCAGCCGTCAGCAGGCCGGCCTCGTTTGAATTTGGCAGGCCTGCTGGCGGTGCGCTGAAGCTACCGCCCCCATCGCGGGCAAGCCCGCTCCCACAGGGTGGCCAGTCGAGGCGCTGACGGCAGGCAGTTGCCTGGAATGAGGGCCAGTGGGAGCTGGCTTGCCAGCGATGACGCCCGGTCAAGCGCCGCCTGCAGCACGGCATGGTCAGCGCTCGAAACGATCACGGCCCGCTATCGCGCTCCAAACCCAACACCACGATGCGACCCGGCTCCGGGTAATGCCAGCGCACCTGCACGTCCCAGAACTTCACCCCGTAGACACGCTCGGCAGGCGGCTTCTGGTAGGCCGGGCGTGGGTCCTGCGCCAGGCACTGTTCGATCAGGGCCATCAGCGGTTCGCCCAGGCGCAAGCCGTGCTGCTGGGCGTGGTCCAGCGCCGCGCTGTGCCACTCGACCGCAATGCGCGGCGGCGCCTCGCTGGCCATGTGATTGCAGGCACCGGCAACGCTGTCGGCGTAAGGCACGTAGGGCTTGATGTCCAGCACGGGCGTGCCGTCCAGCAGGTCGATCCCGGACAGCCACAGCCGCCCCGGTTCCACCGCGTCCAGCCTGACCACCGATTGTCCGATGCCATTGGGCCGGTGCGTGGCGCGGGTGGCGAACACGCCCATGCTCTTGTTGCCGCCCAGCCGAGGCGGACGCACTTTCAGGCGTGGGGTGTCTTCCAGCGCCTGGTGGAACAGGAACAGCAGCCAGACGTGGCTGACCTGCTCCAGGCCCGCCACGGCCTCGCCGTTGTCGAAGGGCGGGATCAGCTCCAGCACGCCACGGGCAGCAGGCGCCAGGTGCGGCTGACGCGGGATGGCGAACTTCTCCTTGAAGCAGGACCGCACGTACCCCACGGGCGAGACGCTGTGGTGCATGGGGTCAGCCACGCACGCGCAGGGTCAGGCCCTTGAGGAAGTTGCGCAACAGCTGGTCACCGCACGGGCGATAGTTGTCGTGGCCGACCTTGCGGAACAGCGCGCTGAGCTCCGGCTTGGACACGGGAAAATTCACTGACTTGAGCACGGCGTGCAGGTCGTCCTCCTTGAGCTCGAACGCCACGCGCAGCTTCTTGAGCACCGTGTTGTTGGTCACCGGCAGCTCGAGCGGCTGGGGCGGGCGGCTGTCGTCGCGGCCGCGGCGGTGCGTCACCAGGCCGTCGAGAAAGTGCGCCATGACGGTGTCCGGGCACTGCGCGAAGCCCGCTTCCTCTTCCTTCTTGAGGTAGCCGGCCACCTGGGCGGTGGACAGCGTCAGGCCAGACAGCGCGAAGACCTTGACCATCTGCGCATCGTTGGCTTTGATCATGTAGCGCACGCTGCGCAGTACATCGTTGTGATTCATGGGGAAATCCTGTTCAGGCGCCGCACCGCGGTACGGCCTTCGATACTAGAAACGTTCGTGGCTGCCGACATACCGCCATTGCCCGACCGGCAGCTTGCCCATGGGCACCCCCCCGAGGCGAATGCGCCGCAGGCTGAGGATTTCGAGCTTCAGCGCGCTGCACAGCTCACCGATCGTGTCAGGCTGCGGGGCCTTGACCACCAGGCGCAGGTGGGTCTCGTTCTGCCAGCTGGCCTTGGCCTTGGGCAGCTCGCGGCCGTCGCGGACCATGCCGCGCGCCAGGCGCTCCAGGGCCTGGGGCGTGGCCGAGCCACGCACTTCGATGATGTATTCCTGTTCCAGCTTGCGCAGGTCGGCCTCGATCTTGCGCTTGGTGCGCCAGTCCTGGGTGAACACCTGCAGGCCGCTGGCTCCAGGGGGCAGGGCGGCCACGCACTCCTGTCGTGCGAAGTGACCGTGCAGCGGGCGAAGGTCGCTCGGCTGCGTGGTGCCCAGGCTGGCCATGGTGATGCTGGCGCGTGCCTCCTCGAGCCACTGCCCGGCAGGCTGGTTCAGCAACAGGGTGACCGGTGCCAGAGGTTCGGCCTTGGCACCCGGGAGCAATTCGACGCGTTGCTGGTCGATCTTGAATTGCGGTTGCTCGATGACCACGCCATCGACCGTGACCCAGCCCCCTTCGATGAACAGTTCGGCCTCGCGGCGGGAGCAGCCGAGCTGCGCGATGAGGCATTTGGAGAGACGAACGGGTTCACTCATGGTCGGTGTTTCGCAAGACAGGAAATAAGACCGGCATTGTACCTGCCCGAGGCCGTTCGATGGCCGCTATCTGCGCCGCGCCTATCGATCGGGCAGACGCAGGTGCAGGAGCGGGTAGGGCTGGTCGAGGCCGTCGGTCTCGGCGCGGCCCGTGACCTCGAAGCCGTGCCGTCGATAGAAGGCCAGGGCCCGGGGATTCTGTTCGTTGACATCCAGCGTGCGCACGCCCAGGACTTCGACGGCATGCGTGAGCAGGCGTGTGCCGATGCCCTGACCGTGGTGCGTCGGGGCGACGAACAGCATGTCCAGGCGCTGCTGCGCCACACCGGCGAAACCCACGAACCGGCCGTCCTGGTCCTTGCAGCCCACCAGCGTGACGGCCGGCAGGTACTTGGGCAGCACGTGATCGCGCAGGATCAGCAGGTAATATTCGGGCAAGAAGTCATGGGTGGCGCGAACGGAAGCCTCCCAGAGCTGCATGAGGGCTGGGTGGTCCGCCTCGGAAGGCGTGTCGAGCGTCAGCATGCGGTGCGTCCTTCGGTGTGCGCAGGCCGCTTGCGCAGAGCGGCCTGCAGCGGGACGCACCTCAGAGAGGCTCGGCCCACAGGTCGTACTCGTCGGCGTCGACCACGCGGCAGCGTACCGTGTCGCCGGGCTTGAAGCCGTGGTCGCCGTCGATGAACACGCTGCCGTCGATCTCCGGGGCGTCGAAGAAGCTGCGACCGACCGAACCTTCGGTTTCCACCTCGTCGATCAACACGTCGATTTCCCGACCGATGCGCTGTTGCAGACGGGCCGCGCTGATGGCCTGCTGGTGCGCCATGAAGCGGTCCCAACGGTCCTGCTTGATGGCATCCGGCACCTCGTCCAGGCCCAGTTCGTTGGCCGGCGCACCTTCGACAGGGGAGTACTGGAAGCAGCCGACACGGTCCAGTTGCGCCTCGGTCAGCCAGTCCAACAGGTACTGGAAGTCCTCTTCGGTCTCGCCTGGGAAGCCGACGATGAAGGTCGAACGGATCACCAGCTCCGGGCACTGCTCACGCCATTGCTTGATGCGCGTCAGAGTGCGGTCTTCGAACGCCGGGCGCTTCATCGACTTGAGCACCTTGGGGCTGGCGTGCTGGAACGGAATGTCCAGGTACGGCAGGATCTTGCCGGCGGCCATCAGCGGGATCACGTCGTCGACGTTCGGGTACGGGTAGACATAGTGCAGACGCACCCAGGCACCCAGCGTGCTCAAGGCTTCGCACAGCTCGAGCAGGCGTGTCTTGACCGGGCGGCCGTTCCAGAAATCGGTCTTGTAGCGCACGTCCACGCCATAGGCGCTGGTGTCCTGCGAGATCACCAGAAGCTCCTTGACCCCGGCCTTGACCAGGCGCTCGGCTTCGCTCAGCACCTCGCCGACCGGACGGCTGACCAGCTTGCCGCGCATCGACGGGATGATGCAGAAACTGCAGCTGTGGTTGCAGCCTTCGGAAATCTTCAGGTAGGCGTAGTGACGCGGGGTCAGCTTGACGCCTTGCGGCGGCACCAGGTCGATCAACGGGTTGTGGTCCTGACGCGGCGGGACCACTTCGTGCACGGCATTGACCACCTGCTCGTACTGCTGCGGGCCGCTCACCGAGAGCACGCTCGGGTGCACGTCACGGATATTGCCTTCCTCGACGCCCATGCAACCGGTGACGATGACCTTGCCGTTTTCCTTGATGGCCTCGCCGATGACTTCCAACGACTCGGCCTTGGCACTGTCGATGAAGCCACAGGTGTTGACCACCACCACGTCGGCATCTTCGTAGGTTGGCACGACTTCGTAACCTTCCATGCGCAGTTGCGTGAGGATGCGCTCGGAATCGACCAGCGCTTTCGGGCAACCCAGCGAAACGAATCCGACCTTCGGGATGGAAGATGCAGGCGTGGTGGACATGACTAACCTCGGTATTGAATGCAGGTCGCCCACCGGAATCGGGGGCGAGCTTGACGGGCGCTTCTGGCGCCTCTGATCAAAAAGTGCGCAATTCTAGCGATCACGGGGTCGCTTGACCAGTGGAAATGCGACGAGCGTGCGCAGGCGCGGCAAAAGGCACGCATGTGTCGGGTGATCGTGCAGGGTCGAGGGGGTAGGGCAGCCTCGAAGGTCTCGAGTCCTGTCGCGATGCGCTTCATTTCGTTCGGAGAATAGCGGTGACGCAAACAAGCGGGTGCCTTGACGGGATCGACAGGGTATTCCATCAATGACATCGCCCGCTTTGCGACTCGACCTGTATTCATGAATGCGTGAAAGCAGAGGGTGCGGCATCGAAAAGCGTCCAAGGCGCGTCGTTTTCAAGATGAAAGCGAACAGGCGCATCGATTGCCTTACAGACAACTGGAGTTACCAATATGGAACGAGTCACGCCTACAGGCGCCAAGCCTGTTTCTATAAACATGAGGGCCGATCCGAAGCGACGAGACCTCATTGATGCGGCCGCTGAAATTCTCAGCGTTGACCGGACCAGCTTCATTCTTGATGCGGCCTGCCGGCGTGCAGAAGAAGTCATCGTGGATCGTAAGCTGTTCGTACTTAGCGAGGAGGCGTTTGACCGATTCGAGAAAGCGCTCGATGCACATCCCATCAGGAGCAACGAATGCGTCAAGAGCCTGCTTGTAAGACCAAAACCTTGGAGCTGACGCCTCCAGAGAAGTTGGCTGAGCACCATGGGATCTCTGAGTTCGACTGCGGTGAGCCGTCGATCAATGACTTCTTACGTCACAAAGCGTTGAAGGCTCAGGCATGCCAAGCATGCCGTGGTGTACGTCGTATGCTTCAAGGGCACGCATGATGTCGCTGCGTATTACACGCTTTCCAACAGTGCGATCGATCGCCAGTACGGTGCGACTGCCAGGATCCGTCGCAATGCGCCCGACCCGCTGCCTGTGACCGTTCTGGGCCGCATGGGCGTGACAGCTTCGGCGGCGGGGCACGGCTTATCGCTTGCACTGCTCGCAGATGCGGTCGAGCGAAGTCTGATGGCCTCTGAGATGATCGGGTCCACCGCATTGATCGTGCGCCCGCTGACCGAGCGACCTGCCTCATACTATGCGAAGTATGGTGGATTCATCCCGTGCCCTGATCTTGCTCCAATGACGATGATGCTACCCCTGCGGTAGCACGTTCCCGCAAGCCCGCGCCTGGCGGGGTCATCGCTGTCGTGCAGGCTTGACCGGCGTCCTGATCGGCCGGAGAGCCTCAGGTTGCCTCGAGCGGACGTTGCCACGCCCGTGACCTGGCGGCTAACCGCTCTGGCAGACGTTGCGCTATGCTTCGCGCCGTTGGCCCGGTGGGTCCGGGCGCCCTCAATATCATCCGCCGCGCGGCTGCCGATCAGGCACTGTCCGACCGGCAGCAACAGATCATCACGGCCTTCGCAGGCCATCAGTGGGAGCAGTCGATGGTTCAGGCAAGCAGCCCTGCCGAAGGCGGGCAGGGTATCACGCGTTCGGTGAGCCTGTTGGTGGCCGCGGTCGGCGTGGTCTATGGCGACATCGGTACCAGCCCGCTCTATACGCTCAAGGAAGTGTTCTCGGGCGGTTATGGCGTGGCGGTGAACCATGACGGTGTGCTGGGTATCCTGGCCCTGATCTTCTGGTCGTTGATCTGGGTGGTCTCGATCAAGTACATCCTGTTCATCCTGCGCGCCGACAACCAGGGCGAGGGTGGCACCATGGCGCTGACGGCCTTGGCCCGACGCGCCGCGGCGCCGTACCCACGGTTGCGCATGCTGATGGTCGGGTGCGGTCTGGTGGGCGCTTCGCTGTTCTACGGCGACAGCATGATCACCCCGGCCGTTTCGGTACTCTCGGCAGTGGAGGGCATGGGCCTGGCGTTCGACGGCATCGACCATTGGGTGGTGCCGATCGCGCTGGTCGTGCTGGTGGGGCTGTTCGTGGTGCAGAAGCACGGCACCGCGAAGATCGGCACCTTGTTCGGGCCGGTCATGGTGCTCTGGTTCCTGGTGCTCGGCGCGCTGGGTATCCACGGCATCGTGCAGAGCCCGGAAGTGCTAAAGGCCGTGAATCCGGCCTGGGCAGTGCGGTTCTTCGTGGTCCATCCCGGCATGGGGGTGGCGATCCTGGGCGCGGTGGTGCTGGCGCTGACCGGCGCCGAAGCACTGTATGCCGACATGGGGCACTTCGGCCGCAAACCGATCGCCCGCGCCTGGTTCCTGCTGGTGCTGCCCGCGCTGGTGCTCAACTACTTCGGCCAGGGCGCCCTGCTGCTGCAGGACCCGGACGCCGCGCGCAACCCGTTCTACCTGCTGGCGCCGTCCTGGGCGCTGCTGCCGCTGATCGGCCTGGCCACGCTGGCGACGGTGATTGCCTCGCAGGCGGTGATTTCGGGGGCGTTCTCCTTGACCCAGCAAGCCATCCAGCTGGGCTACATCCCGCGCATGCAGGTGCAGCACACCTCCAGTGCCGAGCAGGGGCAGATCTACATCGGCGCGGTGAACTGGACGCTGATGGTCGGCGTGGTGCTGCTGGTGCTGGGCTTCGAGTCGTCCGGTGCGCTGGCCGCTGCCTATGGCGTCGCCGTGACCGGCACCATGCTGATGACCACGTTGCTGGTGGCGGTGGTGATGCTGCTGCTGTGGAAGTGGCCGCCGCTGCTGGCGGTGCCCGTCCTGCTCGGCTTCCTGGTGGTCGATGGGCTGTTCTTCGCCGCCAACCTGCCCAAGGTGCTGCAGGGCGGCGCCTTCCCGGTGATCGCCGGGTTCGTGCTGTTCGTGCTGATGAGCACCTGGAAGCGCGGACGACAGATTCTCGTCGAGCGCATTGGCGAAGGCTCGCTGCCCTTGCCGGTGTTCATCGACAGCATTGCCGTGCAACCGCCCCATCGGGTCGAGGGGACCGCCGTGTTCCTGACCGCCCGCGCCGACGCCGTGCCCCATGCGCTGCTGCACAACCTGCTGCACAACCAGGTGTTGCACCGCCAGGTGGTGCTGTTGACGGTGATCAGCGAGGACCGTCCTCGGGTGCCGGAGGCCGAGCGCTTCGAAGTGCTGGACCACGGCAATGGCTTCTTCCGCGTGCTGTTGCACTACGGGTTCATGGACGAGCCGGACGTACCGGCAGCGCTGGCGCTGTGCCAACGGGACGACCTGAACTTCAGCCCCATGCGCACCACGTACTTCCTCAGCCGGGAAACGGTGGTGGTGTCGCGCCTGGAAGGCATGGCGCGCTGGCGCGGCACCTTGTTCGCCTTCCTGCTGAAGAACGCCAACGGCACCTTGCGTTTCTTCAAGCTGCCGTTGAACCGGGTGATCGAGCTGGGCACGCAGGTGGAGATCTAAGTCAGGTCTCCACCGGCAGACCCGTCCTCCCGACTCAGGGTTGGCCGGGCGTGCCGCCCTTGCCTTGGCGTGCGTCGATCTCGCCCACCAGGCGCTTGGCCAGGGCAGGGTAGTTCTCGTCGAAGTGGTGCCCACCCGGCAGCTTGACCCGCTCACCCACCGCGGTGCTGTCGGTGCAGCCACTCTCGTCGGCTTCCTCTTCGCCGTAGATGCACACCACCTTGTCCGCCGGCAGACGCGCCATGTCCGGGCCGGTGGGCGCTTCCTGGCCTTCCTTGCCCAGCCACCCCTCGACCTCGATCTCGAAGCTGCCACTGCGGGCGAAGGCGAGCAGGATGATGGCGTCGACGCGCTGCTGGTCTTCGGCCGGCAGGCGGTTGTAGATCGCCGGCAGGACATCGGCACCGAACGAATACCCGGTCAGCACGAAGCGCTTGGTGCCCCACTTGTGACGGTAGTGCTGCATCAGCTCCACCAGGTCGGTGGCGCTCTGCTCGGGCGTCTTGTGCTGCCAGTAGTAGCGCAGGGTGTCGATGCCGACCACGGGGTAGCCGAGCTTGGCCATTTCCCCGGCGACGTCGCGGTCCAGGTCACGCCAGCCGCCGTCACCGGACAGGAACAGGGTGACGGTGTCGCTGGCCTGGCCGGCAGGCACCTCGACCACCGGAATGCTCAAGGCGGTGCCGTCCGGGCCGACCAGGGCCTGGGTCAGCTGGTTCTTCAGCACCTGCGGCAGGTGGATGTCGTAGTCGCTGATGCTGGTGTCGGCATTGGCCTGGTTGCGCACGAACGCGGCGCTGGCGTCGTCCGGGTTGTCGTTCCAGGCCACGCTCCAGTGACCATGGGCGGCCGAGGTCGGCAGGGCCTGCGCGCACCCGGCCTGCTCGGTCTTGAAGTCCACGGAGAGTGCATGCGCCTGATCGTCGTTCTGGCCAGCCAGCCAGCGCCAGGCCTCGGTGGCCCCGGCGCCGATACCGGCGACCAGGGTCGGGGTGCCGGACAGCGCCCCGAAGGCATCGGTCATGGCCTTGTGCTGGGCCATGCAGTCCGTGTCCGGCAGCACCACCTGGACCAGTTGCGCAGCGCCCGCCTGGCTCAGGTCGAGCAGCTGCCGTTCGGTCAGCCCTTGGCCGGCCGGCACGCCGATGACCACGCGGGCCTTGGCCTGGCCGGACGGGGTGACCTTGATCAGGTCGCCACCACCCTGGTTCGAGGCCAGGTGTTCGAGGTGTGGTGCAGGCGCCGGGCGTGTCCAGAACCAGAAGCCCGCTGCCGCAATGGCCACGAGCAGCACTACGCACAACAGAGACAGTCGAGAGCGTCGAGTCATCAGCGTTTCACCAATCCAGTCAGGCCGCCTGCGATCAGGGCGGCAGTGTCAGCCAGGGCCACCAAGGGGTCCAGGCCGGCAGGGACGGCCATGTAGCGCGGCTCCCAGTCAGGCTGGAACTTGTCCTTGAAGCGGCGCAGGCCTTGGAAGTTGTACAGGTGTTCGCCGCGGCGGAACACCATCGAGCCCAGGCGTTGGGTCAGCGGCGCGCCACGGCGTGGTTGCAGGCCGGACAGCGGCACCATCCCCAGGCTGAAGCGCTGGTAGCCTTCGGTCTTGTAGTGCAGGATCAGCCCCAGCATCATGAATTCCATGGTCAGCTTCGGTGCCTCGGGGTGCGCCCGCATCAGGTCCAGGCTGGCCAGCTCCTTGCTGTGGGTTTCCAGCAGGTTGGCGAACGCCACGGGCCGACCCTGGAAGCGGATCAGCGCGATGCGGAAGTAGCGCAGGTACTCGGGGCTGAAGCGGCCCAGGGAGAAGCCTTTCTCGCGCACGTTCTTGTTGCCCAGCCAGGCGTCGGAAATCACCTTGAGTTCGTCCAGCGGTGCCTTGCCCGGCTCGTGGATCTCCAGGCTCAGGCCGTCACGGCCCCCGCGGTTCCAGGTGTAGCGCAGGTCCTTCATCTCCTTGCCCTTGGCGTCGAGATCGAACCGGCACAGGTCGACCCGGGCTTCCTCGCCCAACTTGATCGCGGTCAGGCCGATGTCCATGTAGAACGGCAGGTTCTCGGCACGGACCTGGTAGAACACCGGGCGGGCGTGGTGCACGTCGCACAGGTCGCGGAACTGCCAGATCATCTCGGCACGTTCCTGGGGCGGGCCGATGGGGTCGTACAGGGCCACCAGGCTGCGGCCACGGCGTGCGTACATCAGAAAGGCGTTGTCGCTGGGGTGGAACAGCAGGGCCTTGTCGCCGGTCAGGGCCAGGCCACCATCGGGCTGGTCGGACGCCTGCAGGATGCGATTGGCGCGGTCGAGCTCCTGCTCGGGCGGCAGATGGATCATCGGACGGGCCGTGCGCAGCAGCCAGGTCAGTGCGACGAACACCAGCAGCACGGCACTGCCCAGGGCAGCGCGCAGGGCGCGTGGCGCATCCGCGTCGAGGGTGAACTGCCACCACAGCTCGCGATCGTAGGGCACGTCTTCGAAGGCGAACAGCAGCAGCCAGATCGAGGCGCCGATGACGCAGGCGCTCGCCACCAGGTAGACCGGCGAGAAGGGCAGTTCGAGCAGACGGCTGGGCCGGTAGAACGAACGCCGGAACAGCGCCAGCAGCGACGCCGTGATGGTCAGGATGCTGGCTTCTTCCCAGTCGAAGCCTTTGAGCAGCGAAAGCACCGCGCCCACCAGCAGCAGCACGGTGGTCAGCAACCAGGCGGCCGACAGGCGACGACGCAACCCCTGTGCCAGCAACAGGCACAGCACGCCGACCAGGCTGGCGCCGAAGTGCGACGCATCGATCAGCCGATGCGGAATCAGAAAGCCCATGTGCTCCAGGCGGGTGTCGATCTCCGGCGTGGCACCGGAGAACAGCAGCACCACGCCCGACAGGAACACCAGGATCGCCAGGACCGGCGCGGCCAGGCCCGAGGCGGCCTTGAGCGCCTGGTGAGCGAATAGCAGGCGGCGCGCTTCGCTGGCCAGCAGCACGGCGCAGGCGACCAGCAAGGGCAGCACCACGTAGATCAGCCGGTACAGCAGCAGGGCAGCGGCCAGGGGCGCAGCGCCGAGCTGGTTGGCGAAGGCCGCGAGCAGGATCGCTTCGAAGACACCGACGCCGCCCGGCACGTGACTGAGCACACCAGCCGCCAGTGCCAGCAGGTAGACCAGCACGAAGGCGCCGAAAGGCGGTGCTTCAGGCAGCAGCAGGTAGAGCACGGTGGCCGCCACCAGCACGTCCAGTGCGGTGATCAGCAACTGCAAGGCGGCCAGCCGCGGCGCAGGCAGGCGCAACGTGTGACGACCGACCTGCACCAGCAGGTTGTTGGCCAGGGGCTGTTCGGGCAGGCGGCGACGGTACACGCCGATGGCCAATGCCGCGCACAGCGCCAGGGTGGTGCCGGCGATGGCGGCCAGCACACCGGCTGGCAACCGCAGGGCCTGAGCGGCCGCTGGCAGGTCGCTCAGCAGTGCCACGGCAGCCAGAGGCGGTAGTGCACACCCCAGCGACAGGCTGGCGAACACGGTCATCCGGGCCACGTCACCCGCGCCGAGCCCGTGACGGGCATACAGGCGATAGCGAACCGAGCCGCCGGACAGCATCGACAGCCCGACGGCGTTACCCACGGCGAACGCGCAGAAACCGCCCATCGCCAGGGCGCCGCCAGGTAGCGGCGCATTGGCGTAGCGACTGGCCGACCATTCGTAGCCCAGCAGGACCGTGAACCCGACTGCCGTGGCCAGCAAGGCACCGGACAACGACGAGGCGGGGACTTCGGTGACGGCGTCGCGCAGGGCGTTGAGGTCCAGTTCGCTGAGCAGGTGCCAGCAGGCCAGCAGGGCGATCGCGAACAGCACCAGCGTCAACGCCAACCCGATGGGTTGTCGATAGCGACTGAGCCGGTCCAGCCACGGCAGGCGTTGGGCGGCGGCAGGTAGTGCCGCGGTGACCGGAGAGGAGGTATCGGGTGCCGGCGTGTTCATGTCATACCCCACGCGGCACCGTGGAAGCAAAAGCGGAATGCGGCCAAGTGAAAATCCCTTTGGAAAACGTGTCCTGATAGTACTCTGTGGCAGAGAGGTTGGATCGATTCAGGATAGTTAAAGAATGTTCATATGGTAGGACGAATGCGACAGCGTGCCAGGCGTCGAGGGACGCCGGAGCGCAGCAGGGCAGTTGCAGGCGGGCTGAAAGCAACAAACCCCGCGCTACCGAGGTAGGCGGGGTCTGTTCTGACGATATGGTTGCGGGAGCCGGATTTGAACCGACGACCTTCGGGTTATGAGCCCGACGAGCTACCAGGCTGCTCCATCCCGCGTCAGTGGGGCGCATTCTACAGCGTACGGCCGAGGTGTCAAGGCTTACTGTTTGATTTGCCTATGTTTTTTGAGCGGAAATGAAAAAGGCCACTGTCGGGACAGTGGCCTTTTTCCAAGATGGTTGCGGGAGCCGGATTTGAACCGACGACCTTCGGGTTATGAGCCCGACGAGCTACCAGACTGCTCCATCCCGCGTCAGAGGTGCGCACTCTACAGGGTATGGCGAGCCTGTCAAGGAAGAAGTGCCGATTCGCTCGCATGAGGGACAAAACCCTTTGATCGAGCGAAACGAAAAAGGCCACTGCGTGAACAGTGGCCTTTCTCTAAGTTGGTTGCGGGAGCCGGATTTGAACCGACGACCTTCGGGTTATGAGCCCGACGAGCTACCAGGCTGCTCCATCCCGCGCCTGTGAGATGAGATTCTACGGATATTCCTTCCCTTGTCAAGCGATTGCTTGAAAAAAGCGTTTTCAGGTCAGGACGTTAGCGCGCTTGCTGGGGTTTCAGCCCGTTCGGTGCCCAGGTTTCGGCGCGCCGACAGTCGTGATGGCTGCCCCGGCGTCCGATGATCGGGTACTATCTGTATGAATCTACAGTGGTGTCTGTCATCCATGTCCACGCGCAAGATCATTCATATCGACTGCGACTGCTTCTATGCCGCCATCGAAATGCGTGACGACCCGCAACTTGCGGGCCGGCCCATGGCCGTGGGCGGGTCGGCCGAGCGGCGCGGGGTGATCGCCACCTGCAATTACGAAGCACGCGCCTACGGCGTGCGTTCGGCCATGTCGTCCCGGCACGCCTTGAAGCTGTGTCCGGACCTGATCATCGTCAAGCCCCGCTTCGACGCCTACAAGGAAGCCTCGCGCGAGATCCAGGCCATCTTCCGCGACTACACCGAGCTGATCGAGCCGTTGTCGCTCGACGAGGCCTACCTTGATGTCACCGACAGCCACTGGTTCGCCGGCAGCGCCACGCGTATCGCCGAAGACATTCGTCGACGCGTGGCGCGCACGCTGCACATCACCGTGTCTGCCGGGGTCGCGCCCAACAAGTTCCTGGCCAAGATCGCCAGCGACTGGCGCAAACCCAACGGCCTGTTCGTCATCACGCCGGTGGAGGTAGAAGCCTTCGTTGCGCAGCTGCCGGTCAATCGCCTGCACGGCGTGGGCAAGGTGACCGCAGACAAGCTGGCGCGCCTGGGCATCGTCACCTGCACCGACTTGCGCGCATGGTCGCGTGTGGACCTGGCGCGTGAATTCGGCAGTTTCGGCGAGCGCTTGTGGGGCCTGGCACGCGGTATCGACGATCGGATCGTGCAGCACGACAGCCGCCGTCAATCGGTCAGCGTGGAAAACACGTTCGACACGGACCTGCCGGACCTCGACGCCTGCCTGGACAAGCTGCCGGGCCTGCTGGCGACCCTGGACGAGCGCATTGGCCGCATGGATGGCAGTTACCGGCCAGGCAAACCCTTCGTCAAGGTCAAGTTCCATGACTTCAGCCAGACCACGCTGGAACAGTCGAGGGCCGGGCGCGACCTGGACAGCTACCGCCAACTACTGGGCCAGGCCTTCGCCCGTGGCGGCAAGCCGGTCAGGTTGCTGGGGGTAGGGGTGCGGCTGCAGGACTTGCGAGGCGCGGCGGAGCAACTGGAGCTGTTTCAGGAGTCGTGAGCGGTGGCAGAGCAGGCCGGTCGATCGGCCGGCCCTGCCTGCCACGCGGCGGCAGGGCGTCAATGGGTGCCGGGGTCGGCTACCAATCGGCCTGTCTGCTGCCGGAGCGACTGGAGGAAATCGCGCTGCAATTCGGGATCGTTGCGCGTGAGCTCCACCAGGCTTTGCTCCAGATCGCTGGCCTCTTCCTCGAGTCCCAGCTCGGCCAGGCGCTTGATCCGATGCACCCAGTGCGACACGTCGTCGTCTTCGAGGTCATCGAAGATCAGGTGTCGCGCCTCGGGCAGCGCGCGCCGTAGCTTGTCGCTGATCAGCAGCGTCGTGTCGCCACGCAAGCCGGCCTCTTCGTCGGTCGCCTGCAAGTGCAGGGTGCCGATCCGGCTCAGGTCCTGTTCGGCGAACGGGCTCTCCAGCAGGTTGAGGCGAACCACGCCGTTGTCGTCGGTGGCGAATTCGTGGGTCAGCTTGCCTGCCTTGACCTCGAGCGGATGCTCGGCCCAGGGCAGGTTGGTGGATTCTTCGCGTTGTCCTTTGCGGGTCTCGCTCAGGCTGGCGAGGTTTTGCTGAGCCCGGCCATTGGACTGCACGTTCATGAACGGGTTGAGGCCCGCCACGCCGTAGTCCAGCCAGTCGCGGGTGACGCTGTCGGGCAGCGTGCCCATGGCGAAGACGTTCACCACATTGGCGCCCAGCCCTGCGACCACCGCCACGGCACCCAGCGGGATCTCGTAGACCTCCCGCCAGGGCTGGTACGGCGTGTAGCGATCGTAATGGCGAGTGACCTCGAACTCCGTGACCTCGAAGCGTCGCCGCTCGGTCACGCGGACGCGACGCTGCGGCAGCTCCATGACCTGGGGTTCGCCCGCGTCGATCTGCAAGGTGTGCTCGAGCAGCTTTCGCTCGACCCGGTCTTCATGCTCGCTGCGCTGGGACATCTGGTTGGCGCAGCCGCTGACGAGCAGGGCGCCGCTCAAGGCGGCTCCTGCCAGGGTATGGGTACTTCGCTTGGACATGTTCACTCGCGCAAGGGTGGGTCAGCGGCGCACGCGCGCTTGCAGGAACGTCAGCACCTCTGCCAGCGGCAACGGTTGGGCATCCTGCTCGGTACGGTGCTTGTATTCGACATTGCCTTCGGCCAGGCCGCGATCGGACACCACCACACGGTGGGGGATACCGATCAGTTCCATGTCGGCGAACTTGATGCCAGGGCTGGTCTTCTTGTCACGGTCGTCAAGCAGCACCTCGAAGCCGGCTGCGGTCAGCTCGGCGTACAGGGTGTCGGTGGCCTCGCGCACGGCTTCGGTTTCGTAGCGCAGGGGCACGAGAGCGATCTGGAAGGGCGCCAGGGTGTCGTTCCAGATGATGCCCTTGTCGTCGTGGCTCTGCTCGATGGCCGCGGCCACGACGCGCGAGACGCCGATCCCGTAGCAGCCCATGGACAGTACGACCGGCTTGCCATTCTCGCCCAGGACCTGACACTTGAGCGCTTCGCTGTACTTGGTGCCGAGCTGGAAGATGTGGCCGACTTCGATGCCGCGCTTGATGACCAGGGTGCCTTGGCCGTCCGGGCTCGGGTCGCCCTCGACCACGTTGCGCAGGTCGGCGACTTGCGGAACGGGCAAGTCACGCTCCCAGTTCACGCCGAAATAGTGTTTGTCGTCGATGTTGGCGCCCACGACGAAGTCGCTCATCAGCGCGACCGAACGGTCGATGACGCACTCCAGCGGCAGGTTCAGCGGGCCCAGCGAGCCAGCACCGGCGCCGATGGCGTCGCGCAGGTCGCTGTCGGTGGCCATGACCAGCGGGTCGGCGACCTGGGGCAGCTTGACCGCCTTGATTTCGTTGAGTTCGTGGTCGCCACGGATCACCAGGGCGATCAGCTTGCCTTCCTCGGCACCGCGCACGATGAGCGTCTTGACGGTCTTCTCGATCGGCGTGTCGTGCTGCTCAACCAGTTGCGCGATGGTCTTGGCGTGTGGCGTGTCGATCAGGCGCAGCGCTTCGGTGGGCGCTGGACGCACGGTCTCGCGCGGCACCGCTTCGGCCTTTTCGATGTTGGCCGCATAGTCGGAGCTGTCGCTGAAGATCACATCGTCTTCGCCGGACTGGGCCAGGACGTGGAATTCATGGGAATAGCTGCCACCGATCGAACCGGTGTCGGCCTGCACCGGACGGAAGTCCAGGCCCAGGCGGGTGAAGACGTTGGTGTAGGCCTGGTGCATGCGGTCGTAGGTTTCCTGCAGGGAAGCCTGGTCGGCATGGAAGGAGTAGGCGTCCTTCATGATGAACTCGCGACCGCGCATCAGGCCGAAGCGTGGGCGGATCTCGTCGCGGAACTTGGTCTGGATCTGGTACATGTTGAGCGGCAGCTGCTTGTAGCTCGACAGCTCGTTGCGCGCCAGGTCGGTGATCACTTCCTCGTGGGTCGGGCCGACGCAGAAGTCACGGTCGTGGCGGTCCTTCACCCGCAGCAGCTCGGGACCGTACTGTTCCCAGCGGCCCGACTCCTGCCACAACTCGGCAGGCTGGATGCTCGGCATCAGCACTTCCAGGGCACCGGCGGCGTTCATTTCTTCGCGCACCACGGTTTCGACCTTGCGCATCACGCGCAAGCCCATCGGCAGCCAGGTGTAGAGGCCGGAAGCCAGCTTGCGGATCATCCCGGCACGCAGCATGAGCTGGTGGCTGATGACCACTGCGTCGGCAGGGGTTTCTTTCTGGGTGGCGAGCAGATATTGACTGGTGCGCATGGTGGGCCGTGTCGATTGCCTGGACGTTGAAGATGACCGCACATTGTACGGGGGCGGGGCGAAAGCGTACAGGATGCCCCAGGGCGGGGCGATTGTCAGCCAAGAAAAAGCCCGGCATCGCTGCCGGGCCTCGTGACGCGTGCCGAACCCTTACAGGATGCTCAGCGGGTACTCGACGATCAGACGCAGTTCGTCGATGGAGGACGAGCCGTAGTACACGCCGTCCGAGGAGCGGTAGGTGGCCTGGCGAACGCGGAAGCTCAGGTCCTTGGCAGGGCCTTCCTGCAGCACGTACTTGACGTCCACGTCGCGTTCCCATTCCTTGCCGTTGTCGGTGGTGGCGGTGTTGGCGCCGGTACCACGCACGTAACGGGTCATGAAGCTCAGGCCGGGAATGCCGTACTCGGCGAAGTTGAGGTCGTAGCGGGCCTGCCAGGAACGCTCGTCCTCGGCGTTGAAGTCAGAGCGGGCCACCGAGTTGTTCAGGTACACGGTACCGCCGCCATCGACGCCGTAGCCATAGTCGCCGTCGCCGCTGACGCGCTGGTAGGCCAGGGTGAAGGTGTGGGCGCCGAGGTTGTAGGCGCCGGACAGGCTGAAGGCGGTGTTGTCGAGCTTGGTCACGCCATCGTTGGCGGCGCGCTGCAGGCCGGCGCCATCGCTCTTGGTGTCGTAGATGTTGAAGTCGAACACCAGGCCTTGCTTGTCGGACAGCGGCAGGGCGAAGTTCACGTTGCCGTACACCTTGCGCCAGTAGTCCTCGACCTTGGAGTAGTAGAGGCTGGTGCTGAGGGTGTCGGTGAAGGCGTAGGTGCCGCCGACGACGTTGGCCGACTTCAGGTTCAGGCTGTCATGGTAGGTCTGGTTCTGCGCGTTGAGGGCGGTGAAGCGACCGGCGTGCAGGGTCAGGCCCTTGATTTCCTTGCTGGTGATGAGCGCGCCCTGGGCGACTTCCGGCAGCAGTCGGCTGTCGTCGGTGGCGAACACGGGCAGGGCGGTGATCTGGTCGCCGACCTTCAGCACGGTGTCGGAGATGCGCAGCTTGACGGCGCCGCCGACTTCCGAATATTCATCTTGTGCACGGCCGTCGTCACCGTACGGGAACAGGCCGGTGCCGGCGCGACCGCGGCCGCTGTCGAGCTTGACGCCGAGCATGCCGATGGCGTCGAACCCTACGCCCACGGTGCCTTGGGTGAAGCCGGACTCGTAGGTGCCCAGGAAGCCCAGGCCCGTTTCTTCGGCACGGCTCTTGGAGCCGGCAGGCGAGTTACGGAAGTCACGGCTGAAGTACAACATGCGAGTCTTGAGGGTCAGCGTGCTGTCTTCGATGAAACCTTTGGCTTCGTCCTGAGAAGAAGCCACGGCCAGTTGCGAAGTCCCCGCCGCAACGGCCAGGGCGATCATGCTCCACTTCATCACGCGCATCGTGATGTGCTCCTTTGTGTTATAGAGGAAGAGTCTACCGCGCCCTGTTTCTTGTTATGGGTGCGGCTCTTTTCTTGTTATGCCGACGCAGCATATAGCACGCCGGCCTGGCCTTGACGAGAGGTGAGATTTCACTTTTCGTGTCATTCGTTACCCCTTGTCGCATCTAGCGTTTTCAAGGCACGCGCCGCTGGTCAACCGTGGGTGCAGTCATTGCGATCTCACGCATGCGCCATGGGCGGCACGGGCAAAAAAACAGACCTTTTCGACGTTCTTCCTGGGTCGCTACAGGCTGTCGTTGTCGATCTCGTGTCCTGGTTTCCCAGCAACTGCCGACTCTGCTTGAGCAAATGCAACAAGCGTGCTCAAACCCGGTTTTCCCTAATGAAATTTTCACATTTTTTTATCGAGTCATGGACCTTGCCCGCAAATACGGGGTCTGGGTCCGCTTGCAGGGCGCACGGGTACACGGTCGCAGGGCAGGGCGTCTGGCTCGCGTTGTTACCGTTTGCGAGCAATGTGCTACCTCGGCAGGAGCGCCCCGTGACGATGTGCCTTCTTATGGTGCGAAAGGTAGCGCTGTGTTACCGCTTTCGGTGCGCACGCTCGCCTCGGGCGCCGCGTGCCGGGGTTGACCAAAGCCATGTATCCTTGCCCGCTCAGTAAGGCCGTCGAGCCTTGGCCGCCTTCACCGTCTGCAAGGAGAGACCCCGTGTTCAGCCTCGATCCACGTCTGCAACAGGACACCCATGTCCTGGGCGATTTTCCGCTCTGTCGCCTGTTGCTGAGCAACGATGCCAACTACCCCTGGTTCATCCTCGTGCCGCGGCGTGCGGACATCAGCGAACTGTTCCAGCTCGACGAAGCCGACCAGCAGACCCTCTGGCAGGAGACCACGCGGTTGGCGCAGTGGCTGGGCCAGGCGTTTCGCGCCGACAAGATGAACGTGGCGAGCCTGGGCAACGTGGTCAGCCAGTTGCACATGCACGTGGTCGTGCGGCGCAAGGACGATGCGGCCTGGCCCGCCCCGGTCTGGGGCAAGGTGCCGGCCCTTGCGTATGCCGAGGGACAGCTCGAAGCCATCCGTCAGCGCGTGCGGACAGTGCTGCCCGCCGAGTGCCAGTTCGTGGAGGCCTGCGCATGAGCCTGGAGACACGCATGATGGACCTGGAAAGCCGCCAGGCCTTCCAGGACGATACCCTCCAGGCGCTCAACGACGTGGTGGTCGAGCAGGCACGGATCATCGAGCGTCTGCAGTTGCAGATGGTCGAGCTGCTCAGGCGTCACGAGGAGTTGAGCAGTCAGTTCGGTGTCGGCGAAGAAGAGGCGCCACCACCTCATTATTGAGGCGTGACGAAAGCGGCGGGGGCTTGGAGGGGACAATCGCCAGGCATTCGCCCGGCGATCGCACAGGAGGGTCGTTCAGCGGCGCGGAATGGCGATGACGTCCTCGGCTTGCAGCCCCTTGTCTCGGTGCATGACCGAGAACTCCACTCGCTGACCTTCCACCAGAACCCGGTGACCGTCGCCGCGGATCGCCCGGAAGTGAACGAAGATATCGTCACCCGAGTCTCTGGAAATGAAGCCGAACCCCTTCGATGTGTTGAACCACTTCACCGTGCCGGTATCACGCTCGGTGGTGTCGAAGGTGGCGCTGGAGGTCGAGCGCACCGGGCGTGGGGTGCGTGCCAGGCACGCGTAGAGGTGCAGGGCGACGGCCAGCAACGCACACAGCAGCGAGAGCGTGGCGCCCGGTTCCGGCAGGGCGAGCAGGGCGATGGTCTGCAGGATAACCGCAGCCACCAGCAAGGTGCTGCTCAGACGCTGAACCTGCAGGCGTGCACCGGACAGGCGCGGGATGACCGGCGCCAGCGTCAGGTTGAGCAAGCCGAGCAGGCCCAGGTAGACCGCCTGGGGTTGTTGCAGCAAGGGCATGGCGTCCATGCGCAGGCTGGGGATGAACGCCAGCAGCAAGGCAGCGACGCCCGTCACGAGATGAAGGATCTTGAACATGTCAATTGACTCACATTGATAAGGCCGATCACAGGAAGAGCTGGCGCCGCAGCACGCGGGAGAGGTGAAGCAGGGGTGCGACGAGCCAGCCTATGCACCCGGGCATTGACGATCCGCACGGGTGGCACGCTGCCTATTTAACCGCAAAGGCGGGGGCTACTCAAATCAGGACGCCTGCGCTGCCATGGCGCATGCGGGCATCGACAGGTCTTGATAGAGTGTGACCTGCCCATTCGATCAACACGATTTACGGTACAAGGGGAATGAAATGGCAATCGATATCGGTATCAGTGAAGAAGACCGCAAGTCCATCGTCGACGGGCTGTCGCGGCTGCTGTCGGACACCTACGTGCTCTACCTCAAGACCCACAACTTCCACTGGAACGTCACGGGGCCGTCCTTCCGCACGCTGCACCTGATGTTCGAGGAGCAGTACAACGAGCTGGCCCTGGCGGTGGACTCGATCGCCGAACGCATCCGTGCGCTGGGCTTCCCGGCGCCCGGTTCCTATGCCTTCTATGCCCGTCATTCGTCCATCAAGGAAGAAGACGGCGTGCCGCCGGCCGACGAGATGATCCGCCAGCTGGTGCAAGGTCAGGAAGCGGTCGTGCGCACGGCGCGCAGCATCTTCCCGGTCGTCGACAAGGTCAGCGACGAGCCGACCGCCGACCTGCTGACCCAGCGCATGCAGGTGCACGAGAAGACCGCCTGGATGCTGCGTGTGCTGCTCGACGGCAAGTGACAGCGTTCGGGTCGCTGACCGTGTAAGGCGCGTGCCCGTCCCGAAAGGGTCGGGCATTTTCATGGCCGCAGGAAAACCTTGCCGCTGCTCTCGCAGGCGTCGGCGTCGCTTCATGGGCACCGTGCAATGACGCACGGGACCTGTGCAATCGGGAGCGACGACCATGCAAGCACTGCCGGCAACCCTCAAGCCTGCGCCGCGCCAAGGGCGCTGGCCCAGCAAGCCCTGCATCGACCCTTTCGACACCCAGTTCGACATGAGCCAGGCGCGGCCGGTCTCGCGCTCGGTCAGGCTCAACGGCTTCGCCACCTGTCTGCGCCTGGAGCGCGTCTACTGGCATATCCTCGAGCGTATCGCCGTGGCCAACGGCTGCTCGGTGAGCGCCGTGCTGTCCTACCTCGACCGCGAAGTGCACCTGCGCCACGGCGGCGTGAAGAACTTCAGTGGCCTGGTGCGTGTGGTGTGCGTCAACTGGCTGCTCGATCCGCCGCCGGGACTTCGCGCGGCAGGCAGGCTGCACAGCCACCCCTAACCATATATAATCCCGCTCTTTGCTCCCAGTAACACTCAGCGTTGCGGTTGACGAGAGACGTCCATGCCCCTTTACGACTACCACTGTGCCTCCTGCGATCATCGGCTGGAGGCCCTGCAAAAGATCAGCGCCGCGCCGCTGGTCGACTGCCCGGCCTGCCAAGCGCCGGCCTTGAAGAAGCAACTCTCGGTGCCCGGCTTCCGTCTGGGCGGCACCGGCTGGTACGAAACCGACTTCAAGACCGGCGCCAAGAAGAACCTGGCTGGCGGCGACAAGCCCGACTGAGTTGAATTGCATCGACCGGTCTTGCAGTATCGGCCCTCAGGGCAGGCGCTCGAGGCCTCCACGACTACACGAATCACGAGAAGCGAAACCACCATCATGATGCGCAGCCACTATTGCGGCCAATTGAACGAGACCCTGGATGGTCAGGAAATTACCCTTTGCGGCTGGGTTCATCGTCGCCGCGACCACGGCGGGGTGATCTTCCTCGACATCCGTGACCGTGAGGGCATGGCCCAGGTCGTGTTCGACCCCGATCGCGCCGACACCTTCGCCGCCGCCGACCGCGTGCGCAGCGAGTACGTGGTGCAGATCACCGGCAAGGTGCGTCCCCGTCCGGCCGGTGCGGTCAACCCGAACATGGCGTCCGGCGCCATCGAAGTGCTGGGCTACGAGCTCAAGGTGCTCAACGAGGCCGAGACCCCACCGTTCCCGCTCAACGAATTTTCCGACGTCGGCGAAGAGACGCGCCTGCGCTATCGCTTCATCGACCTGCGTCGCCCGGAAATGGCCGAGAAGCTGCGTCTGCGTTCGCGCATCACCAGCAGCATCCGCCGCTTCCTCGACGAGAATGGCTTCCTCGATGTCGAGACGCCGATCCTGACCCGTGCCACCCCGGAAGGCGCGCGCGACTACCTGGTGCCGAGCCGCACCCACGCCGGCAGCTTCTTCGCCCTGCCGCAGTCGCCGCAACTGTTCAAGCAGTTGCTGATGGTCGCCGGCTTCGATCGCTACTACCAGATCGCCAAGTGCTTCCGCGACGAAGACCTGCGTGCCGACCGCCAGCCGGAATTCACCCAGATCGACATCGAGACCAGCTTCCTCGACGAACGCGAGATCATGGGCCTGACCGAAGGCATGATCCGCAAGCTGTTCAAGGAAGTGCTGGACCTGGAGTTCGGCGACTTCCCGCACATGACCTACGAAGAGGCCATGCGTCGCTACGGTTCCGACAAGCCTGACCTGCGCAACCCGCTGGAGCTGATCGACGTCGCCGACCAGCTCAAGGACGTGGACTTCAAGGTCTTCGCCGGGCCGGCCAACGATCCGAAGTGCCGCGTGACCGCACTGCGCCTGCCAGGCGGCGCGAGCATGCCGCGCAGCCGCATCGACGAGTACACCAAGTTCGTCGGCATCTACGGTGCCCGCGGTCTGGCGTACATCAAGGTCAACGAGCGCGCCAAGGGCGTCGAAGGCCTGCAGTCGCCGATCGTCAAGAACATCCCCGAGGCCAACCTGAACGTGATCCTCGACCGCGTCGGTGCGGTCGATGGCGACATCGTGTTCTTCGGTGCCGACAAGGCCAAGGTGGTCAGCGAAGCGCTGGGCGCCCTGCGCATTCGTCTGGGTCACGACTTCGAGCTGCTGACCTGCGAGTGGGCGCCGCTGTGGGTCGTCGACTTCCCGATGTTCGAAGAGAACGACGACGGCAGCCTGAGCGCGCTGCACCACCCGTTCACCGCGCTGAAGTGCTCGCCGCAGGAGCTGGAGGCCAATCCGGCCACCGCGCTGTCGCGTGCCTACGACATGGTGCTCAACGGCACCGAGCTGGGTGGCGGTTCGATCCGTATCCACCGCAAGGAGATGCAACAGGCGGTGTTCCGCCTGCTGGGCATCGAGGCCGACGAGCAGCAGGAGAAGTTCGGCTTCCTGCTCGACGCCCTCAAGTACGGTGCACCACCCCACGGTGGCCTGGCCTTCGGCCTGGACCGCCTGGTGATGCTGATGACCGGCGCCCAGTCGATCCGTGAAGTGATCGCGTTCCCGAAAACCCAGAGCGCCGCCGACGTCATGACCCAGGCCCCAGGCCAGGTCGATGCCAAGGCGCTGCGCGAGCTGCACATCCGTCTGCGCGAGCAGACCAAGGTCGAGTAAGCCAGTCCCGAGACGCGCCCAACCGGGCGCGTCTTGCATTGGGTCGACAGGTTTCCGGCAGCGCCCGTGGACGGGGGCTGCCTTGTACGTTTCAAAGAATTCGGAGTCGTTATGGCTGGTCATTCCAAGTGGGCGAACATCAAGCACCGCAAAGAGCGCCAGGATGCCAAGAGAGGCAAGGTCTTCACCAAGTGGATCCGCGAACTGACCGTCGCGGCCAAGCAGGGCGGCCCTGACCCGGCGTCCAACCCGCGTCTGCGCCTGGCGCTGGACAAGGCACTCGGCGCGAACATGAGCCGTGACATCATCGACCGTGCCGTGGCACGGGGTGCGGGCACCAATGAGAGCGACAACGTCGAGGAACTGACCTACGAAGGCTATGGCCCGGGCGGCGTGGCGATCATGGTCGAGGCCATGACCGACAACCGCAACCGGACGGCCGCGGCGGTGCGCCATGCGTTCACCAAGTGCGGGGGCAACCTGGGCACCGACGGCTCGGTGGCCTACCTGTTCGAGCGCAAGGGTCAGCTCAGCTTCGCCCCGGGTGTGGCCGAAGATGCGCTGATGGAAGCGGCCATGGAGGCCGATGCCGACGATGTGGTCAGCCACGACGATGGCGCCTTCGACGTCATGACCTCGTTCAATGCGTTCTATGCCGTGCGCACCGCGCTGGAGGAGGCCGGGTTCAAGGCCGCCGACGCCGAGATCATCATGCAGCCGACCACCAGTGCCGAGCTGGATCAGGAGGGGGCCGAGAAGGTGCTCAAGCTGATCGACATGCTCGAGGACCTGGACGACGTGCAGAACGTGTATTCCAACGCTCAGATTTCCGACGAGATCCTGGAACGGCTCAACTGAGTTAGACTCCAGAGGCCGGAGCTTGCGCAGCGTACAGAACGCCTCGGAAGCTGCGGCCTTTGTCATTTCGTGGCGCCACACCGCGCCTCATGCATGCAGGCTTTATGACTCTCATCTTAGGTATCGACCCCGGGTCGCGGATCACCGGCTACGGTGTGGTCTTGCAGACCGCGCGTGGCTGCGAGTACGTGGCATCGGGCTGCATCCGCACGGGCGCTGGGGAGCTGCAGGAACGCCTGCAGATCGTCTTTCGCGGCGTGCGTGACATCATCCGCCAGCATGGCCCGGTCACCATGGGGATCGAGCGGGTGTTCATGGCGCGCAATCCCGATTCGGCGCTCAAGCTGGGCCAGGCACGGGGTGCGGCCATCGTCGCCGCCGTCGAGGAGGGCCTGGAGGTCGCCGAATACAGCGCCACCCAGGTCAAGCAGGCCGTGGCGGGCACGGGCGGCGCCAACAAGGAGCAGGTGCAGCTGATGGTGATGCACCTGCTCAAGCTCACCCAGAAGCCGCAGATCGACGCCTCCGACGCCCTGGCCATCGCCATGTGCCACGCCCACACCCGTTCCAGCCTGGTGCCGCACGGCCTGGGCGCGGCCCGACGACGCGGCGGGCGCTTGCGTCTGTAGCAGCTTCATGCCCTGATACATCTTTTGGCCGTGCGGCGCGTCCGTGCGGCCCATTTGCTGATAGGGTGGCTCGGTCTCCGGTCGAGCGCCCGTTAAAAGGATCGAAACGTGATTGGACGTTTGCGCGGCACCCTGGCGGAAAAACAGCCGCCGCACCTGATTGTCGACATCAACGGCCTGGGTTACGAGCTGGAAGTGCCGATGACCACGCTGTACCGCTTGCCCAAGCTCGGCGAGACGGTGACCCTGCACACCCACCTGGTGGTGCGCGAGGACGCCCACCTGCTGTACGGCTTTTTCGAGAAGCGCGAGCGCGAGCTGTTCCGCGAGCTGATCCGGCTCAACGGCGTCGGCCCCAAACTGGCCCTGGCGCTGATGTCCGGCCTGGAAGCCGACGAGCTGGTGCGCTGCGTGCAGGCCCAGGATGCCACCGTGCTGGTACGCGTTCCGGGCGTCGGCAAGAAGACCGCCGAGCGCCTGCTGGTCGAGCTCAAGGACCGCTTCAAGGCCTGGGCCACCTCGCCGGCGATGTTCACCCTGGTCTCCGACGGGCCGTTGCCGGCGAGCACGGCGCCGAGCGCCGAGGCCGACGCCATCAGTGCGCTGGTGTCGCTGGGCTACAAGCCACAGGAGGCCAGCAAGGCCATCGCCGCCATCGACGGCAAGGCGGGCATGACCAGCGAAGAACTCATTCGTCGTAGCCTCAAGGGGATGATCGTCAAGTGATCGAAGCCGACCGACTGATCGCCGCCAGCGGGCGCGATCGCGAAGAAGTGCAGGACCGGGCCATTCGCCCGCTGCGCCTGGAGGACTATATCGGTCAGCCGGTGGTGCGTGACCAGATGGGGCTGTTCATCCAGGCCGCCCGTGGGCGCAACGAATCGCTCGACCATACGCTGATCTTCGGCCCGCCAGGGCTGGGCAAGACCACCCTGGCCAACATCATCGCCAACGAGATGGGCGTCTCGGTCAAGAGTACCTCCGGGCCGATCCTGGAGCGGCCGGGCGACCTGGCCGCCATGCTGACCAACCTCGAGCCGCACGACGTGCTGTTCATCGACGAGATCCATCGGTTGTCGCCCGTGGTCGAGGAAGTGCTGTACCCGGCGATGGAGGACTTTCAGCTCGACATCATGATCGGCGAAGGCCCGGCAGCGCGCTCGATCAAGCTCGACCTGCCGCCGTTCACCCTCGTGGGCGCGACCACCCGTGCCGGCATGCTGACCAACCCCTTGCGCGACCGCTTCGGGATCGTCCAGCGGCTGGAGTTCTACGGCAACCAGGACCTGGCGACCATTGTCGCCCGTTCGGCGGGCATTCTGGGCCTGGTCATCGAAGAGCAGGGCGCCTACGAGATCGCACGTCGCGCACGTGGCACGCCGCGTATCGCCAACCGCCTGCTGCGACGTGTGCGTGACTACGCCGAGGTGCGCGGCAAGGGCGAGATCACCAAGGCGGTCGCGGACATGGCGTTGAACCTGCTCGATGTCGACGAGCGCGGCTTCGATCACTCCGACCGGCGTCTGCTGCTGACCATGATCGAGAAGTTCGACGGCGGGCCGGTCGGGGTGGACAACCTCGCCGCGGCCATCAGCGAAGAGCGCCACACCATCGAGGACGTGCTCGAGCCGTACCTGATCCAGCAGGGCTACATCATGCGCACACCGCGCGGCCGTGTCGTCACGCGGCACGCCTATCTGCACTTCGGTCTGAACATTCCCGGACGGCTCGAGGACCCCCGGACATTTTCCGAGCCGAGCGACGGATGACCGATCGAAACCGGCTTTTTGCGGTCCTACCGCTGGCGTGGCGACAGGCCGCTCCCGCGACGGATCGGTGCGTGAAAAAACAGTTGCCCGGGCGGATTGGCAAGTCGAGGAGTAAGCACTAGAGTATGCGCGCGCAAAATGAGCTGGAACCGTTCGCACACCGGTGTCGCGTGTACTACGAGGACACCGATGCGGGCGGCGTGGTGTATTACGTCAATTACCTCAAGTTCATGGAGCGTGCACGCACCGAATGGCTTCGCCAGCTGGGGTTCTCCCAGTCCGCGCTTGCCGCTTCGAACCTGTTGTTCGTCGTTCACTCCAGCCAGGCACGCTACCACGCGCCCGCACGCCTGGACGACGCCCTGCGGGTGACCGCCCAGGTGCAGGAGATCAACCGTGCCAGCCTGCGCTTCGTGCAGCAGGTCTGGCGCGAGGCGGATGGGCAGTTGCTCTGCGAAGGGCAAGCGCTGGTGGCCGCCGTACGTGCCGATACATTCAAACCCCGGGCCCTTCCTCCTGAACTGCGCGACGCTTTCATGGCGAGCGGCCCGGGTACTCAATCGAACGCAGGAGATTAAGCGTGGAAGCTAACGTCGTCGACCATACCTCCATGTGGAGCCTGGTCAGTAATGCCAGCGTTGTCGTACAGCTGGTGATGCTGACCCTGGTGGCCGCATCGGTGACCTCGTGGGTCATGATCTTTCAGCGCAGCACCATGCTGCGTGCCGGTCGTCGTGCGCTGGATGCCTTCGAGGAACGCTTCTGGTCGGGTATCGACCTGTCCAAGCTGTACCGTCAGGCCGGCAGCAATCCGGACCCGGACTCGGGCGTGGAGCAAGTGTTCCGCGCAGGCTTCAAGGAGTTCTCGCGCCTGCGTCAGCAGCCGGGCGTCGATCCTGACGCGGTGATGGAAGGCGTGGGCCGTGCCATGCGCGTGGCCATCTCCCGCGAGGAAGAAAAGCTCGAGCAAGGCCTGCCGTTCCTGGCCACCGTCGGTTCCACCAGCCCGTACATCGGTCTGTTCGGCACCGTCTGGGGCATCATGAACTCGTTCCGCGGCCTGGCCAGCGCCCAGCAGGCGACCCTGGCCACCGTGGCACCGGGCATCGCCGAGGCCCTGGTGGCCACCGCGATCGGCCTGTTCGCCGCCATCCCCGCGGTCATCGCCTACAACCGTTTCGCGGCGCGCAGCGAAGTGCTGATCGGTCGTTACTACACGTTCGCCGACGAGTTCCAGGCAATCCTGCACCGTAAAGTGCACACCAGCGAAGAGTGAGCAGGTAGAAGCCCATGGCCCGAGTTCGCCAGAAACGCAAGCCAGTCGCCGAGATGAACGTGGTGCCTTACATCGACGTGATGCTGGTGCTGCTGGTCATCTTCATGGTGACCGCTCCCATGCTCAACCAGGGCGTGAAAGTCGACCTGCCCAAGGTGTCCAGCGAGGCGTTGCCTCAGGACAACAACGTGCAGATCCTCACCATCTCGATCAAGGCCGACAAGACCTACTACTGGAACCTCGGCAGCGAGGTCGACACCGACAAGCAGATGGACAAGGCCATGACCTTGCCGGACATGACCAGTGCCGTGACCAAGATCATCGCGGCCGGGCGCGACCAGGGCAAGCAGACCCAGGTCTTCATCCGCGGCGACAAGGCGGTCGACTACGGCGCCGTCATGGGCGCGATGGGCGGTTTGCAGCAGGCCGGTGTCGGTAACGTTGGCCTGATCACCGAGGCGCCCTGATGCAGCAGCGAGAGCCATCCGCCTCGGAGAGCTACTTCTGGCCCACGGTCTGCGCCGTCGGCCTGCACGTGCTGGTGTTCGGCCTGCTGTTCGTCAGTTTCGCCATGACGCCGGAATTGCCGCCGTCGAAACCGATCGTTCAGGCTACGCTCTATCAGCTCAAGTCCAAGAGCCAGGCGACCACCCAGACCAACCAGAAGATCGCGGGAGAGGCCAAGAAGACCGCCGCACGCCAGACCGAAGTCGAGCAGCTCGAGCAGAAGAAGGTCGAGCAGCAGGCGGTGAAGGCTGCGGAACAAAAGAAAGCCGAGGCCGCTCAAAAGGCCGAAGCCGCGCGCGAGGCCGCCGAAGCCAAGAAGGCCGAAGACGCCGCCAAGACCGCAGAGGCCGCGAAAGCAGCCGAGGCCAAGAAGGCGGAGGCAGCGAAGGCTGCCGAGGCGAAGAAAGCCGACGAGGCCAAGAAGGCCGCGGAAAAACAGCAGGCCGACATCGCCAAGAAGAAGGCTGAGGACGAGGCCAAGAAGAAGGCGGACGAAGAGGCCAAGAAGCAGGCCGAGGACGCCAAGAAGCAGGCGGCCGAGGAGGCCAAGAAGCAAGCGGCTGAAGACGCCAAGAAAAAGGCGGCCGAAGACGCGAAGAAAAAAGCCGCCGAGGACGCCAAGAAGAAAGCGGCGGCCGACGAGGCGAAGAAGAAGGCTGCCGAGGAGGCCAAGCAGAAGGCCACCGCGGACGCCCAGAAGAAAAAGGCCCAGGAGGCGGCGCGCAAGGCAGCGGAAGACAAGAAGGCTCAGGCCCTGGCCGAACTTCTGTCCGACAGCACCGAGCGTCAGCAGGCGCTGGCCGACGAGCGTGGTGACCAGGTGGCCGGCGATTTCGACGACCTGATCCGCATGCGCGCTTCCGAAGGGTGGGCTCGTCCGCCTTCGGCACGCAAGGGCATGGCCGTGGTGCTGCAGATCAACATGCTGCCCGATGGCACCGTCACCAACGTGAGCGTGGCACGCTCCAGTGGCGATGGGCCGTTCGACAGCTCGGCAGTGGCAGCGGTGAAGAACATTGGACGCTTGACCGAGATGCAAGGGCTGAAACCTAACGATTTCAACCCGTACCGCTCATTCAAGATGACATTTACACCTGAGGATCTCGCGTTGTGATTAAAGTGCTCAGAGGATTGCTGGTGATGGTCTGCTGTTTCGCAGGTCTGGCCCTGGCAGAAGAAAAGAACATCCTGGTCACCAGTGGCAGCGACCGGGCCACGCCCATCGCCGTGGTGCCCTTCGGTCTGCAGGGCGGCAGCGTGCTGCCCGAGGACATGGCCGACATCATCGGGACCGACCTGCGCAACTCGGGTTACTACTCGCCGATCCCTCGGCAGAACATGATCAGCCAGCCGAGCCAGGCCAGCGAAGTCATCTTCCGCGACTGGAAGGCCCTGGGCGCGCAATACGTGATGGTCGGCAGCATCACGCCGGCCGGCGGTCGCCTGCAGGTGCAGTACGCACTGTTCAACGTGGCCACCGAGCAGCAGGTCATGACCGGCAGCGTGTCGGGCACCGTCGATCAGCTGCGCGACATGTCGCACTACATCGCCGACCAGTCGTTCGAAAAACTTACCGGCATCAAGGGCGCGTTCTCGACGCGCCTGCTGTACGTCACCGCCGAGCGTTTCTCCACCGACAACACCCGCTACACCCTGCAGCGTTCGGACTACGACGGTGCGCGCGCCGTGACCCTGCTGCAATCCCGTGAACCGATCCTGTCGCCGCGCTTCGCGCCCGATGGCAAGCGTATCGCCTACGTGTCGTTCGAGCAGCGCCGCCCGCGCATCTTCGTTCAGCACATCGACACGGGTCGTCGTGAGCAGATCACCAACTTCGAGGGCCTCAACGGGGCGCCGGCCTGGTCGCCGGATGGCTCGCGCCTGGCCTTCGTGCTGTCCAAGGACGGCAACCCGGACATCTACGTGATGAACATGGGTTCGCGTCAGATCAGCCGCGTCACGGCTGGCCCTGGCATCAACACCGAACCGTTCTGGGGCAAGGATGGCAACACCCTTTACTTCACCTCCGACCGTGGCGGCAAGCCGCAGATCTACAAGACCGGTGTGAACGGCGGTGGTGCCGAGCGCGTGACCTTCGTGGGCAACTACAACGCCAACCCGAAACTCTCGGCCGATGAAAAGACGCTGGTGATGATTCATCGCCAACAAGGGTTCACCAACTTCAAAGTGGCTGCACAAGACTTGCAACGGGGAAGTGTAAAGATTCTCTCCGACACCAGTCTTGATGAATCGCCTACTGTTGCACCCAACGGCACCATGCTAATCTACGCCACCCGCCAGCAGGGCCGGGGAGTCTTGATGCTCGTCTCTCTCAACGGACGCGTGAGGCTCCCGCTTCCTACCGCTCAAGGCGAAGTCAGAGAACCGTCCTGGTCCCCCTACCTGAACTGATTGCGGCGTAATAACTTTGCTTAACACACTGGGGTTTCATTAGGAGTTTCACGATGGAAATGCTGAAGTTTGGTAAATTCGCTGCGCTGGCTCTGGCCATGGCTGTGGCTGTAGGTTGCTCCTCCAAGGGCGGTGACAATGCAGGTGAAGGTTCGGGCGCGGTAGACCCTAACGCGGGTTACAGCTCCGGCTCCAACAGCGGTGCCGTCGATGGCAGCCTGAGCGAAGAAGCCGCTCTGCGCGCTATCACCACCTTCTACTTCGAATACGACAGCTCCGACCTGAAGCCAGAAGCCATGCGCGCTCTGGACGTTCACGCCAAGGACCTGAAAGCCAACGGCAACCGTGTCGTTCTGGAAGGCAACACCGACGAGCGCGGTACCCGTGAGTACAACATGGCTCTGGGCGAGCGTCGTGCCAAGGCCGTTCAGCGCTACCTGGTTCTGCAGGGCGTTTCCCCTGCTCAGCTGGAACTGGTTTCCTACGGCGAAGAGCGTCCAGTAGCAACCGGTAACGACGAGCAGTCCTGGGCTCAGAACCGTCGCGTCGAACTGCGTAAGTAATTCGTCATGCGCATCGGCCGTCGTGTTGTAACCGTCCTCGCCCTCAGCCTGCCGCTCGCGGCCTGGGCTGCGGTCCCTGTCATCAATGACAATGCCGGCAGTGGTGGCTCCAGCAGCTATCCGCCAGCAGGTTACGGCACGAACGGCGCCTATGCCGGGGGTGGGGTTTCGACCCCGCCTTCGGCACAGGGTCAACTGTTCATGCAGTTGCAACAAATGCAGGACCAGATTTCAAGGCAACAGGGCATCATCGAAGAGCTGCAAAACGATGTGGCGCGCATGAAACAGGAAGGCCTGGAACGTTACCAGGACCTGGATCGTCGCCTCAGCAGCGCTCCGGCCCCCACTGCAACACCCGAGAATTCCGCTGGCAGCGCTGCTGCCGGCACGACCGCTTCGAACGCTGCAGCGCCTGCCGCTGGCAGCAGCGAACCCGGTGATCCGGCCAAGGAAAAGCTGTACTACGACGCTGCCTTCGACCTGATCAAGGCCAAGGATTTCGAAAAGGCCAGCCAGGCGTTCAATGCGTTTCTGCGCAAGTACCCCAACAGTCAGTACGCCGGCAACGCGCAGTACTGGTTGGGTGAGGTGAACCTGGCCAAGGGCGACCTGCCCAGCGCCAGCCAGGCCTTCGCCAAGGTGAGCCAGGCGTATCCCAAGCACAGCAAGGTGCCGGATTCGCTCTACAAGCTGGCCGACGTGGAGCGTCGCATGGGGCATACCGACAAGGTCAAGGGTATCCTCCAGCAGGTGATCAGCCAGTACCCAGGGACATCGGCTGCGCAACTTGCGCAGCGTGACCTGCAAAAGCTCTGACTCATGCCGTTCGTGAGAAACCCGCGCCCGTCGCGGGTTTTTCCGTTAGAATTCCCACCCTTTTTTCACCTACGCTGTCGCGGATAACGCCCTGTCGAGTCCGCGCCAGTGCCTGACGGAGGCGGTCAGCCTGTTCAGCTGGCCAGCCCATGGCGATCATGCAAGACACATTACGCATCACCGAAGTGTTCTATTCACTCCAGGGTGAAACCAGAACGGCCGGCCTGCCGACCGTTTTCGTTCGCCTGACCGGTTGCCCGTTGCGCTGCCAGTACTGCGACAGTGCCTATGCCTTCACCGGCGGCACGCAGCGTACCCTCGATGACCTCGTCGAGCAGGTCGCCGGTTTCCGTCCGCGCTACGTCTGCGTCACCGGTGGCGAACCCCTGGCCCAGCCCAATGCGTTGCCCTTGATGCAGCGCTTGTGCGACGCCGGCTACGAGGTGTCGCTGGAAACCAGCGGCGCGCTGGACATCTCCCAGGTGGATCCCCGCGTCAGCCGTGTCGTCGACCTGAAGACCCCAGGCTCGCTGGAAGCCCATCGCAACCGCTACGAGAACATCGAGCACCTGACCCGCAACGACCAGGTCAAGTTCGTCATCTGCTCACGCGAAGACTATGACTGGGCGGTGTCTCGGCTGATCCAGCACGACCTGGCGCAACGGGCCGGCGAAGTGCTGTTCTCGCCGAGCCACGGCCAGGTCAGCGCCACCGACCTGGCGGACTGGATCGTCGCCGACAACCTGCCGGTCCGTTTCCAGCTGCAGTTGCACAAGCTGCTGTGGAACGACGAACCGGGCCGCTGACCCAAGAGGACATCCCATGACAGAAAAACGCGCAGTCATCCTGCTGTCCGGCGGGCTCGATTCGGCAACCGTGGTGGCCATGGCTCAGGCCGAAGGGTACCGCTGCTACACCATGAGCTTCGACTACGGCCAGCGCCATCGTGCCGAGCTGCAGGCCGCGGCCCGGGTCGCCCGCGACCTGGGGGTCGTCGAGCACAAGGTGATTGGCCTGAGCCTCGATGGCATCGGCGGTTCTGCCTTGACCGACAGCACCATCGATGTGCCGGAAACACCCGCAGAGGGCATCCCCGTCACGTATGTGCCGGCGCGCAATACCGTGTTCCTGTCCCTGGCGCTGGGGTGGGCCGAGGTGCTCGAGGCGCAGGACATCTTCATCGGCGTCAACGCCGTGGACTACTCCGGCTATCCCGATTGCCGGCCCGAGTTCGTCGAGGCCTTCGAGCGCCTGGCTAACCTGGCGACCAAGGCCGGTGTGGAAGGGCAGGGGTTCCGCATCCAGGCGCCGTTGCAGAACATGAGCAAGGCGCAGATCGTCCAGGTCGGGCTGGCACGCGGTGTCGACTACAGCCTGACGGTATCCTGCTACCAGGCCGATGCCGATGGGCGTGCCTGTGGCAAGTGCGACAGCTGCCGACTGCGGGCGGACGGCTTCAGAAACGCCGGTGTCGCCGACCCGACCCGCTATTTCTGAAAAAATGTGCGCGCAGGGTATTGATTTCCCGTTAGAAATCAGTATTATACGCGCCATCCAACGGGTCGTTAGCTCAGTTGGTAGAGCAGTTGGCTTTTAACCAATTGGTCGTAGGTTCGAATCCTACACGACCCACCATATGCAGCACGAAAAAGCCCGCGTCCAGTCCTGGAGGCGGGCTTTTTCCGTTTCAGGCCCTGCTCGCCCGAGCGGTGCCGTGCGTACCACCCGGTGCTGCACGGTCCAAGCCAGGCACGGCGCCCGGGCTCAGGCCGGGGTGGCCTCCAGCTCGAACACCTCACGCACGTGGCGGCGGTAACTGTCGAAGGCCGCGATGGCCCCTTCGATGGCGTGCGCCTCTTGCGCCTCGCTGAGGGCCAGGCCATCCACGCCCGCGACGAATTCACGCCAATGCAGCGCACGCCCGTCAGGGTGCGGCGCCAGATGCCGGGCGCCTCGCTCGGCGTCCAGGCCCAGGCGTTGGGTCTGCTTGAACAGGAACGCCGCACCCAGGTTCGATCCCTCGCTGCAGTACAACCAGCCCAGCGCCTGGGCGAACGTGGCCTCGACCGGTGCGGGGGCTGGCGGTACCGCCACGCCCAGGTCGCGAAGGTCCTGCTGCACGGCGTCGAAGCGCGACAGCAGGTCCAGGCCCGGCAGGCGCCGATTGAGCGAAGGGTCGTGGTACAGCGCCTGCAGGCTGCCGTGAAAACGGTGCTGCACGGTCAGAAAGCGCACGTAGCGTTCGCGATCTTCGAAAGGCCGTACCGACATCACCAGCTGGTCGACGGTGTCATGATCGCTGCTGCTGACCGTTTTGAGGCGCTTGCAGCGTCCTGGCGCCGACGGGGAAGGGGCGGGTGCGTGCATGAAAAGCCTGTCGTCTCGAAGTAAAGGGTCATGATGCAGCCACGCCCGTGCCGACACAACACTGGCCTTGCCCAACCGCCGATTGGTAAGACGGCGCAAGGTGGTATCCTTGGGCACCCCGTGCGCGGCGCAGGTGCCGCGCGTTCCCCAAGGACAGCAATCGGTTCATTTCATGAAGAAATCTGTAGGTATTCTTTCCGGCCTGGTCGTCGCCATCGCCGTGGCCACCACCGCAGGCGCCTGGTACACCGGCGAGCGACTCCCCGCCGAACTCCAGCGCGCCGTGGAGCAGGGCAACCACGAACTGAGCAAGGCCGTGGTCGGCACCGGTGGCACCGTGACGCTCGAGCTGGCCTCGCTGGAGCGCCACTGGTTCAGCAGCGTCGCGCACTACCGTCTGGTCGCCCGCAACGTCAGCCTGGGTGCCGAGCCGCTGAACCTGGAGGTCGGCGTCGTCGATCGCATCGAACACGGCCCGTTCCCCTGGTCGCGGGTCAAGCGCCTGCAATTGTTGCCAGTGATGGCCGCCAGCAACAGCGAACTTGAGCGTTCCGAACAGACGCAGCCATGGTTCGATGCCGCAGGCGGCAAGACGCCCCTCAAGGCCCACACCGCGCTGGGCTACGCAGGCGGCGTGAAGACCGAGCTGGAGGCATTGCCGGTCAAGTTCACCGGTGACGACGGCAGCGCCGTGGCGTTCTCGGGCCTGAAGCTGTCGGTCGACGGTGACCGCGAAGGCAGCAAGGCCAAGCTCCATGGTGACGCCCAGCAGTTGCAGATGACCGTGGTGGTGCCCGAGCAATTGCCCGTGAAGTTCCAGTTCGACGGCATGAAGCTCGGTGGCGAGCTGGAGCGCAAGAACAAGGCCGACTTCTTCTTCGGCCACGTCGACATGAGTGTGGACGAAATGCGCATGGTCTTCGGGCCCGAGCAGAAGACGCTGCTGTTCAAGGGTGTCGAGCAGAACAACGTCTATACCGCCGAGGGTGAAGAACACCTGGGCGGCAGCGTGGAATACAAGACCGGCGAGATCAGCTATGACGGCCGCGCGCTGGGCAGCGCTGCCATGGTCATGAGTTTCAAGTCGCTGGACGTGCCGGCGCTGCAATCGCTAAGCGAGTGGTACCAGCAGTTCCTGCCCGAGATGCAGCAGGCCGCGGCCGAAGGGCGCCAATTCGTGCCGACCTTGTCGCCTCAGGACAAGCCCAAGGTCCATGCCGACCTGCACAAGGCCTTGTCGGCCAAGCCGCAGATCGCCCTGGAGCAATTGTCGTTCAAGACCGCGCGCGGTGAAAGCCGCCTGGTGCTCAAGACCGAGCTGAGCGACCCGGCGTCCTTCGACGTGCCCAACGATCAGCTGGCGCGCGAGATCGTCAGCACGGTGCACGGCAAGCTGGTGCTGTCCAAGCCGATGATCGCCGACCTGGTGGCCTTCCAGGGCCTGCTCGAAGGCCAGGCCGACCCGCAGACCATCGCCCTGCAGTCCAACCAGGCCGGCGAGATGGTCGGTGTCATGGCCGTGCAGAGTGGCCTGGCGACCGCACAGGGCGACGACGTGCTGGCCAGCTTCGAATACGCCAATGGCGCGGTCGAGTTCAATGGCCAGAAGATGACCGTCGAGCAGTTCGCTGCCTTCCTGCAGGCCCGCCTGGGCATGCTGGCACCGCGCGGCTGAAGCCTGCGCCGAGCCCCTGGGTGACGCCCGTCGCCTGGGGGGTTGCCCTGTAAAAAACGCTTTTGCCCGACTGCGATTGGCTGTAGCCTTCGGCGGCCATAATAACCCGTGCCCGCAGAGGGGCCGCGAAGGTCGCCGTGACCGTCCAGCACCCCTTGGCCGATCTGCCAGGGCCCGGCAGTACACTCGATTGACGCGCGTGCATGCGCTCAGGGTCCCGCGATCATGACTCAGATTTCCGAACGCCTGTTGGTTCAAGCCCACCTTGACGCCAAGCAGCCCGTCCCGCTCACGCCCGAGCAGGAGGCCGACTACCGCCAGGCCATCGCCGCCGAACTCAAGGCGCGCGACGCCGTGCTGGTGGCGCATTTCTACTGTGATCCGGTGATCCAGGCCCTGGCCGAAGAGACCGGTGGCTGCGTCTCCGACTCGCTGGAGATGGCCCGCTTCGGCAACCAGCATGCGGCCAGTACCGTGGTGGTGGCCGGCGTGCGTTTCATGGGCGAGACGGCGAAGATCCTCAATCCGGAAAAGCGCGTGCTGATGCCGACCCTGGAGGCGACCTGTTCGCTCGACCTGGGGTGCCCGGTGGAGGTGTTCTCGGCCTTCTGCGACCAGCACTCCGAGCGCACCGTGGTGGTGTACGCCAACACCTCGGCGGCGGTGAAGGCGCGTGCCGACTGGGTGGTGACCTCCAGTTGCGCGCTGGAGATCGTTGAAAGCCTGATGGACAACGGCGAGACCATTCTCTGGGGGCCGGACCAGCACCTGGGGCGCTACATCCAGAAACAGACCGGCGCCGACATGCTGATGTGGGACGGTGCCTGCATCGTGCACGAGGAATTCAAGTCGCGTCAGTTGGCCGACATGAAGGCGTTGTATCCGGAGGCCGCGATCCTGGTGCACCCGGAGTCGCCCGAGTCGGTGATCGACCTGGCCGATGCCGTGGGCTCCACCAGCCAGCTGATCGCCGCCGCGCAGCGCCTGCCGCACCGTACCTTCATCGTAGCCACCGATCGAGGCATCTTCTACAAGATGCAGCAGCTGTGCCCGGACAAGGTCTTCATCGAGGCGCCCACCGCCGGTAACGGTGCAGCCTGTCGCAGTTGCGCGCACTGCCCGTGGATGGCGATGAACACCCTGGAGCGAACGCTGGACTGCCTGCGCCAGGGCAGCAACGAGATCGTCGTCGATCCGGCCCTCGTGCCTCGGGCGATCAAGCCGCTCAAGCGCATGCTGGACTTCACCCAGGCGGCGCGCATGCGGGTGGCGGGCAACGCCTGAGGCGGCATGGGGTCGGTTCCTCAAGACGTGCTGTTCAGGTAAGGGGAAAGGCGCTCGGAAGGGGTGATGCCGCAGGGGCGGCGGGCCGTGGCATCAGCGCGCCCGTGACCTGCGCAGGGCTGCTCGCCCTCAGCGCATCATGTCCTTGACCATCCGCTCCTGGTCCAGCATTTCGCGCTGGCGCGCATCGATCCGCGAGGCCAGCTGGAAGTTGTCGCCCGCCCGGCGCTTGGCGAAGTCGAGCTGCTGGATCGCCTGATCGAAGTCCCCCACCAGCGCGAAGTATTCGGCCCGCGCCTGGTGCAGGCCGATGGTGTTGCCCGACAAGCCCCGCACCTCAGCCATGTCGTACCAGACGTCCGGGTCGTCCGAGCGGCTCTTGAGCAGGTCCTCAAGCACCTTCTCTGCCTCGGCCGGACGCTTGAGCTTGACCAGCAGGTCGGCACGGGCCTGCTTGAGCGGGTAGTTGCCTGGGTAGGAGGTGCGCAGCCGTTCGATGCGCTGCAGGGCGTCATCGAGACGATTGTTGGTGATGTCCAGTTCGATCTGCGCCAGGTTGTAGGTGATGTCGTCAGGCGCCTTGGCCAGCAAGGGCTTGAGCGATGCCCGTGCCTCGTTGAGCTGGCCGCCCTGGATCTGCGCCAGGGCCAGGCCGTAACGCGCGGCATCCAGGTTGGGGTTCTCGTCGAGCTGGGCGCGGAAGCGCTTGGCTGCCAACCCCGGCGTGCCTTCGTAGGTGAGCGCCACGCGCGCGCGGATCAGCTGGTAGCGCAGGCTGTCCTCGACGCCGCCCTTGGGCGCCTGTTCGGCACGGTTGCGGGTGTCGGCGATACGCGATTCGGTGACCGGGTGGGTCAGCAGGAATTCGGGCGGCTTGCCATCGAAGCGGTACTGACGCATGAGCCGCTCGAACATGGTCGGCATGTTGCGCGGGTCATAGCCGGCCTTTTCCAGGTTCTGGATGCCGATGCGGTCGGCTTCCTGCTCGTTCTGCCGCGAGAAGCGCCGCTGTTCCTGGATGGCCGCAGCCTGGGTGCCGGCGATGGTGGCGATCCCGGCATCGCCGCCGCCGGCAGCGGCCAGCACGATGCCGGCGAGCAGGGCAGCCATCATCGGCATCTGCATGCGCTGCTGCGCTTCGACGCCACGGGCGAAGTGGCGCTGCGACAAGTGCGCCAGTTCGTGGGCCAGGACCGAGGCGTACTCGCCTTCGGTCTGGGCATTGAGGAACAGCCCGCCGTTGACCCCGACGATGCCGCCCGGTGCGGCGAAGGCGTTGAGTTCGCGGCTGTCGATCAGGATGAACTCCAGGCGCCGGTCCTGCAGCTGGCTGGTTTCGGCCAGGCGGTAGACGCTGGTTTCCACATAGTCCTTGAGCTGTGGGTCACTGAGCTGGCGTACCTGGCTGCGCAGCAGGCTGAGCCAGGCCCGGCCCAGCTGGTGTTCCTGCTGTGGCGAGACGATCGCGGAGCTGGCATCCCCCAGTGACGGCAGGTCGTCGGCATAACCCGGCAGGGTCGTCAGCAAGGCCAGCGTCAGCAGGGCGGGGCGCAGTGGATTCATGCAGCGAGCTCGCGTCGGTCAAAGAGGCCTACTGTAGCCGGCTCGCACGGCAACGACCAGTGGCGGTATCCTAGGCGCCCCTGGCCCACGCGTCAGGGCCGCCCGTTCGCCCTGGAGACCGACCATGTCCGACCCTTTGACCTGCGCTGCCGAACTCGACGCGCGTGGCCTCAACTGCCCGCTGCCCTTGCTCAGGGCGAAGATGGCGCTCAATGCCCTGGACAGCGGCGCCGTGCTCAAGGTGATCGCCACCGATGCCGGGTCACAGCGCGATTTTCGCAGCTTCGCGCAGCTTTCCGGGCATGTCTTGCTGCAGGAAGCGACCGAGGCCGGCGAGTTCACCTACTGGCTGCGCAAGGCGTGAGCCGACTTCAAGGAACCCCGATGTTCAACGTGTTTCGCACCTGGATCCAGCGCTATTTCTCCGATGAGGAAGCCGTGGTGCTGGCCGTCTTGCTGCTGCTGGCCTTCACCGCCGTCCTGACCCTGGGCGGGATGCTCGCCCCTGTGCTGGCCGGCATGGTGCTGGCGTTTCTCATGCAAGGGCTGGTCAATGCCCTGGAGCGCCTGAAGGTGCCGACAGGAGTGGCAGTGGGGCTGGTCTTCACCCTGTTCATGGGTGCGCTGGCGGTGTTCCTGCTGGTGCTGGTGCCGCTGCTCTGGCATCAGTTGATCACCCTGTTCAACGAGTTGCCGGGCATGCTCGGCAAGTGGCAGTCGCTGTTGCTGCTGCTGCCGGAGCGCTACCCGCACCTGGTGTCCGACGAGCAGGTGCTGCGCGCCATCGAGTCGGTGCGCGGCGAGATCGGCAAGTTCGGCCAGTGGGCGCTGACCTTCTCGCTGTCGAGCCTGCCCCTGCTGGTCAATGCCATGATCTACCTGGTGCTGGTGCCGATCCTGGTGTTCTTTTTCCTCAAGGACCGCGAGCTGATCGCGCGCTGGGTCAGCGGCTACCTGCCACGCGAACGAGCGCTGCTCACGCGGGTAGGCGACGAGATGAACCGCCAGATCGCCAACTATATCCGTGGCAAGGGCATCGAGATCCTGATCTGTGGCATCGCCACCTACATCGCCTTCATCAGCCTGGGGCTCAACTACGCGGCGCTGCTGGCGCTGCTGGTGGGCCTGTCGGTGGTGGTGCCCTACGTGGGCGCCGTGGTGGTGACCGTGCCGGTGACCTTGATCGCGCTGTTCCAGTGGGGGTGGGGCGACCAGTTCATCTACCTGATGGCGGTGTACGCGATCATCCAGGCGCTGGACGGCAACGTGCTGGTGCCGCTGCTGTTCTCCGAGGCGGTGAGCCTGCACCCGGTGGCGATCATCTGCGCGGTGCTGCTGTTCGGCGGGTTGTGGGGGTTCTGGGGGATCTTCTTCGCCATCCCGCTGGCGACCCTGTTCAAGGCCGTGCTCGACGCCTGGCCACGGCGCGAGCCGGAGGTGGCGCCGTTGCTCTGACGGCGTCCTGCCAGAGGGCGCTCCTACACCCGTAGCCACACCACAGTGTCGCAGGCCATCGCAGTTACCTGTGGGAGTCCGCCCGCCGCCCTGGCGCCGCGCTGTCGCGCAGAGAATAGGGCGATAGCTGGTAGGATCCGAAGCTTCATTGCTAATCGATTTAGGGCCGCTTTGCGGCCCATCGCGGCACAGGGGCCGCTCCTACACCCGTAGTCCCACTGCGGGGTTGCAGGCTATCGCGGTCATCTGTGGGAGATTCTATGGTAATTGCCAAGGACTCAAGCGGCTTTTGGACGATATTCCTCTCCGCTTCTGATCAGGGCAAAGACCACCCGAGCCAGCTTGCGGGCCAGCATGACCAGGACTTGGGTCT
>NZ_JAAMQI010000013.1 GCF_013523165.1 Pseudomonas entomophila
GCATTCCTTATCGGCGCTTGGGTGAAGGGAGGAGGGGCGAAATCTCCCACGGTCTGTACTGCGCGAACAGTCAGAAGCGGATCTAGTCCCTCCTCCTCCCTTCAAGTCCTACCATACAAGCGGCCCCTGTGCCGCGATCGGGCCCGCAGGGGCCGTAAAACCAGCGATGGGGTGGCGGCAGTCAACCCGAACAGGCTCAGCGACATGATACCGCCGCCGTACCTCAGTTGACGCTGTAACCGCGCCCGCTCAGACACGCCCCCAACGCTCGCCTGTACACCTGCGCGCCCTCACCCGGCGGTGCATACCCCGCACCAGCCGGATCGAACCCCGACTGCTCCACTGCCCAGCCATGGCACTGGTAGCGATCCTGTTCCTGCTGCTGGGGCGGCTGCCCTTGCGCCGGATAGGCGATGACATCGTAGCCGTTGCCCTGTTGTCCCTCGGCATTGGCAGCGCCCTGCCCCACCTGGGCCGGGTTGACCACCACGTACTCCCCGCTCTCGGGCTGATACTGGTAGTAGGCATCGGCCACCCCGTAGAGCAACGTACCGCCCGCCCACACTTCACGGGCATAGGGCGGCAGGTAGCCGACCCGCGCGCCGAACGGTGGACGCACCACGACGTAGCCCGGCCCCTGGGGCTGGTACCAGTAGCCGCCCGAGAAGAAGTAGTCCCGCCCGCGGTAAGGGACTTTCCAGTAGCGGTCGGGAAATTGCCCGATGGCCTGACCCGGACGGTAGCGCGGCCCCGGCCCCCAACCGTCCCCAGGTTCGCCAGGCCGCCCTCCCCAGCCGTCACCCGGACGCTGCCCAGGGCCGCCCGCCTGCCAGCCGCGCCCGTCGCCGGGACGCCGTGGGATGTCCTGGTAATAGCCTGGGCGCGGCGGCTGGGTCTGGCGTACTTCGTCGCGCGACTGCAATGGGGAATGGCCGGGGCCTGGCCCGGCGTTCGGATCCTGGGCCCAGGCAGACAAACCACTGACCATGCAGCACACCGTCAGTGCCGCCCACTGCCATACACGCAACGTCATGGGATTGCCCTCGATAGGGGATCGTTCGATAAGGCGCAGTCTATAACGCCATCGGGGCTCGCGGACGAATTCCAGGCACGAAAAAAGGGAGGCCCGAGGGCCTCCCTTTCGAAAGATGTCGTCCGTGCTCGACGCTTGTGGCGCCGGCTCACCTCGCCTCGTCTTCTGGACGGGGCGTAGCCCGGGGGCCTGGCGACTCCTGTGAGAGCGTCTGGCCGCAACCGCCTGCATAAGGCCGGTCGCCGTGGACTGATGTCCGGGCAGTGATTCTGTGGATAACGATAAGGGATCGACGGCGGCAGAGGATTGCGAAGATTGCTGGATTAAATAGGACTTGCGCAATTTTTGACTCAAGATCAATAATTCGCCGCAATCCAGATAGAAAAGGCTTCTTCCATGAGCAAACTCGACCGTTACGACCTGAGCATTCTTGCCGAATTGCAGCGCGATGCGCGCATCTCCAACCAGGAACTGGCCGAGCGCATCGGCCTGTCGCCCTCGCCGTGCTCGCGCCGGGTCAAGCAGTTGGAAGACGATGGCTACATCGCGCGCCAGGTCGCCCTGCTCGATCGCAAGAAACTGGGCCTGAGCCTGACCGCCTACGTGCTGATCGGCATGGACCGCCACACGCCCGAGCGCTTCGAGACCTTCGAGGCGGCGATCCGCAGCCTGCCGCAGGTGCTCGAGTGCTGCCTGGTCACCGGGATCGATGCCGACTACCAGCTCAAGGTCGTGGTGCCGGACATGGACCACTACCAGAAGCTGCTGCTGGGCAGCCTGACCCGCATCGAAGGCGTCACCAGCGTGCGCTCGAGCTTCGTGCTCAACCAGGTGCTGGCCAGCACCGAGATGCCCCTGACCCACTTGCGGTAAGTGCGGGGGTCGCAAGCCGCAGCGTCGCCTCAACGCCCTGTCGACACCTGACGCTGCGCACTACCGTTCGCTCGTAGCGCGCAGCGTGCCGCTCACACCCTGCCGTCCTTCCACATCCCAGGCTCGAGCCCGTCCAGTGTCCAGTCGCCGATGCGCACGCGCACCAGGCGCAGGGTGGGCAGGCCGACGGCGGCGGTCATGCGCCGGACCTGGCGGTTGCGGCCTTCGCGGATGACCAGTTCCAGCCAGTGCGTGGGCACGTTCTTGCGAAAGCGTACCGGCGGGTTGCGTGGCCAGAGGGTCGGCTCGTCCAGGCGACGGGCCTCGGCTGGCAGGGTCAGCCCGTCGTTGAGCTGCACGCCGTCGCGCAGGCGCTGCAACTGCTCGTCGTTCGGCTCGCCCTCCACCTGCACCCAGTACGTCTTGGGCAGCTTGTGCCGAGGGTCGGCGATGCGTGCCTGCAAGCGCCCGTCGTTGGTCAGCAGCAGCAGACCTTCGCTGTCGCGGTCCAGGCGCCCGGCCGGGTACACACCAGGCACGTCGATGTAGTCCTTGAGCGTGGCGCGCCCTTCGCCGTCGCTGAACTGCGTCAACACGTCGAACGGCTTGTTGAACAGGATCAACCGCGTTTCAGCGGGCGCGGCCTTGGCCGGGCGGCGGGGACCGGTGGGCCGCGTCGAGGGACGACGCGGCGTGGGGCGGGACGGCGGTGGCATGCAACCTCAGCGGAACGGCGGCTCATCGAAGCTGCGCAGTTTACGCGAATGCAGGGCGTCGAGCTCGGTGCGCAGCAGGTCGAGGGCGGCGATGCCGATCTTCAGGTGCTGGCTGACGGCGCGGTTGTAGAAGGCGTTGGCCGAACCGGGCAGCTTGATCTCGCTGTGCAGCGGCTTGTCCGACACGCACAGCAAGGTGCCGTAAGGGACGCGCAGGCGATAGCCCTGGGCGGCGATGGTACCGCTTTCCATGTCCACGGCGACGGCACGCGACAGGTTGATCAGCGGGCGCTCCTGGGCCCAGCGCAGCTCCCAGTTGCGGTCGTCGTAGGTCAGCACGGTGCCGGTGCGCAGGCGCTTCTTGAGCTGGTCGCCGCGCTCGCCGGTGATCTGCGCCGCCGCTTCCTGCAAGGCCAGCTGGACTTCGGCCAGCGCCGGGATCGGGATGTTCGGCGGCACCACACGGTCGAGGATGCCATCGCGGCGCATGTAGGCATGCGCCAGCACGTAGTCGCCGATGGTCTGCGATTGGCGCAGCCCGCCACAATGGCCGATCATCAGCCAGCAGTGCGGGCGCAGCACGGCCAGGTGGTCGGTGATGTTCTTGGCGTTGGACGGGCCCACCCCGATGTTGACCAGGGTGATGCCGTCGCCGTCGGCAGCGATCAGGTGGTAGGCCGGCATCTGGAAGCGGTGCCAGACCACGCCACTGACCAGCGCTTGCACCTGGTCTTCCGGCACGTCCTTCTCGATCACCACGTTGCCAGGCAGCACCATGCGCACGAAGCGCGGGTCCTGGCGCAACTGCTCCAGGCCATGGGCGATGAACTGGTCGACGTAGCGGTGGTAGTTGGTCAGCAGGATCCAGGGCTGCACGTGCCGCCAGTCGCTGCCGGTGTAATGCACCAGGCGGCGCAGCGAGAAATCCACCCGCGCCGCGTCGAACAGGGCCAGGGGCAAGGTCTCGGCGCCGTCCCAGTCGTACAGGCCATCGGCGATGTCGTCGGTGGCCGCCGACAGGTCGGTGCTGGGAAACACCCGCGCCAGCTGGGCGGCGGTGATGCCGCTGCCGGCCAGCTCGTCGCCCTGCTCGACCACGTACGGGTAGGGGATGTCCTGGGCGCTGGCGCCGACCTCGACGGTGACGCTGAAGTCGCTCATCAGCGGGCGCAGCTGCTCGAGCAGGTAGTTGCGGAAGGCCTTGGGCTGGGTGATGGTCACGTTGTAGGTGCCGGCGACCTGGACCTTGGCGTAGGCGCGGGTGGTGACCGGTGCATCGCCCTGGCAGTAGTAGGTCAGCCGCAGCGCGGGGTAACGGTACAGCGCGCGCTCGTCGGCATCCGGTTCGGTGCGGTCCTTGAGGTAACGTTTCAGGGCCTGGCTGAGGGCGCCGGTGGCTTGTTCATGCAGCGCCGCGAGACGGTCGACGGCCTGCTCGGGGGTATCAACGACAACGAACGCTTGGCTCACACTGTGTTTCCTGTCTGGACTTGCAAGCGTTCCATCTTGCCTAGGTTCACCGGCAAATACACCCCCCTCTCAGCCCGGCCAGGTGGGGGTCGCCCGCGCCAGCAGCGCCTGTACGTCGATCCCGCGCGGCAGACAGCCGTAGGCGCGCCCGCCCGGCGCCAGTCGGCTGCCGATGAAGGCCTCGCTGACCGTGTCGTCGCCCGCCTTGAGCAACACGCTGGCCTGCAGGGCCAGGGCAATGGCCTCGCTGAGCTGACGGGCGCGGTAAGGCAACTGGTCGGGGTCGGCCAACGCCTGCTGCAACGCGGCCACGTGCCGGGCCAGTCGTGCATCGCCATGGCCACCGTCCAGTTCGAGCCACAGCGCGTCGGCACAGCCGGGCGTCTTGGCCAGGGCGCGCAGCACGTCCAGGCACTGCACGTTGCCCGAGCCTTCCCAGATCGAGTTGACCGGCGCCTCGCGGTACAGCCGTGGCAGCACGCTATCCTCGACGTAGCCGGCGCCGCCCAGGCATTCGGCGGCCTCGTTGATCATGCCCGGCGCACGCTTGCAGACCCAGTACTTGCCCACCGCCGTCGCCAGGCGCACGAAGGCCACCTGGCGCGGATCGCTCTGCTGGTCCAGGGCCTGGGCCAGGCGCAGGCTCAAAGCCAACGCCGCCTCGCTCTCCAGCGCCAGGTCGGCGAGCACGTTCTGCATCAACGGCTGCTCGGCCAGCGGGCGGCCGCCGACCTGGCGGTGCGCGCAGTGATGGGTTGCCTGGGTCAGGGCCTGGCGCATCAGGGCGCTGGAGCCGAGCAGGCAGTCGAAGCGGGTCAGGCTCACCATCTCGAGGATCGTGGCGAGGCCGCGGCCTTCCTCACCGACCATCCAGGCCAGGGCGCCACGCAGTTCGATTTCGCTGGAGGCGTTGGAGCGGTTGCCGAGCTTGTCCTTCAGGCGCTGGATGTACAGCAGGTTGCGGCTGTCGTCGGGCCGGTGCCGGGGCAGCAGAAAGCAGCTCAGGCCCTGGTCGGTCTGCGCCAGGGTCAGAAAGGCGTCGCTCATCGGGGCCGAACAGAACCACTTGTGCCCGACCAGTTCATAGGCCTGGCCCGGACCGGGCTGCCCGACCGGCCAGGCGCGGGTGGTGTTGGCACGCACGTCGGTGCCGCCCTGCTTTTCGGTCATCGCCATGCCCAGGGTGACCCCGGCCTTGTGCCCCACGCCGATGTTGCGCGGGTCATAGGTCGGCGCCAGGACCTTCGGCAGCCAGTCGGCGGCCAGGCTCGGCTGGCGGCGCAGGGCCGGCACGGCGGCGAAGGTCATGGTCAGCGGGCAGCCACTGCCGGCGTCGGCCTGCATGTGCAGGTAGACCAGGCCCGCGCGCGCGACGTGTGCGCCGTCACCAGGCGCGGCCCACGGCAATGCCGGCAGGCCGTGCTCGACTGCGGTGCGCATCAGCGTGTGATAGGCCGGGTGGAACTCCACCCAGTCGATGCGGTGGCCGTAGCGATCATGGCTGCTGAAACGCGGCGGGTGACGCTCGGCGAGCACGCCGGCGTCCATCAGCGGGCCACCGGCCAGCGCGCCGTAGGCGTCCAGGCGTGCCTCGGCCCAGGCGGCACCGTGGCGCCGTATCCCCTGCTGCAACGGCAGGTCCAGCCGATAGAGGTTGGCGCCGTCCAGCGGCGGGGGCTGGTTGGTGACCACATGGGTCTCGGCGAACGCGTGCAAAGGCATGGGGCGACTCCCGATCCGGGGCAGGTCAGGACAGTGAAGCAGCGCCGGGCCGGATGCTCAAGCAGGTGGCTCGGCACGCGCCGCGCGTGGCCCCAGGGCCTTGCGTCACGACCATGGGACGGAGGCACCTGGAACCGTTTGGTGGTAAGCTCGCCCTCCATGACTATCTACAGCTCTCGCCCCGTTGTCCTCTGTCTGTCCGGCCATGACCCCAGTGGTGGCGCCGGCCTGCAGGCAGATATCGAAGCCCTGATCGCCCAAGGTTGCCATGCGGCCCCCGCCGTCACCGCCTTGACCGTGCAGGATACCGTCAATGTGTCCGACTTCCGGGTGCTGGACCGCGCGTGGGTGCTGGCCCAGGCCAACGCCGTGCTCGCCGACGCCTGCGTGGCGGCGGTCAAGCTGGGCATGCTCGGCTCGCTCGAGATGGTCGACACGGTCGCCGAGCTGCTGCGGGCACACCCGCACCTGCCGATGGTCTGCGACCCGGTGCTGCGCGCCGGCGGCGGTGGGCGCCTGGGCAAGGACGAGGTCGGCTATGCCGTGCGCGAGCACCTGCTGCCCCTGGCGACGATCGCCACGCCCAACCTGCCCGAGGCACGTATCCTGGCCGAGCTGCCGGACGGCACGGCGGACCAGTGCGCCGACAAGCTGCTGCCCTACTGCCAGCACCTGCTGATCACCGGCGGGCACGGCGACGAGCAGCAGATCCACAACCGTCTCTACAGCCGCGACGGCGACTGCCAGGTCTGGACCTGCGAGCGCCTGCCGGGCAGCTACCACGGGTCGGGCTGCACCCTGGCCAGTGCCCTGGCCGGTCGCCTGGCCCAGGGCGAACACCTGCACAGCGCGGTACGCAGCGCGCTGGACTACACCTGGCGCACGCTGCGCGACGCCGAACAGCTGGGCCGGGGCCAGTACGTGCCACGCCGGTTGCCGCTGGATTTCTGTTCCTGACCTGCCACGAGGGCGACATGACACGACGCGGTCTGTATGCGATCACCGACAGCCAGCTCCTGGCCGGGCGGCTGCTGTCCCACGTCGAAGCGGCACTCGAAGGCGGCCTGGCGCTGCTGCAATACCGCGACAAGAGCGGCGACGCGTCACGTCGCCAGGACGAGGCCGAGGCGCTGCGCGAGCTGTGCCAGCGCTACGGCACGCCACTGGTGATCAACGACGATGTGGCGCTGGCGGCCCGGCTGGGCGTCGGCGTGCACCTGGGCCAGACCGACGGGCCGCTGCACCCGGCGCGCGCGCAGCTGGGGCCGCAGGCCGTGATCGGCTCGACCTGCCATGACCGTCTCGACCTGGCGCACCAGGCGCTGGAGCAAGGCGCCAGCTACGTGGCCTTCGGCCGTTTCTTCCACTCGATGACCAAGCCCGGCGCCCCGGCGGCCAGCCTCGAGCTGCTGGCCCAGGCGCGCGCGGAGCTGCCACTGCCGATCGCGGTGATCGGCGGCATCACCCTCGACAACGCCGCCCCGCTGGTCGCCCACGGTGCCGACCTGCTGGCGGTGATCCACGGCCTGTTCGGTGCCGACAGCGCGCAAGACGTCACCCGTCGCGCCCGCGCCTTCAACGCCCTGTTCGCCTCCTGATTCGAGAGAAGCCTTCTTATGTCCCGTTCTGAATCCCTGTTCGCCCAAGCCCAGAAACACATCCCCGGTGGCGTGAACTCGCCCGTGCGCGCGTTCCGCAGCGTCGGCGGCACACCGCTGTTCTTCAAGCACGCCGAGGGCGCCTACGTCATCGATGAGGACGACAAGCGCTACGTCGACTACGTCGGTTCCTGGGGGCCGATGATCCTTGGCCATGGTCACCCGGAGGTGCTGGAGTCGGTGCGTCGCCAGCTGGTGCACGGCCTGTCCTACGGCGCGCCGACCGCGATGGAAACCGAGATGGCCGACCTGGTCTGCTCGCTGGTGCCGTCGATGGAGATGGTGCGCATGGTCAGCTCCGGCACCGAGGCGACCATGAGCGCCATTCGCCTGGCCCGCGGCTACACCGGCCGCGATGCGATCATCAAGTTCGAAGGCTGCTATCACGGCCACTCCGACAGCCTGCTGGTCAAGGCCGGCTCCGGCCTGCTGACCTCCGGCGTGCCCAGCTCGGCCGGGGTGCCGGCAGACTTCGCCAAGCACACCCTGACCCTGCCGTTCAACGACCTGGCCGCGGTGGAAAAGACCCTGGCCGACGTGGGCCAGACCGTGGCCTGCATCATCGTCGAGCCGGTGGCCGGCAACATGAACTGCGTGCCCCCGGCACCGGGCTTCCTCGAAGGCCTGCGCGAGCAGTGCGACAAGCACGGCGTGGTGCTGATCTTCGACGAAGTGATGACCGGTTTCCGCGTGTCGCTGGGCGGTGCGCAAGGCCACTACGGCATCACCCCCGACCTGTCGACCTTCGGCAAGATCGTCGGCGGCGGCATGCCGGTGGGCTGCTTCGGCGGCAAGCGCGCGATCATGGAATGCATCGCGCCACTGGGCCCGGTCTACCAGGCAGGCACCCTGTCCGGTAACCCGCTGGCCATGGCCGCGGGCCTGACCACCCTGCGCCTGATCAGCCGTCCGGGCTTCCACGACGAGCTGAGCGCCTTCACCAGCCGCATGCTCGACGGCCTGCAGCAGCGCGCCGATGCCGCGGGCGTGCCGTTCGTCACCACCCAGGCTGGCGGCATGTTCGGCCTGTACTTCACCGGCGCCGACGACATCGTCACCTTCGACGACGTGATGGGCAGCGATGCGGAACGCTTCAAGCGGTTCTTCCATCTGATGCTCGAGGGCGGCGTGTACCTGGCCCCGAGCGCCTTCGAAGCCGGCTTCACCTCGATCGCTCATGGCGAGACCGAGCTGAAGATCACGCTGGACGCCGCGGAAAAGGCCTTCGCCGCGCTGAAATGAGCGAACGCCCTCCCTGGCCCTTGCGTCCTTGCGCCGGTGGTCGGGGAGCCTGTCCCTGCATTCGCCAGAAAATCGAGTAAAACTTTGTAAGGTACGGGTGGCTTATCCCATAATGAGCCACCAGAGACATTGGCCGCAGCTTTGCAGAGGTAAGTCGATCCCCATGAACCGCACCGGCCGCGCCCTCAGCCTGGGCTGCCTGCTGCTCCTCCAGCCCTTGGCGGCCTTGGCGGAGGGCGGCAACTCGCTGCTGATCCCGACCACGGGACGTTGCACGTTCGACACCCGGCCGCAGGACGTGGACAGGGCCATCAAGGCGTGCGAGCAGCTGGCGACCTCGGGCGACGCCCAGGCGCAGTACGAGCTGGCCGAGCTGTACCATGCGGGCGACCAGGTCCCGAAGGACTTGCACAAGGCGCTGGACTACTACGAGCAGGCCTCGCTGCTGGGCCATGCCGAGGCGCAGTCCAGGCTGGGCGCCATGTTCTTCCAGGGCGAGGGCGTGGCGGCCAACAAGGTGCAGGCCTACATCCTGCTGAAGATGGCCGCGGTCAATGGCGCCGAGGATGCGCTGGACATGGCCGACGAGGTGTCGGCCAGCATGCCGCGCGAAGAACTCGAGCGGGCGACCCAGGTGCTGGGGCAGATCTTCCGCAAATACCTGCTGGAGCTGCAGAGCGCCGACGGTCGCACACCCTTCTCGCCCCTGCCCTGAGCGGCACGCGCTTCACACGGGGCTCACTTCTCCGGCATCGGCATCGGGAACGGCATGACGTTGCCGGTCGGCCGGGCCTCGCTGATCTTCACCGCACCGACCCGCTCCACCTCGTCGATGCGCACGATGGCGTGCATCGGCACGAAGCTGCGCACCACGCCGTCGAACTGGGCCTTGAGCTTTTCTTCGCTGGGGTCGACCACGACCTGGGTGCGCTCGCCGAAGACGAACTCCTCCACCTCCAGGAAGCCCCACAGGTCGCTCTGGTAGATCTGCTTGGCGTACATCTCGAACACCTGGCCCTGGTTGAGGAAGATCACTTTGAACAGCGGCGCGTCGCGTTTGGTCATGGCGGCAAGGTCAACGGTGCGGAAAAGGGGCGCGCAGCATAGCAGACGGCGCCTGCCCACGCTGTCCAACCCATGAAACCATCGCGTGCGCGTGCGCTCCAAACAGACACGAGCGACCCTTGGCAACCCTTGATCGCAGCGGACCTTTCGCCACTGCCGATCAAGGGTTATTCTTGATCTCACATTCCCTAGCCGGCGAGCGGCCCAAGACCACCTTGAACGCACCCATAGAACCCCATCGCTTCATCCTCGAGCCCTTCGAGGCCCATCGTTTCGCCAACCTGTGCGGACAGTTCGACGAGCACCTGCGCCTGATCGAACAGCGCCTGGACATCGAGATCCGCAACCGCGGCAATCAGTTCGAGCTCATTGGCGAGCCCAAGACCACCTTCTCCGCCGAACAGCTGCTGCGCAGGCTCTACCGCGAAGCGAAAGCGACCGAGCTGTCGCCGGAAATGGTTCACCTGTACCTGCAGGAGTCGACCGTGGAAGCCCTCGAAACCCCGGCAACGAACGAAGTCAGCGTGTCGCTGCGCACGCGCAAGGGCAACATTCGCCCGCGCGGTGCCAACCAGCAGCGGTACGTGAAGGAAATCCTGGCCAACGACATCAACTTCGGCATTGGCCCGGCCGGTACCGGCAAGACCTACCTGGCCGTGGCCGCTGCGGTGGATGCGCTGGAGCGTGAACAGGTGCGGCGCATCCTGCTGGTGCGTCCGGCGGTCGAAGCAGGCGAGAAGCTGGGCTTCCTGCCCGGCGACCTGGCCCAGAAGATCGACCCCTACCTGCGTCCGCTGTACGACGCCCTCTACGAGATGCTCGGCTTCGAGCACGTGGCCAAGCTGATCGAGCGCCAGGTGATCGAGATCGCCCCTCTGGCGTACATGCGCGGTCGCACGCTGAACAACAGCTTCATCATTCTCGACGAGAGCCAGAACACCACGCTCGAGCAGATGAAGATGTTCCTGACCCGTATCGGCTTCGGCTCCACGGCGGTCATCACTGGCGACATCACCCAGGTCGACCTGCCGCGCGGCACCAAGTCCGGGCTGGCCCACGTGATCGAGGTGCTGCGCGACGTGCCCGGCATCAGCTTCACGCACTTCCAGCCCAAGGACGTGGTGCGTCACCCGCTGGTTCAGCGCATCGTCGAAGCCTACGAGCGCTTCGACGCCCAGCAGGCCAAGCCCGAGGTGCCCGGCAAACATGCTTGAACTCGACCTGCAGCGGGCCACCGAGGCCGCTGCGCCGGAGGACGCCGCCTTCCGCCGTTGGTGCGAGCTGGCCCTGCGCCAGCGCAGCGCCGACTCGGAGATGACCATTCGCCTGGTCGATCTCGACGAGGGCCGCGCGCTCAACCACACCTACCGGCACAAGGACTACGCCACCAACGTGCTGTCCTTCCCGGCCGATGTGCCCGATGAGCTGCTGGACATTCCGCTGCTCGGCGACCTGGTGATCTGCGTGCCGGTGGTCGAGCGCGAGGCCGCCGAACAGGGCAAGGCCCTGGAAGCGCACTGGGCGCACCTGGTCATACACGGCTGCCTGCACCTGCTCGGCTACGACCACATCGACGACGATGAGGCCGAGGAGATGGAAGCACTGGAACGCACCCTGTTGGCGGAGCTCGGCCACCCCGATCCGTACGCCGACGACGACACCGACCCTTCACACCCCGATACCTGCAAGGATCACGAGTAACCGCCATGAGCGAAGACCGATCGAGCAATGGGCAGAAGTCATGGCTGGGCAAACTGACCCAGGCTTTTGCCCATGAGCCGAAGAACCGCCAGGAGCTCCTCGAGCTGCTGCGCGAAGCCCACCAGAACAAACTGCTGGACAGCGAAGCGCTGGCCATCGTCGAGGGCGCCATCCAGGTCGCTGACCTGCAGGTGCGCGACATCATGGTGCCGCGCTCGCAGATGATCAGCATCCGCGCCACCCAGACCCCGCGCGAATTTTTGCCGGCAGTGATCGACGCGGCGCACTCGCGCTACCCGGTCATCGGCGAGAGTCACGACGACGTGCTCGGCGTGCTGCTGGCCAAGGACCTGCTGCCGCTGATCCTCAAGGAAAACGGCGACAGCGTCGACATCAAGAGCCTGCTGCGCCCGGCCACCTTCGTGCCCGAGTCCAAGCGCCTGAACGTGCTGCTGCGTGAGTTTCGCGCCAACCACAACCACATGGCCATCGTCATCGACGAGTACGGCGGTGTGGCCGGCCTGGTGACCATCGAGGACGTGCTCGAGCAGATCGTCGGCGACATCGAGGACGAGCACGACGTCGAGGAAGACAGCTACATCAAGCCGCTGCCCAATGGCGACTTCCTGGTCAAGGCGCTGACGCCGATCGAGCAGTTCAACGAGTCCTTCGACGGCGACTTCTCGGACGACGAATTCGACACCGTCGGCGGGCTGGTCATGAAAGCCTTCGGCTACATGCCCAAGCGCAACGAGACCACCGCGATCGGGGCCTACCGCTTCCGTGTCCTGAACGCCGACAGCCGCCGCATCCACCTGCTGCGTCTGACCCCCATCAATCGCCAAGGATAGTCATGCGTTGGATCACCCGCCCCGGCTGGCCCGGTAACCTGCTGGCCGTGGCGGCCGGCGCCAGCACGTCCCTGGCCCTGGCGCCGTTCGACGCCTGGCCGCTCGCCGTGCTGGCGATCGCGCTGTTCTACCTGGGCCTGCGCCAGCTCAGCCCGCGCCAGGCGCTGGGCCGTGGCTGGTGCTACGGCTTCGGTCTGTATGGCGCCGGTACCAGTTGGATCTACGTCAGCATCAATACCTACGGCGGCGCCTCGCCCTTGCTGGCGACCTTGCTGCTGCTGGCCTTCTTCGCCGCCATCGCCTGGTTCTTCGCCCTGCCCGCCTGGCTCTGGGCACGCTGGCTACGGCGCAGCGAGGCCCCACTGGCCGATGCGCTGGGCTTCGCGGCCCTGTGGCTGCTGCAGGAAGCGTTTCGTGGCTGGTTCCTGACCGGGTTCCCGTGGTTGTACGCAGGCTACAGCCAGCTCGATGGTCCGCTGGCCGGGCTGGCCCCGGTCGGTGGCGTCTGGCTGGTGTCGTTCGTGCTGGCCCTGAGTGCGGCGCTGCTGTGCAACCTGCCGCGCCTGCGGGCCCGGGGAGCACTGCTGGCAGGCGGTCTGGCCCTGTTGATCGCGCCTTGGGTACTCGGCTGGGCACTCAAGGGCCACGCCTGGACGCAGCCGTCGGGCAAGCCCCTGACGGTGGCGGCGATCCAGGGCAACGTCGAGCAGGACCTGAAGTGGGACCCGGCGCACGTCAATGCGCAACTGGCGCTGTACCGCGACCTGAGCTTCGCCTCGCGGCCGGTCGATCTGTTGATCTGGCCGGAAACCGCCGTGCCGGTGCTCAAGGACCAGGCCCAAGGCTTCATCGACATGATGGGGACATTCGCCAGCGACCGTCACGCGGCGCTGATCACCGGCGTCCCGGTGCGTGAAGTGGTCGACGGCCAGCGCCGCTACTACAACGGCATCACCGTGGCCGGCGGCGGCGAAGGCACCTACCTCAAGCAGAAGCTGGTGCCGTTCGGCGAGTACGTGCCCTTGCAGGACATGCTGCGCGGGCTGATCGAGTTCTTCAACCTGCCGATGTCCGATTTCGCCCGTGGCCCGGCGCAGCAGGCGCTGTTGCAGGCCAAGGGGCACATGATCGCGCCGTACATCTGCTACGAGGTGGTCTACCCGGAATTCGCCGCCGGCCTGGCCGCGCGCAGCGACCTGCTGCTGACCATCAGCAACGACACCTGGTTCGGCACCTCGATCGGCCCGCTGCAACACCTGCAGATGGCGCAGATGCGTGCCCTGGAGGCCGGACGCTGGATGATCCGCGCCACCAACAACGGCGTCACCGCGCTGATCGACCCGTTCGGCCAGATCACCGAGCGCGTGCCGCAGTTCCAGCAGGCCGTGCTGTACGGTGAGGTCGTGCCGATGCAGGACCTCACCCCTTACCTGCGCTGGCGCTCATGGCCACTGGCGCTGGTCTGCGCCGTGCTGCTGGGCTGGGCCGCACTGGCCCGGCGTCGCGCGGCGCGCCCCTAGCGGCCCTCGAACAGGCGGTAGCCCACCAGGCCTGCCGCCTCGTTGAGCAGTTGCCCGTTGCGCCAGACGGCTCGCCCCTCCGGCAGCAATCCGGCGAAAGGTCCTACTGAGGCATGACCGAGAAAGCCCACGGGCGCTGCCACGACCGTCAGGCCGTTGGCCTCGAAGCTCCAGCGCGCACGGGGCATGTGCCAGGCCTGCGTGACCAGCACCACCCGGCGAATCCCCAGTGGCCGAAGCAGCCGCGCCGTCAGCTGGGCGTTTTCCCAGGTGGTGCGGCTGGCACCCTCCTCCCAGGTCACCGTCACCCCGAAATCCTGACGCAGGCGCTCGGCCATCAACCGGGCCTCGCTGGGGGGCGTGCCTTCGTGCAGGCCGCCGCTGGTCAGCAGCGGCAACCCGGAGGCCTTGGCCAGTTGCGCGGCGAACCGCATGCGCTCCAGGGCTACGCCGGTGGGCTGGTCGTCCCCGCCCCAGGCCGGGTCGCCCCGCTCGCGGCCCGCACCGAGCACCACGATGACCTGGGCCTCGGCAGCCAGCGTCGCCCACTGCGCCGTGGGCAGGGGCGGTTCGCGTTCGAGCAGCCGCGCCGCCTGCTGCACCACCAGCGGCAGGCTCATCAGCCACAGCCCGCCCAGCCCCAGGGCCAGGCACACGTTCGCCAGGCGCGGGCGACGACGGCGCAGCCAGCAGCCGGCCAGGACCAGCAGCAACAGCCCGCCCGGGGGCAGCAACAGGTGTTTGAGGAAAAAGCGGATCGGCATGGCGCACCTCGTTTCGGTGCGCGCAGCCTAGGGGGATCGGCACCGGTCCACAAGTCGTGGCCCGGTGCCGAGACCGGTCAGCGCACCGGCAGGCGCTGTGCGGGTATCGACGTGTCGCGGCGCTTGCGATCGCGCAGCCAGACGACCTCGGCGGTGCGTCTGGCGGGGCGCTGTCGAGGCCCCTCGGCGGCCGGGCCCGGGTGGGCGGGCAGTGCGTCCAGGTAGGTCTTGAGCACGTCGTACTCGGCGCGGCTCAAGCCGCGCAGCTCCAGTTCGGTCGGTTGTTCGTCACGCAATCGCACCGACGTGCGGGCCGTCTCCAGGGCTAGGCCAAGTCGGTCGATCAGACGTTCGTAGACATCGGTTGGGGGGTTGGGGGTGTGCGGCTCTCCCATGCGGGCACCTCGTTGGGGATGACAGTCTCGTTGCACCCCTGAGCTTAGCGTCACCTGCGACGGCAGCCGGGCGCCGCGACCAACGGCCATCGGCAAGGCCCCGACGCAATCAGGGTTTCCCACGGTAGGCGGCGCTCATGTATGCTACGGCGTTCACTCCACCGACGCCGGATTGCCGTCGCAGCGAGGTTTTCGCTGCCTGGACAGGGTCTTTCATCTCTCAGCGCAAAGTAGCCATGCACGAACAATATCAGCCCCGTGAAATCGAAGCCGCCGCCCAGCAGGCCTGGGAAGCGAACCAGTCGTTCGCCGTGACCGAACAGCCAGGCAAGGACACCTACTACTGCCTGTCGATGTTCCCGTACCCGAGCGGCAAGCTGCACATGGGGCACGTGCGCAACTACACCATCGGCGACGTGATCGCCCGCTACCAGCGCATGCTCGGCAAGAACGTCCTGCAGCCCATGGGCTGGGACGCCTTCGGCATGCCGGCGGAAAACGCCGCGATGAAGAACAACGTCGCGCCGGCCAAGTGGACGTACGAGAACATCGAGTACATGAAGACCCAGCTCAAGAGCCTGGGCCTGGCGATCGACTGGTCGCGCGAAGTGACCACCTGCAAGCCGGACTACTACCGCTGGGAGCAGTGGCTGTTCACCCGCCTGTTCGAGAAGGGTGTCATCTACCGCAAGAACGGCACCGTCAACTGGGACCCGGTCGACCAGACCGTGCTCGCCAACGAGCAGGTCATCGACGGGCGCGGCTGGCGCTCGGGCGCGCTGATCGAGAAGCGCGAGATCCCGATGTACTACTTCCGCATCACCGACTACGCCGACGAGCTGCTGGAAAGCCTCGACGAGCTGCCGGGCTGGCCCGAGCAGGTCAAGACCATGCAGCGCAACTGGATCGGCAAGTCGCGCGGCATGGAAGTGCAGTTCCCGCACGACCTGGCCAGCATCGGCCATGCCGGCGCGCTGAAGGTCTTCACCACCCGCCCCGACACGCTGATGGGCGCCACCTACGTGGCCGTGGCCGCCGAGCACCCGCTGGCCACCCAGGCCGCCGAAGGCAACCCTGAACTGCAAGCGTTCATCGACGCCTGCAAGAGCGGCAGCGTCGCCGAAGCCGACATCGCCACGCAAGAAAAGAAGGGCATGCCGACGTCGCTGTTCGTCGAGCACCCGCTGACCGGCGAGAAGCTGCCGGTCTGGGTCGCCAACTACGTGCTGATGCACTACGGCGACGGCGCCGTGATGGCGGTCCCGGCCCATGACGAGCGCGACTTCGAGTTCGCCCGCAAGTACCAGCTGCCGATCAAGGCCGTGGTGCGCACCAGCGCGGGCGACACGGTCGGTGACGAGTGGCAGCCGGCCTACGGCGAGCATGGCCAACTGATCAACTCTGCCGAGTTCGACGGCCTGGACTTCGAAGGCGCCTTCGACGCCATCGAAGCCGCCCTGATCCGCAAGGACCTCGGCCAGTCGCGCACCCAGTTCCGCCTGCGTGACTGGGGCATCAGCCGCCAGCGCTACTGGGGCTGCCCGATTCCGATCATCCACTGCCCGAACTGCGGTGACGTGCCGGTGCCGGAAGACCAGCTGCCGGTGACCCTGCCGGAGAACGTGGTGCCCGATGGCGCCGGTTCGCCCCTGGCACGCATGCCCGAGTTCTACGCCTGCAGCTGCCCGACCTGCGGCGCCGCGGCCAAGCGCGAAACCGACACCATGGACACCTTCGTCGAATCGTCCTGGTACTTCGCCCGCTACGCCTCGCCCCACTACGAAGGCGGCATGGTCGACCCCAAGGCCGCCAACCACTGGCTGCCGGTGGACCAGTACATCGGCGGTATCGAGCACGCCATCCTGCACCTGCTCTACGCGCGCTTCTTCCACAAGCTGATGCGCGACGAAGGCCTGGTCACCTCGAACGAGCCGTTCAAGAATCTGCTGACCCAGGGCATGGTGGTGGCCGACACCTACTACCGTGTGGCCAGCAACGGCGGCAAGGACTGGTTCAACCCGGCCGACGTCGAGATCGAACGTGACGCCAAGGCCAAGGTCATCGGCGCGCGCCTGAAGACCGACGGCCTGCCGGTGGAAATCGGCGGTACCGAGAAGATGTCCAAGTCGAAGAACAACGGCGTCGATCCGCAGTCGATGATCGAGGTCTACGGCGCCGACACCTGCCGTCTGTTCATGATGTTCGCTTCGCCGCCCGATGCCAGCCTGGAATGGTCCGATGCCGGGGTCGAAGGCGCCAGCCGCTTCCTGCGTCGTGTCTGGCGCCTGGCCCAGGCCCACGTGAACGCCGGCTTGCCGGGCACGCTGGACGTGGCCGCGCTGGACGATGCACAGAAGGTCGTGCGCCGTGCCATCCATGCCGCCATCAAGCAGGCCGGGACCGACGTGGGTCAGTTCCACAAGTTCAACACCGCCATCGCCCAGGTGATGACGCTGATGAACGTGCTGGAAAAAGCCCCACAGGCCACCGAACAGGACCGCGCCCTGCTGCACGAGGGCCTCGAAGCCGTCACGCTGCTGCTGGCACCGATCACGCCGCACATCAGCCATGAGCTGTGGCAGCAGCTGGGCCATGCACAGCCGGTGATCGACGCCGCCTGGCCGGCCGTGGACGAACAGGCCCTGGTGCAGGACAGCCTCGTGCTGGTGGTGCAGGTCAACGGCAAGCTGCGCGGCCAGGTCGACATGCCTGCCAGCGCCAGCCGCGAAGAGATCGAAGCCGCTGCCCGTGCCAACGAGAACGTGCTGCGCTTCACCGAAGGCCTGACCATCCGCAAGGTCATCGTGGTGCCAGGCAAGCTGGTCAACATCGTCGCCAATTGATGGCAACGCCTGCCTGCGAACGTCGCGGGCAGGCGGAATCGGCCCAGAAGGGAGCAACAACATGATCAAACGCAATCTGCTGGTAGTGGGCCTGGCCGTGCTGCTGAGCGCCTGTGGTTTCCAGCTGCGTGGTACCGGTGAAGCCGACCTGAGCCTGCGCGAGCTGGACGTCAGCGCCCGCAACGCCTATGGCGACACGGTGAAGCAACTGCGCCAGGCCCTGGAGAACGACGGTGTGGCCGTGCGTAGCAGCGCCCCTTATCGCCTGATCCTGACCCGCGAAGAAGAGAACCAGCGCGCCGCCACCTACGCCGGCGGCAGCCGGTCGGCCGACTACGAGCTGACCACGGTGCTGAACTACACCATCGCCGGCCTGAACAACGCCGAGCTGCTGTCGGACAAGGTCACCGTGCGCCGCGTCTACACCCGTGACGGCAACAACGTCACCGGTGGCGACCAGGAAGCGGCCCAGGTGCGCAAGGAAATGCGCCGTGACCTGATCCAGGCCATGATCGTGCGCCTGCAACTGCTGACCCCGGCGCGTCTGGACGAGCTGCAGCAGGACGCCGACGCCCGTGCCCGTGCGCAGGCCCAGGCGCTGGAAGATGCACGCCGCGTCCAGGACGAGACGCCGCAGCAGTCGCCTCTGGACCTGCCGGTCCAGTGAGGCCACGCGGGGCACCTGCGGGTGCCCTGCTCTCCCGCCCATGAAACTCGCCCCCGCTCAACTCGACAAGCACCTGCAAGGCACGCTGGCCCCCGTCTACGTGGTCAGCGGCGACGACCCGCTGCTGTGCCAGGAAGCCGCCGACGCCATCCGTGCGGCCGCGCGTCATCAAGGTCACGACGAGCGCCAGGTGTTCTCCGCCGATGCCAACTTCGACTGGGGTAACCTGCTGCTCGCCGGCGCGAGCCTGTCGCTGTTCGCCCAGAAGCGCCTGCTGGAAGTACGGCTGCCCAGCGGCAAGCCAGGTGACAAGGGCGCTGCGGCACTGATCGACTACGTCAGCCGACCGGCCGAAGACACGGTGCTGTTGGTCAGCCTGCCCAGGCTCGACGCCAGCGCGCAGAAATCCAAGTGGGGCAAGGCCCTGATCGACAGCGCGCAGTGCCAGTTCGTGCAGATCTGGCCGGTGGACGCGCACCAGTTGCCGCAGTGGATCAACCAGCGCCTGGCGCGTGCCGGGCTTTCTGCGCAGCGGGAGGCGGTCGACCTCATCGCCGCACGGGTCGAAGGCAATCTGCTCGCGGCCGCCCAGGAAATCGAAAAGCTCAAGCTGCTGGCCGACGGCAACCAGGTGACGGTGGACACCGTGCAGGCGGCGGTGGCCGACAGCGCGCGCTTCGACGTCTTCGGGCTGGTCGATGCGGTGCTCAAGGGCGAAGCGAGCCATGGGCTGCGCATGCTCGAAGGCCTGCGGGGTGAAGGGGTGGAAGCACCGGTCATCCTCTGGGCACTGGCACGCGAACTGCGTCTGCTGGCCGGTATCGCCCAGCAGTTCAGCCAGGGCATCCCCCTGGACAAGGCTTTCAGCCAGGCCAAGCCTCCCGTGTGGGACAAGCGTCGGCCACTGGTCAGCAAGGCGTTGCAGCGGCTGTCGGCGCAGCGCTGGAACCAGCTGCTGGTGGACGCCCAGCGGATCGACGCGCAGATCAAGGGCCAGTCGGAAGGCTCGCCCTGGGTCGGGTTGGCAAGGCTGGTGCTGTTGATGGCCGGGCAGCGGGTGTCGTTGCCGGCGCAGTGACGGGCTCGAACGGGTGCCCGATGGGGTTATCCTGCTGATCATTGCCGTAGCGCTGATCTGCCGGATGGCGTGGCGGGATTCATGGGCCCTGCGGGCCCAATCGCGGCACCGGGGCCGCTCCTACAGGTGACCGCGATAGCCTGCAACCCCGCGGTGGAGCTACGGGTGTAGGAGCGGCCCCTGTGCCGCGATTGGGCCCGCAGGGCCCATAAAACCGTCAATGCGGTGACGTGGTCCCCGTTAGCTTAACCCGCACTCGGCAATCAGCCGCCCTCAAGCTTTCGATGCATACAATCAATTAGCCCCCGCACCTCCTCGCCTCTACAGTGCGCCTCGCAATCCCCTCACGAGGCCCTGCCCATGAGCAAGAAGTCCAGCACCCGCCCCAACAAGGCCAAGTCCATCGTCGCCCAGCCGCTGTTCCGCTGTCGCCAGGAGCGCGCCGGCAAGGGCAAAGGCAGCTACCGCCGCGAAGCCTTCCAATCGAGAGATTGGGAGGCTTCTTGCCGTTTGGCCGCGTGAGGCACGAACCGCCCGGGCATGATATGGTCTTCACCTAATCTGCATTTTCTGGATTCGTGCATGCTCTCTTGTCTTTCTCTGCGTCGACAGCCTCGTCAACTGGTGGCCGCTACCAGCCTCATCCTGCTGGTGGCGTGCGCCGAGAAGCCCACGGCCGCCGATGCGGTGCCGCTGCCCGCCACTTCGCAACCGGCCAGCACGCCTGTGCCTGCGGCCGTGCAGACGCAGGCCGCCACGCCGTCCGACACCGAGATCCAGCCGCAGCAGAGTTTCGCGCAGTGGCAGGCGCAATTCCGTGAGCAAGCCCTGCAGGCCGGCATCCGCGCCAGTGTCTTCGATGCCGCCTTCGTCGGTGTCACCCCTGACCTGGACGTGATCAAGGCCGACCGCAGCCAGCCGGAGTTCACCCGGCCGGTCTGGGAGTACCTCGACGGTGCGTTGTCGCCGGTCCGTGTGCGCAACGGCAAGGCGCTGCTCGAAAAGCATGCCGCGCTGCTCGAACAGCTCGAACAGCGGTATGGCGTCGACCGGCAGATTCTGGTGGCGGTCTGGGGCATGGAAAGCAACTTCGGCCAGTTCCAGGGCAACAAGTCGGTGATTCGCTCACTGGCCACCCTCGCCTACGAAGGACGACGCCCGGCCTTCGCCCACGACCAGCTGATCGCCGCCCTGCAGATCGTGCAGAACGGTGACATCCAGCCCGAGGCCATGCGCGGCTCCTGGGCCGGTGCCATGGGCCAGACGCAGTTCATCCCCACCACCTACAACACCCATGCGGTGGACTTCGACGGTGATGGCCGGCGGGACATCTGGAACAGCACGCCCGACGCCCTGGCCTCGACCGCGCACTACCTGCAAAGCTCCGGCTGGAAGCGTGGTCAGCCATGGGGCTTCGAGGTGCAGGTGCCCAGTGGCTTCGATTACTGGCAGGCCGATGGCGCGCAGCGCAAGACGGTGAGCGAGTGGCTGCAGATGGGCGTGCAACTGCCAACCGGCACGCGCCTTCCCGAAGGCAGCCAGCAGCTGTCCGCAGCCTTGCTGTTGCCGGCCGGCGCGCGCGGCCCGGCGTTCCTGGTGCTGGACAACTTCCGCGCCATCCTGCGCTACAACAACTCGTCGTCGTACGCGCTGGCGGTCAGCCTGCTGGGTGACCGGTTCTCGGGCTGGGGCTTCATCGCAGGTAGCTGGCCGAAGGACGACAAGCCACTGACCCGCAGCGAGCGGATGGAGCTGCAGAGCCTGCTCAATGCACGGGGCCATGACGCCGGCAATGCCGATGGCATCATCGGCGCCAATACCCGCAAGGCGATTCGTAATGCCCAGCAGGGCCTGGGTTGGCCGGCCGACGGTTACCCGACCCACCCCCTGCTCGACAGCCTGCGTCAACAGTGAGTGGGCGATGCAAGCGGCCTGTCAGCCCTGGCAGGCCGCTTGCGTGATCACGCCTCGAAGAGCCCCTGGTTCAACCTCAGGCGTCTGGCACTGCTGTCGAGCGTCACGTGGGCGCCCAGCGGCAAGCACACATTAGGGTCGCAATGCCCACTGCGCCAGCCGGCCAGCACTGGAATGCGCAGCGGCCCGAAGATGTCGCGCAGCAACGGTGCCAAGGCCGTCACGGTGATGCCGGCGAAGTCCCCCACCAGCACCCCTTCGAGCCCCTCGAACTTGCCTGCCAGGCGTAGCTGCGTGAGCAGGCGATCGACGCGGTAGAGCGGTTCGTTCACGTCCTCGATGAACAGGAGGCGACCTTCGAGTTCGACCTCGGCGCAGGTGCCCAAGGTCGCACCGAGCATGGACAAGTTGCCGCCCATCAGCCGTCCAGTCGCCACACCAGGCACGACGCTGGTCAGCGCCATGTCGCGCGGATGCTCGATGATCGACCCTTCGGTCAACGTCCCGGTGAGCTGCTGCAACAGCGAGCTGCTGGTAGGCGGCTGCTTGTTGGCCAGCAGGTCGGCATTGAGCATCGCCCCATGGAAGGTGGGAAACCCGGCCTGTCGATGGATGGCCGTGTGCAACGCGGTGATATCGCTGTAGCCGATCAACGGTTTGGGATGGGCGCGCAGCAGGTCGAAGTCCAGCCGGTCGAGCAGGCGCATGCTGCCATAGCCACCGCGCATGCAGAGGATCGCGTCGATGTCCGGGTCGGCGAAGGCGGCGTGCAGGTCGGCCAGACGCTGCTCGTCCGAGCCAGCCAGGTAACCCTGAGCCTGGGACACGCCCGGGAAGAGTCGGCAACGGTAGCCGCGTTGCGCGAACCAGGTGCGCGCGCGTTCGGCGTCCAGCCGAGCCGGGCCGGCAGGCGCGACGATGGCGAAACAGGCATTGGCCTTGAGCGCTCTGGGCAGTTGGGAAACGGAGGCAGGCGTGGAAGCGAGAGACATGCGAAGCGTCCTTTTGCGCAGTGGTTGCAGCACGGTGGGGCTGGAAAGGCGTTCACCATACAGCAGTGGTCATGACAGGGGACACTGGGAATGCCTGCAGGGTCAGGGTCAGGCAGTGGCGGGTCTGGCGCTATCGCGGGCAAGCCCGCGCCCACAAGAGACTGCGATCGCCAGTACCACTGCGGCATGACTACGGGTGTGGGAGCGGGCTTGCCCGCGATAGCGGCAGCTGCTTCGCTCCATCGCCACAGATCGCATGCGTCCTCCAGACAGCACAATGCCGGCGCCGTCTGTGGACGTGCGCCGGCATTCGCAGGCTAACGCCGATCAGAGCTTGATCTTGGCCTCGTGGGCCTGCTGGTCGGCATGGTACGAGGAACGTACCAGCGGCCCGGACGCGACGTTCTTGAAGCCCATCTTGTAACCTTCCTCGGCGAACCAGGCGAAGGTGTCCGGGTGCACGAAACGCTGCACCGGCAAGTGGCTACGCGACGGTTGCAGGTACTGGCCCAGGGTCAGCATGTCGATGTCGTGCTCGCGCATGCGGTGCATGACCTCGATGACTTCCTCGTCGGTCTCGCCCAGGCCGAGCATCAGGCCCGATTTGGTCGGCACGTGCGGCACCAGCTGCTTGAACTTCTGCAGCAGGTCCAGCGACCAGTCGTAGTCCGACCCCGGACGCGCGGCCTTGTACAGGCGTGGTACGGTCTCGAGGTTGTGGTTGAACACGTCAGGCGGCTCGGCCGCGGTGATGGCCAGTGCCACGTCCATGCGACCCCGGTAGTCCGGGACCAGGGTTTCCAGCTGCACGCCCGGCGACAGGGCGCGGATCTCGCGGATGCAGTCGGCGAAGTGCTGGGCACCGCCATCACGCAAGTCGTCGCGGTCGACCGAGGTGATCACCACGTACTTCAGGCGCAGGTCGGCGATGGCCACGGCCAGGTTCTTCGGCTCGTCCACGTCCAGCGGCTTGGGTCGGCCATGGCCGACGTCGCAGAACGGGCAGCGGCGGGTGCAGATGTCGCCCATGATCATGAAGGTCGCGGTGCCGCCGGAGAAGCACTCGCCCAGGTTCGGGCAGGACGCCTCTTCGCAGACGCTGTGCAACTTGTGCTTGCGCAGCAGCTGCTTGATGCGGTCTACCTCGGGCGATACCGGGATGCGCACGCGGATCCAGTCGGGTTTCTTCGGCAGCTCCTCGGTGGGGATGATCTTCACCGGGATGCGCGCTACCTTTTCGGCGCCACGCAGCTTGACCCCCGCCTCGACCTTGCGCGGCGCAGGGCGCGCCGTGGCGTCGGTGGTCGGGATCAGGTTAGGCACGGCTTCTTGCACAATTGTCATATCAGTCGATTCCGCCCGTGAGGGTCGTCTGCTCGGCATAGTCGAGGTGCTTGACCAGCTGTTCGCGCAGCCTTGTGCAGACCTCGTTGAATTCGATCGGCCCCGCGAGATCGCGTAGCTGGGTCATGGCCAGCCCGGCGTAGCCGCAAGGGTTGATTCGGCGAAACGGCGCCAGGTCCATGTCCACGTTCAGGGCCAGGCCATGGAAGGAGCGGCCATTGCGGATGCGCAGCCCCAGGGAGGCGATCTTGGCACCGTTCACATAGACGCCCGGCGCATCCGGCTTGGCGGCGGCCTGGACATCATACCCCGCCAGCAGCTCGATCAGGCTGCGCTCGATGCGGCTGACCAGATCGCGCACGCCGAACCCCAGGCGACGCACGTCCAGCAGCAGATAGGCGACCAACTGGCCGGGCCCGTGATAGGTCACCTGCCCGCCCCGGTCGCTCTGCACCACGGGGATCTCGCCCGGCACCAGCAGGTGCTCGGCCTTGCCGGCCTGACCCTGGGTGAAGACCGGCGGATGCTCGACCAGCCAGACTTCGTCCACGGTCGACGCCTCGCGTTGCTCGGTGAATCGCCGCATGGCCTCCAGCACCGGTTCATAGGGCTGCAGGCCAAGCACGCGAACACCGAGACAGGCGGACATCACAGCACCATTTTGACGGTGCCGGTCGCGCGCAGGGCGCTGTTGATGTCCTGCAGCTGGTCCTCGCTGGTGGCGACGATGTGCAGTTGCACCGTGGTGTACTTGCCTTCCTTGCTCTGGCGCTCGGCCAGGGTCGACAGGTCGACCTTGGCGTACTTGCTGAGGATCTCGATCACGCTGTCTCTGAAACCGACACCGGTCTCGCCGATCACCTTGATCGGGTAGTCCTCGCAGGGGAATTCGATTTTGTGCGACTTGACGTCTGCTTCGCTCATGGCGGATACGGCCTCGCAAGGCGTGGCGACAACAAAGCCCCCGCGCGGCGCGCAGGGGCATGCAGGTCACGGATCAGTTGAACAACCCGTAGAAGAACAGACGAATGCTATCCCACATACGGCGGAAGAAACCACCCTCCTCGACCGCGTCGAGGGCGATCAGGTCGGCGCTGTGGACCACTTTGTCGTCCAGCTTGACCTCGACCTTGCCGATGACGTCGCCCTTGGCGATCGGCGCGGTCAGCTGTGGATTCAGGCTCATGGACGCCGCCAGGCGCTTGAGCTGCCCCTTGGGCATGGTCAGGGTGAGGTCGTTGGCCAGGCCGGCCTTGACCTGACCAGTGGCGCCTTTCCAGACCGGCGACTGGGCCAGCTCGGTGCCTTTCTGGTAGAAGGTCTGGGTTTCGTAAAAGCGGAAGCCATAGGTCAGCAGCTTCTGGGTCTCAGCGGCACGGGCCTGCTCGCTGTTGGTGCCGAACACCACGGCGATCAGGCGCTGGCCGTCACGCACGGCAGAGGCGACCATGCAGTAGCCGGCTTCCTCGGTGTGGCCGGTCTTCAGGCCGTCGACGGTCTTGTCGCGCCACAGCAGCAGGTTGCGGTTGGGCTGCTTGATGTTGTTCCAGAAGAACTCTTTCTGCGAGTAGATCGCATAGTGAGCCGGGTCTTCGTTGATGATCGCGCGGGCCAGCAGGGCCATGTCGTGCGCCGAGGAGTAGTGCTCGGGGTGCGGCAGGCCGGTCGGGTTCATGAAGTGGCTGTTGCTCATGCCCAGGTCGGCGGCGGTCTTGTTCATCATGTCGGCGAAGGCGTCTTCGCTGCCGGCGATGTGCTCGGACAGGGCGACGCTGGCATCGTTGCCCGACTGGATGATGATGCCGTGCAGCAGGTCGCTGACGGTCACCTGGCTGCCCACCTTGATGAACATCCGCGAACCACCGGTACGCCAGGCGTTCTCGCTGACGGTGACCGGGTCGTTCTCGCCGATCTGCCCGCGACGGATGTCGAGCGTGGCGATGTAGGCGGTCATCAGTTTGGTCAGGCTGGCCGGCGGCAGGCGCTCGTCACCATTGTTCTCGACTAGCACGTTGCCACTGGACGCGTCCATCAACACATAGGATTTGGCGGCCAGTTGCGGGGGTGCCGGCATCATCTGCTCGGCCGCGAAGGTCACGGGAGCGATCAATAACAGAACGGGCAGGCAAAGGCGTTTGGCAATAGAGGTGATGTTCATCCGTCTCTCGAAATGGCTAATGGTCTCGCTGCCCTGGGGGCAGCCTGTTCAAAGGCCAGCGGCTGGTGGGCAAAAGCCGCCATTGTACATGGAACGGCCGCGGCAGGCAGGCGCAGGTGCATGCTTTAGCGGCACGCGGCAAACAGGCACAGACCGCGGTGGCGGTTCTGCGGGCGGCCTGCCGCTCGCCGCAAAGCCTACTAGAGCGAAAAGCGTGCAACAACGCCGTTCGCCCTGACGGGCAGCGTGCCCGCCGCGCGCGGTGGTTTCAGTCCGTGACCAGCTTGGCCTGGCCCAGGTTGGCCAGGCGCACGCTGTCCTGGGTCTGCTGGACTTCGCCCTGGCTGTTCATCGGGCCCAGGCGTACGCGGTGCAGGGTCTGCTGGTTGCGCACGATGGAGCTGATGAACACCGGCGCGCTGACCATGGTGCTGAGCTTGGCGCGTAACAGCTCGGCGGCGTCCGGGTTGGCGAAGGCGCCGACCTGCAGGAACATGCCTCCGTTGGTGCTCGGCACGGCGCCACTGGACACCTGGACCGGGACCACGGCAGCCGCGTGCTGCTGGGGCGGCGGTGTCCACTGCTCTACCGTGCCGGTGCTCTTCGTGATCGGCTGTGCCTGGGCAACCTGCGGCTCATTGAGCACCAGGGGCGCCGGACGACCCCGGGAGGCCCACCATTGCTGCGGGTCGATCCCTTCGACGCGCACCCGGGCGGTACCGGTCTCGGCATAGCCCAGCTTCTTGGCCGCCGCGTAGGACAGGTCGATGATGCGGTCGGAATAGAACGGCCCGCGGTCGTTGACCCGCAGGATGACGCTGCGCTGGTTGTCCAGGTTGGTGACCTTGACGTAGGCCGGCAGCGGCAGGGTCTTGTGCGCGGCGCTCATGCCGTAGAGGTCGTAGACCTCGCCGTTGGCGGTGTTCTGCCCGTGGAACTTGGTGCCGTACCAGGACGCGGTGCCTTCGGCGCGGTAGCCGCGGAAGTCCTGCATCGGGTAGTAGGTCTTGCCCAGCACGGTGTAGGGGTTGGCCTTGTAGTTGCCGGTGTGCAGCGTCGGCGTGGCGTCGGGGATCTTGCTCACGTCCACGTCCCACCAGGGTGCGCCGTCCTTGTGCGCGCGGTTGATGTCCAGCCCCGGCTGGGCGCGCACCACTGACGGCCCTTTGGCCTTCGGTGCGGTGGAGCGGCTGGACGAGCAACTGGCCACGGCCAGGCCCAGGGCCAGGCAGGTGAGCAACTTGAAGGAAGTGACGATGTACGGTGCACGCATTACTTGATACCCCGGGCTTGAACCAGCTGCTGCGATAGCTGATGCACCGCCATGGCATACATCACGCTGCGGTTATAGCGAGTGATCGCATAGAAATTCTTCAGGCCCATCCAGTATTCAGGGCCTTGCTCGCCGTCCAGGCGGAAGGCGGTCACCGACAGGTCGTCGGGCAGCGCATCTTGACTCGACCAGCCCAGCGCCCGCAACTGCGCCACGGTATTGGCCGGCTCGATCCCTGGCGTCAGGCCTTCGTCGACCCGATCGCCGAGCACCACGGCGCGGCTGACCACCGGTTGGCCGGCGACCCAGCCATGGGCCTTGAAGTAGTTGGCCACGCTGCCGATGGCATCGTCCGGGTCGGTCCAGATGTTGATGTGACCGTCGTCGTCGAAGTCCACGGCGTAGGCGCGAAAGCTGCTGGGCATGAACTGCGGCAGGCCCATGGCACCGGCATAGGAGCCTTTGGGCACCAACGGGTCGAGCTGCTCGGCACGCGCCAGCAGCAGGTACTCGCGCAGTTCCTTGCGGAAGAACGCCGCCCGAGGCGGGTAGTCGAAGCCCAGGGTCGACAGGGCATCGATCACGCGGTAATTGCCGGTATTGCGGCCGAAGAACGTCTCCACCCCGATGATCGCCACGATCACCTCGGCCGGGACGCCATAGGCCTGCTCGGCGCGTGCCAGGGTGGCCTCGTGCTGACGCCAGAAGTCCACGCCACGGGCGATGCGCGCCTCGGTCAGGAACATCGGCCGGTAGTCCTTCCACGGCTTGACCCGCTCGGCCGGCCGCGAGATGGCGTCGAGGATCGACTGCTTGCGCTGGACTTCGCTGAACACGCTCGTCAGCTGTTCGCCGGCAAAACCATGGTCGCGGGTCATTTCGCCGATGAATTCGGCGACCTGCGGTGAGCCGTCATAGTCGCCGGCGATGGCCTGCTGGACGGCGCCAGCCAGCCCGATCGCGCCGATCCACGGCATACAACGGGCTGCCCAGCCACGCACTGCTTGCATATGAGTGTTCACCTTATTCAAACCTGTGCGATCCATTTGCGGTGCGTGTGGATCGACATCAAAACGCCAAACGCTGACAGCAGCGTCACCAACGAAGTTCCGCCATAGCTGATGAAGGGCAGCGGCACGCCCACCACGGGTAGAAGGCCGCTGACCATCCCGATGTTGACGAACACGTACACGAAGAACGTCATGGTCAGGCTGCCTGCCAGCAGCTTGCCGAACAGGGTCTGGGCCTGGGCCGTGATCATCAGGCCGCGGCCGATCAGCAGCAGGTAGATCAGCAGCAGCGCGCAGATGCCCACCAGGCCGAACTCCTCGCCGAGCACGGCGATGATGAAGTCGGTGTGGCTTTCGGGCAGGAAGTCCAGGTGCGACTGGGTGCCGAGCAGCCAGCCCTTGCCGAACACCCCGCCCGAGCCGATCGCCGCCTTCGACTGGATGATGTTCCAGCCGGTACCGAGCGGATCGCTCTCCGGATCGAGGAAGGTCAGCACGCGCTGCTTCTGGTAGTCGTGCATGACGAAGAACCACATGGCCACCGCCACCGGCACTGCCGCGGCCACCACGCTGAGGATCCAGCGCCAGCGCAGGCCGCCCATGAACAGCACGAAGGCGCCGGAGGCGAGGATCAGCAGGGCCGTGCCCAGGTCGGGTTGGCGCACGATGAGGATGAACGGCATCCCGATCAGCACCAGGCTGATCAGCACGTGCTTGAGGTGCGGCGGCAAGGTGCGCTTGGCCAGGTACCAGGCGATGGTGGCCGGCATGATGATCTTCATGAATTCCGAGGGCTGGAAGCGGATCACCCCCGGAATGTTGATCCAGCGCGTGGCGCCCATGGCGTTGTGGCCCATGACGTCCACCACGACCAGCAACAGGACGCCGACCAGGTAGCCCAGCGGCACCCAGCGCGCCATGAAGCGGGGCTCGAGCTGGGCGATGACGAACATCGAGGCCAGGCCCAGGCCGAACGAGCTGGCCTGCTTGAGCAGCAGGTCCCAGTTCTTGCCACTGGCCGAATACAGCACGAACAGGCTACCGGCGGCCAGGGTCAGGAGGATGATCAGCAAGGGGCCGTCGATGTGGATGCGCTGCAAGAAGCTGGCGCGCCGACGCATCACGTCCTCGCTGGAGAGCATGCGATCGAAATTGTTCTTCACGGGGCCGTTTCCTGGGCGACGGTGGCTGGCGCGTATTCGGCCTTGAGGTGGCCCTGCTCGTCGAGCAGCCAGGCGTCCATCACCTGGCGCACGACGGGGGCGGCGACGCCGGAGCCGGACTCGCCGTTCTCGACCATCACCGAGACCACGATCCGTGGATCGTCGGCCGGGGCGAAGCCGACGAACAGGGCATGGTCGCGGTGGCGCTCCTGGAGCTTGTTGCGGTCGTACTTCTCGCCCTGCTTGATCGCCACCACCTGGGCGGTGCCGCTCTTGCCGGCGATGCGGTACTGGGCACCGATCGAGGCCTTGCGCGCGGTGCCCCGGGCGTTGTGCATCACCTGCTCCATGCCATGGGTGACCTTGGACCAGTCGGACGTGTCGCGCAGGACGATGTCCGGCATCGGGTCGTCGTCCACCGGCGGTTGGCCCTCGATGGTCCTGGCCAGGTGCGGACGGTTCCACTTGCCCCTGTTGGCGATCAGCGCGGTGGCCTGGGCCAGCTGCAGGGGCGTGGCCTGCATGTAGCCCTGGCCGATACCGAGGATCAGCGTCTCGCCGGGGAACCAGGCCTGGCGCCGGGTGGCGCGCTTCCATTCGCGCGACGGCATCAGCCCGGCGGACTCCTCGAACATGTCCAGTGAGACGCGCCGCCCGATGCCGAAGCGGTTCAGGTAGCTGGCCAGACGGTCGATGCCCATCTTGTGCGCCAGGTCGTAGAAGTAGGTGTCGTTGGAGCGCATGATCGCGGTGTCCAGATCGACCCAGCCATCGCCGCTGCGGTTCCAGTTACGGTACTTGTGGTCATAGTTGGGCAGCTGGTAATAGCCCGGGTCGAAGACCCGGCTGGCGGCCGTCACCACGCCACTGTCCAGGCCGGCGATGGCCACGGCCGGCTTGATCGTCGAGCCGGGCGGATACAGGCCGCGCAGGACACGGTTGAACAGCGGGCGGTCGATCGAGTCGCGCAGCTCGGCGTAGGCCTTGAAGCTGATGCCCGTGACGAACAGGTTGGGGTCGAAGCTGGGTTGGCTGACCATCGCCAGCACCTCGCCGGTACGCGGATCCAGGGCGACGATGGCGCCCCGGCGACCGGCCAGGGCGGCTTCGGCAGCCTCCTGCAACTTGATGTCCAGGCTCAGGACGATGTCCTGGCCGGGCTTGGGGTCGGTGCGCTTGAGCACCCGCAGCACGCGGCCACGGGCGTTGGTCTCGACCTCTTCGTAGCCCACCTGGCCGTGCAGCTGCGGCTCGTAGAAGCGCTCGATGCCGGTCTTGCCGATATGGTGGGTGCCGCTGTAGTTCACCGGGTCGAGGGTCTTGAGTTCCTTTTCGTTGATGCGTCCGACGTAGCCGACCGAGTGGGCGAAGTGCGCCCCTTGCGGGTAATGGCGCACCAGCTGCGCGACCACCTCGACGCCGGGCAGGCGGAACTGGTTGACGGCCACGCGAGCGATCTGTTCCTCGTTCAGCTCGAACAGGATCGGCACCGGCTCGAACGGCCGGCGCCCCTGGCGCATGCGCTTCTCGAACAGCGCGCGATCGTCCTCGGTCAGTTCCAGCACCTCGACGATCGCATCGAGCACCTGCTGCCAGTCGCCGGCCCGCTCGCGGGTCATGCTCAGGCTGAAGCTGGGCCGGTTGTCGGCGATGATCACCCCGTTGCGGTCGAAGATCAGCCCACGGGTCGGCGGGATCGGCTGCACGTGCACCCGATTGTTCTCCGACAACGTGGAGTGATAGTCGTACTGGATCACCTGCAGGTAGTACAGGCGCGCGATCAGCACGCACACCAGCAGCATGACCGCGCTCGCGCCGACCACGACACGATTGCGCACCAGGCGGGCGTCCTTCTCGTGGTCCTTGAGACGAATCGGCTGCGACATCGGGAAGGCTTACTGGCTCATTTATGGTAAGGATGCCCGGACAGCACGGTCCAGGCGCGATAGAGCTGTTCGCCGATCAGTATCCTTACCAACGGGTGCGGCAGCGTGAGCGGCGACAGCGACCAGCGCTGTTCACTGCGCGCGCAGACTTCCGGCGCCAGCCCTTCGGGGCCACCGACCATCAGGTTGACGGTGCGCGCATCGAGCCGCCAGCGGTCCAGTTCGACCGCCAGCTGTTCGGTGCTCCACGGCTTGCCATGCACTTCGAGGGTGACGATCCGCTCCCCCGGCTGGACCTTGGCCAGCATGGCTTCGCCCTCCTGACGGATCAGGCGGGTGACATCGGCGTTCTTGCCGCGGGTATTGAGCGGAATCTCCACCAGCTCCAATGCCAGCTCGGGCGGCAGACGCTTGGCATACTCGTGCCAACCGTCTTCCACCCAGCGAGGCATGCGCGAACCGACCGCGATCAGGCGTAGACGCACGACCCGTCCTCAGCCGCGATCTTTGAGGTTGTCGGCGTAGCTGTGGGTGTTCTCCGGGCTGTGGTGCTTGCCGTCGGCCGCACGGCTCTGCTCGGCACCGAGCCACAGGCGCTCGAGGTCGTAGAACTGACGAGCGGCGGCGGTCATCATGTGCACGATGACGTCGTTGAGGTCCAGCAGGACCCAGTCGCTGTCGCCCTTGCCTTCTTCGCCCAGCGGCTGAACGCCCTTCTGCTTGACGATTTCGCGGGTTTTCTCGAGCATCGCGTTGATCTGACGGGTGGAGGTACCCGTGGCGATGATCATGTAGTCGGTCAGGCTGTGCTTGTCGCGCACGTCGATGACCTGGATGTCCTGGGCCTTGACGTCTTCGAGGGCCGACTTGGCCAGCTCGACCAGCTCTTCGCCGGTAATGTTCTGCTTGTTCATAAAAACTCGTTCAACTCATTGGATGAGGCGCGTGGCGCGCCTTCAGTTCGGCGCACGGTACAAGCCGTGCGCCTCGATGTAGGCCAGTACTGCGTCCGGCACCAGGAACCGTACCGATTTGCCGCTGGCCAGCAGCTGTCGGATCTGTGTGGCCGATACCGCGAGCGGTGTCTGCCAGACGAACGAAATATGCCCCGCCGGCCCTGGCAGCGCGGTGGGATCGTTCTGTGAACGCGCTGCCAGCAGGTTGCGCAGCGCGTCCGGGGGTTCGACGTCGGCATCCGGGCGTTGCAGCACCAGGATGTGACAGTGTTGCAACAGCGCTTCCCAGCGATGCCAGCTTGGCAACCCGCAAAAGGCGTCCCAGCCCAGCAGCAGGAACAGGACGTCGTCCGGCGCCAGCTCGGCGCGGATCGACTCGAGGGTGTCGATGGTATACGACGGCTTGTCGCGCGACAGCTCCCGGGCATCGACGCTCAGACGCTCGGCGCCCTCCACGGCGTGCCGGACCATCGCCAGACGGTCGTTCGCCGTCACCTGCGGCGTGTCGCGGTGCGGGGGGCGTGCGTTGGGCAACAGACGCAGCTCGTCCAGGCCCATGAACTCGGCCACTTCCAGCGCACCGCGCAGGTGCCCGATGTGCACCGGATCGAACGTGCCACCGAGAATCCCGATGCGTCGCACCGCCTGCGCGCCACTCACCTTAGCAAGGCTCCTGGCCGCGCAGCTGACCGTCGCCGATCACCACGTACTTCTCGCACGTCAGCCCTTCCAGCCCGACCGGGCCGCGCGCATGCAGCTTGTCGGTGGAAATGCCGATCTCCGCGCCCAGGCCGTACTCGAACCCGTCGGCGAAGCAGGTCGGTGCATTGAGCATCACCGAGGCCGAATCGACCTCGGCGATGAAGCGCCGCGACTGGCCCTGGTGCTCGGTGACGATGGCATCGGTGTGGTGCGAGCCGTAATGGTTGATGTGCTCGATCGCCGCGTCCAGGCCCTCGACCACGCGGATCGACAGGATCGGCGCCAGGTACTCGGTGCTCCAGTCGTCCTCGCTGGCCGGGAGCGCCTCGATGAACTGGCGCGTGCGTTCGCACCCGCGCAGCTCGACGCCCTCGTCCTGGAAGCGACGGGCCATCTCCGGCAGGAAGGCCGAGGCCAGGCGCTGGTCGACCAGCAGGGTTTCCATGGCGCCGCAGATGCCGTAGCGGTAGGTCTTGGCGTTGAAGGCGATGCGCCAGGCCTTGTCCAGGTCGGCGTGCTCGCCGACGTAGACGTGACAGATGCCGTCCAGGTGCTTGATCACCGGCACGCGCGCGTCGCGGCTGATACGTTCGATCAGGCCCCGGCCGCCACGCGGCACGATCACGTCGACGAACTGCGGCATGCTGATCAACGCGCCGACCGCCTCGCGATCGGTGGTCTCGACCACTTGCACCACGGCAGGCGGCAACTCGGCTGAGGCCAGACCACGTTGAATGCAGGTCGCGATGGCGCGGTTGGAGTGGATGGCCTCGGAGCCGCCGCGCAGAATGGTGGCGTTACCGGACTTCAGGCACAGGCTCGCCGCATCGATGGTCACGTTCGGCCGCGACTCGTAGATGATCCCGATCACGCCCAGGGGCACCCGCATCTTGCCGATCTGGATACCCGACGGGCGGTAGCTCATGTCACGGATCGCCCCCACCGGATCCGGAAGCCCGGCAACCTGGCGCAGCCCGGCGATCATGCCGTCGATGCGTGCCGGCGTCAGCGCCAGGCGGTCGAGCAGCGCCGGCTCGAGGCCATTGGCACGCCCTGCGTCCAGGTCACGCTGGTTGGCGGCGGCCAAGGCATCGCGGTCGGCGTCCAGTGCGTCAGCGGCCGCGTTGAGCGCGCGGTTCTTCTGCGCGGTGCTGGCACGGGCGATCACACGGGAGGCTTCACGGGCGGCCTGACCGAGACGGGTCATGTAGTCAAGAACGGACTCAGTCATGGGTTCTGTGTCTTGGCGATGGGGAAAGCGGTTGATTATAACTGCCGCATGGGTATACGCCCAGCGGTGGCAGGCCGATGGCAGATGATGTGTAGGAATAATCTGTACGAAAGATGTAACCGAGGTTGACCTGAAGACCGTGAGGCGCCCCTTCGCACAGGGCAGGATCATACCTGGGGGGAAACCCTGCGGGCCCAACCGCAGCCGATCCGGCGCTCCAGCCGGGGCCGCTCCTCCATGACCACGCCACAACGAGGTCGGCGGTCACCGGCCCTGTGGGAGATTCTATAGTTTCTGCCAAGTGCTAATGTGGGCCCTGGCGGGCCCAATCGCGGCACTGGGGCCGCTCCTACACCCGTAGCCCCACCGCGGCATGGCAGGCTATCTCAGTCACCTGTGCGGGCTTGCCCGCGATGGCGTCCGGTCCGTCATCGCCTGCATCGCGGGCAAGCCCGCTCCCACATAGGCATTGTCGGCCTGTCAGATCGGCCATGCAGCCTACGTTGTGCAGTCCTGCCAGGGACGCTGCATTCACAGCCATCGTAACGCCACGCCCCCCACGACGTGCCTCGATACAATCGCCCCGGTGAGTTTTTCCGCCTACCGTGGTCTAGGCCCTTGAAGGCGTCCAACGCACGCCGCCTCATCCACCGGACCCCGACGACTTGCTATGATCTCCACACCTTCCAGCCGAGCCGACCGCATGCCTGATACCCCCCGCCCTGCGGTCGCCCTGCCCGACACGTTCTTCGACCGTGATGCCCAGACACTGGCCCAGGCGCTGCTGGGCAAGGTCATCCGTCACCGCCAGGGCGACCTGTGGCTGGCGGCGCGGATCATCGAGACCGAGGCCTATTACCTGACCGACAAGGGCAGCCATGCGTCGCTGGGCTACACCGAAAAGCGCAAGGCACTGTTTCTCGACGGCGGGCACATCTACATGTACTACGCCCGCGGTGGCGATTCGGTGAACTTCAGCGCCCACGGCCCGGGCAATGCGGTGCTGATCAAGTCCGCCTACCCCTGGGTCGATGCCGTGTCCGATGCCAACAGCCTCGCCCAGATGCAGCTCAACAATCCCGACGCCAGCGGCCAGCCTCGCCCCCCCGAGCGCCTGTGCGCAGGCCAGACCCTGCTGTGCCGGGCACTGGGCCTGAAGGTGCCGCAGTGGGATGCCCAGCGCTTCGACCCCGAGCGGTTCTACGTCGAAGACTGTGGCATCGAGGTCAAACGGATCATCCAGACCACCCGCCTGGGCATCCCCCACGGCCGCGACGAGCACCTGCTCTACCGCTTCGTCGACGCCGAGCATGCCCGCCACTGCACGCGCAACCCGCTTCGGCGCGGTCAGGTCGAAGGCCGGGACTTCTTCATACTCGAACAAGGGAACTGAACCATGGGCCAATGGCTCGACAGCCTGACGGGCTGGCTCAGCGCCAACCCACAGTGGCTTGGCGTCGCGATCTTTCTGGTGGCCTGCATCGAATGCCTGGCCATCGCCGGGGTGATCGTGCCCGGCACGGTTTTGCTGTTCGCCGTGGCGGTGTTGGCCGGTAGCGGCGCGATGTCGCTGAGCGAAACGCTGCTGCTGGGGTTCGCTGGCGGCCTGCTGGGGGACGCCTTGTCCTACACCTTGGGCCGGCGTTTCCATCAGAACATTCGGCAATTGCCGCTGCTGCGCGATCACCCGGAGTGGATCGGCGGCGCCGAGACCTATTTCCACCGCTACGGCATCGCCAGCCTGCTGGTCGGCCGTTTCATCGGCCCGCTGCGACCGATGCTGCCCATGGTCGCTGGCATGTTCGACATGCCGCTGGCGCGCTTCATCGGCGTCAGCGTGGTGGCCGCCGCCGGCTGGTCGGTCGCCTACCTGCTGCCGGGCTGGGCCACGGGCGCGGCGATGCGCCTGCCGCTGCCTGAAGGCTTCTGGCTGCAGGCCGGGATCATCGCGGCCGTGCTGGCGGTGCTGATCGGCCTGAGCATCAACAGCAGTGTGCGCAAGCAGCGCCACGGCACGCGCCTGATCGCAGGCATCAGCCTGGTGGCGCTGGCGGCGCTGTTCCTGGGCTGGCCCTACCTGTTGCACTTCGACCAGGGGGTGATGACGCTGATCCAGGAGCATCGCCGTCAGACGCTCGATCAGGTCATGGTGGTGATCACCCGGCTTGGCGACTTCCGTACCCAGTTCGTCCTGGCGGCCCTGCTGACCGTGCTGCTGCTGGTCACCCGGCAGTGGCGCCATGCGCTGTTCGCCTGTGGCGCGCTGCTGGGCACCGCCGTGGCCAATGGCACGCTCAAGTGGCTGTTCGCCCGCGCCCGCCCGGAAGTGCTGAGCGACCCGCTGACCAGTTACAGCATGCCCAGCGGCCACAGCTCGGCCTCGTTCGCCTTCTTCCTGACGGTCGCGGTACTGGCCGGGCGCAGCCAGCCGGTTCGCCTGCGCCTGACCTGGATCGTGCTCGGCTGCCTGCCTGCCCTGGCGATCGCGACCTCGCGGGTCTACCTGGGCGCGCACTGGCCGACCGACATCCTGGCTGGCGCGCTGCTGGCCTGCTGCGTCTGCGCGACCAGCCTGGCCGTGGTCCAGCGTCACCAGCCGCTGCCCGCCCTGGCGCCACGCGTGTGGTGGCTGATCGTCCCGGCCTGTGTGGCGCTGCTGTCGTTCTTCGCGCTGTACGCGTTGCCCGATGCCGTGGCGCGCTACCGCTACGAGCTGATCGAGGCGCCGCTGCCCTGAGCCGTGCGCCTCAGGCGAACAGTTCGCCCTGCAAGCGCTCGAGCAAGGTCTGGATACGGTCCAGGCGTTGGCCGGGCGCGTCCATGGCCAACAGTTCGAGCTTGTCTTCGTCCATCAAGGGCAGCAGGTAGGCCAGCTGGTTGGCCAGCGCCTGGCGGCCGGTCACTGCGGTGGGCATGCCGAGCGCCTCGACCATCGGGTGCTCGCCCAGCGCCATCAGCAGCGCCAGCAGGTCATCGTCCTGCTCGGCCAGCGGGCTGTCGGCCATCTCGTCCAGCCAACGCACCTCGGCCTGCATCAGCTGGCGCTTGTCGACCTGGGTGTCGATCAGCTCGAAGCGTCGGCGCCCCTCGATGCGGATGCCCAGCAGGCCGTTGTCCTGCTGGGTGAAGTCGCGGATCACCGCCTCGCAGCCGATCGGTGCCACCGCCAGCGGCGCCTGGCCGACCTGCTCGCCTTCGCGGATGCAGACCACGCCGAAGCCATCTCCCTGCTTCATGCACTGGCCGATCATGTCCAGGTAACGTGCCTCGAAGATCTGCAGGTCCAGCCAGCAACCAGGAAACAGCACGGTATCGAGGGGAAACAGCGGTAGACTCATCATCATTCCTCAGGTCGCCAGGCTGACCGCCAGCGGCAGGAACACCGCCGTGGCCACGCCCATCAGGCTCATCGCCAGCGCGGCGAAGGCGCCGCATTCGTCACTTTCCTGCAAGGCCACCGAAGTGCCCACCGCATGGGCGGTCACCCCCAGGGCCATGCCTCGCGCTTCGGGGCTGAGCACGCCGCAACGGGTCAGCAGCGCCGGGCCGAAGATCGCCCCCAGCACCCCGGTGATCAGCACGAACACCGCGGCCAGGGCCGCCACGCCGCCGATCTGCTCGGCCACCAGCATGGCGATGGGCGAGGTCACCGACTTGGGTGCCATGGTCATCAGGATCATGTGCTCGGCACCGAACCCGTACCCCAGCACCAGGCAGGCCCCGGTGGCGAAGACGCCACCCAGCGCCAGCGTGATCAGGATCGGCCAGAACAGCTGACGGATGCGCCGCAGGTTGAGGTACAGCGGCACCGCCAGCGCCACGGTCGCCGGCCCGAGCAGGATGTTGAGAATCTCGGTGCTGCTCCGGTACTCACGGTAGTCGATGCCACAGGCCAGCAGCACGCCAATGACCAGCAACATCGACAACAGCACCGGCTGCAGGAAGATCCAGCGGGTCTTCTCGTACAGCGCCAGGGCCAGTTGGTAGGCGCCCAGCGTCACGCCGATGCCGAACAGGGGGTGGTGGGTCACGGCGCCCGCCGCGCCTTGCCAGTCGAGCATCATGGTCGGTCCTCGGGATGGGCGTGACGACGCATCAGCCGTTGCATCAACAGGCCGACGAACACCAAGGTCACCAAGCAGGACACCACCAGCGCACCGACGATCGCCCAGAAGTCGGCGGCGATGGCAGCGGCATACACCATAACGCCCACCGCAGGCGGCACCAGCAGCAACGGCAGGTAACGCAGCAGGCTGGCCGAGGCTTCGCTCAGCGGCGTACCGACCTCGCCGCGCAGCATCAGGAACACCAACAGCAGTAGCAGGCCGATGATCGGCCCGGGCAAGACTGGTACCAGCAGGTGGTTGAGCGCCGTGCCCAAGAGTTGGAACAGCACCAGCCATGTCAGACCGCGCAACAGCATCGAGGACCTCCTTCGCATGACGGGGCATTATAACCATGCCCTTCCTTTTTTACGGCAAGGCCGCGTTTCGTCCGAACACAGCCATCGGTAGACGTTCGGTGACTGTCTGCGCCCGCCCGTTCTGCGGCATACTCGCGCCATCCTGTGCCCGGAAGCCGTCATGCGCCCATTGCTGCCCTTGTCCCTGATCCTGCTGCTCGCCGCCTGTGGCGAGGGCGAGTCACTCGCGCCCCCCGACGCCCGTCTGCCGGACGGCGGCCGCTACCGCGGCGAGGTGGTGAACGGCCTGCTCCAGGGCGCAGGACGCATCGACTACCCCAATGGCAGCTGGTACGCCGGCAACTTCGTCAACGGCCAGTGGCATGGCCAGGGCGAATGGCATGGCAGCAACGGCGAGGTGTACCGCGGCGAATTCGCCCAGGGGCTGTTCCACGGCCTGGGCGATCTGGTCACGCCGGGCAGCCATTATGCAGGCACCTTCCAGCACGGGCGCCGCGATGGCGAAGGCACGCTCAAGGAACACGGCGCGACCTACCGCGGCCAGTTCAAGGACGACCAGTATTCCGGCGCCGGGCAGCTCGACCTGGCCGATGGCAGTCGCTACCAGGGCCTGTTCAGCGACGGCAAGCCCAACGGGGCCGGGATGCGCAGCGACCCGAGCGGCAACCAGTTCAGCGGCCAGTTCGTCGATGGCCTGTTGCAGGGCAGCGGCACCTACAACAGCGTCGAGGGCGAGCAGTACATCGGTGAATTCAAGGACAGTCGCCTGGAGGGCCGTGGCCGCTACGAGAACGCCGACGGCGACGTCTGGATCGGGACGTTCAAGGACGGCGCACTGACCGGCGAAGGCGAGCTGCTCGGCAGCGATGGCAGCCGCTACAAGGGTGGCTTCCGTGACTGGCGGTTCAGCGGCGAAGGCCGGCTGCAGCTGGCCGACGGTAGCCAGTACGTCGGCGGCTTCGACAATGATGCGTACGACGGTCACGGTCGGCTGCTGCTGGCCGATGGGCGGATCGAGAGCGGACAATGGATCAACGGCGTGCGCGTGCGTGACGAGAAGGGTGCGCTGCTGCCCGACCCGCTCGAGCTGGCGCTGCTCAACCAGGGTGCGTTGCTGGACAAGGCACTGGGCGCGGTCACCCGGTCCGGTCCGGCGATCCAGCTGTACAGCCTGGTGGTGGCCGGCGACGGCCAGCAGAGCGTGTTCCTGCGCGAGGCCGACTACGTCAGCAACCTGCTCAAGGTACGCTTCGGGGCACGCAGCCAGGTCACCCTGGTCAATCACCGCGACCACCTGGCCGACCGGCCGATGGCCACCCGCGAGAACCTGACCCGTGCCGCGCGCACCCTGGCCGAGCGCAGCGGGCCGAACGACCTGCTGTTCATCTACCTGACCAGCCATGGCAGCAGCGATCACCAGCTGGTGCTGGACCAGCCGCGCCTGCAACTGGCCGACCTGTCGGCCGACCAACTGGCCAGCGCCCTGGCGCCGCTCAAGTCGCGCAACAAGGTGATCGTGATCTCTGCCTGCTATTCGGGCGGCTACCTGGCGCCGCTCAAGGACGAGCACACGTTGATCATGACTGCGGCGCGAGCCGACCGGGTGTCGTTCGGCTGCTCGGAAGAGGCGGACTTCACCTACTTCGGTGATGCGCTGTTCGCCCAGGCGCTGAACCAGACCGACGATCTCGAACAGGCGTTTGAACTGGCGCGCCAGAGCGTTGCCGAACGGGAACAGAAGGAAGGCTTCGAAGCGTCCGAGCCGCAGATCTGGGCACCTGAGCCGGTGCTTGCCCACTGGCGGCGACTGCGGCACCAGCAGGCCGAGGAGGCCTTGCGCAACGTCGCCTCGAAGCCGGCCTCGTCACACGCGCGCACCACGGTCCGCCGCTAGACCGCGTCGCCCCTTTGGGAGAACTGCCATGTACCTGACCCCTCAGCACGTCCTGCTCGCCGGCGCCACCGGACTGACCGGCGAGCACCTGCTCGACCGTCTGTTGAACGAGCCGACCGTCAGTCGAGTGCTGGCCCCGAGCCGTCGTCCCTTGGTGGCGCATCCGCGTCTCGAGAACCCGGTGGGCGAGCCGGCCCAGGTGCTCGATCAGCTCGAAGGCCCGGTGGACATCGCCTTCTGCTGCCTGGGCACCACGCTCAAGCAGGCTGGCTCCGAAGCGGCCTTTCGCGCGATCGACCTGGATTTGGTCGTGGCGTTCGCCGCCCGTGCGCGTGCGCTGGGCGCCCGGCATCTGCTGGTGATCAGCGCCATCGGCGCCGACCCGGAATCGTCGATCTTCTACAACCGCGTCAAGGGCGAGATGGAGCAGGCGCTGCGTGCGCAGGATTGGCCGCAGCTGACCTTGGCTCGCCCTTCGCTGCTCATCGGCGAGCGCCTGGAGCCCCGCCTGGCCGAGCGCATCGCCGCGCCGCTGTCGCGCCTGGTGCCGGGCAAGTACCACGGGATCGAAGCCTGTGTCCTGGCGCGGGCGTTGTGGCGCCTGGCGCTGGAAGAGCAGGACGGTGTGCGGGTGGTGGAATCGGATGAATTGCGGCGGCTGGGGAAGTGATTAGCGGCTGGAACGTGCTTGGTGAGGGCGTGCGGGCTGGTAACTGTCTGAGCGGACAGCGCTGTTCTTCTGATAAGGACTGTCTTTTTCTGTTCGATTGAGGCTTCAGCGTACTGGCAGGGCATGTGGGCGCTTCGGGGCTGGTCGTGGCGGTCAATCTTCACTGTACTGAACAAGGGGTCGCTGGTTTTGTGGGCCCTGCGGGCCCAATCGCGGCACAGGGGCCGCTCCTACAGAGGACCGCGGCAGCCTGTACGACTGAGGTGTGAATACGGGTGTGGGAGATTCTATGGTTTCTGCCAAGTGTTATGTGGGCCCAATCGCAGTACAGGGCCGCGCCTACACCCGTAGCCGCACCACGGCGTCGCAGGCCATCGCGATCCCCTGTGGGAGCGGCCCCTGTGCCGCGATCGGGCCCGCAGGGGCCGTGAAATCAGCCACGCCGCCTGTGCAGGCAGCACGCTCCATCGATCAGTGAATCCATGTGCCCAGCGGCAATACCCGGGACACGCCGCCTGGACCACCCTGCACGTGCCAGGTATTGGCCACCCCACTCACGTGCCTTACAACCCACCCCGCGCCTGATACCCAACCCCCAGCACCGTCAGCACCGACAACGGCAGCAGTACCGTATCGAGCACCAGGCTCCCCGGCAGGTCCAGGCGCGGCCAGGCAGGTGCCTCGGTGCCGAAGCGCTGCAGCGCGCAGCACCCGCCGTTCAGGGCATACAGGTCCAGGCGCGTGCCCGCATACACCACCGGCGCGCCTGGGTGAGCCGCATCGAGGGTGCGCACGGTGGCGCAGCCGCAACTCAAGGCCAGCACCAGGGCCAGGGCGATGCTGCGGTTCGGTTTCACTCCTCGGCGGCGCCCAGGTGGTGCTCGCCCCAGCGCGGCAGCATGTCCTGCGGAATCTCCAGCAGGTTGAGGATCCGCGCGACGACGAAGTCGATCAGGTCGTCGAGGGTCTGCGGCTGGTGATAGAACCCTGGCGCCGCCGGCAGGATCACCGCGCCCATCTGCGAGAGCTTGAGCATGTTCTCCAGGTGAATGGTCGAGAACGGCGCCTCGCGCGGCACCAGGATCAGTTGCCGGCGCTCCTTGAGCGTGACGTCCGCGGCACGCTCGATCAGGTTGTTGCAGGCGCCGGTGGCGATCGCCGACAAGGTGCCGGTGGAGCACGGCACCACCACCATGGCTGCCGGCGCCCCGGAACCGGAAGCCACCGGCGACATCCAGTCTTCCTTGCCGTACACGCGGATCTGCCCTGCCGCTGCACCGGTGTACTCGGTGAGGAAGGCCTGCATGGCCTGCGGTTTGGCCGGCAGGATCACGTCGGTCTCGGTGGACATCACCAGTTGCGCGGCCTTGGAAATCAGAAAGTGCACTTCGCGGTCTTCACGCACCAGGCAGTCCAGCAGACGCAAGCCGTACTGCGCGCCCGAGGCGCCGGTCATGGCCAGGGTGACGCGCTGCGGCCCGCTCATCGCAGGGCCTCGGCGAGCTTGCCATGCAGGCCACCAAAGCCGCCGTTGCTCATGATCACCACGTGGGTGCCGGGCCGTGCCTGGCCCTTCACGCGCTCGATGATCGCCTCGAGGCTGTCGGCGACCACGGCCGGTACCTGGCAGTCCGCTGCCGTTCCGGCCAGGTCCCAGCCCAGGTTGGGCGGCGCGTACCAGATCACCTGGTCGGCGGCGACCACGCTCTCGGGCAACCCGTCCCGGTGCGCCCCCAGCTTCATGGAGTTGGAGCGTGGCTCGATGATGGCGATCACCGGCGCCTCGCCGACCCGCTTGCGCAAGCCGTCGAGGGTGGTAGCGATGGCGGTCGGGTGGTGGGCGAAGTCGTCGTAGATCGTCACACCGGCAACCTCGGCGACCGTTTCCATCCGGCGCTTGACGCTCTTGAAGGCGCTGAGGCCGTCGATGGCCATGGCCGGGGCGACCCCGACATGACGAGCCGCCGCCAAGGTCGCCAAGGCGTTGGCGACGTTGTGCTGGCCGGTCAGGGCCCAGGCGACCGTGCCCTGCACCTGGCCGTCGAGCAGCACCTCGAAGCGCGAACCGTCGGCGCTCAGCAGACGGGCCTGCCATTGCCCGCCCTCGCCGGTGGTTTGCACCGGTGTCCAGCACCCCATGCCGATCACCCGCTCCAAGGCCGGTTCGGTGGTCGGGTGAATGATCAGCCCTTCGCTCGGAATGGTGCGCACCAGGTGGTGGAATTGCCGCTCGATGGCCGCCAGGTCCGGGAAAATGTCGGCATGGTCGAACTCGAGGTTGTTGAGGATCGCCGTGCGCGGACGGTAGTGCACGAACTTCGAGCGCTTGTCGAAGAAGACGCTGTCGTACTCGTCGGCCTCGACCACGAAGAACGGCGTGTCGCCCAGGCGCGCGGACACCGCGAAGTTCTGCGGCACGCCGCCGATGAGAAAGCCCGGGCTCATCCCGGCATGCTCCAGCACCCAGGCCAGCATGCTGCTGGTGGTGGTCTTGCCGTGGGTCCCGGCCACCGCCAGTACCCAGCGCCCCTGCAGCACGTGGTCGGCCAGCCACTGCGGGCCGGACACGTAGGGCAGCCCGGCGTTCAGGACGTGCTCGACGGCCGGGTTGCCGCGCGACAGCGCATTGCCGATCACCACCAGGTCCGGTGCCGGGTCGAGCTGCGCGGCGTCATAGCCCTGGGTCAGTTCGATGCCCTGGGCCTGGAGCTGGGTGCTCATCGGGGGGTAGACATTGGCGTCGGAGCCGGTGACCCGGTGGCCCAATGCCTTGGCGAGCACCGCCAGAGAGCCCATGAAAGTGCCGCAGATACCGAGAATGTGAATGTGCATGATCGACCTCGCAAAACGTCGAGGCAGGGTAGCCCAGGCGGGCGCAAATCGCACCCGCTGTTTCGCTCAGCGACGGCGCTCGATGCCGTGTCGACGCAACTTGCGGTACAGGGTGTTGCGGCTGATGCCGAGCTGCTCGGCAACACGGGTCATGTGCCAGCGATGGGCCTCGAGCGTGCTCAGCAAGGCGCCCCGTTCGGCGTCCTCGAGGCTGTGGGGGGACGCGGGTGACGAGGCGCCCGCCACGCCTGGCCGACGGATCGCAGGCGGCAGGTCCTCGAACCGGATCAGCCCGTCGTCGCACAAGGCCACCAGCGTGCGCAGCACCGTGCGCAGCTGCCTGACGTTGCCGGGCCAGGCGAAGGCCAGCAGGCACTGGCGCGCCGCTGCCTCCAGTCGCACGGGATGGTCGCCGGCCTCCTGGGCCAGCAGCGCCTCCAGCAGGTGCGCCGTGTCCGACCGCTCGCGCAGGGCCGGCAGCTCGACGTCCAGGCCGGCGAGCCGGTAGTAGAGGTCTTCGCGAAAACGGCCCTGGGCGACGAGCGCGAGCAGGTCGCGGTGGGTCGCGCTGACGATGCGCACATTCAAAGCCTGCGCCTGGCCGCCGATCGGCACCACCTGACGCTCCTCCAGCACCCGCAGCAAGCGCGTCTGCAAGGCCAGCGGCATGTCACCGATCTCGTCCAGCAGCAACGTCCCGCCGTCGGCCTGCAGCAGCTTGCCCGGCATGCCCTCCTTGCGCGCACCCGTGAAGCTGCCGCCGCGGTAGCCGAACAGCTCGCTCTCGATCAGGCTTTCGGGCAACGAGGCGCAGTTGATCGCCACGAACGGCGCCTGCCGACGGGTGCTGGCCTGGTGGACGGCCTTGGCGAACGCCTCCTTGCCCACGCCGGTCTCGCCCTGCAGCAGCAGCGGCACGTCGCGCTCGAAGACCCGCAACGCCCGGCGAAACTGCTCGCTCAACCCGGCATCGAGCAGGCACAACCCCTCTCCGGTGGCCTGGGCCAGGCGCGGTGCCACCTGTGGCCGAGCGACGGCGCGCCCGCGCACGCTGGCGAACAGCGCGCGGCCGTCACGAGTGTGCAGCGGCCAGACCGCGCAGCCTTGCGGCATGGCGCGCTGGATCAGCCCCTGCGGGTCACCACAGAACCACTGCGTCAGGGGCTGCCCCAGCAACGCCTCGCGGCTGACCGCCAGCAGGTTCAGGGCGCTCTGGTTGGCGGCGCACACGCGGCCTGCGTCATCGAAGGCCAGCAGCCCCTCGCTGAACAGCCCGACCGACTCGGCGCGGGGATGGAACCGCAGCAGCCACTGGTGCGCGTACTGACGCAGGAAGTAGCAGCTTTCGATCATCCGCGCCGACAGGTTCACCAGGCTCATGGTGTGGAACTGGCTCTGCCGGGAGACCTGGGCCTTGGCCGAGGACACGTCGAGCACCGCGAGCAGGTCGCCATGAGGGTCGAACACGGGGCTTGCCGAGCAGGTCAGCCCCGTGTGCCGCCCTCGAAAGTGCTCATCCTGGTGGATGGTCAGCGGCTGCCGCTCGACCAGGCAAGTGCCGATCCCGTTGGTGCCTTCGCGCGCTTCGCTCCAGTCCGCGCCCAGCCACAGCCCGGCGCGTTCGAACACGCGGCGTTCGGCCGGTGCGGTGACGCACTCGAGGATGATGCCGCGGGCATCGGTCAGCAGCACCGCGTGCCCGGCGCCGGAGAGTTGCTGGTGCAGGCTGTTCAACTCGCCGCTGGCGATGTCCAGCACCTGCTGCAGGCGCTCGCGGCGTTCCTGGAGGCTGGCCTGTTCCAGCACCACCGGGTCCTGCAAAACGGTCGGGTCGAGGTGGTAGTCGTCCAGGCAGCGTAGCCAGGAACGTGCGATGGAGGGGTCGCTGACGGCGTCGCCCTTCGCGCCCCGCGCCACCGTCAGCACCTGGCTGGCATGGCGGCTCAAAGACGTGCTCTGCATGGTTGTTGTTCTCCGCAGATGACTCGTGCGGCCAGCATCCTCCACCCACGCCGGGTTTGCAATGAAGCCCACGTCCGACGCCTGCAAAGCGTGTCAGAAACGGTACAGACTGTGGCGAGGTGCTGCGCCAAGGCTGGCACAGCACCGTGGTCGACGCCTGCCTCCCTACCGGAAAACCCTTGTTCCAGAGCCTTCCACGGCATTGGCCCGAGGTTTGCTCTACGCTTCTGGACTCCACCACAACACAAGAGCCAGGAGACACACCATGCGTTATGCACACCCCGGCACCGAGGGCGCCAAGGTCAGTTTCAAGGCCCGCTACGGCAACTACATCGGTGGCGAGTTCGTCGCGCCGGTAAAGGGCGAGTACTTCACCACCACCTCGCCGGTCAATGGCCAGCCGATCGCCGAGTTCCCACGCTCCACGGCCGAAGACATCGACAAGGCCCTGGACGCGGCCCACGCCGCCGCCGACGCCTGGGGCCGCACCTCGGTGCAGGACCGCTCCAACACCCTGCTCAAGATCGCCGACCGCATCGAGGCCAACCTGGAGCTGCTGGCCATCACCGAAACCTGGGACAACGGCAAGCCGGTCCGCGAAACCCTCAATGCCGACATTCCCCTGGCGGTCGACCACTTCCGCTACTTCGCCGGTTGCCTGCGCGCGCAAGAAGGCGCCGCCGCGGAGATCAACGAAGGCACCGTGGCCTATCACTTCCATGAGCCGCTGGGTGTGGTCGGGCAGATCATCCCGTGGAACTTCCCGATCCTCATGGCCGCGTGGAAGCTGGCCCCGGCCCTGGCCGCCGGCAACTGCGTGGTGCTCAAGCCCGCCGAGCAGACGCCGCTGGGCATCACCGTACTGGTCGAGCTGATCGGCGACCTGCTGCCACCGGGCGTGCTCAACATCGTCCAGGGCTTTGGCCGCGAAGCCGGTGAAGCGCTGGCCACCAGCAAGCGCATCGCCAAGATCGCCTTCACCGGGTCCACCCCGGTGGGCTCGCACATCATGAAGTGCGCCGCCGAGAACATCATCCCCTCCACCGTCGAGCTGGGCGGCAAGTCGCCGAACATCTACTTCGAGGACGTCATGAACGCCGAGCCGTCGTTCATCGACAAGGCCGCCGAAGGCCTGGTGCTGGCGTTCTTCAACCAGGGCGAAGTCTGCACCTGCCCGTCGCGCGCGCTGGTGCAGGAGTCGATCTACCCGCAGTTCATGCAGGTGGTGATGGAGAAGGTGAAGAAAATCAAACGGGGCGACCCACTGGACACCGACACCATGGTCGGCGCCCAGGCGTCCCAACAGCAGTTCGACAAGATCCTCTCCTACCTCGAGATCGCCCAGCAGGAAGGCGCCGAGCTGCTGGTCGGCGGCAAGGTCGAGAAACTCGAAGGCGACCTGTCGACCGGGTACTACATCCAGCCGACCCTGCTCAAGGGCAACAACGCGATGCGCGTGTTCCAGGAAGAGATCTTCGGCCCGGTGGTCAGCGTGACCACCTTCAAGGACGAGGCCGAGGCCCTGGCGATCGCCAACGACACCGAGTTCGGCCTGGGCGCTGGCGTCTGGACCCGCGACATCAACCGCGCCTACCGCATGGGCCGCGGCATCAAGGCCGGTCGCGTCTGGACCAACTGCTACCACCTGTACCCGGCGCATGCGGCGTTCGGTGGCTACAAAAAGTCCGGCGTCGGCCGTGAAACCCACAAGATGATGCTCGACCACTACCAGCAGACCAAGAACCTGCTGGTCAGTTACGACATCAATCCGTTGGGGTTCTTCTGAGCGGCGAGCGGTTAGCGGCACGCTGCACGTAAACGCGGGACGGTGGTGAGGCGGCATAAGTCGGCAGGCGTCCAGCGTGCGACGTGCCGCCCTCGCCTGGCCCGCTTCCTGCACACCCTATCACCACGGGGCCGGTGCCATGCTGGCCAACAAGAAGAAAGGTGAACCTATGCCAAGCGAACAGGCTGCACACGCGCCGGCGGGCGCGGCGGTCGACTTCGAGAACGTCGACTCCCAGTACTTCCAGCAACGACAACTGAAGAAAGGCGCGGCAGGCTGGGTCCTGCTGGTGGGCCTTGGCGTGGCCTACGTGATTTCCGGCGACTATGCCGGGTGGAACTTCGGAATGGCGCAAGGCGGTTGGGGCGGGATGTTCCTCGCCACACTGCTGATGGCCACCATGTACCTGTGCATGTGCTTCTCCCTGGCCGAACTGTCCTCGATGATCCCGACGGCCGGCGGGGGCTATGGCTTCGCACGCAGCGCCTTCGGGCCCTGGGGCGGGTTCCTGACGGGGACGGCGATTCTCATCGAATACGCCATCGCGCCTGCGGCGATCGCCGTGTTCATCGGCGCCTACTGCCAGTCGCTGTTCGGCATCGGTGGCTGGATGATCTACCTGGCCTTCTACGTGGTGTTCATCGGCATCCACATCTTCGGGGTCGGCGAGGCCTTGAAGCTGATGTTCGCCATCACGGCCGTGGCGGCCATCGCGCTGGCGGTGTTCCTGCTGGCCATGGTGCCGCACTTCGACGCTGCCAACCTGTTCGACATCGCCCCCACCCAGGCCGCAGGCGCCAGCAGCTTCCTGCCGTTCGGCTACGTCGGCGTGTGGGCGGCGATCCCCTATGCGATCTGGTTCTTCCTGGCGGTCGAAGGCGTCCCCCTGGCCGCCGAAGAGACCAAGAACCCACGGCGCGACCTGCCCCGCGGCCTGATCGGCGCGATGCTGGTGCTGCTCAGCTTCGCCCTGCTGATCCTGGTGATCGGCCCAGGCGGCGCGGGTGCCGAAGCGCTCAAGGCGTCGGGCAACCCCTTGGTCGAGGCGCTGGCCAAGGCCTATGGCGGCTCGACCTGGATGGGCAGCTTCGTCAACCTGGTCGGCCTGGCCGGCCTGATCGCCAGCTTCTTCTCGATCATCTACGCCTACTCGCGGCAGATCTTCGCCCTCTCGCGGGCCGGTTACCTGCCGCGCAAGCTGTCAGAGACCAACAAGAGCAAGGCGCCGGTGCTGGCGTTGGTGATTCCAGGCGTGATCGGCTTCGCGCTGTCGCTCACCGGCCAGGGTGACCTGCTGATCCTGGTGGCGGTGTTCGGTGCGACCTTGTCCTACGTGCTGATGATGGCGGCGCACATCACCCTGCGCATTCGACGCCCCAAAATGGAGCGGCCTTACCGCACCCCGGGTGGGATCGTGACCTCCGGTGTGGCACTGGTGCTGGCGTGCATCGCGGTGGTGGCCGGCTTCCTGGTCGACCCGCGCGTGGTGATCGGCGCAGCAGTGATCTACGCGGTGCTGATCGCCTACTTCGCGTTCTACAGCCGCCACCACCTGGTGGCCGGCACGCCCGAAGAGGAGCTGGCAGCGATCCAGCAGGCCGAGCAGACCTTGCATTGACTGACGTGCGAGCGCCTCGCCTGGCGGAGCGCCGGAAGCCACGCGGCGCCCAGGTGGTGCCGCTTTGGAGGTTGTAGATGGCATCTTTCGTACACACGGTGGGTAACCAGTCATACCGTTTCGACAGCCTCAAGGACGTCATGGCCAAGGCCAGCCCGGCCCGCTCGGGCGACTTCCTGGCAGAGGTGGCCGCCCGTAACGACGGCGAGCGCGTGGCGGCGCAGATGGCGCTGGCCGACATTCCGCTCAAGCACTTTCTGAACGAGGCGCTGATCCCGTACGAGGAGGACGAAGTCACTCGTCTGATCGTCGACACCCATGATGCCCAGGCCTTCGCGCCGGTCAGCCACCTCACCGTGGGTGGCTTGCGCGACTGGCTGCTGGGCGAGCAGGCCGACGAGCGCAGCCTGCGCGCCCTGGCGCCGGGGCTGACCCCGGAGATGGCGGCCGCGGTCTCGAAGATCATGCGTGTGCAGGACCTGGTGCTGGTCGCGCAGAAGATCCGCGTGGTCACCCAGTTTCGCGGCACCCTGGGCCTGCGCGGCCGACTGTCGACCCGGCTGCAGCCCAACCACCCCACGGACGACCCGGCCGGGATCGCCGCGAGCATTCTCGATGGCCTGCTGTACGGCAACGGCGACGCGATGATCGGCATCAACCCGGCCACCGACAGCACGGCGTCGATCTGCACGTTGCTGGAGATGCTCGACGCGATCATCCAGCGCTACGAGATCCCGACCCAGTCCTGCGTGCTGACCCACGTCACCACCTCGATCGAGGCGATCAACCGGGGCGTGCCGCTGGACCTGGTGTTCCAGTCGATCGCCGGCACCGAGGCCGCCAACGCCGGGTTCGGCATCAGCCTGAGCCTGCTGCAGGAGGGCTACGAGGCCGGGCTGAGCCTCAAGCGCGGCACGCTGGGGCAGAACCTGATGTATTTCGAGACCGGCCAGGGCAGCGCGCTGTCGGCCAACGCCCACCATGGCGTCGACCAGCAGACCTGCGAGGCACGCGCCTATGCCGTGGCCCGGCACTTCAAGCCGTTCCTAGTCAACACGGTGGTCGGTTTCATCGGCCCGGAGTACCTCTACAACGGCAAGCAGATCATCCGCGCCGGCCTGGAGGACCACTTCTGCGGCAAGCTGCTGGGCGTGCCGATGGGTTGCGACATCTGCTACACCAACCATGCCGAGGCCGACCAGGACGACATGGACACCCTGCTGACCCTGCTGGGGGTGGCGGGCATCAACTTCATCATGGGCATCCCGGGGTCGGACGACATCATGCTCAACTACCAGACCACGTCGTTCCACGATGCGCTCTACGCACGCCAGACCCTCGGCCTGCGACCCGCGCCGGAGTTCGAGGCGTGGCTGGCGCGTACCGGGATCTTCACCCAGGCCGATGGCCGGGTGCGCTTCGGCGAGCAGCTGCCGCCGGCCTTCCGCCAGGCCCTGGCGCAACTGGGATAGGAGCTGGACATGGACAACACCCCTGCAAACCCCTGGTCATCGCTGCGCAATCTGACCTCGGCGCGCATCGCCCTGGGCCGGGTCGGCACCAGCCTGCCGACCCAGGCGCAACTGGACTTCCAGTTCGCCCACGCCCAGGCACGCGACGCGGTGCACCTGGCCTTCGACCACACCACCTTGCGCGACGCCCTGGCGCAGCAGGGGCGGCCCAGCCTGTCGCTGCACAGCGCCGCCCATGACCGCGACCAGTACCTGCAACGCCCGGACCTGGGCAGGCGGCTGGACGAGGCCTCGATAGCCACACTGGAGGAGTACGTCGGCGCACACCCGGACACCGTCGACCTGGCGGTGGTGATCGCCGACGGCCTGTCGGCCCTGGCCGTGCATCGTCATGCCCTGCCCCTGCTGGCCCGGTTCGAGGAGCAGGCGGCGAGCGAGGGCTGGTCGATGGCGCCGGTGGCGCTGGTGGAACAAGGCCGCGTGGCCGTGGCCGACGAGATCGGCGAACGCCTGCGGGCGCGCATGACCGTGATGCTGATCGGCGAGCGGCCGGGCCTCAGCTCGCCTGACAGCCTGGGGATCTATTTCACCTATGGTCCCCGGGTGGGGCTGACCGATGCCTACCGCAACTGCATTTCCAATGTGCGCCTGGAAGGGCTGAGCTACGGGCTGGCCGCGCACCGACTGCTGTACCTGATGCGCGAGGCCTGTGTGCGCCAGCTGTCGGGGGTGAAGCTGAAGGATGAAGCGCAGTTGCAGCAGGTCGAGGGGGACGCGACCCGGACGGCCGGGAATTTTCTACTGGAGTGAACGGGCGTAAGGGCGGGCGCATTCAGGGTGCCCGCGGACCCGATTGCCTCAGCAGCGGCCCGATAGCCTGGACTGCATGGCTGGTCTGGCAGACCGCCGCACTCGTTTGTGAGAGCGGTCTTACCCGCGATGCAGGCGGCGACGGACCGGGCGCCATCGCGGGCAAGCCCGCTCCCACAAGCTGTTCGCGCAGCCATGCCTACACCAACAGACTGCAGAGATCTGAGTGGGAGCGGGCTCGCCCGCGATCGGGTCCGCAGGACCCGTAGAATCAGCGCACCTCGCTTTCGCCTGCAGCTCGCTGACCCCGCCGTCCCGCCCGGTAATCCCTCGCTACAATCTCTCCGGGCATAAACGTCATCTGACCGTATAATGCCGTTTGTCTTGTGTGAAAAATTACCCACCCCTGGGTATACCTGCCTACACCGAGGCCCTTTCCGTCATCGCGAGTCGCTCCGACGTGGCTCCAGAACAGGTGCTGTACATGGATTTCAACCCGCTGGATCTCATCCTGCATCTCGATGCCTACCTCGACCTGCTGGTCAACAACTACGGCCCCTGGATCTACGCCATCCTGTTCGCGGTGATCTTCTGTGAAACCGGCCTGGTGGTGATGCCGTTCCTGCCGGGCGACTCGTTGCTGTTCATCGCGGGTGCCGTGGCCGCCGGGGGTGGCATGGACCCGGTCCTGCTCGGTGGCCTGCTGATGGCGGCGGCGATTCTCGGCGACAGCACCAACTACGTGATCGGTCGTACCGCGGGCGAGCGGCTGTTCCGTAACCCGAATTCGAAGATCTTCCGCCGTGACTACCTGGCCCAGACCCACAATTTCTACGCTCGCCATGGCGGCAAGACCGTCACCCTGGCGCGGTTCCTGCCGATCCTGCGCACCTTCGCCCCCTTCGTGGCCGGCATCGCGCACATGAACTACCCGCGCTTCCTCGGCTTCAGTGTCGCCGGTTCGGTGCTGTGGGTCGGCAGCCTGGTGACGCTCGGCTACTTCTTCGGCAACGTGCCGTTCATCAAGCAGCACCTGTCGCTGATGGTCGTGGTGGTCATCCTGGTGTCGCTGGTGCCGATGATCATCGGCCTGGTGCGTGGCCGCGGCGCGCGCGCGGCCAAGGCGCACTGACACGCCCATGTGGTCCTTGCGCGCCTGGCGGCGCCAGCGCACCCTGGCCCGCTATCCCCTCGACGCTTCGCGGTGGCAGGCAGTGCGTGAACGCCTGCCGTTGCTCGACGGCTTGAGCGACGAGGAAGACCTCTGGCTGCGCGAAGCCAGCGTGCTGTTCCTCCACGACAAGCACCTGACCAGCCTGTCCGGGCTCGAGCTGGACGCCGACCAGCGTCTGTTCCTGGCGGCCCAGGCGCAGTTGCCGCTGCTGCACCTGGGCGAGCTGAACTGGTACCAGGGCTTTCACGAGCTGATCCTCTACCCCGACGACTTTCGCAGCCCGCAGCGGCACCGCGACGCCAGTGGCGTGGAGCATGCGTGGGAGGGCGAGCACAGTGGCGAGGCCTGGGTGCAGGGGCCGGTGATCCTGGCCTGGCAAGGGGTGCTGGCCAGCGGTGGCTGGGATGGCTACAACCTGGTCATCCATGAACTGGCGCACAAGCTCGACATGCTCAACGGCGACGCCAACGGCCTGCCGCCGCTGCACCGCGACATGTCGGTCGAAGACTGGGCCCAGGCCATGCAGGGCGCCTACGACGACCTGAACCGCCAGCTGGACGCCGACCCTGAGGCACAGACCGCCCTCGACCCCTACGCCGCCGAAAACCCGGCCGAGTTCTTCGCCGTGACCAGCGAGTACTTCTTCAGCGCGCCGGACCTGCTGCACGAAGCCTACCCTCAGGTGTACCGACAATTGCAGCGGTTCTACCGGCAGGATCCGCTCGCCCGCCTGGATCGGCTCCAGGCCGCGCACCCTCACTATCGCCCAGACCCGGCCTGAGCCCGTCCCCGGCCTGGCGGGCGTGGCATGGCCTGTGGGAATGTGCCTATAATCGCGGCCAATTTTTCTGGTCAAACATGGGGGCACAGCCCAATGAGCTACAGCAAGATTCCGGCGGGCAAAGACCTGCCGAACGACATCTACGTTGCCATCGAGATCCCGGCCAACCACGCGCCGATCAAATACGAGATCGACAAGGACAGCGACACCCTGTTCGTCGACCGTTTCATGGCCACCCCGATGTTCTACCCGGCCAACTACGGCTTCATCCCCAACACCCTGGCCGACGACGGTGATCCCCTGGACGTGCTGGTCGTCACCCCGTACCCGGTCGCGCCAGGCTCGGTGATCCGTGCCCGTCCGGTTGGCGTGCTGAACATGACCGACGACGGCGGCGGCGACGCCAAGGTCATCGCCGTGCCACACGACAAGCTGTCGCAGCTGTACGTCGACGTGAAGGAATACACCGACCTGCCGCCGCTGCTGATCCAGCAGATCGAGCACTTCTTCGCCAACTACAAGGATCTGGAGAAGGGCAAGTGGGTCAAGATCGAAGGCTGGGCCGGCGCTGACGCCGCCCGTGAAGCGATCACCAAGTCGGCAGCGGCCTACAAGGGCTGATGCAGTGGCCAGGCGAGCCCTGGCCCTGCGTGCGACGATCGGGGCCGCCTGGCCCCGATTCCTTCGGCCAGCGCTGCACGCCGTTCAGACGCGTCCTACGGCCTGTCATTCGTCTTAAACACCGCGTTTATTTCCCCGCCCTCGCCTGCTCGCTAGACTCGGCGCCATGAAGACATCCGGCGACCGCCTCAAGGCTCTCCTGCAAGAATACAACCTGACCGCTGCCGACTTCGCGGCGCACCGCGACGTCACGCCCCAGCACGTCCATAACTGGTTCAAGCGCGGTGTTCCCCTGGCCCGTCTCGACGAGTTCGCCCAGCTGCTGTCGGTCAATCGTCGCTGGCTGCTGTCGGGCCAGGGGCGCAAGCACCCACGCCTGGTCCAGCCCGCGCCTGGCCTCAGCCACCCTCAGCGACCGCCCCCGCCGTCGCCGGAGCTGGTCGCGCAAGACGACGAGATCGTGCGCCTGCCCCACCAGACGGTCTGCGAGGGCAAGTTGCAGCCGACACCCGAACGCTTCCTGGCCTTGCCGCGCCCCCTGCTCGACGCGCAGGGCGTCGACCTGGCGCAGGCGATCTGCCTCACCTTGCCGGGCAACAACCTGCAGCCGCGCCTGGCCGCGGGCGCTACCCTGGCGGTCGACCGCCGCCAGGCCCGGATCGTCGATGGCGGTCTCTATGCCCTGTTTCACCTGGGCCTCCTGCGGGTGCACCTGGTCACCCTGGACCGGGACAACGTCCTGTGCCTGCACAACCACGACGCCGACGAATACCCGAGCGAGTACTACAGCCTGACCCAGCGGCGCATCCATGGCATCGAGGTGATCGGCCGCGTGTTCTGGTGGTCGCACCTCGATGGCGCACGGCAGGACAAGACGTGACAATTGCCACTGGGCAACGGCGACGGGGGCAGGTATCCTGGCGCCTGCTTTGCGTCACTGTCGGCTTCTGCCCAGGCAGCGACCGGGCCACCGCGCACTTCGCGGCACGCCCCCTGAGGCCTTGATGGCCGATCACCCTTTGCAGGTGGCCGTGGCTTACCAAAAGTAGGTCAGGACCACCGCCGAAAGCCGGCCACAAGCCGGCTTTTTAGTGCCCGCCTTTCAGCATGATGCCTCGCCATCGCCCAACCGATACCCCACTCCCGCCTCGGTATGCAGGTAGCGTGGCGCCGCCGATGCATCGCCGAGTTTCTGCCGCAGGTGGCCGACCACCACGCGCAGGTAATGGGTGTCGTCCTGATGCGTCGCGCCCCAGATCTCGGCCAGCAGCTGGCGTTGGGTGACCACCCGCCCCGGGTGCCGGGCCAATTGACAGAGCACCGCATATTCCCGCGGCGTCAGCGCCAGGCGGCGCCCGTCGAGGGTGACTTCGCGGGCACTGAAGTCCAGGCGCAGGGCGCCCACCGTGACCACGGCCTGGCCTTGTTCGCGGCCACTGGCCTGGCGCAGCAGTGCGCGCACGCGGGCGAGGAATTCCTGGATGCCGAACGGCTTGACCATGTAGTCGTTGGCGCCCGCATCCAGGGCCTGGACCTTCTGCGCTTCGCTGGCGCGGGCCGAGAGCACCAGCACCGGAGTGGCACTCCATTCGCGCAGCTCGACCAGCACGTCCTGGCCATCGCGGTCCGGCAGGCCGAGGTCGAGCACGATCAGGTCCGGCTGCCGGGTGGCGCTCAGGCCCAGCCCCTGGGTAGCCGTCTCGGCCTCCAGCACCGTGTGGCCTTGGCTGGCCAGGCTGATGCGCAGGAACTTGCGAATCTGCGGCTCGTCGTCGATCACCAGAACGGTCGGTGCCAGGGTCATGCAGGGGTCTCTTCGGCCGGCTGAGGGTGAAGCGGCAAGTGTAGCGTGATGCAGGTGCCCTGACCGCCTGGCCCGGTATCGACGCTGACCTGCCCGCCGTGGGCTCCCACCATGCCCTGGCAGATGGCCAGGCCCAGCCCCGTGCCCTGCCCGCCCCGATCACCACGGCTGGCGGTGTAGAACAGGTCGAAGACCTTGGCGCGTTCCTCGGCGGGAATCCCGGGGCCCTGGTCGCTGACCGAGATCCCGAGGCGGTCGCGGTCGCCGTCGACCGCGACCGACACCACCACCTGCCCCTGGGCCGGCGAGAAGCGTGCGGCGTTTTCCAGCACGTTGACCAGCGCCTGCTCGATCAGCGCCGGGTGCGCATAGAGCAGCGGCAAGCCCTCGGGCAGCTCGAGCCGCAGGCGCACGGGCGCCAGTACCGCCTGCAGCCGCTGCACGGCGCAGGCCACGATGTCGGCCGGCGCGACCCAGTCGCGGGCCAGGCTGAGTGCACCATGGCCCAGGCGGGTCATGTCCAGCAGGTTCTGGATGTAGCGGTCGAGCCGCTCGCACTCCAGGCGCGTGCCTTCGAGCAGCGCGTCGCGATCGGCCTGGCTCAGGGCCTCGCCGAACAGTTGCAGGCTTTCCAGGCTGCCGCGCATGGCAGTCAACGGGGTGCGCAGGTCATGGGAGACCGAGGCCAGCAAGGCGCTGCGCAGGGATTCGGTTTCGCCAAGCAGCCGGGCGGCCTCCAGCTCTTCGGCCAGGTCCGCGCGGGCCAGCGCCTGGCCCAGGGGTTGGCCGAGCGCCATGACCCGGCGCCGTCGTGACTCGGGGATCGGCTGGCCTGCCTTCGGCCACACGCCGATCAGGCCGACACTGCCGCCTTCGACGCACAACGGCCACCACCAGGCCTGGCTGGCGGGCAGCGTGCTGGTGCCCTGCCCGGCCGCCTGCCCGTGTTTCCAGGCCCACTGCGCGGTGGCGCGGTCGAGCTCGGCGCGGCTCGAGGGCAGGTCGAGCGCCCTGTGCGGATCCTGGCCATGCACGCTGACGTGGACGTCGGTCCAGCCCGCGAAGTGACGGCGCGCCGCCTCCAGGACCGCCTCACGGTCGCTGGCGGCGGCCAGGTGGCGCGACAGGTCGAGCAGTTCGTCGGTGTGCGCCTGGGTCTCGCGCAGGGCCAGCAACTGCCGACGTTGGGCGGTGGCGAGGTTGCCGGTCACGGTCGCCATGAACAGGAAGAACAGCAAGGTCAGGACGTCTTCCTGCAGGTCCACCGAGAACGAATACAACGGCGTGATGAACAGGAAATCGTAGAGCAGGAACGACAACCCCGCGCTCAGCAAGGCCGGCCCGAGGCCGCCGATCACGGCGACCACCAGGACGCCGGCCAGGAACACCAGGGAGATGTTGGGCAGTGCCAGCGAGGTGGAAAGCCCCCAGGACAGCACTGCCGCGAGGACCGAGACCAGCACCGCCAGGGCCAGGTGTCGGCGCCGGGTGGTCGGCCGCCAGCGCGGCGTCCGCGGTCCCTCCGTGGCCTCACGGTCGAGCACGGCGACTTCCAGCCCTTGGGCCCGGCCCAGCAAGCGGCCCGGCAGGCCCAGCCCCCAGACGCGACGCCGTGCGGCGGCCAGCAGCAGCACCGTGGCGCGGCGTTGGGCGGCGTGCTGGAGCAAGGCATCGGCCACGTCGGTGGCGCGCAGCCGGACCACCTCGCCCCCCAGCCGCTCGGCCAGGCGTTGCGCGACCATCAGTCGTTGACGATCCGTGTCGTCCGGCATGCGACCGGTATCGACGTGCACCAGCGCCCACGGCAGGTGGCGACGTTCGGCGACCCGGCTGGCGTGACGCACCAGGCGCTCGGCCTGGGCATCGCCCTGGACCGCCACCAGCAGGCGACCCCGCCCCTGTGGCAACGGCAGCCCCTGCTGACGGTAGCCTTGGGCGACATCGCCCTCGACGTGGGTTGCAGCAACCTGCATCGCCAACTCGCGCAGCGCGGCCAGGTGGGTCGGCACGAAGAACGCCTCGATGGCGGCACGGGCCTGCTCGGGCATGTACACCTTGCCGGCCCGCAGACGTTCGAGCAGCTCGCGGGGCGACAGGTCGATCAGCACCAGTTCGTGCGCTTCCAGCACCACCCAGTCCGGTACCGTCTCCTGGACACGCACCCCGGTGATGCCATGCACCTGGTCGTTGAGGCTTTCCAGGTGCTGGACGTTGAGGGTGGTGTGCACGTCGATGCCAGCGGCCAGCAGTTCGCGCACATCCTGCCAGCGCTTGGCGTGCCGGCCGCCCGGCGCGTTGCTGTGCGCCAGCTCGTCCACCAGTGCCACCGGGGGCCGAGCTGCCAGCAGCGCGTCGAGGTCCAAGGCCTCCAGGGTCCGGCCGCGGTAAGGCCGTCGCACCCGGGGCTGCACCGGCAACCCTACCAGCAGCGCCTCGGTCTCGGCACGGCCATGGGTTTCGACCCAGCCGACGCGCACCTGGACGCCTTGGCGCTGCAGGTCATGGGCCGTGCGCAATAGCGCGCAGGTCTTGCCGACCCCGGCGCTGGCGCCCAGGTACACCTTCAGGCGGCCCCGGCCATCGGGCAAGGCCGCCAGCAGCGCGTCGGCGCGGGCCGCATCAGTCATCGAGCAGGGTCCTCATCGGGGCATCAGGGGCCAGCGCTGTTGCAGCGCCAGGTTCAAGGCCAGCACGTTGACCACCGGCGGGCCGACCCACGGCGTGCGTACCTGCTGGCGCACCCAGGTGTCCAGTACGGCGGCGTCCAGGCCACGGCTGACGGCGATGCGCTTAACCTGCCACAACGCCGCGTCGGGCGGAAGGTCCGGGTCCAGGCCGCTGCCGGAGGTGGTCAGCAGCGCCAGCGGCACCGGCCCCTGGCCCTGCCCGATCAGCTGCCCGGCCTGCGCCTGCAGACGCTGGTGCAGCGCGGGGTGGGTGCTCGCCAGGTTGCTGGCGGCGCTGGCGACCGTGGCGAAGGCACCCGCCGAGGGCCGCGGGTGAAACCAGGCATCGCCCGTGAACGCCTGGGCGATCAGTGTCGAGCCCAGCACCTGGCCGTGAAGGTCGCGTACCAGGCTGCCCTGGGCCTGCTCGGGGAAGGCGAAACGCCCGATGGTGCCGACCAGCAGCGGGTAGGCGACCCCGGTCAGCAGGGCCAGCGCGGCCAGAAGGCAGACGGCAGGACGCAGTACGGTGTTCATGGGACGTTCCTCAAACCAGGTGAAGGGCAGTCAGCGCCAGGTCGATCAGCTTGATGCCGGCGAACGGCACCAGCAGCCCGCCCACGCCATAGATCAGCAGGTTGCGCCGTAGCAGGTCGTTAGCGCAGCGCGCCTGCAGCCGCACGCCGCGTAGCGCCAGGGGGATCAGTGCGATGATGATCAGGGCGTTGAAGATGATCGCCGACAGGATCGCGCTCTGCGGGCTGTGCAGGCGCATGACGTTGAGCACGTCCAGCTGCGGGTAGAGGCTGGCGAACAAGGCTGGCAGGAGGGCGAAGTACTTGGCCACGTCGTTGGCCACCGAAAAGGTGGTCAGTGCACCGCGGGTCATCAGCAGCTCCTTGCCGATGCGCACCACGTCGAGCAGCTTGGTCGGGTCGCTGTCCAGGTCGACCATGTTGGCGGCCTCGCGCGCCGCCTGGGTGCCTTCGTTCATCGCCATGCCGACGTCGGCCTGGGCCAGCGCTGGCGCATCGTTGGCGCCGTCACCGCACATGGCGACCAGCCGCCCCTGGCCTTGCTCCTGGCGGATGCGTTCGAGCTTCTTCTGCGGCGTGGCTTCGGCGATCACATCGTCGACCCCGGCCTGGGCGGCGATGGCGGCAGCGGTCAGCGGGTTGTCGCCGGTCACCATCACCGTGCGGATGCCCATCTGCCGCAAGGCCTCGAACCGTTCGCGGATGCCCGGCTTGACCACGTCGGTCAGCTCGATGGCGCCGATCAGCCGGTCGTCGCACGCCAGCAGCAAGGGCGTGCCCCCGGCCTGGGCGATCCGCCCGACCTCACGCGCCAGGCTGTCCGGCACGTCGGCTCGGGTGCTGCCCAGGTACGCCAGCAGCGCGTCCACCGCCCCTTTGCGGTAGCGATGGCCGGCCAGGTCCAGGCCGGACAGGCGCGTCTCGGCACTGAACGGTATCGGCGTGGCGCCTTGCGGCTGCGGATACCCCGCCACGCCCAGCTGTTCCACGTAGCTCACCACCGACCGGCCTTCGGCCGTGGTGTCGCCCAGCGAGGCCAGCAAGGCGGCGTCGGCCAGCTCGGCCTTGCTGATTGACGGCGCCGCATACAACCCGGTGCAACGACGGTTGCCGAAGGTGATGGTGCCGGTCTTGTCCAGCAGCAGCACGTGCACGTCACCGGCCGCCTCCACCGCACGCCCGGACTTGGCGATCACATTGAGGCGCACCAGGCGGTCCATGCCGGCGATGCCGATGGCCGACAGCAGGCCACCGATGGTGGTCGGGATCAGGGTGACCAGCAGCGCCACCAGGAACAGCAGCGGCAACGCGCCCCCGGCGAAGGCGGCGAACGGCTGCAAGGTCACCACCACCAGCAGGAAGATCAGCGTCAACCCGATCAGCAGGATGTCCAAGGCGGTTTCGTTGGGGGTCTTCTGCCGACGGGCGCCTTCGACCAGGGCGATCATGCGGTCGAGGGTGGACTCGCCCGGGTTCGCGGTGATGCGCACCAGCAGCCAGTCGGACACCAGCCGGGTGTTGCCGGTGACTGCACAACGGTCGCCTCCGGACTCGCGAATCACCGGCGCCGACTCCCCGGTGATGGCCGCCTCGTCGACGGCAGCGATGCCTTCGAGCACGTCGCCATCGCCGGGGATCAGCTCACCGGCTTCGACCCGTACCACGTCGCCCTGACGCAGTGTGGTCGCCGAGACCGATTCGAAGGTCCCCTGGGCCGTGCGGCGGCGGGCCTGCAGGTCGACACTGCCCGCCCGCAGGCTGTCGGCGCGTGCCTTGCCCCGGCCTTCGGCCAGGGCTTCGGCGAAGTTGGCGAACAACACGGTGAACCACAGCCACGCCGCGATCTGTACGCCGACCGACACCGGCACGGCGTCGTTGGGCAGCAGGCACAGCAGCGTGGCGAACAGCGCCGTCGCCGCGACCACCAGCATCACGGGCGAACGCCGTAACTGGCGAGGGTCGAGCTTGACGAACGCTTGCCACAATGCCGGACGCCACAGCGCCGACAGTCGCGTCCGGGCCACGGGCGCGACGGGCGCGCCCTCACGGGTAGGTTCTACAGGCAGGTTCATGGCAGTCCTCAACGCGCGACGCTCAGGTGATCGGCCACCGGCCCCAGGGCCAGGGTCGGTAGGAAAGTCAGGCCGCCGACCACCAGTACGGTGACCGTCAGCAGCACCACGAACAGCAGCCCATGGGTCGGGAACGTGTCCTGGCCGGCCGGCGCGGCGTTCTTCGCCGCCAGACTGCCCGCCAGGGCCAGTACGGGCAGGAGGTAACCGAAGCGGCCGATGAGCATCGCCAGGCCCAACAGCAGGTTGTGCAGCGTGCTGCTGGCGTTGAAGCCGGCGAAGGCCGACCCATTGTTGGCCGTGGCCGAGGTGTAGGCGTAGAGCAGTTCGCTGAAGCCGTGCGGCCCCGGGTTGGTCAGGGCCGCGTCGATGCCGGGCAGGCTGGCGGCGATGGCGCCCAGCACCAGCACACCGACCGGCATCACCAGCAAGGTCGCCACCAGCAGCTTGACCTCGTGGGCGCCGAGCTTCTTGCCCAGGTACTCGGGCGTGCGGCCGATCATCAGGCCGGCCAGGAACACAGTGATCAGCACGAACAGCAACATGCCGTAGAGCCCGGCGCCGACGCCGCCGAAGACCACCTCGCCAAGCATCATGTTGACCATCGCCACCAGGCCGGTCAGCGGGTTCAGGCTGTCGTGCATGCCATTGACCGAACCATTGGACGCGGCCGTAGTGACCACCGCCCACAGGCTCGTGGCCAGGCTGCCGAAGCGGGCCTCCTTGCCCTCCAGCGGCGCGGCGGCCTGGATCAGGCTGGGGTCGAGTCCGGTCAGCGGTTGCGTCTCCGCCCACAACGCCACGCCGCCACCGAGGCACAGCAGCACCCCCATGGTGGCGAAGATCGCCCGGCTCTGGCGCAGGTCCTTGACGTAGTGGCCGAAGGTGAACACCAGTGCCGCCGGGATCAACAGGATCGCTACCAGCTCGAACAGGTTGCTCCAGGCCGTCGGGTTTTCGAAGGGGTGGGCCGAGTTGGTCCCGAAGAACCCGCCGCCGTTGGTGCCCAGCTGCTTGATCGCCACCTGGCTGGCGGCGGGCCCCATCGGCAGGTGCTGCACGGTGCCTTGCAGGGTATGGGCCTCGACATAGGGGGCCAGGTTCTGTGGCACGCCTTGCCACAGCAGCAGTACGGCCAGCAGCAGGCTCAGCGGCAGCAGCCCGTACAGCGTGGCGCGGGTCAGGTCCGCCCAGGCGTTGCCCACGGTACTCGCCGAGCGACGGGCGATGCCCCGGCACAGCGCCACCAGCACGCACAGCCCGGTGGCGGCGCTGACGAAGTTCTGCACCCCCAGCCCGAGCGCCTGGCTCAGGTAGCTCAGCGACGCCTCGCCACTGTAGGCCTGCCAGTTGGTGTTGGTGACGAAGCTGACCGCGGTGTTGAACGCCAGCGCCGCGTCCAGGCCCGGCAGGCCTTGCGGGTTGAGCGGCAGCAGGCCCTGCAGCATGAGCAGGCCGAACAGTGCCACGAAACCGGCCAGGTTGAACGCCAGCAAGGCCAGGGCATAGCGCTGCCAGCGCTGCTCCTGCTGCGCATCGACGCCCGCCAGCCGGTAGCAGCCGTGCTCGAGCGGCGCCAGCACCGGGTGCAGCCAGGTACGCTGGCCTTCCATGACCCGGTAGTAGAAACGGCCCAGCCAGGGCGCCGGCAGGATCACCAGCACCAGGAACAGGCCGATCAAGAGGATTTCATGACTGTGCATGGCTCACGTCCGGTCGGCGCGCAGCAGCGCGATCACGAGGTAGATGAACAGGGCCGTGGCGGCCAGCAGGGACAAGATTTCGACGGGGCCCATGGGGTGCTCCTGACAGGGCGAGGGACAGGCCTGGAGTATTCGGGCGAGGGGCGTAAAGGATCGATTGCCAGGCAAGGGCGTGGCCGTAAAATTTTCGTAACGAGGCCAGGTCGGGCATCTGCCCCGGGAGGCCTGGCATTTGCAATCCACGGCGTTTTACGCGAGCGTGCCCGTCGCACGGCAATGAATGCCGTGCGGGCGTTGGCGTTTCTTCACCCCCATGAGCGTATTCGATGAAAGCTTCCCTGTTTTCCCTGGCGCTGTCGGTGGCCCTGGCCGCCGTGCTGCCGACCGCCCTGGCGCAACCGACCCCTGGACAGCCGATGGAGGCGCCCGTGCTGCAACGTGACGACCTGGCCTACCGCTTCAGCACCCTGACCGTGGACGCCGTCGACGGCCAGCGGCATTACCAGCTGTGGATCGGCATACCGAAGCGCCCGGCACCGGCAGCGGGTTATCCGGCCCTGTGGATGCTCGATGGCAACGCGGCGATCGGGGCGTTGTCGCCCGAGCAGCTGGACGGCTTGGCGGCCGGGCAGGCACCGGTGCTGATCGCCGTCGGTTACCGCACCGAGGCCCGCATCGACCGCGAGGGCCGGACGTTGGACTACACGCCGTCGGTGGGTGGCCTGGCGCAGCAGCGCGATCCGCTCACCGGCCTGCCCAGCGGTGGCGTCGAGGCCTTTCTCGACCTGCTCGAACAGCGCATGCGCCCTGAGGTGAGCCAGCGCGTGCCACTCGATCCACGGCACCAGACGCTGTGGGGCCACTCGTACGGGGGGCTGGCCGTGCTGCATGCCTTGTTCACCCGGCCTGGCGCCTTCACCGACTATGCCGCGGCCAGCCCCTCGCTGTGGTGGCGCCAGGGCGCGGTGGTGGCCGATGCAGCCGGGCTGGAGCAGCGCCTGGCCGGGCAGCACCCTCGCCTGCTGCTGATGAAAGGCAGTGCCGAGGGCGTGCCACCGGGGCAGGTGTCGAAGGCTGACGCCGAGGCCGGTGCACGGCGGTTGGAGGCGGCGCTAGCCGAGGCACCGGGGGTGACGGTGGAGTCGAAGGTGTTCGAGGGGCTGGGGCACGGGCCGATGCTGCCGGCGTCGCTGGGGTATGTGGTGGAGCGGTTGTCGCGCTGAGGGTGGAAGACGTGGGTGATTGATCGTCCTGGATCGGTCGTTGCACGGAGGTGGCATGGCGCAGGCTGATGCAGCGGCCCCTGCGGGGCCGATCGCGGCACGGGGGCCGCTCCCACAGGGACCGCGATTGCCTGCGATGCCGTGGTGCGGCTACGGGTGTAGAAGCGGCCCCTGCCGGGGCGCCGGACCGGCCGCGATGGACCGCAAAGCGGTCCCAGAAATCGATCAGCGACACAGCATCTGAGCACTGCCAGCTATCGCCATGTTCTCTGCGCGACAGCGCGGCGCCAAGGCGGCGGGCTGAACTGGCGGACTCCCACAGGGGGACTGAGGGCTGATCTTGCAAGGCGCAGGTCTGGCTGAAAGTCCTTTCGTGCCCCGATGCTCTCCCAAGGTCGTACGCCCCCGCCTTGCCAGGCGGGTACCGGCGTGGGGTATGCTTGCCCGGTCTTCAGGGCGGGGTGCAATTCCCCACCGGCGGTAAGTCGACAGACGAGCCCGCGAGCGCCTTGGCCATGCCAAGGGTCAGCAGACCTGGTGAGATTCCAGGGCCGACGGTCATAGTCCGGATGAAAGAAGGCGTCAGGCAAAGGCCTTCGTGTACCTTTGCGCGCGTTTTGCTCGCCCCGGGACGTTCATCTCACCGAGGAGCGTTTCATGTCCACTGCACACCCCCTGCACTGCCCCAACGTCACCGCCGCCCTTGCCGCCTTCCGGGCCGGCCGGCCCGTGCTGTTGCTCGACGACGACGATCGCGAGGACGAGGCCGACATCATCGCGGCCGCCGAGAACATTTCGCTGCAGACCATGGCCATGATGATCCGCGACTGCAGCGGCATCGTCTGCCTGTGCCTGGACGAAGCCACCGTCGATGCGCTGGCGCTGGCGCCGATGGTGCAGCACAACCAGGCGCGCCACGGCACCGGCTTCACCGTGACCATCGAGGCGGCCGAAGGCATCACCACCGGCGTTTCGGCCCAGGACCGGATCACCACCATCCAGGCCGCGCTGGCCTCCAGCGCCAGCGAGCGACGCATCGTCAGCCCGGGCCATGTGTTCCCGCTGCGGGCACGCGACGGCGGCGTGCTGACCCGCCGCGGCCACACCGAAGGTTCGGTCGACCTAGCTCGCCTGGCCGGTCTGCGTCCAGCAGCGGTGCTCTGCGAACTGATGAACCCCGATGGCAGCATGGCCCGTGGCGAGCAGGTGGCCGCCTATGCGCGCCAGCATGACCTGCCGGTGCTGACCATCGAGGAACTGGCGCGTTATCGCCTGGCCCTGCGCGCACGGCAGGCCGAAGCGGTGGTCTGACGAGCGCCCGGCGCGTTTGCTCACCCTGCGCCGCTCTGCTAGTGTCGCGGCGTTCACCACAGCCACGAGACAGCCGCCATGGCCCGTAAAAAAGCGTCCATCGATTTCGAGCAATCCCTCGCCGCGCTGCAAGCGCTGGTAGAACGCCTGGAAAACGGCGAGTTGTCGCTCGAGGATTCGTTGGTCGCCTTCGAACAGGGCATCAGCCTGACCCGTGAGTGCCAGGGCGCGCTGTCGCAGGCCGAGCAGAAGGTGCAGGTCCTGCTCGAGCGCGACGGTGCGCTGGCGGCCGAGCCGTTCGATGCGGAACCGACGGCATGATCGCCGCCTACCAGGCCAAATGCCAGGCCCAGGTCGACGCTGCCCTGGAGCCGCTGTTCCAGGCTCCGTCGCCCGAACTCGAGCGGCTGTACGCCGCGATGCGCTACAGCGTCATGAACGGTGGCAAGCGGGTCCGCCCGCTGCTGGCCTACGCCGCCTGCGAAGCCCTGGGCGCCGAGGGTCAGCGCGCCAACGGCGCGGCCTGCGCGGTGGAGCTGATCCATGCCTACTCGCTGGTGCACGACGACCTGCCGGCCATGGACGATGACGACCTGCGCCGGGGCCAGCCGACCACGCACAAGGCGTTCGACGAAGCCTGCGCGATCCTGGCCGGCGACGGCTTGCAGAGCCTGGCCTTCAGCGCCCTGCTCGACCCGCGCCTGAACACCCAGGATGCCGAGACCAGCCTGGCCATGGTCCGTGCCCTGGCCGACGCGGCCGGTTCGGCGGGCATGGTCGGCGGCCAGGCCATCGACCTGGGCTCGGTGGGCCTGAAGCTCGACCAGCAGGCCCTGGAGTACATGCACCGGCACAAGACCGGCGCCCTGATCGAAGCCAGCGTACGCCTCGGTGCCCTGGCCAGCGGTCGTGCCAGCGCGAGCCAGCTGACGTCGCTGCAGGCCTACGCCCAGGCGATCGGCCTGGCCTTCCAGGTGCAGGACGACATCCTCGACATCGAGAGCGACACGGCGACACTGGGCAAGCACCAGGGCGCCGACCTGGCACGCGACAAGCCGACCTACCCGGCGCTGCTGGGCCTGCCGGCGGCCAAGGCCTACGCCGCGGAACTGCGCGACCAGGCCCTGGTCGCACTGGAAGGCTTCGGCGAGTCTGCCGAGCCGCTGCGGGCCTTGGCCTGCTACATCGTCGAGCGCCGTCACTGAGCCCATCACCCCCTCGTCCTGGCGCCCCTCGGCGGCTGGTCGTCGGAGGCGCTGGCAAAATGGGCAGTTTTCCCTCAATGGGTTAAACTGCCGCCACTTCACACCTATAACGATTCGCCTGATGCCCACGACGTTTCAAGAGATTCCCCGCGAACGCCCGGTCACGCCCCTGCTGGACCGTGCCGACACGCCCGTCGGTCTGCGCCGGCTGGCCGAAGCCGACCTGGAGACCCTGGCCGATGAATTGCGCCAGGAGTTGCTCTATTGCGTCGGTGAAACCGGTGGGCATTTTGGCGCCGGCCTGGGCGTGATCGAGCTGACCATCGCCCTGCACTACGTCTTCGACACGCCCGACGATCGGCTGGTATGGGACGTCGGCCACCAGGCCTATCCGCACAAGATCCTCACCGGGCGACGTCAGCGCATGCATACCCTGCGTCAGAAGGACGGCGTCGCCGCCTTCCCGCGCCGGGTCGAGAGCGAGTACGACACTTTCGGCGTCGGTCACTCGAGCACCTCGATCAGCGCTGCGCTGGGCATGGCCATCGCCGCCCGCCTGCAGAACGATCCGCGCAAGTCGATCGCAGTGATCGGTGACGGCGCATTGACTGCCGGCATGGCGTTCGAGGCGCTCAACCACGCCCAGGAAGTCGACGCCGACATGCTGGTGATCCTCAACGACAACGACATGTCGATCTCGCGCAATGTCGGCGGTCTGTCCAACTACCTGGCCAAGATCCTCTCGAGCCGCACCTACACCAGCATGCGCGAGGGCAGCAAGAAAGTCCTCTCGCGCCTGCCAGGCGCCTGGGAAATCGCCCGCCGCACCGAGGAGTACGCCAAGGGCATGCTGGTGCCGGGCACGCTGTTCGAGGAGCTGGGCTGGAACTACATCGGCCCGATCGACGGGCATGACCTGCCGACCTTGATCGCCACCCTGCGCAACATGCGCGACCTCAAGGGGCCGCAGTTCCTGCACGTGGTGACCAAGAAGGGCAAGGGTTTCGCGCCTGCCGAGGTCGACCCGATCGGCTACCACGCCATCACCAAGCTGGAGCCGGCCAACGCGCCGCCCGTCGCGCCGCGCAAGGCGACCGGCCCGAAATACTCGGCCGTGTTCGGCCAGTGGCTGTGCGACATGGCCGACGCCGATGCACGGCTGGTCGGCATCACCCCGGCAATGAAGGAAGGCTCGGACCTGGTGGCGTTCAGCGAGCGTCACCCTGAGCGCTACTTCGACGTGGCGATCGCCGAGCAGCACGCCGTCACCCTGGCGGCCGGCATGGCCTGCGAGGGTGCCAAGCCGGTGGTGGCGATCTACTCCACCTTCCTGCAGCGCGGTTACGACCAACTGATCCACGATGTGGCCGTGCAGAACCTCGACGTGCTGTTCGCCATCGACCGCGCCGGCCTGGTGGGCGAAGACGGGCCGACCCACGCCGGCAGCTTCGACCTGTCCTTCCTGCGCTGCATCCCTGGCATGGTGATCATGGCGCCGAGCGACGAAGGCGAGCTGCGCAAGATGCTCAGCACCGGCTACCTCTACGAAGGCCCGGCGGCGGTGCGCTACCCACGCGGCAACGGCCCCAACGCCCTGATCAGCGGCGACCTGGAGCCTCTGGCGATCGGCAAGGGTGTGGTACGCCGCGAAGGCAAGGACGTCGCGCTGCTGGTGTTCGGCGTGCAACTGGCCGAGGCCCTGAAAGTGGCCGAGACGCTGGACGCCACGGTGGTCGACATGCGCTTCGTCAAACCGCTGGACGAGGCCCTGATCCGCGAGCTGGCCGGCAGCCATGCGCTGCTGGTGACGGTCGAGGAAAACGCCATCATGGGCGGCGCGGGCGCGGCGGTCGGTGAGTTCCTGGCCCGCGAGGCGCTGGTCAAGCCCCTGCTGCACCTGGGGTTGCCGGACCTCTACGTCGAGCACGCCAAGCCGTCGCAGATGCTGGCCGAATGTGGCCTGGACGCGCCCGGCATCGAAGCCGCCGTACGTGCGCGGATGGCCTTGCTCGGCCTCTGAGGCCAGTCCCGATCGGGGCCGGCACCGACAGGGACGCCTGCAGTTCAGGCGTCCCTTCTTCCTGGACACGTCTCGACGTGACCCTTGCCGGACGGGCGCAGCCCCGTCACGGATGCTTCACGCCGACGGCACTTCCCCCTGATGTTCATTGCCCATCATGTGCCCCAGCTTGCCGGCCTTGGTCGCCAGGTAATGGCTGTTGTGCGGGTTGTGGCCAGTGTGCAGCGGGACCCGTTCGGCCACCACGATGCCCATGCCACCCAAGGCCTTGACCTTGCGCGGGTTGTTGGTCATCAAGCGCAGCGACGTCACGCCAAGGTGCTCGAGCATCGGCAGGCACATGGCGTAGTCGCGCTGATCGGCAGCGAACCCCAGGCGCTCGTTGGCCTCGACGGTGTCGGCACCGCCGTCCTGCAGCTCGTAGGCCCGGATCTTGTTGAGCAGGCCGATGCCCCGGCCTTCCTGGCGCAGGTACAGCAGCACGCCGCGACCTTCACGGGCGATGGCCTGGAGGGCCGCTTCGAGCTGTGAGCCGCAGTCACAGCGCTGGCTGAACAAGGCATCGCCGGTCAGGCATTCGGAATGCAGCCGCCCCAGGACGGGCTTGCCATCGGCCACATCACCCAAGCTGAGCACCACGTGTTCGCGGCCCGTGGCCTCATCGAGAAAGCCATGCATGGTGAAGGTCGCGAAAGGCGTGGGGAGTTTGGAGGCGGCGACGAAAACGACGGGCACGTTGTGCTCCTGATTGGTAACTTGGAATTTCACGTGAGGGCGATTGTATCAGCAGGGCGCGCGGTGTGCGCGAGCAGGATCCTGTGCGGATGTATCGAACCCTTCGATCAAGGGTGTCGAGTGACGTGCCGGGAGCCTGATGGGGAGAGGCCTCACTGAGGACGGCTCTGCCGCGTGAATGGATAAGGCTGTTTCCAGCGCTCGAAGATCGGCCGAAGCTCTCCACTGCGCACCAGCTTTTCCATCCGCTCGTCGAACACGTCGCGCAGCACCTGGCTGTCCGGGCCGTTGCCGAACGCCAGGTACAGTGGCAGCTCGGTCAGGTGACTGCGGCGGAACAGGCTTTTGTCGGTCGCCTGCTCCAGCACGTAGTCGACCTCGGTGAGCGAATCGATGTAGAAGTCCACACGGTCATGCTCGAGCATGGGCAGGATGCCCTCACGCCGCTGGATCTCTCGAAACTGGTCGACGTTGGGCAGGTAGTGCTTGAAATCGTAGCTGCGCACCCAGGCCAGGCGGTACTGCCCGAGGGTCTGCAGGGTGGGTTCCGGGCGGTTGGCCAGGCCCAGGACATAGATGTGGTCCATGTCGAAATGCCAGCGTGGGTAGAGGTAGCCCTTCTCGCCCTGATAGGCACCGACCCAGGCGTCGGCCTGGCCACGGGTGACCAGCCCCACCGCACGGCTGTACGGCGCGCTCTGGGCCTCGACCTTGATCCCGACCGGTTCGTACACCTTGCGCAGGACATCCCAGGCCAGGCCGGTGCCATCGGCGTTGGTGTAGTCGATCCATGCCTCGCTGACCAGACGAATCTGCTCGGGAAGCGCTGCGGCCATGGCCTGCGGGTTGCCGACCATGAATGCCAGACACAACAGCAGGTACCTCATGACCATCGCGCCACCTCGCGTATCAGGCCAACCACCACACCAGGCCCTGCATGGCCAGCCAGGCGAACACACCCGCCAGCACATCGTCGAGCATGATCCCCACACCGCCATGCACGTGCCGGTCGATCCAGCGTATCGGCCAGGGCTTGAGGATGTCGAAGAAGCGGAACATCAAGAAGCCCACCACCAGCCACGGCCACCCTTCAGGCACCAGCCAGAGGGTGATCCACATGCCGACCATCTCGTCCCAAACGATGCCTTCATGGTCATGCACCCGCAGGTCGGTAGCGACCTTGCCGCACAGCCAGAAGCCGAACAGCATGGTGATTCCCAGCAGCAGCCAGTAGCCCCAGTCCGGCAGCATTTGCCACAGCGGCACGAACGGCAGCGCCACCAGCGAGCCCCAGGTGCCTGGTGCCTTGGGCAGGGTGCCGGAGCCGAACCCGAAGGCGATGAAGTGCCATGGGTTGCGCCAGACCGAGGGCGGTACGAATTCGGCGGGCACTTGGTTCGGATGGTCGGTCACGGGGTCCCCCTGAAATGTTGATAGCCCCGTTGCGTCGGGGTGATGTCGTGGCCCTGCGCATCCAGCAGGCGTACCCCCTGGCCGGCGACCGCCTGCCCGATGACCTGCACGGGCAGGCCGGCCTGCTCCAGACAGGATAGCTGTGCAGGCGGCAGCGTGAAGAGCAGGACGTAGTCATCACCGCCGGTCAGGGCGGCCTGGCGTGCAGCATCTTGCCCAAGCAGGGCCGTCAAGGCATCGGACAACGGCAGCCGCTCAAGGTTGATTTCCAGGCACAACCCGGAAGCCTTGGCGATGTGGCCACCGTCGGCGAGCAGACCGTCGGAGATGTCCAGGGCCGCGCTGGCCTGACCGCGCAAGGCCTGGCCCAGGGCGAACTGTGGCGAGGGCGCCCAATAGTGCCCCAGCAGGGGTTCGGCCACCGCGGGCTGCGCCTGGCGCTCGCCCAGGACCAGCGGCAAGGCACCGGCCGCGTTGCCCAGGTTGCCGCCCACGCAGAGCAGGTCACCGACCTGGGCGCCATGGCGGGTGAGCGCCTGGCCCCGTGGAACGTGGCCGAACACCGTCAAGGTCAGGCTCAGCGGGCCCCGTGTGGTATCGCCGCCTACCAGGCTGAGCCCGCACTGCCCGGCCATCTGGTCCAGGCCGGCGGCATAACGGGCCAGCCAGTCGACGTCGACCTGCGGCACGGTCAGCGCCAGGGTGAAGCCCAGCGGGGTCGCGCCCATCGCCGCCAGGTCGCTCGCCGCCACGGCCAGCGAGCGCTGGCCGAGCGCATGCGGGTCGCATGCGGCGGGAAAGTGGACGCCCGCCACCAGGGTGTCGGTGGACACCGCCAGGGAGGCGCCCACCGGCACATCGAGCAAGGCGCAATCGTCGCCGATGCCCAGGGCCACGCCCTCCCCGCCCCGCGCGCAACGCGCGGCGGCGAAGAAGCGGGCAATCAGCTCGAACTCACCCATGGGCGATCGGCGCCACGCTCAGCGCCGCGCCGCGTTGACTTCGGCTTCGCGCAACGTCGGGGCCAGCTTGTCCAGCACACCGTTGACGAACTTGTGTCCGTCGGTGGCGCCAAAGACCTTGGCCAGCTCCACGCCTTCGTTGATGACCACGCGATAAGGCACGTCGACGCGCTTGATCAGCTCCCAGGTGGACAGGCGCAGCACGGCCAGTTCCACCGGGTCCAGCTCGTCCAGCGTCAAGTTCAGGCAAGGCGTGAGGGCACTGTCGATCTCGCCCTTGATCGCCGGCACGCCGTGCAGGATCTCGCGGAAGTAGGCGCCATCGATGTCGGTGAAGTCGTTGTCGACGCGAAACTGCGCTTCGATCTCGTTCAGCGAATGCTTGGCCATGTGCCATTGGTACAGCGCCTGGGTCGCGAGCTTGCGCGCTTCGCGGCGCTTGAGGCTCTTGGACGGCTTGCCGGCATCCGCAGGCTTGGGCTCACGCGGGTTGAAACGATCGCTGTCGTCGCTAATCACTTGGCCTCCAACTGCGCCAGCAGGCTGACCATTTCCAGGGCCGACAGGGCCGCTTCGGCGCCTTTGTTACCGGCCTTGGTGCCGGAACGCTCGATGGCCTGTTCGATGGAGTCGACGGTCAGCACGCCGAAGGCGACCGGTACGCCGAATTCCATGGACACCTGGGCCAGGCCCTTGGTGCATTCACCGGCCACGTATTCGAAGTGCGGGGTACCGCCCCGAATGACCGCGCCCAGGGCGATGATCGCATCGTACTCGCCTTTCTGGGCGATCTTCTGGGCGACCAGCGGGATCTCGAAGGCGCCTGGGGCACGGATGAGGGTGATCTCGCTTTCGGCCACACCATGGCGCACCAGGGCGTCGACGGCGCCGCTGACCAGGCTTTCGACGACGAAGCTGTTGAAACGGCCAACCACCAAGGCATAGCGACCTTTGGGGGCGATGAAGGTACCTTCGATGGTCTTCAGGGTCATTCGGGTGTTCTCATCTTAAAGAGCGAGGCCGCCAATGAGCGGCCTGCAAAAAGGGTTTTGCCACGAGCGGCGAGGCGATCGCAGCGCTCGCCTCACTCGGAGGGCACGTATTCTACAACTTCCAGATCGAATCCGGATATCGCATTGAACTTCATCGGCGAGCTCATCAGGCGCATCTTGCGCACACCGAGGTCGCGCAGGATCTGCGAGCCGGCACCGACGGTGCTGTAGGTGGTCGGCGTCTTGGGCTGCGCCTCGCCCGCGGCTTCGCGGATGTGCGCCAGCAGCAGGTCGCCGTCCAGCGGATGACCGAGCAGCAGCACCACGCCGCTGCCAGCCTCGGCCACGGCGCCCATGGCGGCGCGCAGGCTCCAGCGGCCCGGGCTCTTGACCAGCATCAGGTCGCGCAGCGGGTCCATGTTGTGCACGCGCACCAGGGTCGGTTCCTCGGCGCGGATATCGCCCAGGGTCAAGGCCATGTGCACGTCGCCTTCGACCGAGTCGCGGTAGGTGACCAGGTTGAACGGGCCCAGCTCGGTGTCCATCACCTGCTCGGTGACACGCTGAACGGTGCGCTCGTGGATCATGCGGTAGTGGATCAGGTCGGCGATGGTGCCGATGCGGATGCCGTGCTGGGCGGCGAACGCCTCCAGCTCCGGACGGCGCGACATGGTGCCGTCGTCGTTCATCACTTCGCAGATCACGCCACTGGCCTCGAACCCGGCCATGCGCGCCAGGTCGCAGGCCGCTTCGGTGTGGCCGGCGCGCGCCAGCACGCCGCCAGGCTGGGCCATCAGCGGGAAGATGTGCCCCGGGCTGACGATGTCCTCGGCCTTGGCGTCGCGGGCGGCGGCGGCCTGCACGGTGCGGGCACGGTCGGCGGCCGAGATGCCGGTGGTGACGCCCTCGGCGGCTTCGATCGACACGGTGAACTTGGTGCCGAAGCCCGAGCCGTTGCGTGGTGCCATCAGCGGCAGCTTGAGCGTTTCGCAGCGCTCGCGGGTCATCGGCATGCAGATCAGGCCACGGGCGTGCTTGGCCATGAAGTTGATGTGCTCGGCCTGGCAACACTCGGCGGCCATGATGATGTCGCCTTCGTTCTCGCGGTCTTCGTCATCCATCAGGATGACCATCTTGCCTTGGCGGATGTCTTCCACCAGCTCTTCGATACTGTCGAGCGCCACGCGGCACCCCCTTCTCAATCAGGATTTCAGGTAGCCGTTGGCGGCCAGGAAGCTTTCGGTGATGCCACTGCCCTTGCTCGACTCGGCAGCCTTGTCGCCCAGCAGCAGGCGCTCCAGGTAACGGGCCAGCAGGTCGACCTCAAGGTTCACCCGACGCCCTGGGCGGTAGTCGGCCATGATGGTTTCGGACAGGGTGTGCGGGACGATGGTCAGCTCGAATTCGGCGCCATCGACCTCGTTGACCGTCAGGCTGGTGCCGTCGACGGTGATCGAGCCCTTGTGGGCGATGTACTTGGCCAGCTCCTTGGGTGCGCGTACGCGGAACTGGATGGCGCGGGCGTTATCGCTGCGCGAAATGATCTCGCCGACGCCATCGACATGGCCGCTGACCAGGTGACCACCCAGGCGGGTGGTGGGCGTCAGGGCCTTCTCGAGGTTGACCCGGCTGCCGTTCTTCAGCTCGGTGAAGGCAGTGCGGGCCAGCGTCTCGCGACTGACGTCGGCGCAGAAACCGTCGCCTGGCAGCTCCACGGCGGTCAGGCAGACGCCATTGACGGCGATGCTGTCGCCCAGCTTGACGTCGCCCAGATCGAGCTTGCCGGTCTGGACATGAACGCGGTAGTCGCCGCCCTGTGGAGACAGGTTGCGGATACTGCCGATCGATTCGATGATGCCTGTGAACATGAGTCCTCCTCGGGGCAAGGCGTGTACGGCGTGTCGGCGATTATACGCCGACGACCGCCTGGGGGATGGCCGTGATGCGCCAATCATCGCCCACTGCGCGCACATCGGTGATGGTCAGCCGGGGGGCCTGGTCCATGCGCGACAGGGGCCAGTCGAGCAAGGGGCGCGCGGTGGAACCCAGGAAGGTGCCGGCGACGAACAGTTGGTACTCGTCGATCGCGTTCAGCTGGGCGAAGGCGCCGACCAGGCCGGCGCCGGCTTCGAGCAGGACCTCGTGCAGGCCGCGCGCGGCCAGGACGTTCAGCAAGGCCGACAGATCGACGCGCCCTGCCTCGCCGGGCAGGCTCAGCAGTTCGTGGCCGGCCTCGGCGTAGGCGGGGTCGACCGGTAGCGCGGTCGCCACCAGCGCCGGGCCGGCCTGGTAGAACGGTGCCTCCAGCGGCAGGCGCAGGCGCCCGTCGATCAACACCCGCACCGGCGGTCGCGACAGGGCCAGTGCGGTGCTGTCGGCGTCCAGACCCAGTTCGGCGCCACGCACGGTCATCCGCGCACCGTCCATCAAGACGCTGGCGGCGCTGGTCAACACGGCGCTGGAGCGGGCACGCAGGCGTTGCACGGCGCTGCGCGCGGCAGGCCCGGTGATCCACTGGCTTTCGCCGCTGGCCATGGCGGTGCGGCCGTCCAGGCTCATGGCCAGCTTGGCGCGAACGAACGGCAGACCGCGCTCCATGCGCTTGAGAAAGCCGGGGTTGAGCGCCCGGGCCTGTGTCTCGAGCACGCCACTGTGCACCTCGATGCCCGCCTCGGCCAGGCGCTGCAGGCCTTGCCCGGCGACCTGGGGGTTGGGGTCGCGCATGGCCGCCACCACCCGGCCCACACCGGCCTCGATCAGCGCGTTGGCGCACGGCGGGGTGCGCCCCTGGTGACTGCACGGCTCGAGGGTGACGTAGGCACAGGCCCCCTGCGCACGCGCGCCAGCCTGGCGCAGCGCATGGACTTCGGCATGGGGTTCGCCGGCACGGACATGCCAGCCCTCGCCCACCACCTCGCCGTCACGCACGATCACGCACCCGACCCGGGGGTTGGGGTGGGTGCTGTAGAGCCCCTTGCGCGCCAGTTCGAGGGCGCGGGCCATGTACTGGACGTCGAGGGTCGCGGTCTGGCTGGACATGCTCACTCTTTGGCCGGCTCGCGGGCCAGTCGGTCGATTTCTTCGCGGAATTCTTCGAGGTCGCGGAAGCTGCGGTAGACGGAGGCGAAGCGGATGTAGGCCACCTCGTCGAGCTTGCGCAGCTCGGCCATCACCAGTTCGCCGACCACCAGCGACTTGACCTCGCGCTCGCCCGTCGCCCGCAGCCGGTGCTTGATGTGCGCCAGCGCGGCTTCCAGGCGTTCGACGCTGACCGGGCGCTTTTCCAGCGCGCGCTGCATGCCGGCACGCAGCTTGTCCTCGTCGAAGGGCTGGCGCGTACCGTCCTGCTTGATCAGCCGCGGCAGTACCAGTTCGGCGGTCTCGAAGGTGGTGAAACGCTCGCCGCAGGCCACGCATTCGCGCCGGCGACGAACCTGTTCGCCTTCGGCAACCAGGCGCGAGTCGATGACCTTGGTGTCGTTGGCACCGCAAAATGGACAGTGCATGGTGGCAGGCAACAAAAAAAGGGAGGGCCATGGTAGCGCATCCCACTGGCAAGACAAGCCAAAGGCGGTACCATCCGGTCAAATCTGCCCGTGAAGGATCTCCCCATGCACCATCGCGCGCTCGTCGTGCTCAGCCTTGCCTGCCTGCTCGCCGCCTGTGGCAGCGACCGCCCCAAGCCTGAGCCGGCGCCCATCCCATCACCGACCAAGGTCGCCGACGCGCCCAAGGCCCCAGGGCCACTGCCGGCCTACCAGCGCGAGGTGAGCGGCACGCTGCTGGAGGTGCCGACGGGTGCCGAGGTCGAGCTGGCCCTGCTGGTGATCGACACGCGCGGCCGGCCCCAGCGGCTGCTGGCCAGCAGCACGTTGACCGGCACCGGGCAGCCGCTGCCCTACGCCTTGCGCTTCAACCCCGAGGCGTTCCCGGCCGATGCACGGGTCGAGTTGCGCGGACGCGCCAGTCAGTCGGGGCAGTTGATCCTGCACCTGCCCTCGCAACCGTTGCTGCGCCCCGAGACCCAGGCGACCGGCCCGCTGCGTTTCGAACGCGCGCCTTGACGGGCCTGGACAGCCTGCAACGCGCCCTGGGCGAGGTCATCGACCAGGCACGGCTGACGGTCACTGCGCTTCCAGGGTGCGACCTGGCCCTGTGGCTGATCGATGCGCAGGCCATGGACCGCGCGTTCAGCCCCGAGGAGACGCAGCGCATCCTCGAGGCACCGCCCTACTGGGGCTTCTGCTGGGCCAGCGGGTTGGCGCTGGCGCGCTTTCTGGCCGAGCACCCGCAGTGGGTACGGGGCAAGCGCGTGCTGGACGTCGGGGCCGGCTCGGGCATCGCCGGGATCGCCGCCGCCCGGGCCGGTGCCCGCGAAGTGGTGGCCTGCGACCTCGACCCGCTGGCGCTGCGTGCCTGTCAGGCCAACGCCGCGCTGAATGATGTCGAGCTGCAGTACAGCGAGGACTTTTTCGGGCAGCAGGACGGCTTCGACCTGATCCTGGCGGCCGATGTGCTGTACGACCGCGCCAACCTCCCCTTGCTCGACCAGTTCCCACGCCGAGGCCGTGACACCCTGGTGGCGGACTCGCGGGTCCGCGATTTCGATCACCGGCATTATCGAGCGCTGGGCACGCTGGAGGCCCTGACCCTGCCGGACCTGGCCGAGCCGCACGAATTCCGCCGCGTCAGCCTGTACCACGCCAGCGGCGAGCCTTTATAGTGGTGCCATTCAAGGATTTGCGAGAACTGCGATGAGCCAAGAGACGCCGTACATTTTCGATGCCACCGACGCCACGTTCGAGCAGCTGGTGATCGAGAACTCGTTCCACAAGCCGGTCCTGGTGGATTTCTGGGCTGAATGGTGCGCACCGTGCAAGGCGCTGATGCCGCTGCTGGCCAAGATCGCCGAGGACTATCAGGGCGAGCTGCTGCTGGCCAAGATGGACTGCGACGCCGAGCAGCAGATCGTCGCGCAGCTGGGTATCCGCAGCCTGCCGACGGTGGTGCTGTTCAAGGATGGCCAACCGGTCGATGGGTTCTCCGGCGCGCAGCCGGAATCGGCGATTCGTGCCCTGCTCGAACCCCATGTGACATTGCCCGAAGCGCCTGCCGCCTCGCCGCTGGAGCAGGCCAAGGCGCTGTTCGCCGAAAGCCGCTTCGCCGAGGCCGAAGCGGTCCTGGTCGCGCTCCTGGGTGAAGACAACAGCAACGCCGAGGCCTTGATCTACTACGCCCGCTGCCTGGCCGAGCGTGACGAGCTGGGTGAAGCGCAGACGGTGCTGGACGCGGTCAAGACCGACGAGCACAAGGCCGCCCTGGCCGGCGCCAAGGCCCAGCTGACCTTCCTGCGCCAGGCCGCCAGCCTGCCCGAAGCTGCCGACCTCAAGACGCGACTGGCGCAAAACCCGGGCGACGACGAAGCCGCCTACCAGCTGTGCATCCAGCAGCTGGCGCGTCAGCAGTACGAGGCGGCCCTGGAGGGCCTGCTCAAGCTGTTCCAGCGTAACCGGGGCTATGGCGACGGTCTGCCGCACAAGACGCTGCTGCAGGTGTTCGAGCTGCTGGGCAACGATCATCCATTGGTCGGCACCTATCGACGCAAATTGTTCGCGGCCCTGTACTGATCGCTCACTCGACCCAGTGGTAGATCGGCGCATCCACGCCGCTCTCCACACGCACGCTGGGGTTGTGCCGCAGCCGCACCAGTAGGCGCTTGCCGGCAGCGGTACTGCCGGCCAGCCCTTCCAGGCTCTCCAGCAAGGCAGGGCCGGGCATGTGTCCGGCCTGGGCCAGCACGGCGCAGGCCGCTTGCCATTGCGCATCGTCCGGGCGCTGCACGGGCGGTGGCGTTGCCGAGGAAACCGGGCTGACAGGCACCGTTTCGCCTGATCCGTTCACCTGGGCCCACTCGGCCGGGTCCAGCTCGATCGTCAGGTCCACTGGCCATGGCCCGATCTGGCCTCGAATTCTCATATGTCGCACCTCCTGTTCGCGGAGCAGGCATGCTCCCATGCAGCGACGGCCTGTGCCAGACACACTGGCAACTTACGCGAACCTTGTTATAACATTACGCAACACCCACCGTGCCCGGAGTTTTCCATGCGTCGTCTGCTGCTTGCCCTGCCTGTTGCGTTGCTGCCCCTGACTGCCGTTGCGCACGACGCGCGTGACCACGAACATAGCACGCTCGGCGCCCATGAACATGGGGTCGCCAGCCTGAACGTGGCACTCGATGGCAACACGCTGGAACTGGCGCTGGACAGCCCGGCGATGAACCTGGTCGGCTTCGAGCATGCCGCCACCTCCGAAGCGGACAAGGCCAAGGTAGCCCACGTGCGCCAGCAGCTGGCCGATCCCCAGACCCTGTTCGCCCTGAACGCCGCCGCCGGTTGCAGCGTTTCGCGCCAGACGCTGGAAAGCCCCCTGTTCGGCACGGCGGCTCATGAGCATGAGCATGAGCACAGTGAACCTGCCGGCGACGAACAGGAGCACGCCCATGAGCACAGCGACATCCAGGCTCACTACGCCTGGACCTGCACCACGCCGGGCGCCCTGACCCAGCTCGACCTGACGCCCTTGTTCCAGCATTTCCCGGGCACGCGCACGCTGCACGTTCAGCTCATCGGCCCCAACGGTCAGAAGGGCCAGGACGCCACCGCAACCCAGGCCACGGTCGCGTTCTGACATGGGCACGCCGCTGATCCAGTTGCGCGACCTGTCCTTTGCCTGGCCAGGCCAGCCCCCTCTGCTGGACATCGCCGCATTCGACCTGCATGCAGGCGAAACCGTGTTTCTCAAAGGCCCCAGTGGCAGTGGAAAGACCACGCTGCTGGGCCTGCTGGGCGGCGTCAACCGACCGGACCGCGGCAGCGTACGCTTGCTCGGCCAACCGCTGGAGGCCCTGGGCCAGGGCGCTCGGGACCGCTTCCGGGTCGATCACACCGGCTATATCTTCCAGCAGTTCAACCTGCTGCCGTTCCTGTCGGTGCGCGAAAACGTCGAGCTGCCCTGTCGCTTCTCGCGCAGCCGCGCCGAACGCGCTTCGCAGCGGCATGGCAGCGTGGAACGTGCCGCCCGCGCCTTGCTGACGCACCTGGGGCTGGGGGATGAGGCGCTGCAGACGCGGCGTGCCGACAACCTGTCGATCGGCCAGCAGCAGCGGGTCGCCGCCGCCCGCGCCTTGATCGGCCAGCCGGAGCTGATCATCGCCGACGAGCCGACCTCGGCACTGGATGCCGACACGCGCGAAGCCTTCCTTCAACTGCTGTTCGCCGAGTGCCGGGCAGCCGGTGCCAGCCTGTTGTTCGTCAGCCACGACCAGAGCCTGGCCCCGCTGTTCGACCGTCATCTGTCCCTGGCCGAACTCAACCGCGCCAGTACGCACCAGGAGGCTTGATGTACCTGCTCCGCCTTGCCCTGGCCAGCCTGGCCAACCGGCGCTTCACCGCATTTCTGACCGCTTTCGCCATCGCCCTGTCGGTGTGCCTGCTGCTGGCGGTCGAGCGGGTGCGCACCGAAGCCCGTACCAGCTTCGCCAGCACCATCAGCGGCACCGACCTGATCGTCGGTGCGCGCTCGGGGTCGGTGAACCTGCTGCTGTACTCGGTCTTTCGCATCGGCAACGCCACCAACAACATTCGCTGGGACAGCTACACCCATTACGCCAACGACCCGCGGGTGAAATGGGCCATTCCGATCTCCCTGGGCGACTCGCACCGCGGCTATCGGGTAATGGGCACCACGGGCGCCTACTTCGACCACTACCGCTATGGGCGCCAGCAGCCCCTGCACCTCGCTCAGGGCCGCCCTTTCGCCAATGACCCGTTCGAGGTGGTGCTCGGCGCCGACGTGGCCGAAGCGCTGCACTACACGCTGGGCGACACCCTGGTGCTGGCCCATGGCGTGGCCGCGATCAGCCTGGTCAAGCATGACGACAAGCCGTTCACGGTGGTCGGCATCCTGCAGCGTACTGGCACGCCGGTCGATCGTACCCTGCACATCAGCCTGGCCGGCATGGAGGCCATCCACGTCGATTGGCACAACGGTGTCCCTGCCCGCGGCGCCGGGCGGATCAGCGCCGACCAGGCCCGCGCGATGGACCTGCAGCCGGCGGCCATCACCGCCTTCATGCTGGGCCTCAACAGCAAGATCGCCACGTTCAGCCTGCAACGCGAGATCAACGAGTTCCGGGGCGAGCCGTTGCTGGCGATCCTGCCCGGCGTCGCCCTGCAGGAGCTGTGGAGCCTGATGAGCACGGCCGAGCAGGCGCTGTTCGTGGTCTCGCTGTTCGTGGTCCTGACCGGGCTGATCGGCATGCTCACGGCGATCCTCACCAGCCTCAACGAGCGACGCCGGGAAATGGCCATCCTGCGTTCGGTCGGCGCTCGCCCCTGGCACATCGCCGGGCTGCTGGTGCTCGAAGCGCTGGCCCTGGCCCTGGTCGGTATCCTGGCCGGGCTGGCCCTGCTCTACCTTGGCATCGCGCTGGCGCAAGGGTATGTCCAGGCCCACTACGGACTGTTCCTGCCCCTGGCCTGGCCCAGCACCCATGAATGGGCCTTGCTGGGTATCATCCTGGGCGCGGCCCTGCTGATGGGCAGCGTGCCGGCCTGGCGTGCCTACCGGCAATCGTTGGCCGATGGCCTGTCCATCCACCTGTGAGGGTCGTCATGCGTCGTGTGCTGTCGATGGTACTGGTCTTGGCCATGGCGCCGCTCTGGGCGGCCGAACCCCGTGAGCTGGACTGGCCGCAACTGATCCCCGAAGGTGCCCCGGTCATCGTGCCGCAGATGGCGCCGCTGCACGATCTGTCGCAACTGGGCAGTGCACTGGGCGGCGAAGGGGCACCGGCCGCCCAGCAACCGGCGCCCGATGCGCCGGTGGTGAACGCCCTGGACGGTCAGACGGTAAAGCTGCCGGGCTACATCGTGCCGCTGGAGGTGAGCGAGGAAGGCCGGACCACGGGCTTTCTGCTGGTGCCGTACTACGGCGCCTGCATCCATGTGCCACCGCCACCGGCCAACCAGATCGTGCACGTGGTCAGTGAAATGGGCGTGCGTCTCGAAGACCTCTACCAGCCCTACTGGATCGAAGGCCGTCTGCAGGTGAAGTCGGTCGCCAGCGAGCTGGCGCAGGCGGGCTACCAGATGGAGGCGGACAAGATCTACGCGTACGAGCTGAAATAGCGTCTACGCCGCGGTTTACAGCCCGGTTCCTTGAGCTGGATCAAACGTTTGGCGCAGTCGCCTCCTTACCATGGGGCCCCTCGATTATTCACGTCCTTTCTGGAGCCCCCATGAACAAGTCCCTGCTCGGCGCCTCGCTCGTAGCCCTGGCCCTCGCAGCGCCCGTGGCGCATGCCTATCAACCGGGTGACGTCATCCTGCGCGCCGGCGCCATCGTCACCGCCCCGAACGAAGACAGCGGCGAACTCAAGCTCGATGGCGCCAAGGTCTCCGGCACCAAGGCGACCCTGGACAGCGACACGCAACTGGGCCTGACCCTCGGCTACATGCTGACCGAGCACGTCGGCGTCGAACTGCTGGCCGCCACACCGTTCCAGCACACGGTCGGGGTCAAGGGGCTGGGCGCCGGCCTGGATGGCAAGCTGGCAGATATCAAGCAGCTGCCGCCGACCCTGTCGCTGCAGTACTACCCGCTCGATGCGTCGTCGCGCTTCCAGCCGTATGCAGGCATCGGCATCAACTACACGATGTTCTTCGACGAAGACCTCAGCAGCACGCGCAAGGCCCAGGGCTTTCGCAACCTGAAAATGCAGGATTCGGTCGGCCTGGCCGGGCAGCTGGGCATGGACTACATGCTGACCGATCACCTGCTGGTGAACGCTGCCGTCTGGTACGTGGACATCAACACCAAGGCCTCGATCGATGGCCCCAGCGCCTTGGGCGTGGGCAAGACCAAGGTCAACGTCGAAGTGGACCCATGGGTCTACATGGTCGGTATCGGCTACAAGTTCTGAACCCATGACGCGGCGTGCCAAGCACGCCGCGCCTGTTTCTGGCCGGCGATCAACGCCCCAGCAGCAGCGCCAGGCCTTCCACCAGCGGGGTGGGCTCGTCGAGGCGCAACCGCGTCAGCAGGCGCTGGTTGTCCGCCCGCGAATGGCGGATGTCACCCGACCGCGCAGGGCCGTTGCTGATCGCAGGCAACCCGCCCAGCACCTCCCCCAGTGCCGCCAACAGCTGGTTCAACGAGGTGGCCTTGTTCAGCCCGACGTTGATGGCGCCCTCTTCCACCGTCGGCAACGTCAGCCCTTGCACCAGCAGCTTGACCAGGTCACCTACGTAGAAAAAGTCGCGCGTCTGTTCGCCATCGCCGAACACGGTGATCGGCATGGCCTTGCTGGCCCGCTCGGCGAAGATGCTGATCACGCCGGAGTATGGCGAGGACGGATCCTGGCGTGGCCCGAAGATGTTGAAGAAGCGGAACACGACCGGCTCCAGCCCATGTTGCCGACGGTAGAAATCCAGGTACTGCTCGCTGGCCAGCTTGTCCACCGCATAGGGGGTCAGCGGGGCCTTCGGCGTGTCCTCGACGATGGACTGACCTTCGCCGTTGTTGCCATAGACCGCGGCGCTGGACGCGAACACCACGCGCCGGACGCCCTCGATGCGCATCGCCTCGCAGACGTTGAGGGTGCCGATGAAGTTGCTCTGGTGAGTGCGTACCGGGTCGTCGACCGAGGCCTGCACGGACGCCACCGCGGCCAGGTGCACCACCGCCTGGCAGCCCTGCATGGCACGCGCGACCAGCGCCGCGTCGGCCACGTCGCCCTCGATCAGTTCGAGCCGGGGATGGTGCAGCTGCAGGTTGTCGCGCTTGCCGGTGGACAGGTCGTCGAGGATGCGGACCGCATGGCCCTGCCTCAACAACGCGTCGCTCAAGTGCGAACCAATGAAACCGGCACCGCCGGTGATCAGAATGGGCGCGTCAGCCATGTCGATAGAACCGATCCAGGAGAGAGGGCAAGCCGGCGCGCCAGGCGCGCGGCTTGATGCCGAAGGTGTGCAGGATTTTCTTGCAGGCCAGCACGGCGTGCTGGGGTTCTTCGCTGGCATCGGCACGCGCGGCATGCGCCTGGGCGGTGGGCGCCTGGATGGCCAGTTTCTGCCACTGCGCGGCTTCACCCAGGATCGCCTGGCCGAGCGCCAGCGGCGTGGTCGCTTCGTTGCCTGCGTAGTGGTAGGTCCCCCAGAGCGGCGCGGCGCAGTCGAGCTGCTTGAGCACCGAGAGGATCACCCGCGCGGCATCGTCCACCGGCGTCGGATTGCCGCGCCGGTCGTCGGCCAGGAACAGCTCGTGGGGCTGCTCGGCACGCGTCAGGAAACGCCCGAGCACGCCCTCGCGACTGTCGTCGAGCAACCAGCCGAAGCGCAGCAGCACATGCTGTGGGCAGGCGGCGCGCACGCTCTGCTCGATGCGCCAGAGCGCCTGGCCACGCAGGCTCAGCGGCACCGGCTCATCCTTCTCGCTGTACGCCGTGGCGCGCGAGCCGTCGAAGACCCGGTAGCTCGAAGGCTGGACCAAGGTGATCTGGTGGTGCTGGCACAGCTCGGCCAGGCGCTCGACACCCCGTTCCTGCAGGGCCAGGCGCGGCTCGCTGACCGACGCGGCCTGGAACCAGTCGAAGTAGTAGGCCAGGTTGACCAGCGCATCGGGGCGGTGGTCATCGAGCAGCTGCGTCAGGCTCGCGGCGTCCCAGCCCTGTTCGGGCGGTCGTGGCGCCAGAAACTGGATGTCTTCCTCGGCGCCGAGGCGAATCAGCGATTGCCCCAGGGCACTTCCACCCCCCAACAGCATCAGGCGCATTCGCATAGAGTCAGCAGATCCGGACAGGTGGTTGGAGAAGGCAGCCATTTTGCGGGTTCTTTTCGGCAGAGCGCAACCCTGGCGGCCTGCACCGTCGCGCACTGCCTGCGGCACGTCACTCCACTTCGAACAGCCCGTTGCTCGAAGGCCTGGCGCTCAGGCGCTCGCGCACATCGTCGTCGATACGCGGATCATCGGGGCGGTACAGCTTGACCTGGCGGTAGGTACTGATGCGGTTGATCTCGGTCCCCAGGTACTCCCAGACCACCCGGGTACAGGCCGGGTTGCGTCGGTCGCCACTGGAGACCCCGGCCTTCAGGCCATTGAGCCGGGTGATACGGCTCTTGAAGCTGGGGATCAGGATGGTCTGGCTCATCTCGTTCAAGGTCAGCGACTCGTAGTCGACGAGGTACAGCCGATCCTGCAACTGGAAGGCGGCGCCCAGGTAGCGGCAGCGGACCCAGTCCTCGGCCTGCACGTCGGTGCTGCTGGTGCGCTCCTGACGCTCCTGGCGTTCGAACACGAACGTCCCCCGCTCTTCGCGCAGGTGCACCAGCGACAGCAGGATCATGCCGGGGACCGAGAGGCAGTTGGAATACTCGAAGTAGTAGCCGCAGTAGCGCGACAGGTTGCCTGCATGCGCGAGCAGAGGCTTGAACAGCTCGCTGATCGGATCGCCGTCCGGAGCGGTGACCGGCGTTGCCTGGCGCGCACCGAACAACTGGGCGAACTGCTCGCCAGGCAGCCTCAACTCGTAGTCCTCGACACCGAAGAAATCGCCGATGCGCTTGAGGTTGTACGGTGTGGGCTGGCTTTGCCCGCTCAGGTACTTGTTGAACTGGGCACGGTTGATCGACAGCTGTCGGCAGACCTCGGAAATGGAGCGGTAATGGCTGCAGGCAAGCTTGAGATTGGCGGCGAAATGTTCGCTCATCGTGGGCGTCCGGGTGATGCTATGGGCGCCATCATAGCATCAAGTCGCATCAATTCAGAGCAAGCCGCGAAATTGTAACTGCACTTGTCATGCACAACCATGCGCCCCATGGCATCGGCGCGCCCGTGTCGTGCCGATTTTCCATGCCAAGAAAATAAGAATCGAGGTTCTTCCATGCTTGATGCGCTCAACGATTTCCTCTCGGGGAAACTCCTCATCGTGCTGATCGTCGGACTCGGCAGCTACTTCACGATCCGCTCGCGGTTCGTGCAGTTCCGCCACTTTGGACACATGTTCGGCGTCTTCAAGGAATCGCTGCGCGGCCAGGCAGGCCAACTGAGTTCTTTCCAGGCCCTGATGCTCAGCCTGGCCGGTCGCGTCGGTGCCGGTAACATCGCAGGCGTCGGCATTGCCGTGACCCTGGGCGGCCCTGGCGCCGTGTTCTGGATGTGGGTCACTGCCCTGGTGGGCATGGCCAGCAGCTTCTTCGAATGCACCCTGGCCCAGGTCTACAAGCGCGCCGACGGCGACGGCCTGTACCGCGGCGGCCCGGCTTACTACATCCTGCACGGCCTGAAATTCAAAGGCATGGCGATCGTCTTCTCGCTCCTGCTGCTGGTCACCTACGGCTTCGCCTTCATCGGCCTGCAGTCCTACACCGTGACCCACTCGCTGCAGAACGCCTTCGCCTTCGAGCCGACCCACACCGGCATCGTGCTGGCCGTGCTGCTGGCGCTCACCTTCATCGGTGGCATCAAACGCATCGCTTCGGTCTCGGACCTGCTGGTACCGGTCAAGACCATGGCCTACATCGGCGTGACGCTGTACGTGATCGGCACACAGATCGAACACGTGCCGGCCATGCTGGAAACCATCTTCAAGAGTGCCTTCGGTCTGGACCCTGCCTTTGGCGGTCTGTTGGGCAGCGCCATCGTCATGGGTGTGAAGCGTGGCGTGTTCGCCAACGAAGCCGGCCTGGGCAGCGCTCCGAACGTGGCAGCCGTGGCGGCCGTCAAGCACCCTGGCGCGCAAGGCGTGGTGCAGGCGTTCAGCGTGTTCCTCGACACCTTCGTGATCTGCACCTGCACCGCGCTGCTGATCCTGCTGTCGGGCTTCTACACCCCTGGCTTCGAAGGTGACGGCATCGTCCTGACGCAGAACTCCCTGGCTGCCGTGGTCGGTGACTGGGGCCGCATCTTCGTCAGCGTGGCGCTGTCGCTGTTCGTCTTCACCTGCATCCTCTACAACTACTACCTGGGCGAGAACAGCCTGCAGTTCCTGACCCGCAACCGCGCCGTGCTGATGGGCTTCCGTGCCCTGGTACTGGTGCTGGTGATCTGGGGCTCGACGCAGGACCTGTCGACCGTGTTCGCCTTCGCCGACATCACCATGACGTGCCTGGCCTTCGTCAACCTGATCGCCCTGACCCTGCTGTTCAAGGTCGGCCTGCGGGTGATGCGCGACTACGATGCCCAGCGTCGTGCCGGTATCAAGCAACCGGTGTTCGACTCGGCGAATTTCCAGGACCTGGACCTGGACCGTGCCGCCTGGCCAGCCAACCCGACCGTCGACGCCCCTGCCGCCACGGCGTCAGCGCCGGCACACGCCCGCCACTGATTCACCCTCTGCGCCAGCCGCCCCGTCCGCGGGCGGCTGCCTTTCTCTGCCTTTCTCGCTACGGAATGCGCCATGCGTGCAGTCAAGAATCTCTTCGTCCTCTACACCGGGGGCACCATCGGCATGCTCGAGACACCTGCGGGCCTTGTGCCTGCGGGCGGCTTCGAGGCGCGGATGCGCGAGTACCTCGCCACCTGCAGCGATGCCCCTCAGCTGAGCTGGACCCTGCGCGAACTCGACCCGCTGATCGACAGCGCCAACATGCAACAGGCCAATTGGCTGGCCATGCGCGAGGCCATCGTCGAGGCCGTCGAACGCGACGGACATGACGGCGTGCTGGTGCTGCACGGCACCGACACCCTGGCCTACAGCGCAGCGGCCCTGTCCTTCCTGCTGCTCGGCCTGCCCGTACCGGTCGTGCTGACCGGCTCGATGCTGCCGGCAGGCGTGCCCGACAGCGATGCCTGGGACAACCTGTGTGGCGCCTTGCACACGCTCGAGCGCGGCCTGGACGACGGTGTGCAGCTCTACTTCCATGGCAAGCTGCTGCACGGCTGCCGGGCTTCCAAGCTGCGCAGCGAGGCCTTCGACGCCTTTGCCGCGCTGCCGCGCGAACGCCATGGCCAGACAGCCGACGCGGTGCCCGAGGCACTGAGCTACCGCCAGCGCCGCCAGCCCGTCAATCTGGCGGTCCTGCCGATGTTCCCCGGCGTACGCGCTGCACACGTGCGTGCCGTGCTGGCCAGTGGCGTCCAAGGGCTGCTGCTGGAGTGCTATGGCAGTGGCACCGGCCCGTCGGAAGACCAGGCCCTGCTCGATGCCCTGAGCGAGGCGCACCGCGATGGTGTGGTCATCGCCGCCATCAGCCAATGCCCGGAAGGCGCGGTGCAATTCGACACCTACGAAGCCGGCAGTCGACTGCGGGATACCGGGCTGGTCAGTGGCGGTGGCATGACCCGCGAAGCGGCGCTGGGCAAGCTGTTCGCCCTATTGGGCGCGGGGCTGGATGCACAGGACTGTGAGCATTGGTTCGGATTGGACCTGTGTGGCGAGCGTGTCACGCTGAAGTAAGTTGCTACCGACTGCCGAAGGGGGCGCGAATCGGTTTGCACGCGTACGCATCGCCCCTCTGCCAACGGAAGGCAGACGTGCCTCACTTTCTTCTCGATTCAGCGCGTCACTCGCTGATATCGATGCGGAAATCGTCCCCTCCCAAGTAGTGGATCCACGCCCTGTCGGTCACGACCTGCCCATCGGGGGCGACCAGCTCGTAGGTGTTTCGGAAAAACGCCGATGGCCTCACTGCCCGCCTTGAATACAGCGCGGCGCCTGCAGTGCACAGCGCACCACCCACGGTCATGATCGGTCCTGGGTAGATCTGGATGTACTGGAACAGGGACGGGCCGCTGGAAATGGGATAGTAGATCGTCGACGGTCCGAACAGCGCCGTCCCGATGGCCAGCAGGGCGAGAGGAACCCCCACCAGGAGCAGGCACGCCCCTGCGTAACCAGCACCCTTTTCGCAGCTTTCAAGATAGGTGGCGTACGCTTCGCTGAATCCTGAAATGCGATAGTCCCCTGACAAGGCCGTCAACCTGACGGCTTGCTGATCGATTGCTTGAGGTTCCGATTGCATGGTCCACTCCCTTGAAAGCTTGGATGCTAAGCAATCGCGACAGGGGATAGAGCGCGCAGGCGCAAGTTCAGAAACCCCCTACAGCAAAATAAGAAGTTTCTTCGGACTACTTCATGTCTTCGCTAGCGTGTGTTCGCGTTTCCTCACGGCAGGCATAAAAAAACCCGGAGCGAGAGCCCCGGGTTTCTGGTCTGGCGCGATGCCTGACGGCTGGACTCAGAACGGAATGTCGTCATCGAAGCTGTCGAAATCGGCCGCCGGCTGCTGCTGCGGTGCCGGTTGCTGTTGCTGTTGCTGCTGCGGACGCTGTGGCGCCTGCTGCGGGCGCTGGGCCTGCTGACGCGGCGGAGCCTGGTTGTACTCGTTGCCGCCCTGGCCCTGGCCCTGGTTGTAGTTGCCACCACCCTGGTTGTACTGACCGCCACCGTCCTGGTTCTGCTGACGGCCGCCGAGCAGCTGCATGGAGCCCTGCATGTCGACGATGATTTCGGTGGTGTAACGCTTGATGCCGTCCTTTTCCCACTCGCGGGTCTGCAGCTTGCCCTCGATGTACACCTGGGAACCCTTGCGCAGGTATTCGCCGGCGATCTCGGCCAGGCGGCCGAACAGGGAAACGCGGTGCCACTCGGTGCGCTCGACCTTCTGACCGGACTGCTTGTCGGTCCACTGCTCGCTGGTCGCCAGGCTCAGGTTGGTCACGGCGTTACCGTTGGGCAGATAGCGGACTTCGGGATCCTGGCCGCAGGTACCGACCAGAATGACTTTGTTAACCCCACGGGCCATAACGTTCTCCTAGGCTTCACGCGCGGTCGAGGTCGGGTCTACCAGACGCTCGAGGGTCGCGCGATCCAAAATTTTCGTATCGAGTTTGATGTAGATGGCAGCTTCTTCCTCTACCACTACGGCATCGGTCACTCCCGGCACGGCCATCAGGCGCGTGGTCAATCCGGCCTCGCGCAACGCGCCAGGCGACAACGGCAGGCGCAGGCTGGTCACGTAGGGCGGCTCGTTCATGCCCAGTGTCGCGAGCAGCCAGACCAGGCAAAGCCCTGCGCAACCGAGGAACACCGTCCCCAGACCACCGTGCTGGAACAACCAGCCACCCATGATGCCGCCCAGGGCAGCGCCGAGGAACTGGCTGGTGGAATACACCCCCATGGCCGTGCCCTTGCCACCCGCAGGCGATACCTTGCTGACCAGCGAAGGCAACGACGCCTCCAGCAGGTTGAAGGCCGTAAAGAATACCACGGTGCCCGTCACCAGTCCGCGCAAGTTGTCAGCCCACTGCCAGAAGAACAGCTCCACCAGCAGCAGGACACTGACCGCGCCGAGCAGCACACGCTTCATCTTGCGCTTTTTTTCGCCGTAGATGATGAACGGGATCATTGCAAAAAATGAGATCAGCAAGGCCGTCAGGTACACCCACCAGTGCTGCTCCTTGGGCAACCCGCCACGCTCGACGAACGCCAGGGGCAGGACCACGAAGCTGGCCATGAGGATGGCATGGAGGATGAAGATGCTGACGTCCAGGCGCAGCAGGTCCGGGTTGCGCAAGGTCGGGCCCAGGGCCTGGCGGGCCACGCCGGATTCGCGGTGCTGCAACACGCTGTGACCGGCCGGCACGACGAAGGCGATCAGGCCGATGCCGACCACCGCCAGCGCCGCCGTGGCCAGGAACAGGCCCGACAGCCCGAACGCGCGGGTCAGCAACGGGCCGACCACCATCGCCACGGCGAACGACAGGCCGATGCTCATGCCGATCATGGCCATGGCCTTGGTCCGGTGCTGCTCGCGAGTCAGGTCCGACAGCAAGGCCATGACTGCCGCCGAGATGGCGCCCGCGCCCTGCAGGACGCGACCGGCGACGATGCCCCAGATGGAGTCGGCCTGGGCCGCCAGCAAGCTGCCGAGGATGAACAGCACCAGGCCGACGTAGATGACCGGCCGACGGCCGATCCGGTCGGACACCATCCCGAAAGGGATCTGCAACACCGCCTGGGTCAGCCCGTAGGCGCCGATGGCCAGGCCGATCAACGCAGGGGTCGCGCCTGCCAGGTCCATGCCGTAGGTGGCCAGAACCGGCAGCACCATGAACATGCCCAGCATGCGGAAGGCGAAGACAAGGGCCAGGCCGCTGGCGGCGCGGGTTTCGCTGCCGCTCATGCGATCATGGGGAGCGTCGTGCATGGAGTAACCTCATATGAACCGGCAGGAATTCTATCAGTCCGACAGCTTGACGGCATCTGCGCGACGCTTTGCCGCGTGATGGCCGTGCGCCGTATACTTCGTCGTTTATGCCCGCCAAGCGAGGCCGCAGTGGACAAGATCCTGATTCGTGGGGCACGCACCCACAACCTGAAGAACATCGACCTGACCCTGCCGCGCGACAAGCTGATCGTGATCACCGGCCTGTCCGGTTCCGGCAAGTCCTCCCTGGCGTTCGACACGCTGTACGCCGAGGGTCAGCGACGCTACGTGGAATCGCTGTCGGCCTATGCCCGCCAGTTCCTGTCGATGATGGAAAAGCCCGATGTGGACACCATCGAAGGGCTGTCGCCGGCGATTTCCATCGAGCAGAAATCCACCTCCCACAACCCCCGCTCCACCGTCGGCACCATCACCGAGATCTACGACTACCTGCGCCTGCTCTACGCCCGCGTCGGGACGCCGCGCTGCCCGGACCATGATATCCCGCTGGAAGCGCAAACGGTCAGCCAGATGGTCGACCTGGTGCTCGAGCAGCCAGAAGGTCGCCGGCTCATGCTGCTGGCGCCCGTGATCCGCGAACGCAAGGGCGAGCACCTGGCCGTGTTCGACGAACTGCGCGCGCAGGGCTTCGTGCGCGCTCGGGTCAACGGCAAGCTGTACGAGATGGACGAGCTGCCCAAGCTCGACAAGCAGAAGAAGCACAGCATCGACGTGGTCGTGGACCGCTTCAAGGTGCGCGAAGACCTGCAGCAGCGCCTGGCCGAATCTTTCGAGACCGCGCTCAAGCTGGCCGACGGCATCGCCCTGGTCGCGCCCATGGACGACGAGGCAGGCGAAGAGACGATCTTCTCTGCGCGCTTCGCCTGCCCGATCTGCGGCCATGCCATCAGCGAACTGGAACCCAAGCTGTTCTCGTTCAACAACCCGGCCGGAGCCTGCCCGACGTGTGATGGCCTGGGGGTCAAGCAGTTCTTCGACACCAAGCGCCTGATCAACACCGAACTGACGCTGGCCGAAGGGGCCATCCGCGGCTGGGATCGGCGCAACGTCTACTACTTCCAGATGCTCGGCTCGCTGGCCGGACACTACCGCTTCAGCATCGACAAGCCCTTCGGGCAACTGTCGGCCGACCACCAGAAGGTCATCCTTCACGGTAGCGGCAAGCAGAACGTCGACTTCAAGTACCTCAACGACCGTGGCGACATCGTCAAGCGCTCCCACCCGTTCGAAGGCATCATTCCGAACCTGGAACGTCGCTACCGCGAGACCGAGTCGACCTCCGTGCGCGAGGAGCTGGCCAAGTACCTGGGTACCCAGCCCTGCCCTGACTGCCGCGGCACACGCCTGCGTCGCGAGGCGCGCCACGTCTGGGTCGGCGAAAAGACCCTGCCGGCCGTCACCAGCCTGCCCATCGGCGACGCCAGCGCCTACTTCGGCGACCTCACCCTGACCGGACGCCGTGGCGAGATCGCCTCGAAGATCCTCAAGGAGATCTGCGAGCGCCTGCAGTTTCTGGTCAACGTCGGCCTCGATTACCTGACGCTGGATCGCAGCGCGGACACGCTGTCCGGCGGCGAGGCGCAGCGCATTCGCCTGGCCAGCCAGATCGGCGCCGGCCTGGTGGGGGTGATGTACATCCTCGACGAGCCGTCGATCGGCCTGCACCAGCGCGACAACGACCGCCTGCTGGCGACGCTCAACCACTTGCGCGACCTGGGCAACACCGTGATCGTGGTCGAGCACGACGAGGACGCCATTCGCCTGGCCGACTACGTGGTCGACATCGGCCCCGGCGCCGGCGTGCATGGCGGCAGCATCGTCGCCGAAGGCACGCCCCAGGAGGTCATGGACCATCCCGACTCGCTGACCGGCAAGTACCTGTCCGGGCGCAAGAAGATCGTCGTGCCTGGCAAGCGCACCCCGCGCAACAAGAAGCTGTCGCTCAAACTCAAAGGGGCGCGGGGCAACAACCTGCAGAACGTCGACCTGGAGGTGCCGATCGGGCTGCTGACCTGCGTGACCGGTGTGTCCGGCTCGGGCAAGTCGACGCTGATCAACAACACCCTGTTCCCCTTGGCCGCGACTGCGCTCAATGGCGCCAGCACGCTGGAGGCTGCGCCTCACGCCAGCATGGACGGCCTGCAGCACCTGGACAAGGTCGTCGACATCGACCAGAGTCCGATCGGGCGAACGCCTCGGTCCAACCCGGCGACCTACACCGGGCTGTTCACACCGATCCGTGAGCTGTTCGCCGGGGTACCCGAGTCGCGCTCACGGGGTTACGGCCCGGGGCGGTTCTCCTTCAACGTCAAGGGCGGACGCTGCGAGGCGTGCCAGGGCGACGGGCTGATCAAGGTCGAGATGCACTTCTTGCCCGACATCTACGTGCCGTGCGACGTCTGCAAGAGCAAGCGCTACAACCGCGAGACGCTCGAGATCAAGTACAAGGGCAAGAACATCCACGATGTGCTGGAGATGACCATCGAGGACGCCCGAAGCTTCTTCGACGCGGTGCCGGCGCTGGCGCGCAAGCTGCAGACCCTCATGGACGTGGGCCTGTCCTACATCAAGCTGGGGCAGTCGGCCACGACGCTGTCCGGTGGCGAGGCGCAGCGGGTCAAGCTGTCTCGCGAACTGTCCAAGCGCGACACGGGCAAGACGCTGTACATCCTCGACGAACCCACCACGGGGCTGCACTTCGCCGACATCCAGCAACTGCTGGACGTGCTGCACCGGCTGCGTGACCACGGCAACACCGTGGTGGTGATCGAGCACAACCTGGACGTGATCAAGACCGCCGACTGGCTGGTCGACCTGGGCCCCGAAGGCGGCTCCAAGGGCGGGCAGATCATCGCCAGCGGTACGCCCGAGCAGTTGGCCGAGATGAAGCAGTCCTACACGGGCCACTACCTCAAGCCTCTGCTGGAGCGTGATCGCGCCTGAGGAAACGCAAAAGCCGTCGCCCTGTGAGGGACGACGGCTTTGGTGTCGCGTGTCGCGTATGGCAGTGCGTATTCACGCACAGTGCGGCCTTTACATCTGGGACTGCAGGTAATTCTGCAAACCGATCGACTTGATCAAGCCCTGCTGCTTTTCCAGCCAGTAGGCGTGGTCTTCTTCGGTGTCCGACAGTTGCACGCGCAGGATGTCGCGGCTGACGTAGTCACGGTGCAGTTCGCACAGCTCGATACCCTTGCACAGCGCTGCGCGCACCTTGTATTCCAGGCGCAGGTCGGAAGCCAGCATCTCCGGCACGGTCGTGCCGACGTCGAGATCGTCCGCGCGCATGCGCGGCGTGCCTTCGAGCATCAGAATCCGGCGCATCAGGGCATCGGCGTGCTGCGTTTCCTCTTCCATCTCGTGATTGATACGTTCGTAGAGCTTGCTCAAGCCCCAGTCTTCGTACATCCGCGAGTGAATGAAGTATTGGTCGCGTGCCGCCAGTTCGCCCGTCAGCAACGTGTTGAGGTAGTCGATTACGTCCGGGTGACCTTGCATTACCCTGGTGCTCCACAATGACAGTGATGGACATAGTGTGAACCAGGATGGGCTTCAGGTCACTGAAAAATGCAGGATCGCGTGGATTAAATCCTGCAAACGGTAGTGATATGCATTGAAAACCGCCTGGATGCAGGCGGTTATTCTTATCATTTAGACTCAGCCGAGCGTGACGCCCAGTGCACGTGCGACGCCTTCACCGTACGCCGGGTCGGCCTGGTAGAAGTACTGCAGCTGTCGCTGCACGACGTCGAGGCTGACGCCTGCCATGGCGCCGGCGATGTTGCTGATCAACAGCGCTTGTTGGTCGGCCGTCATCAGGCGGAACAGTGCACCGGCGTGACTGAAGTAGTCACGGTCTTCACGGTGGTCATGACGGTCCGCATTGCCTGACAGGGCTAGTGCAGGCTCGGCATGACGCGGCGACTGTTTGGGCGCATTGGCGTAGCTATTGGGCTCGTAGTTGGGCGCAGCGCCACCATTGCTGCCGAAGGCCATGGCGCCGTCACGCTGGTAGCTGTGAACAGGGCTACGTGGCGCGTTGACCGGCAACTGCTGGTGGTTGGTGCCGACACGGTAGCGGTGCGCATCGGCATAGGCGAACACGCGGCCCTGCAGCATGCGGTCTGGAGACAGACCGACACCGGGCACCATGTTGCTGGGGCCGAAGGTAGCCTGCTCCACTTCAGCGAAGTAGTTCTGCGGATTGCGGTTGAGCTCCAGGACACCTACCTCCTGCAATGGGTAATCCTTCTGCGACCAGGTCTTGGTCACATCGAACGGATGCTCTGCGCGCTCCTGGGCCTCACGCTCGCTCATGGTCTGCACATAGGCCGTCCAGCGGGGGAAGTTACCACGCTCGATGGCGTCGAACAGGTCGCGCTGCGCGTAGTCCGGCTCGGTGCCCGCCAGGCGTGCGGCATCGGCGGGCGACAGGGTCTTGATGCCTTGCTGCGTCTTGAAGTGCCACTTCACCCACGTGCGCTCCCCCGTGCTGCTGATGAGGCTGTAGGTGTGGCTGCCGAAGCCATGCATGTGGCGGTAGCCATCCGGGATACCACGGTCGGAGAACAGAATGGTGACCTGGTGCAGCGCCTCGGGCGAATGCGACCAGAAGTCCCACATCATCTGCGCGCTTTTCAGGTTGGTCTGCGGATGACGCTTCTGGGTGTGGATGAAGTCCGGGAACTTCAGAGGGTCACGAATGAAAAACACCGGCGTGTTGTTGCCGACGATGTCCCAGTTGCCCTCCTCGGTGTAGAACTTGACCGCAAAACCGCGCGGGTCACGCTCGGTGTCGGCCGAACCACGCTCGCCGCCGACGGTGGAGAAGCGCAGGAAGATCTCGGTACGCTTGCCGATCTCGGAGAACAGACGAGCACTGCTCAGCGCCGTGATGTCCTGGGTGACCGTGAAGGTGCCATAAGCGCCCGAACCCTTGGCGTGCACACGGCGCTCTGGGATGTTTTCACGATTGAAGTGCGCCAGCTTCTCGAGCAGGTGGAAATCATCGAGCAGCAACGGACCACGGGCTCCAGCGGAGCGGGAGTTCTGGTTATCTGCAACGGGTGCGCCGCTGGCGGTGGTAAGAATCTGACTCATGAGGGCTCCTGCTGTACGGACGGTGCCGATGGTGATGGCTTGGGCTCAGTATCCGCAGGCATGCCTCTCAGGACAAATTCATTAATTTGCTTTGGTTGATAGATTTTTACAATTCAACCACGCACAAAAAACCGGGCGCGAGGCCCGGTTCCTTGTAACAGACTGACGTCTTATTCAGCGGCTTCTACAGCACCACCGACTGGACGATCAACCAGCTCGACGTACGCCATAGGCGCGTTGTCGCCAGCGCGGAAACCGCACTTCAGGATGCGCAGGTAGCCACCCTGACGGGCAGCGTAGCGCTTGCCCAGATCGTTGAACAGCTTGCCTACGGCAGACTTCGAACGGGTACGGTCGAAGGCCAGACGACGGTTTGCAACGCTGTCTTCCTTGGCCAGGGTGATCAGCGGCTCGGCAACGCGACGCAGCTCCTTGGCTTTCGGCAGGGTAGTCTTGATCAGCTCGTGCTCGAACAGCGACACCGCCATGTTCTGGAACATGGCTTTGCGGTGGGAGCTGGTACGGCTCAGGTGACGTCCACTTTTACGATGACGCATGATTCATTCCTTACCAAACACTGCGTTCGGTGATTACGACGATCAGGCAGTCGCCTTGTCGTCTTTCTTAAGGCTTGCGGGCGGCCAGTTGTCGAGGCGCATGCCGAGAGACAGACCACGAGAGGCCAAGACGTCCTTGATTTCGGTCAGGGACTTCTTGCCGAGGTTCGGAGTTTTCAACAGCTCGACTTCGGTGCGCTGGATCAGGTCACCGATGTAGTAGATGTTCTCCGCCTTCAGGCAGTTGGCCGAACGTACGGTCAGTTCCAGATCGTCGACTGGACGCAGCAGGATCGGGTCGATCTCGTCTTCCTGCTCGACAACCACCGGTTCGCTGTCACCTTTGAGGTCGACGAACGCAGCGAGCTGCTGTTGCAGGATGGTCGCGGCACGACGGATGGCCTCTTCAGGATCCAGGGTACCGTTGGTCTCAAGATCGATGACCAGCTTGTCCAGGTTGGTGCGCTGTTCGACACGGGCGTTTTCAACCACGTAGGCGATACGACGCACTGGGCTGAACGACGCGTCCAACTGGAGACGACCGATGCTGCGGCTTTCATCTTCGTCGGTCTGACGGGAATCGGCCGGCTCGTAACCGCGACCACGAGCTACGGTGAGCTTCATGTTCAGGGCGCCGTTGGACGCCAGGTTCGCGATCACGTGATCGGGATTGACGATCTCGACATCGTGATCCAGCTGAATATCGGCAGCGGTAACCACCCCCGAACCCTTTTTCGACAAGGTCAGCGTAACTTCGTCACGACCGTGCAGCTTGATAGCCAGGCCTTTCAGGTTCAACAGGATTTCAATGACATCTTCCTGTACACCTTCGATCGCGGAGTACTCATGGAGTACGCCATCGATCTCGGCCTCGACTACTGCACAGCCAGGCATGGAGGACAACAGGATGCGGCGCAGCGCGTTGCCCAGGGTATGGCCGAAGCCACGCTCGAGAGGCTCGAGCGTGATCTTGGCGCGGGTTGGACTGACAACCTGCACATCGATGTGGCGGGGTGTCAGGAACTCATTTACCGAAATCTGCATGGATGCACCTATTTTCTAGCCCTTACTTGGAGTAGAGCTCGACAATCAGGTTTTCGTTGATGTCGGCGGACAGGTCGCTGCGAGCAGGAACGTTCTTGAAAACGCCCGACTTCTTGGCAGCATCCACGTCTACCCACTCAACGCGGCCACGCTGGGCGCACAGTTCAAGGGCTTGAACAATGCGCAGCTGGTTCGACGATTTCTCGCGAACGGCGACCACGTCACCCGGACGAACTTGGTAGGATGGAATGTTCACGGTCTTGCCGTTGACGCTGATCGCCTTGTGCGATACCAGCTGACGGGATTCGGCGCGAGTCGAACCGAAGCCCATACGGTAGACGACGTTATCCAGACGGCATTCGAGCAGTTGCAGCAGGTTCTCGCCAGTGGCGCCTTTTTTCGAGGCAGCCAGCTTGTAGTAACCGCTGAATTGACGCTCCAGAACACCGTAGATACGACGAACTTTTTGTTTCTCGCGCAGCTGGGTACCGTAGTCGGACTGACGGCCACGGCGCTGGCCGTGGATACCTGGGGCTGCTTCGATGTTGCACTTCGATTCCAGAGCGCGAACGCCGCTCTTCAGGAACAGGTCAGTGCCTTCACGGCGAGACAGTTTGCATTTTGGACCAATGTAACGTGCCATTTATCTGTCTCCTGATTACACGCGACGCTTCTTCGGCGGACGGCACCCGTTATGCGGGATTGGCGTCACGTCGGTGATGCTGGCGATCTTGTAGCCGCAGCCGTTGAGTGCACGAACAGCCGACTCACGACCCGGACCTGGACCCTTGACATTGACGTCGAGGTTTTTCAGACCGTATTCCAGCGCAGCTTGACCAGCACGTTCAGCAGCGATCTGCGCAGCGAACGGGGTGGATTTGCGCGAACCACGGAAACCCGAACCACCGGAGGTCGCCCAGGACAATGCATTGCCCTGACGGTCGGTGATGGTCACGATGGTGTTGTTGAAAGACGCATGGATGTGGGCGATGCCATCAACCACTGTCTTTTTGACTTTCTTACGAGGACGAGCAGCAGGTTTTGCCATGTCTATATTCCCGGGCGGTTACTTGCGGATCGGCTTACGCGGGCCCTTACGGGTGCGTGCGTTGGTCTTGGTGCGCTGACCGCGAACCGGCAGACCTTTACGATGACGCAGGCCGCGGTAGCAACCCAGGTCCATCAAGCGCTTGATCTTCATGTTGATGTCACGACGCAGGTCACCTTCGGTGGTGAACTTCGCGACTTCGCCACGCAGGGTTTCGATTTGCTCGTCGCTCAGATCCTTGATCTTAGCGGCTGGGTTGACACCAGCGTCTGCACAGATTTTCTGCGCAGTTGTGCGACCGACACCATAGATGTAGGTCAGCGAGATAACAGTGTGCTTGTTATCTGGAATGTTGACGCCTGCAATACGGGCCATTCAGTGGAACTCCAGTTGACAGCTACCTACGCCCCGGAAGCCAAGAAAATAGGGCGCAAGATGATATCGCTGTAGAAACGATTAATCAACCCAGCAGCACACTAGCTGCTGGGTTTGTAACGCGGATCACACTCAGCCTTGGCGCTGCTTGTGACGCGGCTCCGCGCTGCAGATGACTCGCACGACACCTTCGCGGCGAATAATCTTGCAGTTGCGGCACAGCTTTTTCACCGATGCACGAACTTTCATCACCAACTCCTCGAACCTTAGGGGCCACTCAGCGCAGCAAGCTGCTGCCACCGTAGCCTTTCAGGTTGGCTTTCTTCATCAGGGATTCGTACTGGTGTGAAACGAGGTGCGATTGTACTTGGGACATGAAGTCCATCACAACCACTACCACGATCAGCAACGAGGTCCCGCCAAGGTAGAACGGAACGTTTGCAGCCACCACCAGGAACTGGGGCAGCAGGCACACGGCCGTCATGTATAGAGCACCGAACATGGTCAGACGGGTCAGAACGCCATCAATGTAGCGCGCCGACTGCTCACCAGGACGGATGCCCGGAATAAAGGCACCGGACTTCTTCAGGTTTTCCGCTACGTCTTTCGGGTTGAACATCAACGCTGTGTAGAAGTAGCAGAAGAAGATGATCCCTGCACTAAACAGCAGAATGTTCAACGGCTGACCAGGAGCGATCGACTGCGAGATGTCCTGCAACCAGCCCATACCTTCGGACTGGCCGAACCAGGCACCCAGCGAAGCCGGGAACAGCAGAATGCTGCTGGCGAAAATGGCCGGGATGACCCCAGCCATGTTCACCTTGAGCGGCAAGTGGCTCGTCTGCGCAGCGAAGACCTTGCGGCCCTGCTGACGCTTGGCGTAGTGAACGGCGATACGCCGCTGACCACGTTCGATGAACACCACGAAACCGATGATCGCTACTGCGAGCAAACCGATGGCGACCAGGGCGAAGATGTTGATATCGCCTGTGCGTGCAGACTCGAAAGACTGCCCGATTGCCCTCGGAAGACCGGCGACGATACCCGCGAAGATCAACATCGAGATACCGTTGCCCACACCGCGCTCGGTGATCTGCTCGCCCAGCCACATCATGAACATCGCGCCGGCCACGAAGGTGGCGACCGCGACGAAATGGAAGCCGAGGCTCGTAGAGAACGCCACACCCTGGTTGGCCAGGCCAATGGACATGCCAGTGGCCTGGACCAGCGCCAGGATCACGGTGAGGTAGCGGGTGTACTGGCTGATCTTGCGACGGCCAGCTTCACCTTCCTTCTTCAACTGCTCCAGTTGTGGGCTGACCGCGGTCATGAGCTGCATGATGATCGATGCCGAAATGTACGGCATGATCCCCAGTGCAAAGATGCTCATGCGCTCCAGCGCACCACCGGAAAACATGTTGAACAAGCTAAGAATGGTCCCCTCATTCTGTCGGAACAGTTCCGCCAGGCGGTCAGGATTGATTCCGGGCACTGGGATGTGCGCGCCGATCCGGTAGACGATGATCGCCAGGAACAGGAAGCGCAGACGAGCCCAGAGTTCAGACATCCCGCCCTTACCGAGCGAAGAGAGAGCACCTTGCTTAGCCATTTATTCCTCGAACTTGCCGCCAGCTGCTTCGATAGCCGCGCGCGCACCTTTGGTGGCGGCGATACCCTTGAGGGTGACTGCACGAGTGACTTCGCCCGACAGCATGATTTTCACACGCTGTACGTTCTGGTTGATCACGTTGGCATCCTTGAGGGATTGCACGGTGATCAGGTCACCTTCCACCTTGGCCAGCTCGGACAGACGCACTTCGGCGCGGTCCATGGCTTTCAGCGAAACGAAGCCGAACTTCGGCAGGCGACGGTGCAGCGGCTGTTGGCCGCCTTCGAAGCCCGGAGCGATGGTGCCACCGGAACGGGAGGTCTGACCTTTGTGGCCGCGGCCACCGGTCTTGCCCAAGCCGCTACCGATACCACGGCCCGGACGATGCTTCTCGCGACGGGAACCCGGCGCTGGACTCAGATCATTGAGTTTCATCGATTAACCCTCGACGCGCAGCATGTAGTAAGCCTTGTTGATCATCCCGCGGTTCTCGGGAGTATCCAGGACTTCTACAGTGTGACCGATGCGACGCAGACCCAGACCCTTCACGCACAGCTTGTGATTGGGCAGGCGACCTGCGGTGCTTTTGATCAGCGTTACTTTGACGGTTGCCATGATCAGAAAATCTCCTCGACGGTCTTGCCGCGCTTGGCAGCAATGGATTCAGGAGATTGCATGGCTTTCAGACCCTTGAAGGTGGCGTAGACCACGTTCACTGGGTTGGTCGAACCGTAGCACTTGGCCAGAACGTTCTGGACGCCAGCAACTTCCAGGACAGCACGCATCGCGCCACCGGCGATGATACCGGTACCTTCGGAGGCAGGCTGCATGTACACCTTCGACGCGCCGTGGGCGGACTTGGTGGCGTACTGCAGGGTGGTGCCCTTCAGGTCGACCTGAATCATGTTGCGACGAGCAGCTTCCATGGCTTTCTGGATCGCAGCCGGTACTTCGCGCGATTTGCCACGGCCGAAGCCGACGCGACCCTTGCCATCACCTACCACGGTCAGCGCGGTGAAGGTGAAGATACGGCCGCCTTTGACGGTTTTTGCAACGCGGTTAACTTGAACCAGCTTCTCAATGTAGCCTTCGTCGCGCTTTTGGTCGTTATTTGCCATAACTTAGAACTCCAGCCCGCCTTCACGAGCAGCATCAGCCAGCGCCTTGACGCGGCCGTGGTACTTGAAGCCAGAACGGTCGAAAGCAACTTGAGAAACGCCAGCGGCTTTCGCACGCTCGGCTACCAGCTTGCCAACCTTAGTGGCCGCATCGATGTTGCCAGTGGCGCCATCACGCAGGTCTTTGTCCAAGGTCGAGGCGCTTGCCAGAACCTTGCTGCCGTCGGCCGAAATGACCTGGGCGTAGATATGCTGCGAGGAGCGGAACACGCAGAGACGCACGACTTCGAGTTCGTGCATTTTCAGGCGTGCTTTGCGAGCGCGACGCAGTCGAGTAACTTTTTTGTCGGTCATTTGCTAGGCCCTACTTCTTCTTGGCTTCTTTACGACGGACTACTTCGTCCGCGTAACGCACACCCTTGCCTTTGTAAGGCTCTGGCGGACGGAAATCGCGGATTTCAGCGGCCACCTGACCCACCAGCTGCTTGTCGATACCCTTGATCAGGATGTCGGTCTGGCTTGGGGTTTCAGCGGTGATACCTGCTGGCAGTTCGTAATCCACTGGATGCGAGAAGCCCAGAGCCAGGTTCAGGATGTTGCCCTTGGCCTGTGCCTTGTAACCAACACCGACCAGCTGGAGCTTGCGCTCGAAGCCTTGGCTGACGCCTTGGACCATGTTGTTGACCAGAGCACGGGTGGTACCGGCCATGGCACGAGCTTGCTGGTCACCGTTGCGGGCAGCGAAACGTACTTCGCCGCTTTCTTCGGTAACTTCAACAGAGGAGTGAACGTTCAGTTCGAGAGTGCCCTTGGCACCCTTCACCGAAAGCTGCTGGCCGGCGAATTTGACTTCGACACCGGAGGGCAGCTTAACGGGGTTCTTAGCGACGCGAGACATGCCTATCTCCCCTTAGAACACTGTGCACAGAACTTCGCCGCCGACACCGGCAGCGCGCGCAGCACGATCCGTCATCACACCTTTGTTGGTGGAGACGATGGAGACGCCCAGACCGCCACGTACCTTCGGCAGTTCGGTAACGGCCTTGTACTGACGCAGACCTGGACGGCTAGCGCGCTTCAGCTCTTCGATGACCGGACGGCCTTCGAAATACTTCAGCTCGAGCGACAGGGAGGGCTTGACTTCGCTGGTGACTTGATAGTCGGCGATGTAACCTTCATCTTTGAGAACTTTGGCTACCGCAACCTTCAGAGTCGAAGAAGGCATGCTCACGACGGACTTTTCAGCCATCTGGGCATTACGGATGCGAGTTAGCATGTCCGCTAACGGGTCCTGCATACTCATGGGCTTGATGCTCCTGATACAAGAAATATTAGCCTTGCGGCTATCACAACCACCTGATCGCGCCGGGCGGACACCCAGGCTCAGGCGAGCCGGCAATTCTAGACATAAGCCAGAAACGAAACAAGCCCCATGAAGGGGCTTGTTTCGTTGCGAGGCCACCGACGGTCGGGAGATTGCTCCCCCGGCGCCTGTAAACCCGACTGACTTACCAGCTGGCCTTGACCAGACCTGGTACGTCGCCACGCATGGCAGCTTGGCGCAGCATGTTACGGCCGAGGCCGAACTTGCGGTATACGCCGTGCGGACGACCGGTCAGGCGGCAACGGTTGCGCAGGCGCGCAGCGCTGGCGTCACGTGGCTGCTTCTGCAGCGCGACAACGGCGGCGAAACGCTCTTCTGGAGAGGCGTTCAGGTCGACGATGGTCGCTTTCAGCTGAGCACGCTTTTTGGCGTACTTGGCTACCGTGAGCTGACGCTTCAGCTCGCGGTTTTTCATGCTCTTCTTGGCCATTTTCCTACTCCAATCAGTTGCGGAACGGGAATTTGAAAGCACGCAGCAGGGCGCGGCCTTCGTCATCCGAACGAGCAGTGGTGGTCAGGGTAATGTCCAGACCGCGCAGAGCATCGATCTTGTCGTAGTCGATTTCCGGGAAGATGATCTGCTCTTTAACGCCCATGCTGTAGTTGCCACGACCGTCGAAGGACTTGGCATTCAGGCCGCGGAAGTCGCGGACCCGAGGCAGGGAGATAGCCAGCAGGCGATCCAGGAATTCGTACATACGGTCACTGCGCAGAGTGACCTTGACGCCGATCGGCCAACCTTCACGAACCTTGAAACCCGCAATCGACTTGCGAGCGAACGTCACGACCGGCTTTTGGCCAGTGATCTTTTCCAGGTCGGCAACTGCGTGCTCGATGACTTTCTTGTCACCGATCGCTTCGCCCAGGCCCATGTTCAGGGTGATCTTGGTAACGCGAGGGACTTCCATCACGTTCCCCAGCTTAAGCTCTTCCTTAAGCTTGGGAGCGATTTCGTTCCGGTAAATCTCTTTGAGTCGTGCCATTGTCTTCTACCTAGCAGTGTTCAAGCATCAACCGCTTTCTGGGTCGACTTGAAGACACGAATTTTCTTGCCGTCTTCAACCTTGAAGCCAACGCGGTCAGCCTTGTTGGTCTCGCCGTTGAAAATGGCAACGTTGGAAGCGTGCAGAGGCGCTTCTTTCTCGACGATACCGCCCTGAACGCCCGCCATCGGGTTAGGCTTGGTATGACGCTTGACCAGGTTCAGGCCACCGACGACCAGACGGTCGTCAGCCAGAACCTTCAGCACCTTACCGCGCTTACCCTTGTCTTTGCCGGCGATCACGATGATCTCGTCGTCACGACGAATCTTTTGCATGTCGGATCTCCTTAGAGCACTTCTGGGGCGAGCGAGACGATCTTCATGAACTTCTCAGTACGAAGCTCACGGGTCACTGGCCCAAAGATGCGAGTGCCGATCGGCTCTTGCTTGGTGTTCAGCAGAACAGCAGCGTTGCCGTCGAAACGAATGATGGAACCGTCAGCGCGACGAACACCGTGACGGGTGCGAACGACAACCGCGGTCATGACCTGGCCTTTCTTGACCTTGCCACGAGGAATCGCTTCCTTGACGGTTACCTTGATGATGTCACCGATGCCGGCGTAACGGCGGTGCGAACCACCGAGTACCTTGATGCACATGACGCGACGAGCGCCGCTGTTATCGGCCACATCGAGCATGGATTGAGTCTGAATCATAAAATTTCTCCGACCCCTAGCCCTTAGACTTCAACAGCGCGTTCGAGGACTTCAACCAGTGCCCAGGACTTGGTCTTGGCCAGCGGACGGGTTTCGGTGATCGAAACCTTGTCGCCGATCTTGCACTGATTGGTTTCGTCGTGCGCGTGCAGCTTAGTCGAACGCTTAACGTATTTACCGTAGATCGGGTGCTTGACGCGACGCTCGATCAGAACGGTGATGGTCTTGTCCATTTTGTCGCTGACGACACGGCCAGTCAGCGTACGGACGGTTTTTTCAGCTTCAGCCATGATCACTTACCTGCCTGCTGGTTGAGCACAGTTTTCACGCGAGCGATGTCACGCTTAACTTGCGAGAGCAGGTGCGACTGCCCCAACTGGCCAGTTGCTTTCTGCATGCGCAGATTGAACTGGTCGCGCAGCAGGCCGAGCAGTTGCTCGTTCAGCTGCTGTGCCGATTTTTCACGAAGTTCATTCGCTTTCATCACATCACCGTCCGCTTAACAAAGGAGGTGGCGAGAGGCAGCTTTGCAGCGGCCAGAGCGAAAGCTTCGCGCGCCAGCTCTTCAGAAACACCCTCGATCTCGTACAGGACCTTGCCTGGCTGGATCTGGGCAACCCAGTACTCCACGGAACCCTTACCTTTACCCATCCGCACTTCGAGAGGCTTCTTGGTGACCGGCTTGTCCGGGAATACACGGATCCAGATCTTGCCGCCACGCTTGACGTGACGGGTCAGTGCACGACGTGCCGACTCGATCTGGCGGGCGGTGAGACGACCGCGGGCAACAGCTTTCAGGGCGAATTCGCCGAAGCTGACCTTGCTACCGCGCAGTGCCAGACCACGGTTGTGGCCAGTCATCTGCTTGCGGAATTTTGTACGCTTTGGTTGCAACATTTGGCGTACCCCTTACTTAGCAGCTTTTTTACGAGGCGCTGGTGCTTGAGGCTTCAGCTCTTCCTGGCGACCACCAATCACTTCGCCTTTGAAGATCCAAACCTTGACACCGATCACACCGTAGGTGGTGTGAGCTTCGTAGGTGGCATAGTCGATGTCGGCACGCAGGGTGTGCAGGGGCACACGACCTTCGCGATACCATTCAGTACGTGCGATCTCGGCACCGCCGAGACGACCGCTCACCTGGATCTTGATGCCCTTGGCACCAATACGCATGGCGTTCTGCACGGCGCGCTTCATGGCGCGACGGAACATAACGCGGCGCTCCAGCTGCTGAGCTACGCTTTGCGCAACCAGCATGGCGTCGAGTTCCGGCTTGCGGATCTCTTCGATGTTGATGTGCACAGGCACACCCATCTGCTTGGTCAGGTCCTGACGCAGCTTCTCGACATCCTCACCCTTCTTGCCGATAACGATACCGGGACGAGCGGTGTGGATGGTGATGCGTGCGGTTTGCGCCGGGCGATGAATATCGATACGGCTTACGGACGCGCTTTTTAGTTTGTCCTGGAGGTACTCACGCGTTTTCAGATCCTTCAAGAGGTAATCTGCGTAAGTCGCGCCGTCTGCATACCAGACGGACGTGTGCTCCTTGACGATTCCCAGGCGAATGCCAGTGGGATGTACTTTCTGACCCATCTGATCGACTCCGTTACTTGTCCGCAACCTTGACAGTGATATGGCAAGACCGCTTGACGATGCGATCTGCGCGGCCTTTGGCACGCGGCATGATGCGCTTCAGCGAACGCCCTTCGTTGACGAAGACGGTGGAGACCTTCAGGTCATCAACGTCTGCGCCTTCGTTGTGTTCGGCGTTGGCTACGGCCGACTCGAGGACTTTCTTCATGATTTCAGCGGCTTTCTTGCTGCTGAAGGCCAACAGGTTGAGCGCTTCGCCCACCTTCTTCCCGCGGATCTGGTCGGCGACCAAGCGGGCTTTCTGGGCGGAGATTCGAGCGCCCGACAACTTAGCGGCTACTTCCATTTCCTTACCCCTTAACGCTTGGCTTTCTTGTCAGCCACGTGCCCGCGATAGGTGCGGGTACCGGCGAACTCGCCCAGTTTGTGGCCGACCATGTCTTCGTTCACGAGAACGGGGACGTGTTGACGACCGTTGTGTACCGCGATGGTCAGACCGACCATTTGTGGCAGGATCATGGAACGGCGCGACCAGGTTTTCACCGGCTTGCGATCGTTCTTCTCCACCGCCACTTCGATCTTCTTCAGTAGGTGAAGATCAATAAAAGGACCTTTTTTCAGAGAACGTGGCACTGTCGTATCCCTCTATTTACTTGCGACGACGGACGATCATTTTGTCGGTACGCTTATTACCACGAGTCTTAGCACCCTTGGTCGGGAAGCCCCATGGCGATACCGGATGACGACCACCGGAGGTACGACCTTCACCACCACCATGCGGGTGGTCAACCGGGTTCATGGCAACACCACGAACGGTTGGGCGAACGCCACGCCAGCGTTTGGCACCTGCTTTACCCAGCGAACGCAGGCTGTGCTCGGAGTTCGAGACTTCGCCCAGGGTCGCACGGCACTCAGCCAGTACTTTACGCATTTCACCAGAGCGCAGACGCAGGGTCACGTAGACACCTTCGCGAGCGATCAGCTGAGCCGAAGCACCAGCGGAACGAGCGATCTGTGCACCTTTGCCCGGCTTCAGTTCGATGCCGTGAATGGTGCTACCGACTGGAATGTTACGCAGCTGCAGGGAGTTGCCGGCCTTGATAGGGGCCAGGGCACCTGCGATCAGCTGGTCGCCAGCGCTCACGCCCTTCGGCGCGATGATGTAGCGACGTTCGCCGTCGGCGTAGCACAGCAGAGCGATGTGAGCAGTACGGTTCGGGTCGTATTCGATACGCTCGACAGTGGCAGGGATGCCATCTTTGTCGTTGCGACGGAAGTCGACCAGACGGTAGTTCTGCTTATGGCCGCCACCGACGTGACGCGTGGTGATACGACCATTGTTGTTACGACCACCAGACTTCGATTTTTTCTCGATCAGCGGTGCGTGAGGAGCGCCTTTGTGGAGCCCCTGGTTGACCACCTTGACCACGAAACGGCGGCCAGGGGAAGTCGGTTTGCATTTAACGATTGCCATGATGCACCCCTTCCTTACTCAGCACTGCTGCTGAAATCGAGATCTTGGCCTGGCTGAAGGGATACGATCGCCTTCTTCCAGTCATTGCGCTTGCCCAGACCACGTGCGGTGCGCTTGGTCTTGCCCAGAACGTTGACGGTAGACACGTTCTCGACTTTCACGCCGAACAGGCCTTCGACAGCTTTCTTGATTTCAAGCTTGGTTGCATCGGTAGCAACCTTGAATACGAACTGGCCTTTCTTCTCAGCCAGAACGGTAGCCTTCTCGGAAACGTGCGGGCCAAGGAGGACTTTGAATACGCGTTCCTGGTTCATCCCAGCAGCTCCTCGAATTTCTTCACGGCCGAGACAGTGATCAACACTTTCTCGTATGCGATCAGACTGACCGGGTCGGAACCCTGTACGTCACGTACGTCGACGTGCGGCAGGTTACGAGCAGCCAGGTACAGGTTCTGATCAACAGCGTCGGAGACGATCAACACATCGCTCAGACCCATGCCGTTCAGCTTGTTCAGCAGGTCTTTGGTTTTCGGCGCTTCGACAGCGAAGTCCTGAACCACGACCAGACGGTCGCTACGCACGAGCTCGGAGAGGATGGAGCGCAGTGCTGCGCGGTACATCTTCTTGTTGAGCTTCTGCGAGTGATCCTGAGGACGGGCTGCGAAGGTTACGCCACCGCCACGCCAGATCGGACCACGGGTAGTACCAGCACGCGCGCGGCCAGTACCCTTCTGACGCCATGGGCGCTTACCGCCACCTGCTACGTCGGAACGAGTCTTCTGCTGCTTGGTGCCCTGACGGCCGCCGGCCATGTAGGCCACGACTGCTTGGTGTACCAGCGTCTCGTTGAATTCGCCACCGAAAGTCAGTTCGGAAACTTCGATCGCTTGCGCGTCATTTACATTAAGTTGCATGTCAGCTTCCCCTTAACCGCGAGCCTTGACAGCCGAACGGACAATCACGTCGCCGCCAGTTGCACCAGGAACGGCGCCCTTGACCAGCAGCAGATTGCGTTCTGCGTCTACGCGAACTACTTCCAGGGACTGCACGGTCACGCGCTCAGCGCCCATGTGACCGGACATTTTCTTGCCCTTGAAAACACGACCAGGAGTCTGGCACTGGCCGATGGAGCCCGGAACGCGGTGGGATACGGAGTTACCGTGGGTGTTGTCCTGACCACGGAAATTCCAGCGCTTGATGGTACCGGCAAAGCCTTTACCTTTCGACTGACCGGTTACGTCTACCAGCTGGCCTGCAGCAAAGAGTTCAGCTTTGATCAAGTCGCCAGCCTGGAAATCGCCTTCTTCAAGACGGAACTCCATGACGCTGCGACCAGCGGCAACGTTTGCCTTCGCGAAGTGGCCTGCTTGAGCAGCAGTGACGCGCGAAGCACGGCGCTCGCCAACAGTGACTTGCACTGCGCGATAGCCATCGGTCTCTTCAGTTTTGAACTGGGTGACGCGATTCGGCTCGATCTCGATGACCGTGACCGGAATGGAGACACCTTCTTCGGTGAAAATGCGGGTCATGCCGCACTTACGACCGACTACACCAATAGTCATGTTGTAAACCTCATGAGTGTACGGGGCTTTCACCCGCTATGGCCGCCCATTTCAGAGCGTTACACGACTAGACCGGAGTCTTAGCCGAGGCTGATCTGTACTTCCACACCTGCCGCCAGATCGAGCTTCATCAGCGCATCAACGGTTTTATCCGTTGGCTGGACGATGTCCAGAACGCGCTTGTGAGTACGGATCTCGTACTGGTCACGCGCGTCTTTGTTGACGTGCGGGGAGACCAGAACGGTGAACCGCTCTTTGCGGGTAGGCAGTGGAATAGGACCACGCACTTGTGCCCCAGTACGTTTCGCGGTTTCCACGATTTCCTGGGTGGATTGGTCGATCAGGCGATGGTCGAAAGCCTTCAACCTGATACGGATTTGCTGATTTTGCATTGGATTTCAGACTCCAGGCTGTTCCCATCGGGCGCACTACGCCCGTTAAAAGGAGGCGTGATTCTATAGACGCCCCTATTGGGTGTCAACCCAATAAAAAAAGCCCCCGCTGAGCGGGGGCTTTTTCAATCAACCGAGAGACTTACTCGATGATTTTGGCTACGACGCCGGCGCCGACGGTACGACCGCCTTCACGGATGGCGAAACGCAGACCGTCTTCCATTGCGATGGTCTTGATCAGGGTAACAGTCATCTGAATGTTGTCACCTGGCATGACCATTTCAACGCCTTCCGGCAGCTCGCAGTTACCGGTCACGTCAGTGGTACGGAAGTAGAACTGAGGACGGTAGCCTTTGAAGAACGGCGTGTGACGGCCGCCTTCTTCTTTCGACAGAACGTAGACTTCTGCGGTGAACTTGGTGTGCGGCTTGACCGAACCTGGCTTGACCAGAACCTGGCCACGCTCAACGTCGTCACGCTTGGTGCCGCGCAGCAGCACGCCGCAGTTCTCGCCAGCACGACCTTCGTCCAGCAGCTTGCGGAACATTTCCACGCCGGTGCAGGTGGTGGTGGTGGTGTCACGCAGACCAACGATTTCCAGCGAGTCTTGAACGCGGACGATACCACGCTCGATACGGCCGGTCACAACGGTACCACGACCCGAGATCGAGAACACGTCTTCGATCGGCATCAGGAACGGCTTGTCGATAGCACGCTCTGGCTCTGGGATGTAGCTGTCCAGAGTTTCGACCAGCTTCTTGACAGCAGTGGTGCCCATCTCGTTGTCGTCTTTGCCTTCCAGCGCCATACGAGCGGAACCGATGATGATCGGAGTGTCGTCGCCTGGGAAGTCGTAGGTGGACAGCAGGTCACGCACTTCCATCTCGACCAGTTCCAGCAGCTCGGCGTCGTCTACCAGGTCAGCCTTGTTCAGGAAGACCACGATGTACGGAACGCCAACCTGACGGGACAGCAGGATGTGCTCACGGGTTTGTGGCATCGGACCATCAGCGGCCGAGCAAACCAGGATCGCGCCGTCCATCTGGGCAGCACCGGTGATCATGTTCTTCACGTAGTCAGCGTGACCTGGGCAGTCGACGTGAGCGTAGTGACGAATGTTCGAGTTGTACTCGACGTGAGCGGTGTTGATGGTGATACCGCGCGCTTTCTCTTCTGGAGCCGAGTCGATCTTGTCGAACTCAACGACGGCCGAACCGAAAACTTCGGAGCAGACGCGGGTCAGAGCAGCGGTCAGCGTGGTTTTACCATGGTCGACGTGACCGATGGTGCCGACGTTGACGTGCGGAAGGGAACGATCAAATTTTTCTTTAGCCACGACAGTGAACTCCTAGCCTAAAGGGGCTGAATCAGCCTTGTTTTTTAATGAGAGCTTCGACGATGTTCGACGGAGCTTCAGCGTACTTAGAGAATTCCATGGAGTAGCTTGCGCGACCCTGAGACATGGAACGAACGTCAGTCGCGTAACCGAACATCTCTCCGAGCGGAACTTCAGCACGGACGACACGGCCAGAGACCGATTCATCCATACCCTGGACCAGACCACGACGACGGTTCAGGTCACCCATCACGTCACCCAGGTAGTCTTCCGGGGTTACAACTTCGACCTTCATGATCGGCTCGAGAACCACGCCGCCGCCCTTCTGGGCCAGCTGCTTGGTTGCCATCGAAGCGGCAATCTTGAACGCCATTTCGTTGGAGTCGACATCGTGGTACGAACCGTCGAATACCGTGGCCTTCAGGCCGATCAGAGGATAACCGGCAACGACGCCGTTTTTCATCTGCTCTTCGATACCCTTCTGGATCGGGGCGATGAATTCCTTAGGAATCACACCACCAACGACTTCGTTGGTGAACACCAGACCTTCGGTGATGTTGCCTTTCTCGTCGACTTCCGGCTCCGAGAAACGGATCCAGCAGTGACCGAACTGACCACGACCGCCCGACTGACGAACGAACTTGCCTTCGATCTCGACGTTGGACTTGGTGATCTTCTCGCGGTACGAAACCTGCGGCTTGCCGATGTTGGCTTCGACGTTGAACTCGCGCTTCATGCGGTCAACGAGGATGTCCAGGTGCAGCTCACCCATACCGGAGATGATGGTCTGGCCAGTCTCTTCGTCGGTCTTGACGCGGAACGACGGGTCTTCCTGGGCCAGCTTGCCCAGTGCGATGCCCATCTTCTCCTGGTCGGCCTTGGTTTTCGGCTCGACGGACAGGGAGATGACCGGCTCTGGGAAGTCCATGCGCTCAAGGATGATTGGCTTGTCGGCGTTGCACAGGGTTTCGCCCGTGGTCACGTCCTTCATGCCGATCAGGGCCGCGATGTCGCCAGCGCGCACTTCCTTGATCTCTTCACGCTGGTTGGCGTGCATCTGCACCATACGACCAACGCGCTCTTTCTTGCCTTTGACCGAGTTGATCACGGAGTCGCCGGAGCTCAGGACACCCGAGTAGACGCGAACGAAGGTCAGAGTACCTACGAACGGGTCGGTCGCGATCTTGAACGCCAGGGCCGAGAACGGCTCGTTGTCGTCAGCGTGACGCTCGTCTTTACGAACAGCCGGATCTTCCTTGTCCAGATCCTTGTCATCCGGGTTGATACCCTGGATAGCAGGAATCTCGGTCGGAGCAGGCAGGTAGTCGATGACGGCATCGAGAACCAGGGGAACGCCCTTGTTCTTGAACGACGAACCGCAGACAGCTGGAACGATCTCGCTGGCCAGGGTGCGCGCGCGCAGGCCTGCCTTGATCTCGTCGACGGTGAGCTCACCGCCTTCCAGGTATTTGTTCATCAGCTCTTCGTTGGCTTCGGCGGCAGCTTCAACCATGTTGTTGCGCCATTCTTGAGCCAGCTCGAGCATGTCCGCAGGAATCTCTTCCTCGCGATAGGTCGTGCCCTTGTCGTCGTCGTTCCAGTAGATAGCCTTCATCTTGATCAGGTCGACCTGACCCTGGAAGTTATCTTCCGAACCGATGGCCAGCTGAACCGGAACCGGGGTGTGACCCAGACGGTTCTTGATCTGACCGACGACGCGCAGGAAGTTGGCACCCGCACGGTCCATCTTGTTCACGTAGACAACACGTGGAACACCGTACTTGTTGGCCTGACGCCATACGGTTTCGGACTGAGGCTCGACACCGGAGGTGCCGCAGAACACGACGACTGCGCCGTCGAGTACACGCAGCGAACGCTCTACTTCAATGGTGAAGTCGACGTGGCCGGGGGTATCGATGACGTTGACGCGGTAGTTGTCATACTGACCAACGGAGCCTTTCCAGAAGGTGGTAACGGCAGCGGAGGTAATGGTGATACCCCGCTCCTGCTCCTGCACCATCCAGTCGGTGGTCGCGGCGCCATCATGCACCTCGCCCATCTTGTGGCTCAGGCCTGTGTAGAACAGGATCCGCTCGGTCGTAGTGGTCTTGCCCGCATCGACGTGCGCGCAAATACCAATGTTACGGTAGCGGTTGATTGCTGTAGTACGAGCCATAAAGCCCTCGCAAAAAGATTGTTGCGTGATTTAGAAGCGGTAGTGCGAGAACGCTTTGTTGGCTTCAGCCATACGGTGCACGTCTTCACGCTTCTTGACTGCAGCACCCTTGCCTTCAGCGGCATCCAGCAGCTCGCCAGCCAAACGCAGGGCCATCGACTTCTCGCCGCGCTTGCGGGCGTAGTCTACGAGCCAGCGCATTGCCAGTGCATTACGACGGGACGGACGAACTTCGACTGGAACCTGGTAGGTAGCACCGCCTACACGGCGGGACTTGACTTCGACCAGCGGAGCGATGGCGTCGAGAGCTTTCTCGAAGATTTCCAGGGGGTCGCTGTTCTTGCGGGCCTTGACGGTGTCCAGTGCGCCGTAAACGATGCGCTCTGCGACGGCCTTCTTGCCGCTTTCCATCACGTGGTTCATGAACTTGGCGAGGATCTGGGATCCGTATTTCGGATCGTCCAGGATCTCACGTTTTGCTGCTACACGACGTCTTGGCATGATAAGCCCTCAAACGGTCTTCAGGTTAGCCCGGGACGCGGGTCTTCGACCCCTGCCCGACCTTACTCTTATCGACTCAAATAAATGGATGTCTGCAAACGGCCGATTACTTCGGACGCTTGGTACCGTACTTCGAACGACCCTGGTTACGGCCTTTGACGCCGGAGGTATCCAGAGAGCCGCGAACGGTGTGGTAACGAACACCTGGCAAGTCTTTTACACGGCCGCCACGGATCAGGACGACGCTGTGCTCTTGCAGGTTGTGGCCTTCACCGCCGATGTACGAGGAAACCTCGAAACCGTTGGTCAGGCGCACACGGCAGACTTTACGCAATGCCGAGTTAGGTTTCTTCGGCGTGGTGGTGTACACGCGGGTGCACACGCCACGACGTTGCGGGCAGTTCTGCAGCGCAGGTACGTCGGATTTCTCGACGGTACGCTTACGCGGCTGACGTACCAGCTGGTTGATAGTTGCCATCTACTAGCTCCACTGATTGTCTTGCGACGCTATTGTCTTGCAAGAAAAGCCAAAAATCGGCGAGACGGAGCCTCACCAAATTTAAGGGTACAAAAGTCTAAAGAGGATCTTGCATTCAGTCAAGACAAGGCCCCGGCCCTGCCCCGCCAGTCATCGGCAACACTCGCTGTTGCCGGTGACCGTGGGAGAGGACCGGGGCCTGGCCTCGGACTCAGTTGCCGCTCGAGTTCAGTGCTTCGGTCAGTGCGGCTTCCACCTCACTGGCGCTCACACGCAGCGGCTTGTCGGCCTCACGGCGACGCTTGCGCTCGCTGTGGTAGGCCAGACCGGTACCTGCCGGGATCAGACGACCCACGACCACGTTCTCCTTCAGGCCGCGCAGGTAGTCACGCTTGCCGGTGACCGCAGCTTCGGTCAACACGCGCGTGGTTTCCTGGAACGAGGCCGCCGAGATGAACGATTCGGTCGACAGCGACGCCTTGGTGATACCCAGCAGCACACGCGAGAACTTCGAGACGAACTTGTCCTCGGAGGCCAGGCGCTCGTTCTCGACCAGCACCTGCGTGAGCTCCATCTGGTCACCCTTGATGAAGCTGGAGTCACCCGACTCGGCGATCTCGACCTTGCGCAGCATCTGGCGCAGGATGGTCTCGATGTGCTTGTCGTTGATCTTCACGCCCTGCAGGCGGTACACGTCCTGGATCTCGTTGACGATGTACTTGGCCAGCGCGCTGACGCCCAGCAGACGCAGGATGTCGTGCGGATCGCTCGGACCGTCGGAGATGACTTCGCCGCGGTTGACCTGTTCGCCTTCGAAGACGTTCAGGTGACGCCACTTCGGAATCAGCTCTTCGTACGGATCGGTACCGTCGTTCGGCGTGATCACCAGACGGCGCTTGCCTTTGGTTTCCTTGCCGAACGCGATGGTGCCGCTGACTTCCGCCAGGATCGACGCTTCCTTCGGACGACGTGCCTCGAACAGGTCGGCAACGCGCGGCAGACCACCGGTGATGTCACGGGTCTTGGACGTCTCTTGCGGAATACGCGCGATGACGTCACCCACACCGATCTGTGCACCGTCAGCCACACCGACCAAGGCGTTGGCCGGCAGGAAGTACTGAGCCGGTACGTCGGTACCTGGCAGCATCAGGTCCTTGCCATTGGCATCGACCATCTTGATCGCCGGACGGATTTCCTTGCCGGAGGCAGGGCGATCCTTGACGTCCAGGACTTCGATGTTGGTCAAGCCGGTCAGCTCGTCGGTCTGACGCTTGATGGTGATGTTTTCTTCCATGCCCACGAAGGTCACGGTACCTTTCAGCTCGGTCACGATCGGGTGGGTGTGCGGGTCCCACTTGGCGACGATGGCGCCAGCGTCGACCTTGTCACCTTCCTTGACCGAAATGACCGCACCGTACGGCAGCTTGTAGCGCTCACGCTCACGGCCAAACTCGTCGGCGATCGCCAGCTCACCGGAACGCGAGACCGCGACCAGGTTGCCGTCGGCGCGCTCGACCTGCTTCAGGTTGTGCAGACGTACCATGCCGCCATTCTTCACCTGGACGCTGTCGGCTGCCGAAGTCCGGCTTGCCGCACCACCGATGTGGAAGGTACGCATGGTCAGCTGGGTACCCGGCTCACCGATCGATTGAGCGGCGATGACGCCGACCGCTTCACCGATGTTCACCTGGTGACCGCGCGCCAGGTCACGACCGTAGCACTTGGCGCAGATGCCGTAACGGGTTTCGCAGCTGATCGGCGAACGCACGATCACTTCGTCAATGCTGTTCAGCTCGATGAACTCGACCCACTTCTCGTCCACCAGCGTACCGGCTGGAACGATCACGTCCTCGGTGCCTGGCTTGAACACGTCACGGGCGATGACACGACCCAGTACACGCTCACCCAAGGGCTCGACGACGTCGCCGCCTTCGATGTGCGGCGTCATCAGCAGGCCGTGGTCGGTGCCGCAATCGATCTCGGTCACGACCAGATCCTGCGCGACGTCTACCAGACGACGGGTCAGGTAACCGGAGTTCGCCGTCTTCAAGGCGGTATCCGCCAGACCTTTACGCGCACCGTGCGTCGAGATGAAGTACTGCAGAACGCTCAGGCCTTCACGGAAGTTCGCCGTGATCGGCGTCTCGATGATCGAGCCGTCCGGCTTGGCCATCAGACCACGCATACCGGCCAGCTGACGGATCTGTGCAGCGGAACCCCGCGCACCCGAGTCGGCCATCATGTACATCGAGTTGAAGGATTCCTGGTCGACTTCGTCGCCATTGCGGTCGATGACCTTCTCTTTCGAGAGGTTGGCCATCATCGCCTTGGAGACTTCGTCGTTCGCCTTGGACCACAAGTCGATGACCTTGTTGTACTTCTCGCCCTGGGTCACGAGACCCGAAGCGTACTGGCTTTCGATTTCCTTCACTTCATCGGTAGCAGTGCCGATGATGCGCGCCTTCTCGTCCGGGATGACGAAGTCGTTCACACCGATCGAGACGCCGGAGATGGTCGAGTAGGCGAAACCGGTGTACATCAGCTGGTCGGCGAAGATGACGGTTTCCTTCAGACCCACCACGCGGTAGCACTGGTTGATCAGCTTGGAGATCGCCTTTTTCTTCATCGGCTGGTTGACCACGTCGTACGACAGGCCGGCCGGTACCACCTGGAACAGCAGTGCACGGCCGACGGTGGTGTCGACGATGCGGGTGTTCTTGACGCTGTTGCCGTCACGGTCGTTCACGGTCTCGTTGATACGGACCTTGATCTTCGCGTGCAGGGCAGCTTCGCCGGCGCGGAACACGCGGTCGACTTCCTGCAGGTCGGCGAACACGCGACCTTCGCCCTTGGCGTTGATGGCTTCACGGGTCATGTAGTACAGACCCAGAACCACGTCCTGCGACGGCACGATGATCGGCTCACCGTTGGCAGGCGACAGGATGTTGTTGGTCGACATCATCAGCGCACGCGCTTCGAGCTGGGCTTCCAGCGTCAGCGGCACGTGAACGGCCATCTGGTCACCGTCGAAGTCGGCGTTGTACGCAGCACACACCAAGGGGTGCAGCTGGATCGCCTTGCCTTCGATCAGCACCGGCTCGAACGCCTGGATACCCAGACGGTGCAGAGTCGGTGCACGGTTGAGCAGCACGGGGTGTTCGCGGATGACTTCGGCCAGAACGTCCCAGACCTCAGGCAGCTCGCGCTCGACCATCTTCTTGGCGGCCTTGATGGTGGTCGCCAGACCACGCATTTCCAGCTTGCCGAAAATGAACGGCTTGAACAGCTCGAGGGCCATCTTCTTCGGCAGACCGCACTGGTGCAGACGCAGGGTCGGGCCCACGGTGATCACGGAACGACCGGAGTAGTCCACGCGCTTGCCGAGCAGGTTCTGACGGAAGCGACCTTGCTTACCTTTGATCATGTCGGCCAGCGACTTCAGCGGACGCTTGTTCGAGCCGGTGATGGCGCGACCGCGACGGCCGTTGTCGAGCAGGGCGTCGACCGCTTCCTGCAGCATGCGCTTTTCGTTGCGCACGATGATGTCTGGTGCCGACAGATCGAGCAGGCGCTTGAGACGGTTGTTCCGGTTGATCACCCGACGGTACAGGTCGTTCAGGTCGGACGTCGCGAAGCGGCCACCGTCCAGCGGGACGAGCGGACGCAGGTCTGGCGGCAGTACCGGCAGAACGGTCAGGATCATCCACTCAGGCAGGTTGCCCGAGCCCTGGAAAGCTTCCATCAGCTTGAGGCGCTTGGAGAGCTTCTTGATCTTGGTTTCCGAGTTGGTCTGCGGAATCTCTTCGCGCAGGCGGCCGATCTCGTGCTCCAGGTCAATGGCATGCAGCAGTTCGCGGACCGCCTCGGCGCCCATGCGGGCATCGAAATCGTCGCCGAACTCTTCCAGTGCTTCGAAGTACTGCTCGTCGTTCAGCAGCTGGCCCTTTTCCAGGGTGGTCATGCCCGGATCGATGACGACGTAGCTCTCGAAGTAGAGTACGCGCTCGATGTCACGCAGGGTCATGTCCATCAGCAGGCCGATACGGGACGGCAGCGACTTCAGGAACCAGATGTGGGCGACCGGCGAAGCCAGTTCGATGTGCGCCATGCGCTCACGACGAACCTTGGCCAGGGCGACTTCGACGCCGCACTTCTCGCAGATCACGCCACGGTGCTTCAAGCGCTTGTACTTACCGCACAGGCACTCGTAGTCCTTGACCGGGCCAAAGATCTTGGCGCAGAACAAGCCGTCGCGCTCGGGCTTGAACGTACGGTAGTTGATGGTTTCCGGCTTCTTAACTTCACCGAACGACCACGAACGGATCATTTCAGGCGACGCCAGCCCGATACGGATGGCGTCGAACTCTTCGACTTGACCCTGGTTTTTCAGCAAATTCAGTAGGTCTTTCAAGGCCTTTCCTCCTGGCGGAGCAGGGAGCGAGCTGTATCAGCCCCGCTCCCGATTCGCGTCACGTGTTATTCGGTTTCCAGATCGATATCGATACCGAGCGAACGAATCTCTTTGATCAACACGTTGAAGGACTCGGGCATGCCCGGCTCCATACGGTGATCGCCATCCACGATGTTCTTGTACATCTTGGTACGGCCGTTCACGTCGTCCGACTTCACTGTGAGCATTTCTTGCAGGGTGTAGGCCGCGCCATAGGCTTCCAGCGCCCAGACTTCCATCTCCCCGAAACGCTGACCACCGAACTGCGCCTTACCACCCAGCGGCTGCTGGGTGACCAGGCTATAGGAACCAGTGGAACGCGCGTGCATCTTGTCGTCCACCAAGTGGTTCAGCTTGAGCATGTACATGTAACCCACGGTTACAGGACGCTCGAACTTGTTGCCGGTACGACCATCGAACAGCTGCATCTGACCGCTTTCTGGCAGGTCCGCCAGTTTCAGCATGGCCTTGATCTCGCTTTCCTTGGCACCGTCGAAAACAGGCGTGGCCATCGGCACACCTTTCTTCAGGTTGTTGGCCAGTGCGAGGATCTCTGCATCGGAGAACTCGTCCAGGTTTTCCTGGCGACCACCGATCTCGTTGTAGATCTCGGTCAGGAAGCCACGGATCTCGGCGGCCTGGCGCTGCTCTTCGATCATGCGGTCGATCTTCTCGCCCAGCCCCTTGGCCGCGAGGCCCAGGTGGGTTTCGAGGATCTGCCCGACGTTCATACGCGACGGTACGCCCAGCGGGTTGAGCACGACATCGACCGGCGTACCGTTGGCGTCGTGCGGCATGTCTTCGACCGGCATGATCACCGAGACCACACCCTTGTTACCGTGACGGCCAGCCATCTTGTCGCCTGGCTGGATACGACGGCGGATGGCCAGGTAGACCTTGACGATCTTCAGGACGCCCGGCGCCAAGTCATCGCCTTGCTGCAGCTTGCGCTTCTTGTCTTCGAACTTGTCGTCCAGCAGACGGCGACGATCGACGATATAGGCCTGAGCCTTCTCGAGCTGCTCGTTGAGCGCGTCTTCGGCCATGCGCAGTTTGAACCACTGACCGTGCTCCAGACCGTTCAGGACGTCGTCGCTGATCACGGTGCCCTTCTTCAGGCCCGCGCCGCCATCGACGACCTGGCCATTGAGCGCTGCACGCAGACGCTCGAAGGTCGCGCCTTCGACGATGCGGAACTCTTCGTTGAGGTCCTTGCGGATCTCGTCGAGCTGCATTTTCTCGATCGACAAGGCACGGCTGTCACGCTCGACGCCATCGCGGGTGAAGACCTGGACGTCGATGACGGTACCCTTGGTGCCGGTCGGCACGCGCAGGGAGGTGTCCTTCACGTCGCTGGCCTTCTCACCGAAGATCGCGCGCAGCAGTTTCTCTTCCGGCGTCAGCTGGGTCTCGCCTTTTGGCGTGACTTTGCCGACCAGGATGTCACCGGCACCGACTTCGGCACCGACGTACACGATACCGGCTTCGTCCAGCTTGTTCAGCGCCGCTTCACCCACGTTCGGGATGTCCGCGGTGATTTCTTCAGGGCCGAGCTTGGTGTCACGGGCCACACAGGTCAGTTCCTGGATGTGGATCGTGGTGAAGCGGTCTTCCTGGACCACGCGCTCGGACAGGCAGATGGAGTCTTCGAAGTTGAAGCCGTTCCACGCCATGAAGGCGATACGCATGTTCTGGCCCAGTGCCAGTTCACCCATGTCGGTGGACGGACCGTCGGCCATGATGTCGCCACGGCTGACCACGTCACCCTTGCTGACCAGCGGACGCTGGTTGATGCAGGTGTTCTGGTTGGAACGGGTGTACTTGGTCAGGTTGTAGATGTCCACACCGGCTTCACCGGTCTCGACTTCTGCATCCGCCACGCGAACGACGATACGGCTGGCGTCGACCGAGTCGATCACACCACCACGACGTGCGACCACGCAGACACCGGAGTCACGGGCGACGTTGCGCTCCATGCCGGTACCGACCAGCGGCTTGTCGGCACGCAGGGTCGGAACGGCCTGACGCTGCATGTTCGAGCCCATCAACGCACGGTTGGCGTCGTCGTGCTCGAGGAACGGGATCAGCGACGCGGCGACCGAGACAACCTGCTTGGGCGAGACGTCCATCAGGGTGACGTCTTCCGGCGCCTTGACGGTGAACTCGTTCAGGTGACGCACGGCCACCAGCTCGTCGATCAGCTGCTTCTGGTCGTTCATCGCGGCCGAAGCCTGGGCGATGACGTGATCGGCTTCCTCGATCGCCGACAGGAAGACGATGTCGTCGCTGACCACACCCTCTTTCACCACACGGTACGGGCTTTCCAGGAAGCCGTACTGGTTGGTGCGGGCATAGGCTGCCAGGGAGTTGATCAGACCGATGTTCGGACCTTCCGGCGTTTCGATCGGGCACACGCGGCCGTAGTGCGTCGGGTGGACGTCACGGACTTCGAAGCCTGCACGCTCACGGGTCAGACCGCCCGGGCCGAGTGCGGAGACACGACGCTTGTGGGTGATCTCCGACAGCGGGTTGTTCTGGTCCATGAACTGGGACAGCTGGCTGGAACCGAAGAACTCCTTCACCGCCGCCGCGACAGGCTTGGCGTTGATCAGGTCCTGCGGCATCAGGCCTTCGCTTTCGGCCATGGACAGACGTTCCTTGACCGCGCGCTCGACGCGCACCAGGCCTACACGGAACTGGTTCTCGGCCATCTCGCCGACGCAACGCACACGACGGTTGCCCAGGTGGTCGATGTCGTCGACGATGCCTTTGCCGTTACGGATATCGACGAGGGTCTTGAGCACCTCGACGATGTCTTCCTTGCTCAGCACGCCCGACCCTTCGATCTCGTTGCGACCGATGCGGCGGTTGAACTTCATGCGGCCGACGGCGGACAGGTCGTAACGCTCGGCACTGAAGAACAGGTTGTTGAACAGGGTCTCGGCAGCATCCTTGGTCGGCGGCTCGCCGGGACGCATCATGCGATAGATTTCGACCAGTGCCTCCAGCTGATTGCTGGTGGTGTCGATCTTCAAGGTATCGGAGATGAACGGACCGCAGTCGATGTCGTTGGTGTACAGGGTCTCGATGCGGACGACCTGTGCCTTGGCGATCTTGATCAGCAGTTCGGTGGTCAGCTCGGTGTTGCACTCGGCCAGGATCTCACCAGTGGCCGGGTGCACGATGGCCTTGGCCGTGGTACGGCCCAGGACATACTCCATCGGCACGTCCAGCTGCTTCACACCCGCCTTTTCGATCTGGTTGATGTGACGTGCAGTGATGCGACGACCCTGCTCGACGATGACCTTGCCGGTCTCGTCCAGGATGTCCATCACCGCCACTTCACCACGCAGACGCTGTGGCACCAGCTCCAGGCTCAGGTTCTCGCCGGAGATGTGGAACACGTTGGTCGTGTAGAAGGCGTTGAGGACTTCTTCGGTGCTGTAGCCCAGCGCGCGCAGCAGGACCGAAGCCGGCAGCTTGCGGCGGCGGTCGATACGCACGAAGACGCAGTCCTTGGGGTCGAACTCGAAGTCCAACCAGGAACCGCGGTAAGGGATGATGCGCGCGGAGTACAGCAGTTTGCCGGAGCTGTGAGTCTTGCCGCGGTCGTGGTCGAAGAACACGCCTGGCGAACGGTGCAGCTGGGAAACGATCACACGCTCGGTACCGTTGATAACGAAGGTACCGTTTTCAGTCATCAGGGGGATTTCACCCATGTAGACTTCTTGCTCTTTGATGTCCTTGATCGCTTTGTTCGACGATTCCTTGTCGAAGATGATCAGCCGGACTTTCACGCGCAGCGGGACGGCGAACGTCACGCCACGCAGGACACATTCCTTCACATCGAAGGCCGGCTCACCCAGACGATAGCCAACATACTCCAAGGCAGCATTGCCGGAGTAGCTGATGATCGGGAATACCGATTTGAAGGCCGCATGCAGACCGACGTCGCGGAACTGGTCCTTGGATGCTCCTGCCTGCAGGAATTCACGATACGAATCCAGCTGGATGGCCAGGAGGTAAGGCACATCCATGACGTCCGGCAACTTGCTAAAGTCCTTGCGGATACGTTTTTTCTCAGTGTATGAGTAAGCCATCAGCGTTCCCCAGCTTGGTCACCTGCTTGTTTGGCTCCTCCCGGCGGGAGCAGCCAGAAAATCGTGCAAACCCCTTGGTTTGCGCCACCGCTCTGGTGGTTACAGCGCGTTATCGGGGTCGACGTTGATCGACCAACCAATAACGGAAAAAGGCCGGTGGCAAAAGCCACCAGCCATCAGCCGTCTGCTCGACGCTCGGGCTGGAGACGCAAAGTCGATAGTTACTTGACTTCGACTTCAGCGCCTGCTTCTTCCAGCTTCTTCTTCGCGTCTTCAGCGGCTTCTTTCGAAACGCCTTCAGCGATGACCTGAGGAGCGCCGTCAACCTTTTCCTTGGCTTCTTTCAGGCCCAGGCCGGTCAGTTCACGGACAGCCTTGATCACGTTGACTTTCTTGTCGCCAGCGGCTTTCAGAACAACGTTGAACTCGGTTTGCTCTTCAACAACGGCAGCAGCGGCAGCTGGGCCAGCAGCGGCAACAGCGGCGGTCACGCCGAAGGTTTCTTCCATCGCCTTGATCAGCTCAACAACTTCCAGAACGGTTTTCTGGCCGATGGCTTCGATGATTTGCTCGTTAGTCAGGGACATGACTTAAATCCTGTATTGGGGTGACAGCCTATCCAGCCATCAAATTAAACGTATGATTTGAAAGCGCTTTCCGTGCCTTAGGCGGCGGTAGCTTCTTTCTGATCGCGAATGGCTGCCAGTGTACGTGCCAGCTTGCTGGTAGCGCCTTGGATAACGCTCATCAGCTTCGCGATAGCCTCGTCGCGCGTTGGCAGGGTAGCCAACACATCGATGTCGCCAGCGGCAATGAAATTGCCGTCGAACGCAGCTGCCTTGATCTCGAACTTGCTCTGACCCTTGGCGAACTCCTTGAACAGACGGGCAGCGGCGCCCGGGTGCTCGTTGGAGAAGGCAATCAGGGTAGGGCCGGTGAAGGTGTCGTTGAGCACACTGAATTCAGTGTCGGCAACGGCACGCTTGAGCAGGGTGTTACGTACGACACGTACGTAAACGCCAGCTTCACGAGCCTCTTTACGGAGTCCGGTCATTGCGCCTACAGTCACACCACGGGCATCAGCCACGACAGCGGACAGAGCGACTTTGGCAGCCTCGTTGACTTCAGCGACGATGGCCTTCTTGTCTTCGAGTTTAATTGCCACGGGTTTACTCCTGGTTTCTACCGTTTCATCTGGCCGAAGCCGGATGTCGTTTTGGTGTCTGATTCGATCACGAATCGGGAGCACCATCTGCGTGGGCTGGGATTTTAAGGCTTTCGCCACCTACGGTCTTGGATAGCCCCCGCCAGGCAGGGACCCCAATCTCTTGCGGCCACCGCGAACAGGTCGCGGTGGCTGGGTGTTACACGTCGAGCGAGCCTTGGTCGATGACCAGACCTGGACCCATGGTGGTGCTCAGGGTCACGCGCTTGACGTAGATACCTTTCGAGGAAGCAGGCTTGATGCGCTTGAGGTCAGCGATCAGGGCTTCAACGTTTTCCTTCAGCTTGGTGGCTTCGAAGCCGACCTTGCCAACGGAGGTGTGGATGATACCGTTCTTGTCGGTACGGTAGCGAACCTGACCGGCCTTGGCGTTCTTGACGGCAGTGGCGACGTCAGGCGTCACGGTACCGACCTTCGGGTTAGGCATCAGGCCGCGAGGACCCAGAACCTGACCCAGCTGACCGACAACGCGCATGGCATCCGGGGAAGCGATGACGACGTCGTAGCTCAGGTCGCCGCCTTTCATTTCGGCAGCCAGGTCGTCCATACCAACGCGGTCTGCGCCGGCAGCCAGAGCGGCTTCAGCAGCCGGGCCCTGGGTGAAGACAGCTACGCGAACGGTCTTGCCAGTGCCGTGTGGCAGCACGGTAGCGCTACGAACGACCTGGTCGGATTTACGTGGGTCAACGCCGAGGTTGACGGCAACGTCGAAGGATTCGGTGAACTTCACGGCGGACAGTTCAGCCAGCAGGCTTGCTGCTTCTTCGAAGTTGTAAGCCTTGCCCGCTTCGACTTTCGAAGCGATGGCCTTTTGGCGCTTGGTCAGCTTAGCCATTTACACACCCTCCACGTTGAGGCCCATGCTGCGAGCAGAACCGGCGATGGTGCGCACGGCTGCGTCCAGGTCAGCGGAAGTCAGATCGGCCTGCTTGGCCTTGGCGATCTCTTCCAGCTGGGCACGGGTCACGGTACCGACCTTGACGGTGTTCGGACGCGCCGAACCGCTGGTCAGGCCAGCTGCTTTCTTCAGCAGAACCGAGGCAGGGGTGCTCTTGGTCTCGAAGGTGAAGCTGCGGTCACTGTAGACAGTGATGATCACGGGCGTCGGCAGGCCGGCTTCTTGACCCTGAGTACGGGCGTTGAAGGCCTTGCAGAATTCCATGATGTTCACGCCGTGCTGACCCAGTGCTGGGCCGACGGGTGGGCTTGGGTTGGCCTGGCCGGCCTTAACTTGCAGCTTGATGTAAGCCTGAATCTTCTTAGCCATGAGCTACTCCAATATCGGGTACGAACGCCTGTTGGCTCCCCGGATGACTTGCGTTTTATCCCAGTGACGACAAAACCCCGCAGCACTATGGGCTGCGGGGTATGGGATGCTGCGTTCGGTTAGACCTTCTCGACCTGACCGAACTCGAGCTCCACCGGGGTGGAGCGACCGAAAATAAGCACAGCCACGGTGAGCCGGTTCTTTTCGTAATTGACTTCTTCGACGCTGCCGGTGAAATCGGCGAACGGGCCGTCGTTGACGCGCACCGACTCGCCCACTTCGAACAACGTCTTGGGCTTCGGCTTGTCGGTGCCATCGGCAACACGACGCAGGATGGCCTCGGCCTCACGATCGGTGATGGGCGCAGGCTTGTCCGCGGTACCGCCGATGAAACCCATGACGCGCGGCGTGTCCTTGACCAAGTGCCAAGTGCCTTCGTTCATTTCCATCTGGACCAGCACGTAGCCAGGGAAGAACTTACGCTCGCTCTTGCGCTTCTGGCCATTGCGCATCTCGACCACTTCTTCGGTCGGGACCAGAATTTCGCCAAAGCCGTCTTCCATCTCGTGCAGCTTCACACGCTCAGTCAGAGAGCGCATCACATGCTTCTCGTAACCCGAGTGAGCATGCACAACGTACCAACGCTTAGCCACGGGACACCCTTAGCCAACAATCAAGGAAACCAACCAGCCGAGCAGGGAATCGAGCCCCCACAACAGCAACGCCATGACCAACACGACAACCACGACGATTAGCGTGGTCTGAGTGGTCTCTTGGCGGGTTGGCCACACGACTTTACGAATCTCGGTACGTGCTTCCTTCGCCAGCGTGAAGAACGCCTTGCCTTTGGCGGTCTGCAGGGCAACGAAGCCCGCCACAGCAGCCAGAGCAAGAAGTGCTAGAACGCGATACAGGATCGGCGCAGCAGAATAGTACTGATTGCCAACGACGCCAATGACGACCAATGCAACAACAGCCAGCCACTTGAAAAGGTCAAAACGCGATTCTTGGGCTTCAGTTTTGGTGGTCATCGAGGAGGATCCTGTGAGAAGAAAGCCAATCACACCGAGGTGAATGGCAGGTCAGGAGGGAATCGAACCCCCAACCTACGGTTTTGGAGACCGTCGCTCTGCCAATTGAGCTACTGACCTTTAACACTGTATCAGGCCGACCATTATGCTGACCTGACTGAGAGAAATCAACTACTTATTCAGTAGCCTTGCTGCGGCGCAACGTGGCGTCGATCGGGCGACAACACCTGCACGAGTGCGCGACACATGTGGCTAGTCATGACAACCGCGGAGCTGGCCCCGCGCACAACATAACTAAACCACTACAACCATTAAAACAAAGGCAGATATTTTCATATCTGCCTTGTTATATGGAGCTCTTGAGCGGACTTGAACCGCTGACCTCACCCTTACCAAGGGTGTGCTCTACCAACTGAGCTACAAGAGCGTAACACTTGCAAAAACAGCAAACTTGGAGCGGGTAGCGGGAATCGAACCCGCATCATCAGCTTGGAAGGCTGAGGTTCTACCACTAAACTATACCCGCGGAGCTTGCAGCTCTCGCTAAAATGGTGGAGGGGGAAGGATTCGAACCTTCGAAGTCGAAGACGTCAGATTTACAGTCTGATCCCTTTGGCCGCTCGGGAACCCCTCCTGAGCGTGGGCGGCATTTTCAACTCTTGCCGTCCTACTGTCAAGCTTTTTCTCATTTAAATCTTGAGGTTAGCTCATTTGACAGCAGCTTCTGGTTGACCACCTAAGTGATGTTCCCTGTGAAGCGGGCGCCATTCTATCAAGCTATTCAGCAGTTGCAATACCCCTGCACAAAATAATTTTCTGTTTTAAGTCATTGAAATCCATCGAAAGACTGCTCAGCACGGCCGAGTCCAGCAATCGTTCGCTCTGGGGGTCGATTTTCAGCCACAAGCCGTCGGCCCCCGGTAATTGACCCTGTACGGGCGTGCTGGCCACATCAAGGCTCAGCAATCGCTGCCTCAGGGCATCGAGACGGGCTTGCTGTGCGAAGCCACCGACCACCATGCACTCGTCCGGACGCCGCGCAGTGGGTGCCTTGTTCATTTCGCGCAACAATTGGATCTCGCGCTGCGACCCTTTGTAGAGCGACAACGAGGTCACCTCCTTGATCTTGAGAGGAGCCTGTTGCTGATGCCAGACGTAGTACACCCCGTTCAGGACGAGCAGTAGCATGAATAACCAGCGCATCATCACCTCAGCCTAATGGGCAGGCCATGGCCAGCCCCACGAATACCAGGTCAGGGACCAGGCGCGCCTGGGGCGCGATTTCCTGAACCAGGGGCGCATCGCCTCCAGTCAGGAAGATGGTGCACCCCTCTCCCCAGCGTGCCTGCGCGCTCTCTATCTGACCCCTGGCGAACCCTTGCATCATCAGCACGCAGCCGCGCTCGACGGCCTCCACGGTCGAACGACCCGGGCTCAGGTCTTCCAGGGCTCGCTCCGCTGAAGCATCGTCGTACCGGATCTGACGTGTGTGAGTACGCAGCTGCCGGCGCATTAGCGGCATGCCTGGACAGATGTAGCCGCCCAGGTGCTGGCCCTGCGCGTCGACGAAGTCCGCCTTGGCGGCGGTACCAAAATCCAGCACGAGGCAGGCGCCCTTGGCGAGGTGAAAACCGGCCAGCGCACCCAGCCACCGATCCAGCCCCAATCGCTGATAGTCGATGTAGCCATTGCGTACGCCTGCCAGATGCTGTGCGGGCTTGACGGTGTGCGGCACGACGCCGAAGGCATCGGTCAACAGCGCGCACAAGGCGGCCGTTTCGTCCTGGCTGCGCACACTGACGAGACGGCAGGCCTGGAAGCTCACGTTCAATGCCTGCACAGCGCTCAACAGCGCCTGGTCGGTCTCGACGAAACCGCCCTGCACGACGTCAGCCGTATCGACGCGGATGGCGCGCCATTTGATGAAGCTGTTCCCACAATCGAGCTCAAGTATCATGCTTCAACCTCAGACTGAGCTCCCCGCCACTGAAACTCTTCTCCGCACCGTCGACGTTCAGGCGCAATCCTCCCTGATCATCGACACCCATGACGATCCCATCAATGGTTTGAACACCTGCAATCAGCGACACTGCCTGGCCTTGCCACAGGTTGGCTTGCTCCCAGGCTTCCTTGAAAGCGCTGAAACCTTGCACGGCGTGACGTTGCAGCTCGCCATGAAGCTGACGATTGAGTTGAGCGACCAGGACATTTCTGTCCAGGGGGTTGCCTGTCTCGTTCCTGACGGAAGTCCACTGCTGAGTGACGCTGTCGTTCTCCTGCATGTTGACGTTGATACCGATGCCTATCACGACATGGCATACATCTGCAGGATCGCCCACCAGCTCGAGAAGGATGCCTGCGATCTTTTGGTGACCGACCAACACATCGTTCGGCCATTTCAACCCGGCCTTCGTGACGCCCATGTCGCGCAGGACACGCATGACGGCCAACCCCACGACCAGGCTCAGACCTTCCAGCTGTCTCATGCCCCCTTCGATACGCAGCACAAGACTGTAGTACACGTTCTCGGCGAAAGGACTGATCCACTGACGGCCTCGACGGCCACGCCCTGCGCTCTGGCGTTCAGCCAAGACCAGGAAAGGCGCAGGCGTGCCACGTGCAAGATCACGCAATGCCTGCGCATTGGTCGAATCGAGTGCCTCGTGCACCGACACCGGCCACGCATCCGGCTGGGAGTGCTGCTGGATGACGGCAGGATCGAGCAGGGTGAGCGCAGTGGCCAATTGATAACCACGGCCCCGGACCTTGTGTACCGTGACACCGAGCTCACTCTCCAGGTGCTGCAGCTGCTTCCAGACAGCGGTCCGGCTCACGCCCAATGCAAGACCCAGGTCCTGCCCTGAATGGAAGCGGCCATCCTTGAGGAGATTCAACAACTTCAGCATGCCCGTCTCGACTTGAAATGAGGCTGGCATCATAGCCATGCACCCCTCGGTTGCATAGGAAAAGGCAGGACGTCCAACCACGTGACGGTTTCAGAACGCAGAAAAGACAAAACCCCTACCTGCATGCGCAGATAGGGGTTTTGCGAAATGAATCTTGGCGATGACCTACTCTCACATGGGGAAACCCCACACTACCATCGGCGATGCATCGTTTCACTACTGAGTTCGGGAAGGGATCAGGTGGTTCCAATGCTCTATGGTCGCCAAGAAATTCTGTAGCCGGTCCGTCGTGATCGACGTGCCAGCAGATTCGGACATGTGATATGTGTGTGTTCGCGAACTTTCGGTTCGTGTGTCTTCACACCCAACCTGCGCGTGGCAGATTGCTTGGGTGTTATATGGTCAAGCCTCACGGGCAATTAGTATTGGTTAGCTCAACGCCTCACAGCGCTTACACACCCAACCTATCAACGTCGTAGTCTTCGACGGCCCTTTAGGGGATT
>NZ_JAAMQI010000014.1 GCF_013523165.1 Pseudomonas entomophila
GGTCTGCTCGGAGGCGCCAAAGGTCAGTCGGGCGGGCTGGGTGGCCTGCTGTCAGGGGCCGGGGGCGGCGCCCAGCAGATCGCTCAGCCCACCCCCTTTGCCCGAGGTACGGTCCTGAAGCAGCGATTGGCCTGATTTGAACAGGTTTTCGAGCAAGGCACGGGTATTCATCTGCAGTCTCCTGAAGGGAATGGCTTGCAGATTAGAGTCCTTGGCTTGACAGGCGCTTAAAAGATTGTGCTTCGGGATGTTGCGTAGGAGTCCACCCGCCGCCTTGGCGCCGCGCTGTCACGCAGAGAACATGACGATAGTTAGGAGGGCCCTGGGCTTTACTGCTAATCGATTTTAGGGCCGCTTTACGGCCCATCGCGGCACAGGGGCCGCTCCTACACCCGTAGTCCCACCGCGGGGTTGCAGGCTATCGCAGTCACCTGTGTGCGGCCCCTGTGCCGCGATTGGGCCCGCAGGGCCCACAAAGCTCTTTAATTAATTAATTTAAAATCAACAAGTTATCTTATGCTCTATGAGAGAGGGGAGTAGCCTGGGCGGCCTCATGGAACAGGACGCCACCCTGGGCACGCGACGAGCGGCCCAGGGCCTTGCCGTCAGTCGCGCAAATCCGACTCGTGAATCGGCTGATCGCGGTGCGTGGCCCGTTGGTATTGCGCCGGCCAGACCGCCTGCTTGCCGCCCAGGTCGTCGTCGGCATGCAGAGGCCAGTACGGGTCGCGCAGCAGCTCGCGGGCCAGGAAGATCATGTCGGCCTGCCCGGTGCGCAGGATATGCTCGGCCTGGGCCGGCTCGGTGATCATGCCCACCGTGCCGGTGGCCAGCCCCGACTCCTTGCGCACCTTCTCGGCGAAACGCGTCTGGTAGCCTGGCCCGGTCGGGATCTCGGCGTTGGCCGACGTGCCGCCAGACGACACGTCGATCAGGTCCACGCCCAGGGCTTTCAGGCGCTTGGCCAGCTCGACGGTTTCATCGGGGTTCCAGCCGTCCTCGACCCAATCGGTGGCCGAGACGCGCACGAACAGCGGCAGCTCCTGGGGCCAGACCTCGCGCACGGCCTCGGTCACCTCCAACGTCAGGCGAATGCGGTTCTCGAAACTGCCGCCATAGCTGTCGCGACGCTGGTTGCTCAGGGGCGAGAGGAACTGGTGCAGCAGGTAGCCGTGGGCGGCGTGCAGCTCGACCACCTTGAAGCCGGCTTCCAACGCGCGTTGCGCCGACGCCACGAATGCCTGCACCAGGTCCTTGATCTGGGGTTCGCTCAGCGCCACAGGCGCGGTGTGCTCAGGGTCGAAGGCGATCGCCGACGGCCCTACCGGCTGCCAGCCGCCGGCGTCGACCGACACGCTGCCGTGCTTGCCCAGCCAAGGGCGATGGGTGCTGGCCTTGCGCCCGGCATGGGCCAGCTGGATGGCCGGTATCGAACCCTGGGCGACGATGAAGCGAGTGATGCGTTGCAATGGTGCGAGCTGTTCATCGTTCCACAGCCCAAGATCTTCGGCGGTGATGCGACCGTCCGGCGTCACGGCGACGGCCTCGGTCATCACCAGGCCCGCACCACCGACGGCACGGCTGCCCAGATGGACCAGGTGCCAGTCGTTGGCCAGGCCGTCGACACTGGAGTACTGGCACATCGGCGAGACGGCAATGCGGTTGGGCAAGGTCAGCTGGCGCAAGGTGTACGGCTCGAGCAGCAGGCTCATGGGGGGTCCTCCGAAGGCGACAAGGGGGCCGGCCGTGCTCACCCAGGAAGGGCAAGGCACGTACCGGCTTCTCTGAGCCTAGACCCGTTTCACCGTACCCGGTTCAGCGGGGTTCGAGGTGCGTGATCAGCAACTGGACGCTTTCCTGACCGCGAAACTCGTTGACGTCCAGCTTGTAGGCCAGCTCCACCCAGCGCACGGCAGGGTCGGGCCAGACCGCGAGATCGACACCAAAGGCGATTCCGTCCAGGCGCACGCTGCCACACTCGCTCTTGAGCACCACTTTCAGGTGACGCTCGCCGACCAGGCGCTGCTCGACCAGCTGGAACACCCCATGGAACAACGGCTCGGGGAAGTGCTGGCCCCAGGGGCCGGCATGACGCAGGGCGCGCGCCAGCTCCAGGTGGAACTCTTCCACGGCCAGTGTACCGTCCGACAGCAGACGGCCGGTCAGGTCTTCCTCGCGCAGCTGGCGACGCACTTCCTCGTCGAAGGCCTCGGCGAACGCCGGGAAATGCTCGGCCGGCAGCGACAGCCCGGCGGCCATCGCATGCCCGCCGAACTTGCTGATCAGCGCAGGGTGACGGGCCGCCACCGCATCCAGGGCATCGCGCACGTGAAACCCTGGCACCGAGCGCGCCGAGCCCTTGAGCATGCCGTCACCGGCGTCGGCGAAGGCGATGGTCGGGCGGTGATAGCGCTCCTTCAAACGCGAGGCCAGGATGCCGATCACGCCCTGGTGCCAGTCGGCGTCGAACAGGCACAGGCCGTAGGGCATGGACTCGATGGGCAGGTCCTTGAGCTGCGCCAGCGCTTCGCGCTGCATGCCTTGCTCGATGGACTTGCGGTCGCGGTTGAGGTCGTCGAGCTGGGCGGCCATCTCGCGTGCCAGGTCAGGGTCGTCGCACAGCAGGCACTCGATCCCCAGGCTCATGTCGTCCAGGCGACCTGCCGCGTTGAGCCGGGGCCCGAGGATGAAACCCAGGTCGGTGGAGCTGATGCGCTGGGGCTCGCGCCGCGCGACCTCGAGGATCGCCTTGATACCCGGACGCGCGCGTCCCGCGCGGATGCGCTCGAGGCCCTGGTGGACCAGGATACGGTTGTTGGCATCCAGCGGTACCACGTCCGCCACGCTGCCCAGCGCCACCAGGTCGAGCAGCTCGCCGATGTTCGGCTGTTGCTGGGTGGCGTAGCGGCCCAGGCTGCGCAGGCGCGCGCGCAGGGCCACCAGCACGTAGAAGATGACCCCTACCCCGGCCAGCGACTTGCTCGGGAACGGGCAGCCCGGCTGATTCGGGTTGACGATGGCGTCGGCGTCGGGCAACTGCGGCCCCGGCAGATGGTGATCGGTGACCAGCACCGTGAGCCCGGCTGCCTTGGCGGCGGCGACCCCCTCGACGCTGGAGATGCCGTTGTCCACGGTCAGCAGCAGGTCCGGCTGACGTTGCAAGGCGACCTCGACGATCTCTGGCGTCAACCCGTAACCGTAATCGAAGCGGTTGGGCACCAGGTAATCGACGTGGGCGGCGCCGAGCAGGCGCAGGCCAAGCACGCCGACGGTACTGGCGGTGGCGCCGTCGGCGTCGAAATCACCGACGATGAGGATGCGCTGTCGCTTCTCGAGCGCCTGCACCAGCAGTTCGACCGCCGTGTCGATGCCCTTGAGCTGCTGGTACGGCAGCAGACGCGCCAGGCTCTTGTCCAGCTCGCCTTCGCACTGCACGCCGCGCGCGGCGTACAGCCGCGTGAGCAAGGGCGGTAACGGCCCGAGGAACGGCAGGGTGTCAGGCAGTGGGCGGGGTTCGATACGCATGGACATCTCAGTTGGGATCGGGGGGAATCAGCCGCGTTCGCCGAGCAGCCAGTCGAGCTGGACCTCGTGCTGGCCACGGTCGTCGGTGACGAACACGGTGCCCTCGCTGATCATCACGTCCCATTTGATGGTGCGTGGCATGTCCTTGGCCAGGATCTCCAGCACCTCCTGGGGCACGGCAGCGATGTTCAGGTTCTTCAAGCCCTTGACCGCGTCGACCACCTTGCCCTGCCAGACGCGCAGGCTGCCATAGGCCAGCAGGCTGGTACGCTCGGTACGGCGCGAGCACCAGGTCAGGCGCTCGGCATCCGGCTGCCCGACTTCGATCCAATGCAGGATGCGGTCGTCCAGGCTGCGCTCCCACAAGGCCGCTTCGTCGACGTCCGACAGGCCCCGTCCGAAGGTCAGCTGCTCGTTGTACCACAGCGCGTAGGCCAGCAGGCGCACGGCCAGCCGCTCTTCGGTCTCGGACGGATGCCGGGCGATGGTCTGGCGAACGCTTTCGTAGACACCTCGGTCGAGGTCGGTCAGGTTGAGTTCGAACTTGTAGGTGGTGGACGGCTGGGCCATGGACGCGGGCTTCTGCAAGAAAAGGCGCACAGTCTACCTGATCCTGTCGGCGGGTGGGCCGCAGCGGTATCGGTCCGACGAGGGCCTGTGGTAAAACCGGGCGCCTGTTCCCACCGCCATGGATGCGTCATGACTACGTCCAGCAAACCCCTCGCCGGCCTCAAGGTCGTCGAACTCGGCACCTTGATCGCCGGCCCCTTCGCTTCGCGGATCTGCGCCGAGTTCGGCGCCGATGTCGTGAAGATCGAATCACCCGACGGCGGTGATCCGCTGCGCAAGTGGCGCAAGCTCTACGAAGGGACGTCGCTGTGGTGGTTCGTGCAGGCGCGCAACAAGCAGTCGTTGACGCTCGACCTCAAGCACCCCGAAGGCCTGGACGTGCTCAAGCGGCTGCTGGCCGACGCCGACATCCTGATCGAGAACTTCCGCCCTGGCGTGCTGGAAAAACTCGGCCTGGGCTGGGAGGTGCTGCATGCGCTCAACCCGCGCCTGGTGATGGTCCGGTTATCGGGGTTCGGTCAGACCGGGCCGATGAAGGACCAGCCGGGCTTCGGCGCGGTGGGCGAATCCATGGGCGGCCTGCGCTACATCACCGGTTTCGAGGACCGCCCACCGGTGCGCACGGGCATTTCCATCGGCGATTCCATCGCAGCGCTGTGGGGCGTGATCGGCGCGCTCATGGCCCTGCGGCATCGCGACGTCAACGGCGGACAGGGCCAGGTGGTGGACGTGGCGCTCTACGAGGCGATCTTCGCGATGATGGAAAGCATGGTGCCGGAGTTCGATGTGTTCGGTTTCATTCGCGAGCGCACCGGCAACATCATGCCCGGCATCACCCCCTCCTCCATCCACACCTGCGCCGATGGACGCCATGTGCAGATCGGGGCCAATGGCGATGCGATCTTCCAGCGCTTCATGCGCGCCATCGATCGCGCCGACCTGGCCGATGACCCGGCACTGGCGAGCAACGATGGCCGCGATGCGCGCCGCGACGAGCTGTACGGCGTGATCGACCGCTGGGCCGGCGGGCGGCCCCTGGACGAAGTGGTGAGCGTGCTCAACGCGGCGGGCGTACCGGTCAGCCGCATCTATTCGGCCGAGGACATGTTCAGCGACCCGCAGTTTCTGGCGCGGGAGATGTTCCTGCACGCCAAGCTGCCTGACGGCACGCCATTCCGTATGCCAGGGATCGTACCGAAACTGTCAGAAACGCCTGGCGGCACCGAATGGGTGGGGCCGGCCCTGGGCGAGCACACCGAGGCGATCTTGACGCGACTGGGGTTCGACGGCGAAGCGATCGCCGGGCTGCGGGCTCGCGGGGTGGTCTAGCGGCCTGGCGAGCCGGGCGCATCGGGCTGCAAGCCTGTGCAAGGCGCCTCGCGCCCCGCCTGAACGCTGGAAAAAAGAAACCCCGGGCGCTGGGGAAGACGCCCGGGGTCAAGCGGAAAAGCCCTTCAGAGCTTTTCGAGGCAGCCAGCCAACACCGGAGCAAAGCGCCGCACGACTGCCATCCACCTGTCTGACGACGCCTTCAGGCGAAGGTTCCCACCGACTGCTGGCAGTGCTGCAGCGCAGCGATCACACAGGGCTGCAAGCGTCCTTCGGCGATTTGCAGGTCACGGTGCAACCCGTCCACCAAATCCACCAGCAGGCGCTGGTCCTGCAATTGCGAGAGGGTCACCGCGCGTCGTAGCACCAGGCGACCTTGGCGGTCGAAGAGCGACAGCTCACGCATCGAACGGGCATCGGTTTCACCGAGGGTGGCGTGATAGGGAGTCAAGGCTTCATTGAGCAATTTGCAGATTCGTTCCATCCGACTCACTCGCTTGTTCTGGTTAGGTAGGAAGACTGACCGTGCCAGGACAGGGAAAGTTCGCACCTGCCGGGCCTCGTTCAACGAGCATATGACGTTGCCATGACCGTTTGCTGACACTGCCAACGCGCATGCGGGTGACTGCGACGCAACGTGTGCAGATGCTGCGCCAGGGTACGGGTTGACAAGGGCCAGTCCAGTTCGCCCAGCACCCAGAGGCCGAGCGCCTGCGCCTGACGCGCCAGGTTGTCCTCGCCACCGCGTGGATGACCGACGAACAACACCGCATGTGCACCTTGGGTGCAGGCCAGCTGCTCGATCAACGGCTGGCCTTCCGTCAAGCGCAGGCCATGGTCCACCACCAACAGGTCGAGCGGACGATGGCGTTCGAGCCAGGCGCAGGCCAGTGCCAGATCGTCGGTCACCCGGACGTCGAACACACCCTGCGCGTTCAAGGCCTGGTGCAGGTGGATCTGATGAAAAGGGCTGTGCTGGTGGATCAGGACACTCAGACGGTCCATGCGCTTCTCCTGCAATAGACGGGCACGCTGGGCCGGCCACTGTAGGAGAGGGCTTAGGGAATGGTCTGTAGGAAAGAACTGAAGGGTCTTAGGAAATGGCCGAGGGACGACCTGAAAACGGCGCCTCTTGGCGCCGTTTTCTAAACACCTCGCTACAACGGCGTACCACGGTTGCCGTGCTGCGTCACGAATGCCTGGACGGCCTTGAGGTCGTTGGGCAGAACCGTGCACCGCTCTTCACGGCTGAACAGATCGCTCAGGTGGCTCGGCAGCTCCAGGGCCTTGCCGACGCCCGCTTGTTCCACGGCCTCGGGGAACTTGACCGGGTGCGCAGTACCCAGGATCACCATGGGTGTATCCAGGCTACGGCGGCACTCGCGCGCGGCCTTGACGCCGATGGCCGTGTGCGGGTCGAGCACCTCACCGGTACGGGCGAAGACCTCGGCGATGGTCTGGCAGGTCTGCTCGTCGCTGACCGCGAGGGAATCGAACAGCTTGCGCGCCTCGGTCCAGCGGTCTTCTTCCACCGTGAAACCGCCACCCTGACGGAAGCGGTCCATCAGTTCGGCGATCGCGGCGCCGCTGCGCCCGTGCAGGTCGAACAGCAACCGCTCGAAGTTCGAGGACACCATGATGTCCATTGACGGCGACAGGGTGGCGTGCAGGGTTTCCTTGACGTAGCGGTTGCCGCTCATGAACCGGTGCAGGATGTCGTTGCGGTTGGTGGCGACCACCAGCTGGCTGATCGGCAGCCCCATGTTGCGCGCCAGGTAGCCGGCGAAGATGTCGCCGAAGTTGCCGGTCGGCACCGAGAAGGCCACCGAACGTGCCGGCCCGCCCAGCTGCAGCGCAGCGTGGAAGTAGTAGACGATCTGGGCCATGATCCGCGCCCAGTTGATCGAGTTCACCGCCACCAGGCGTGTGCCCTTGAGGAAGGACTGATCGGCGAAGCTGGCCTTGACCATTTCCTGGCAATCGTCGAAGTTGCCTTCGATGGCGATGTTGTGGATGTTCTCGCCGAGGATGGTGGTCATCTGCCGACGCTGTACCTCCGACACACGCTGGTGCGGGTGCAGGATGAAGATGTCGACGTTGTCGCAACGACGGCAGCCTTCGATGGCCGCCGAACCGGTGTCGCCACTGGTGGCCCCGACGATCACCACGCGCTCGCCACGCTTGAGCAGCACGTGATCGAGCAGGCGACCGAGCAGTTGCAGGGCGAAGTCCTTGAACGCCAGGGTCGGGCCGTGGAACAGCTCCATGACCCATTCGTTGCTGTCGAGCTGGCGCAGCGGTGCCACGGCAGCATGGGCGAACTCACCGTAGGTCTCTTCGAGAATCCGCTTGAAGTCGGCATCGGCGATGCTGCCCTCGACGAACGGGCGCATGACCCGGAACGCCAGCTCGTGGTACGGCAGGCCAGCCCAGGACGCGATCTCCTCCTGGGTGAAGCGCGGCAGGTTCTCCGGCACGTAAAGGCCGCCGTCGCTGGCAAGGCCCGCCAGCAGGACGTCTTCGAAGTTCAGGGCCGGGGCCTGGCCGCGAGTGCTGATGTAGCGCATGTGTGCAAACCTCTGGGCGCTGGGTGGGGAGACGTGGCTGCAAGCTCGTCAGCGGTGCTTGTACGCTACGCCCTGTTACCCAGCGCGACTGTAATGAATTCTGGTATCGCTCGGGCGGGGGTCCGGCTTGTCGCCTGCCGCCCGACCCTTCAACCCAGCTGTTCGACCCGAATGCGGACCACCTTGCCGACTACGTCCTGCAGGTCTTCCAGCGCGACGATGGCATCGTTGATGCGCTGCTCGATGACGCGGTGGGTGACCAGGATCATCGGCACCAGGCCATCCTGCTCCTCGGCCTCCTTCTGCATGATCGACTCGATGTTGATGCCGCGCTCGGACAGGATGCTCGCGACCTGGGCCAGCACGCCTGGATGATCCTTGGCCTGGATGCGCAGATAGTAGGCGCTCTCGCAGGCCTCGATCGGCAGGATCGGGTGGGCCGACAGCGCGTCCGGCTGGAAGGCCAGGTGCGGCACGCGGTTTTCCGGGTCGGACGTCATGGCACGGACCACGTCGACCAGGTCGGCGACCACCGACGAGGCGGTCGGCTCCATGCCGGCGCCAGCGCCATAGTAGAGGCTCGAACCGGCGGCATCGCCGTTGACCATGACCGCGTTCATCACGCCGTTCACGTTGGCAATCAGCCGGTCGGCCGGGATCAGGGTCGGGTGCACGCGCAGCTCGATGCCGCTGTCGGTGCTGCGCGCCACGCCCAGGTGCTTGATGCGGTAGCCCAGTGCCTCGGCGTAGTTGACGTCGGCCGTGGTCAGCTGGGTGATGCCTTCGGTGTAGGCCTTGTCGAACTGCAGCGGGATGCCGAACGCGATCGATGCCAGGATGGTCAGCTTGTGCGCGGCGTCGATGCCTTCGACGTCGAAGGTCGGGTCGGCCTCGGCGTAGCCCAGCGCCTGCGCTTCGGCGAGCACGTCGGGGAAGGTACGACCCTTGTCGCGCATCTCGGTGAGGATGAAGTTGCCGGTACCGTTGATGATGCCGGCGAGCCAGTTGATCCGGTTGGCCGACAGGCCTTCGCGGATGGCCTTGATCACCGGGATGCCGCCGGCCACGGCCGCTTCGAAGGCGACGATCACGCCTTTTTCACGGGCCTTGGCAAAGATTTCGTTGCCGTGCACGGCGATCAGCGCCTTGTTCGCCGTGACCACGTGCTTGCCGTTCTCGATGGCCTTGAGCACCAGATCGCGCGCCAGGGTATAGCCGCCGATCAGTTCGATGACGATGTCGATCTCGGGGTTGCTCGCGACCTCGAACACATCAGCGGTAATGGGGGTACCGGCAATCTGACAGTTGGGGTTCTGCGAACGCAGGGCGATCTGCGCCACTTCGATGCCGCGGCCGGCCCGCCGGGCGATTTCCTCGGCGTTGCGCTGAAGTACATTGAAGGTACCGCCACCGACGGTCCCCAACCCACAGATGCCTACTTTGACCGGTTTCACTGTCAACTCCCCATGAACGGCCGACGACGTGCCGACCGTGAAAACAGCCGTCTCCCCATGGCGACGGCGTCAGATTAGATTACTTGCCTTCGGCCAGGACCAGCTTGGCCAGCTGTGGCGCAGGCTGATAGCCCGGAATGACCTGGCCGCTCTCCAGCACGATCGCGGGCGTCCCGTTGACGCCGATCGACTGGCCGAGGTGGAACTGCTTGGCGACCGGGTTGGCGCAGCTGGCGGCCTTGACGTCCTTGCCGTCGATCAGCTTGTCCAGCGCCGCACGGCGATCACTGGAGCACCAGACCGCCTGCAACTGCTCGTCGCCCGCCGAGCCTGGCCCCTGACGCGGGAAGGCGACATAGCGCACTTCGATACCGCGACGGTTCAGCTCGGGCACTTCGGCGTGCAGCTTGTGGCAGTACGGGCAGGTGGTGTCGGTAAAGACGGTGATGTGCGACTTGGCCTTGCCCTGGGCAGGATAAACCACCATTTCGCCGACGGGAATGCTGTTGATCAGCTTGGCCACACCCGTGCGCTCGGTCTTCTCGGTGAGGTTGACCGGCTTGCCGTCCTGGACCTGGAACAGGTAGCCCTGCATCACGAACTGCCCGTCGGCGCTGGCATACAGCACGCGCCCGCCCTGAAGCTGAACTTCGTAGAGGCCGTTGACCGGGCTGGCCGCCACGTGCTCCACCGGCACGTCCAGTTCGAGGGTCTTGAGCGTCTTGCGAATGGCCTGCTCGGCGGCCGGATCCGGGCTCGCCGCAACGGCGAACGTGCTGGCCAGCGCCAAGGCGGCGGCGGCGAAAAGCGGGGTCACGCGCATGAAAACTCCTGGGGGCGGACGAGGACGGCGCAGCTGCCTGCCAGACACCGTCGGGCGCTCTGGCAGCGCAGGCTACAAAGCGCCCAAGCCTACCACAACCGAAGGCCGCTGACCGACACTCACGGCCGCTCTGGCGCAACATGAACGGCGCTCATCCACGCGGGTGGTGTTCGGCATGCAGTTGCTGCAGGCGCGCCTTGGCCACATGGGTATAGATCTGGGTGGTGGACAGGTCGCTGTGGCCCAGCAGCATCTGCACCACCCGCAGATCGGCGCCATGGTTGAGCAGGTGAGTGGCAAAGGCATGGCGCAAGGTATGCGGTGACAGCGTCTTGTCGATGCCCGCGACGAGCGCATGGTGCTTGATCCGATGCCAGAAGGTCTGGCGGGTCATCTGCTCGCCCCGCTGACTGGGGAACAGCACATCGCTTGGCCGTCCGTTGAGCAGGTCGGCACGACCACCGCGCAGGTAGCGCTCGACCCAGACCACCGCCTCCTCGCCCATCGGCACCAGGCGCTCCTTGCTGCCCTTGCCCATCACCCGCAGCACACCCTGGCGCAGGTTGACCTGGTCGAGCCGCAGGCTCACCAGTTCGGTCACCCGCAACCCGCAGGCGTACAGCACCTCGAGCATGGCCCGGTCCCGCTCGCCGATCGGCTCGCCCAGGTCCGGCGCCTGCAACAAGGCCTCGACATCGGCCTCCGACAGCGACTTGGGTAGCGGCTTGCCCAACTGCGGCATCTCCACCAGCAAGGTCGGATCGACCGCGACATGGCCCTCGCGCAGCAGGTAGCGGAAGAATCCACGCAGCCCGGAAATGAAGCGCGCCGTGGAGCGTGGTTTGTAACCCTGATCCACACGCCAGGCCAGGTGATCGAGGATCAGCTCGCGCCCTACCCCTTCCAGCGCGACGCCTTGCTCGTTCAACCAGCCGTTGAACAGGACGAGGTCGCTGCGATAGGACACACGCGTGTTGTCGGACAGCCCCTTCTCCAGCCAGAGCGTGTCGAGGAAGGGATCGATCAGGGGGTGGTCGAGTGCCGGCATGGGGTACCTGGGTAGGGAGAGCGGAAGTGGCAAGCTGCAAGCCAGAGCGGCCAGGGCTGCCGGTATCATTCGATCGCCATGGGACCAGCAGCGCGGCTTTGGCGGGTAGCGTATGGCTCGACGCCCGCTGCCTCAGTCGCCCTGAGGCAGGATCGGCACCGGCCGCTTGTCCTCGTCGATGGCCACGAAGCTGAACACACCGTGGATCGCCCGCTCGCGCCTGTCCACGTACATGTCCTCGACGAAGACCTCGACCTCCACCTGCAGGCTGGTGGTGCCGACCTTGATCACCGTCCCGACCAGCTCGACGATGGAACCGGCGGCGATCGGGTGCTTGAAATCGATCCGGTCGGTCGACACCGTCACCAACGGCAAGCGGCAGAAGCGCGTGGCGGCGATGAACGAGACCTCGTCCATCCAGGCCAGGGCCGTACCGCCGAACAGGGTGTTGTGGTGGTTGGTGGTGGACGGGAATACCGCCTTGGTCACACGCGTGACCGACGATTCGGTACGGCGCTGGATCTCATGGTCACGGGTCGTCATGGCATCGCTTCACGAAAACAAAGGGGCACATAGCAAAAAAGCAGCCCGAAGGCTGCTTTTTGTCTCGCAAGGTAGCCAGGGCCACCGGTCAAACTGCACTCAGGACAGTTTTTCCTTGATGCGAGCGGCTTTGCCGGACAGGTCGCGGAGATAGTACAGCTTGGCTTTACGCACGTCACCACGACGTTTCACGGCCAGGCTGTCGATCTGCGGGCTGTAGGTCTGGAAGGTACGCTCGACGCCAACGCCGCTGGAGATCTTGCGCACGGTGAAGGCGCTGTTCAGACCGCGGTTACGCTTGGCGATCACGACACCTTCGAATGCCTGCAGACGGGAACGCTCGCCTTCCTTCACTTTCACCTGAACGACGATGGTATCGCCGGGTGCGAAGGTCGGGATTTCCTTGCTCATCTGCTCGGCTTCGAGCTGCTGGATGATCTTGTTGGTCATGCTGTGCTCCTAAGGCGGATGTTCGATCCACCATCGATACGTTTAACTATCGTCCCGCTCGCGGAGATATTCCTCGAGCAGCTTGTTCTCTTCTCCAGAAAGCGAGCGACTTTCCAGAAGATCGGCGCGTCGCTCGAAGGTTCTCCCGAGGGATTGCTTCATTCGCCAACGCCGGATGTGTGCATGGTTGCCACTGAGCAACACGTCGGGTACGCGCCGATCCGCATACACCTCAGGCCGGGTGTAGTGCGGGCAGTCCAGCAGACCGTCGGTAAAGGAATCCTCTTCCGCCGAGTCCACATGCCCTAAAGCTCCGGGCAGCAGTCGCGTAACCGCATCGATCAGCACCATGGCCGGCAGCTCGCCACCGGACAGAACATAGTCGCCAACCGACCACTCCTCATCGACATGCGTCTCGATGAAACGCTCGTCGATGCCTTCGTAACGACCGGCGATCAGGATCAACGACTCCTGTTGCGCCAGGCCTTTGACCGCTTGCTGCGTCAGCTTGCGGCCTTGTGGCGACAGGTAGATCACCTTCGCCGCAGCTCCAGTCGCCTGCCTGGCCTCGGCCAGGGCATCTTCCAGAGGCTTGATCTTCATCACCATGCCCGGACCACCGCCGAAAGGCCGATCGTCCACCGTGTGGTGCCGATCCGTGGTGTAGTCCCGCGGGTTCCAGCAGGTCACCTCGAGCAACCCCTGTTTCACCGCGCGGCTGGTAATGCCGTACGCCGTGATGGCCGAGAACATCTCGGGGAACAACGTGACCACATCGACGCGAAGGTTACCCATCGGTCAGAAGTCCGCGTCCCAATCGACCCGCATCACGCCTGCATCCAGATCGATGGCTTGCACGCATTGCGCCGTGTAGGGCAACAAGCGTTCGCGATCGTCCAGGCTGCCTGCGCAGGGCCGCACCACCAATACATCGTTCGCGCCGGTCTCCAACAGGTGATCGACCTTGCCGAACAGCTGTTCGTCCTGGTTGATGACGCTCAGACCCACCAGCTGGTACCAGTAGTACTCGCCGTCGGTCAGGTTGGGCAAAAGGCTTCGCTTGACACAGATGTCGTAACCGCTCAGAAGACGTGCTTCATCGCGATCGTCGAGGCCCTTGAGCTTGACGACCAATCCCTTTTGCGAGGGACGACCGCTGACCAGCTCTGCCTGCTTTACCACGCCTTCGTGCCGAAGCGTCCAGCGGGGATAATCCAACAGGTTCTCAATCGGATCGGTAAAGGAATACACCTTCACCTCGCCGCGAACGCCGTGAACCGAAAAGATCTTGCCGACGACGATCAGGTCGTCCGCGTTTTCTGGCGTCGCGTTCATGGTGCTCAGGCAGCGGCCTTGGCAGCGTCCTTCAGCAGCTGAGCAACACGCTCAGACGGCTGCGCACCCTGGCTCAGCCAGTAGGTAGCACGTTCCTGATCGACCGACAGACGAACTTCGCCGCCAGCTGCGATCGGGTTGAAGAAACCGATACGCTCGACGAAACGGCCATCACGGGCGTTACGGCTGTTGGTCACGGTCAGGTGGTAGAATGGGCGCTTTTTGGAGCCGCCACGGGCAAGACGGATGGTTACCATGTGAACATCGTTCCTGTAGTCGGTGCTGCAAATCTGAATGCACAGTGGGCACGGGTGCCCAAAAGGCCGCATATTCTCAGGGAATATACGGGCTTTTGCAAACGCCTTTTGGAAAAAAGGCCGTTCGCCTGCGTTCAGACCTGCCGGTTACGCCGCCCGCAAGGGCGGCAATGTCCCCGCCAGGGCGGGGTTTCCAGTCGGCCGCGGCGCCCGCGACCGACCTGAATCGGGGTCAGAGCTTGGGCATGTTGCCGCCACCTGGCAGCATCCCGCCCAGGCCGCGCATCATCTTCGACATGCCGCCCTTGGTGGAGAACTTCTTCATCATCTTCTGCATCTGCTTGTGCTGCTTGATCAGACGCCCGACGTCCTGCACCTGGGTGCCGGAACCCAGCGCGATGCGGCGCTTGCGCGAGCCACTGATGACGTCAGGGTCGCGGCGCTCGGCCGGGGTCATGGAGTTGATGATCGCCTCCATCTGCTTGAACTGCTTCTCGGCCGCGCCCTGGGCGTTGCCCATCTGCGACAGGTTCATGCCACCGATGCTCGGCAGCTTGTCCATCAGGCCGCCCAGACCGCCCATGTTCTTCATCTGCTGAAGCTGGTCGCGGAAGTCTTCCAGGTCGAAGCCCTTGCCCTTCTTGAGCTTCTTGGCGAGCTTGTCGGCCTTGGTCTTGTCCAGGGTCTGCTCGGCCTGCTCGATCAGGCTGAGCATGTCGCCCATGCCGAGAATCCGCGAGGCGATCCGCTCGGGGTGGAACGGTTCGAGCGCGTCGCTCTTCTCGCCCATGCCGATGAACTTGATCGGCTTGCCGGTGATGGCACGCACCGACAGTGCGGCACCGCCACGGGCATCGCCGTCGACCTTGGTGAGGATCACGCCGGTCAGCGGCAGTGCATCGCCGAAGGCCTTGGCGGTGTTGGCGGCGTCCTGGCCGGTCATGGCGTCGACCACGAACAGCGTCTCGACCGGCTTGACCGCCGCGTGCAGCGCCTTGATCTCGTCCATCATGTCGGTGTCGACGTGCAGACGGCCGGCGGTGTCGACGATCACCACATCGATGTACTTGAGCTTGGCTTCGCGGATCGCCGCTTCGGCGATGGCCACCGGCTTCTGGCTGATGTCGGACGGGAAGAAGGTCACGCCGATGTCGTTGGCCAGGGTCTCGAGCTGCTTGATCGCCGCCGGACGGTAGACGTCGGCCGAGACCACCATGACCGACTTCTTCTTGCGTTCCTTGAGCAGTTTGGCGAGCTTGCCGGCGGTGGTGGTCTTGCCCGCGCCCTGCAGGCCGGCCATCAGCACCACGGCCGGTGGCGCGGCGTTGAGCGCCAGCTCTTCGTTGGCCGCACCCATCAGGCCTTCGAGCTCGGCCTGGACGATCTTCACGAACGCCTGGCCCGGGGTCAGGCTGCGCGATACCTCGGTGCCGACCGCCCGCTCCTTGACGCTGTTGACGAAATCCTTGACCACCGGCAATGCGACGTCGGCTTCGAGCAGGGCCATGCGCACTTCGCGCAGCGTGTCCTTGATGTTGTCTTCGGTCAGCTTGGCCTTGCCGGTGACATGGCGCAGCGTCTGTGACAGGCGGTCGGTCAGGTTTTCGAACATGGTGATCCTTTCAGGCTGGCGAGCCGAGATTTTCAGGCGCCGGGGCGGCAGACGACACGCGCGGGGCGCAACAAGCCGGCGAGTATAACCAAGACTGGCGCCGTCGCCCACCTGCCCGGACACCGCGCCGCCGCCGAGCGGTGCCCGCGCCCTGTCCCTGCACCGGCTGGCCGGCAGGCTTCCTAGGCAGGCGCGTTCTATGCCAAACTCCGACCTTTAGGGCTTGCCTCACAGGACTTATGCTCTCCTCACCCAGTCTCCTCCCCAATCTGATCGCCGCCTGCCTGTACGCCCTCGCCGCGTTCCATCAGGGCACCTGCCTGGCCAAGGGCACGCGTGCCGACAAACGGCTGCTCGGTGTGCTGGGTGGCATCGCCGTCATGGCCCAAGGCATCGCCCTGTTCTTCCAGTTGCTCACACCGCTGGGCCTGAGCCTGGACTTCTTCAGTTCCGCCAGCCTGATCGCCACCGCCGTCATCGCCCTGACACTGCTGGCCTGCCTGCGCATCCCCGTGGAGAACCTGCTGCTGTTGCTGTTCCCCCTGGGCGCCATCACCGCGCTGCTGTCGCAGTTCGCCCCGCCCGGCACCGTGCCCCTGATCAACGAGCAACCGGGCATCCTGGCGCACATCCTGCTGTCGATCCTCGCCTATGGACTGTTCACCATGGCGATGTTCCAGTCCCTGCTCCTGCTGCTGCAGGACCGTCAGCTCAAGCACAAGCACCCCTCGGGGCTGATCCGCAACTTCCCGCCCCTGCAGACCATGGAAAGCCTGCTGTTCGGCTTCCTGTGGGCCGGCTGGGGCCTGCTCACGCTGTCGCTGATCTCCGGCTGGCTGTTCCTGGACAACCTGTTCGCCCAGCACCTGGTGCACAAGACCTCGTTGTCGTGCATCGCCTGGGTGGTGTTCAGCGTCCTGCTGCTGGGGCGCCATCGGTTGGGCTGGCGCGGGCACAAGGCGATCCGCTGGACGCTGGCCGGGTTCTGCCTGCTGATGCTGGCGTACTTCGGCAGCAAGCTGGTACGCGAATTCATCCTGCATATCTGACCGCTCATCATGGATACCCCCACGCTCGACCCCTTGATCGCCCTGCTGGCCCTGGCCCTGTTGTGGTCGCTGCTGTTCAGCGCAGTGGAAGCGGCGCAGCGCCAGCTCATGGCGGCCTCGCCCGAGACCCATGCCGACCTGCCACGGCTGTCCGTGCGGGCATTGATCCTGTGCGCCGGCGTGGGCCGCCTGCTGGTACTGGGCAGTGCCTTGCTGATCGGCCAGCGCCAGGCACCGGCCCAGGGCTTCTGGCTGGCCGGACTGGGGGCGACCTTCGTGCTGCTGGTGCTCACCGATTACCTGCCGCGACGCCTGGCGCATCGCCATCCCCGTGCCGTTCTGAGCCTGGGCCACAGCCTGCTGCGCGCGCCGCTGTGGATCGTGCAACCGCTGGCCTGCCTGCTCGATGGCTGTGCGCGCCTGCTGCTACGCCCGTTCCAGCGAGGTTCGGCGGCCCATGCCATGCAGGTCGAGCAGCACGATGCGCTCGAGGAGCCGCCTCGGAGCGATCCTTCACGTGCCGGCCTGCTCGAAGGCGTGCGCGCCCTGCAGCGCATCACCGTCAATGACATCCTGATCCCGCGCAATGACGTCGACGGCATCAACCTCGACGACCCGATCGAGACGATCACCGCCCAACTCCGGCGCACCCGCCATACGCGCCTGCCGGTCTACCATGCCGACATCAACCAGGTGCAGGCGGTGCTCAACCGCAAGACCATCGAGCACCTGCTCACGACCGACAGCCTCACCGTCGAGCGGCTGAAAGCGGCGTGCCACGAGCCTTACTTCGTGCCTGAAAGCACGCCCCTGCAGCAACAACTGCTCAACTTCCACAAGCAGCAGCGCCGCCTGGGGATGGTGGTGGACGAGTATGGCGATGTGCTGGGGCTGGTGACGCTCGAGGACATCCTGGAAGAGATCGTCGGCGAGTTCGAGGACGAGCAAGGGCTGGACAACCCCCACGTCCATCCCCAGGCCGATGGCCGCTACGTCATCGACGGCGTGGCCTCGTTGCGCGAGATCAACCGCAGCCTGGGCTGGCACCTGCCCTGCGATGGCGGCCCCAAGACCTTGAACGGCCTGGTCACCGAGGCACTGGAAAGCATCCCTGCCAGCGCCGTGTGCCTGAAGATCGGGCGGTACCGCCTGGAGATCCTCGAGACCGAGGACAACCGTGCCAGCAAGGTGCTGGCCTGGACCCTGACTCGCTAGCTATACTCGAGCCACGCTTACCCAGCCCTGCCGCACCCCCTGCTACCCGCCCCCGGGGGTCAGCGGCCAGTCCACGGCTCGACGCACCTGCGGCATCGCCTCACCACCCTGAGCGCTGCCCTCCCGGCCCTACCCCGCCTGGCCCGTCGAGACGCTGAACCACAAGAATAGGCTTCGGCCTGCGCGCCCGCGCATGCCGTGAAGCACCAGACTGCCAGGGATCGATCCTATGACTGCCAGCGACACGTTCGCCTCCACCGCGCCGACCGCGCCGGTGAATTCTCCTGCCCGCGTAGCCACCGCCAGCTTCATCGGCACCGCCATCGAGTTCTACGACTTCTACGTCTATGCCACGGCGGCGGCCCTGGTGATCGGACCGGTGTTCTTCCCTTCCGGCTCGGGTACCGCCCAGATGCTGGCCGCGTTCATGACCTTCGGCATCGCCTTCCTGGCTCGGCCGCTGGGTTCGGCGCTGTTCGGGCACTTCGGCGACCGGATCGGGCGCAAGTCGACGCTGGTCGCCTCGTTGCTGCTGATGGGCGTCTCGACCACCCTGATCGGGGTGCTGCCAGGCTACGACAGCATCGGCCTGTGGGCCCCCGTGATCCTGTGCCTGCTGCGCTTCGGCCAAGGCCTGGGCCTGGGCGGCGAATGGGGCGGCGCGGCGCTGCTGGCGACCGAGAACGCCCCGGAAGGCAAGCGCGCGTGGTTCGGCATGTTCCCGCAGCTGGGCCCTTCGATCGGCTTTCTGGCGGCCAACGGTCTGTTCCTGGCCCTGGCCCTGCTGCTGAGCGACGCACAGTTCCGCGACTGGGGCTGGCGTATCCCGTTCCTGCTCAGCGCCGCCCTGGTGGTGGTGGGCCTGTACGTACGCCTCAAGCTCGAGGAAAGCCCAGTGTTCGCCAAGGCAGTCGCCCGCCAGGAGCGCGTGAAGCTGCCTGTGGTGGAGCTGTTCGCCCATTACTGGCAACCGATGCTGCTGGGCGCCATGGCCATGGTGGTGTGCTATGCACTGTTCTACATCTCCACGGTGTTTTCCTTGAGCTATGGCGTCTCGACCCTGGGTTATACCCGTGAGGGCTTCCTGGCGATGCTGTGCTTCGCGGTGGTCTTCATGGCACTGGCCACGCCGTTGTCGGCCTGGCTCAGCGACCGCTATGGGCGCAAGCCGGTGCTGATGATCGGCAGCGTGCTGGCCATCGCGTCGGGCTTTGCCATGGAACCGATGCTGACCTCGGGCTCGAGCATGGGCGTGGCGGCGTTCCTGGCGCTGGAGCTGTTCCTGATGGGCGTGACCTTCGCGCCAATGGGCGCGTTGCTGCCCGAACTGTTCCCCACCCACGTGCGCTACACCGGCGCCTCGGCCGCCTACAACCTGGGCGGCATCGTCGGCGCCTCGGCGGCGCCGTTCTTCGCGCAGAAGCTGGTGAGCCTGGGCGGGTTGAGCTGGGTCGGGGGCTATGTGTCGGCAGCGGCGGTGATCAGCCTGGTGGCGGCGATGTGCCTGAAGGAAACGCGGAATCGGGCGCTCTGAGCGGCAAGCGGCAAGGATGCCCAGCATGGCGGCGCCTGCTTGGGCCCTGTCGCGGGCAAGCCCGCTCCCACCCGGGACAGTACAGCCTGCCAAGAAGGAGGGCTGCACACCCTCCTGTGGGAGCGGGCTTGCCCGCGATGCAGGCGGCGACTGATCGGACGCTATCGCGGGCAAGCCCGCACCACCAGGGGCGGTGCAGCCTGCCAAGAAAGGAGCGCTGTACACCCTCCTGTGGGAGCGGGCTTGCCCGCGATGCAGGCGGCGACGCATCGAAGACCGTCGCTGGCAAGTCCGCTTGCAGCCTCTTACAACTCCACGACCACTGCCTGCGACGCCCGGGTCGCCTTGGCGCGGGCGGCCTCGATCGATTCATCCCGTGCCAGGCATACCCCCATGCGCCGCTGGCCGTTGACCTCGGGCTTGCCGAACAGGCGAATGGCCGTGTCCGGCTCGGCCAGGGCCGCACCGAGGTTGGCGAACGCCGTCTGGCTCGACTGGCCTTCCACCAGAATCACCGCCGAGGCCGATGGCCCGAACTGACGTACCACAGGAATCGGCAAGCCAAGGATGGCGCGGGCATGCAGGGCGAACTGGGACAGGTCCTGGGAGATCAGGGTGACCAGGCCGGTATCGTGCGGCCGCGGCGAGACTTCGCTGAACCACACCTGATCGCCCTTGACGAACAGCTCGACGCCGAACAGCCCGCGTCCGCCCAAGGCGTCGGTGACCGCCTTGGCCACCCGCTCGGACTCGGCCAGGGCCTTGGCGCTCATGGCCTGGGGTTGCCAGGACTCCTGGTAGTCGCCCCCTTCCTGACGGTGGCCGACCGGCGCCAGGAAGGTGGTGCCGCCGACATGGCGCACGGTCAGCAGGGTGATCTCGTAGTCGAAGTCGATGAAGCCTTCGACGATCACACGCCCCTTGCCGGCGCGCCCGCCCTCCTGGGCATGGTGCCAGGCCTTTTCCAGGTCGCTTTCGCCGCGCAGCAGGCTCTGGCCCTTGCCCGACGAGCTCATCACCGGCTTGACCACGCAGGGGTAGCCCAGGTCGGCCACGGCGCGCGCGTAGTCCTCGAAGGTGTCGGCGAAATGGTACGGCGACGTGGGCAGGTCGAGTTCTTCAGCGGCCAGGCGGCGAATGCCTTCGCGGTTCATGGTCAGTTGCGTGGCGCGCGCCGTCGGCACCACGTTGAAGCCTTCGCTTTCCAGCTCCACCAGCGTCGCGGTGGCGATGGCTTCGATCTCCGGCACGATGTAGTGCGGCTTCTCGGCTTCGATGACCGCGCGCAATGCAGCGCCGTCGAGCATGTTGATGACGTGGCTGCGGTGCGCGACCTGCATGGCCGGTGCATCGGCATACCGGTCCACGGCGATCACTTCCACGCCCAGGCGTTGCAGTTCGATGACCACTTCCTTGCCCAGCTCGCCACAGCCACAGAGCAGTACACGGGTCGCGGCGGGCGACAAGGGGGTTCCGATACGCGTCGTCATCTCAGGTCCTCGAAAGCATGGAGGGCGGACGCTCGGGCCCGCCGCTGAAAAGGACCGGTAGTCTACACCCGACGTCCTGGTTTGGGGCCGTGGTGAGTGCTGAGCTGCACGCTGCGCCGGTCGCGCCACGCCATGGCCAGCCACACCGCGGTCACGCCCGCGCACTTCGACAGCAGCGCTGTGCCGGCCACCACTGGGGTCAGTGCGCCGATCATGCCGAAGAAGATGACCGTGTCCACCGGGATGCTCAGCGCCGAACTCAACCACAGCCGGTCACGCAGGGGCCGCCGGGTGACGCTGAACACCAGCCAGTCGATCAGTTCGGAGACGAAGAACGCCGTGGCGCTGGCCAGGGCAATCGCCGGTTCGGAGGTGACGTAGGACAGCACCAGCGCCGCCAGCATGGCCACCAGCGCACCATGGCCGTAGCGGGTCTGGACCATGTCGCGCAGGATGAACACCAACCCGCCCCAGGCGGACCAGATGACGTCCAGGTGCGGCGCACTGGAAAAGGCGTAGTTGATCAGCACCACGCTGCTGATGTAGGCAAGAAGGTAGAACATAGGCAGGACCGTCGGACAGGCCGCACAGGGTACGTGAGTCGTTGCCCTCGGCCAAGTCCGTTTACCCGAGAACCAACCCTGCCTCGACGGCGCGCGCATGACACCGCACCAGCACCTGACGGCGTTCGGCGTTGTCCATGCGCGACCATCGGGTGATTTCATCGACGCTGCGCTGGCAGCCGGTGCAGAGGTCCTGCTCGTCCAGTGCGCAGATGCTCACGCAGGGCGAGGCCACGGGTCGCTCCTTGACGTCCATCTCAATCCTCCTGGGGCGCGAGGTCGCGCGCATAGCGTTGGGCATTGGCCACGTAATGCGCGGCGCTGGCCTCGAGCAGGCGTTTCTGTGCCTCGCTCAGGGTGCGCACGACCTTGCCCGGCGAGCCGATCACCAGCGAGCCGTCGGGGATTTCCCGCCCTTCGGGAATCAGGGCGTTGGCGCCGATGATGCAATGCTTGCCGATGCGCGCACCGTTGAGAATCACCGCATTGATGCCGATCAGGCTGTAGTCGCCCACGCAGCATCCGTGCAGCATGGCTTTGTGGCCGATGGTCACGCCACGCCCCAGCGTCAGCGGCGAGCCCGGGTCGGTGTGCAGGACGGCGCCGTCCTGGACGTTGCTGTCCTCGCCGATGTCGATCAGCTCGTTGTCGCCACGCAACACGGCGCCGAACCAGACGCTGGCCTGCGCCTGCAGGCGGACCTTGCCGATCAGGATGGCGCCTGGGGCGGTCCAGCTGTCGGGGTGGGTGTCGACGCGCAGGTCGCCAAGGCGGTAGTTCATGGAAAGTCCTCGAATCGTCAGGAAAAGATGAAGCCGGTCAAATCTCGATGAAGTGCGCAGGCGGCCGGTGCAGGCCGATGTCGGCGTCGAAGAGCAGGTTCATCAACTCGACGATCATGATCGCGGTGAGGCCCCAGATCCGGTATTCACCGAAGCGGTAGCTCGGCACGTACCAGTGCTGGCCCTGGGCATCGACCCGGTGCGTGTGCTCCTGGGGCGGCTCGCGAAAGAACGCCAGCGGTACGCTGAAGACCGCCGCGATCTCGGCATCGTTGGGTTCGTAGTCGACGTAGTCGGGAATCACGCCGACGAAAGGCGTCACCTTCAGCCCGTGCAGCGAGATCAACGGGCTCAGCGGGCCGAGTACCTCCACCAGGCCTGGCGGCAGGCCGATTTCCTCGTGCGCCTCGCGCAGGGCGGTGAAGATCAGGTCAGGGTCCTCCGGATCGCGGCGCCCGCCGGGGAATGCCACTTCGCCGCCGTGGGTCGACAACCCTTTGGCGCGCAAGGTCAGGACCAGCTGCGGATCGTCGCCGCGGGTCACGGGCAGCAGTACCGCAGCCTCCGGAAGACGGCGGTCGGTCGTCAGGGTGCCGGGGGTATGGGTGCTCATCCGGCGAACAAGCTCGTCCAGCATCACGCAGTCTCGAATCAAGGCCTGCCTGCATCATGCACCAAAGCCACAACCCAACCCAAGCCCTGCCACGACTTGCGGCGCACCACGCCGGCACGCCAAGATAGCGGCATCCACCAGGAAGCCAGACATGAATTTCTGCAGCGCGTGCGGTCAACCGGTCATCCAGCGCATTCCCGAGGGCGATACCCGTCTGCGGTATGTCTGCGAGCATTGCCATACCATCCATTACCAGAACCCGAACATCGTCGCCGGGGTCCTGCCGACCCACGAAGGCCGCGTCCTGTTGTGCCGCCGTGCCATCGAGCCACGGCACGGCTACTGGACGCTGCCGGCCGGCTTCATGGAAAACGGCGAGACCCTCGAGCAGGCCGCTCGTCGCGAGACCGTCGAGGAAGCCTGCGCCCGCGTCGGCGAGATGACGCTGTACCAGCTGTTCGACCTGCCGCACATCAACCAGGTGCACGTGTTCTTCCGGGCCGAGCTGGCCGATATCGACTTCGCCATCGGGGTCGAGAGCCTGGAGGTCAGGCTGTTCGACGAGCACGAGATCCCTTGGTCGCACCTGGCGTTCCGCACCGTGACACGCACCCTGCAATGCTATTATCGTGACCGCCTCACGCAGCACTATCCCATCGGCAACGAATACCTGCCGCCGATGCAGCTCGCCCCACCCCATAGCTAGTTCCACAGGATCGCTCCATGCGCTGGTTGCTCGCCCTGCTCTGCTTCGGTTTCACCGGCCTGTCCCAGGCGGCCTATACCGAGACCCTCATCCGCAAGCCGTTGCCCGCGCCAGGGCAGGCGCCGGCCGTGGCGCCTGCGCAGGTCGCCCAGCGCGTGGTGGACAAGGTGCTGGTGGTCAAGTCCGAACGGCGCCTGCAGCTGATCAGCCGGGGCGAGCCGCTCAAGACCTACCGCATCTCGCTAGGCAAGCAGCCCAACGGGCCCAAGCTGCAAGAAGGCGACAAGCGTACGCCCGAGGGGCTGTACTGGATCGACTGGCGCAAAGTCAGCGACCGCTACAACCTGGCCATGCACATCTCCTACCCGAACATCAGTGATGCGGCCCGCGCCACGCGCGAGGGCGTGCCCGCCGGCGGCATGATCATGATTCACGGCACGCCGATCGACGAGCACTATCCGGAGTGGTACTTCCACACCCTGGACTGGACCGAAGGCTGCATCGCCATGCGCAATGCCGACATGCGCGAAGTCTGGAGCCTTGTGAAAGACGGCACGCTGATCGAGATTCGGCCTTGATGTCCTAGGACGTAGGAAAAGTCTCCAGAACGTCCCTACCTGATCCCGCGTTCCTGGCCGACACGCTTCTCGGCCTGAGACGGCATCGCGCACACGCCCTGCTTTCTACAGTCACCGCAGATCCACCACGATGGGTATCTGCGGCATGCGCCTTCTCACTCCGTTCACTCACGCCACGGCCCTGCGGCTGCTGTGCCTGGTCGGTTGCCTGGCCCTGCCCTCGGTGGCCAGAGGCGTCGACCCGGCCAGCCAGCTGTTGCGCGAGCAGCAATCGGACTTTCGCACCCTCGAACAGCAGCAGCGCCTGCAACGCTGGCAACAGCGTGAACCGACGACCCCGGCGCCCGACAAGGAGGTGCCGGCGGCCACGAACGCCGCCTGCTGGCCTTTCACCGGCCTGAGCCTGAGCGGCAATCAGGTCGTGTCGAACGCTGACCTGGACGTGGCCGTCCAATCGGCCCTGCGCCCCTGCATGGGCGTGGCCGACATCAATCGGTTGCTCGCCGTGATCACCCGGCGCTACGTCGACGCCGGCTACCCTGCCGCGCGACCCTATCTGGCCAGCACGCCGCGTCCGAACGAGCCCCTGCAGGTGGTGATCGTCGAAGGCTTCGTCGAGTCGATCGCGCTGGCTGACCCCAGCCTGCCGTTGTCGCTGCGCGGCGCGTTTCCGAACATGCTGGGCGAGCCGTTGCACCTGCCGACGCTCGAGCAGGGGCTCGACCAGCTCAACCGACTCCCGGCCTTCACGCTGTCGGCCGATCTGTTGCCGGGCGATCTGCCAGGTGGCACGCGGCTGGTGCTGCAACCCCAGCAGGTCGGCACGCGCTGGCATGTGTCGGGCACGCTCGACAATCGGGCCAGTGAAACCGTGGGACGGCACCGCCTGGGCCTGAAGGTCGGTGTGGATTCGCCAGCCCACCTGAACGATGCCCTCAGCATCGCGCTGTCGACCGCACTGCCTGGCACTGGCGGGCAGAGCCAGGCCTTGGCGATGCACTACAGCGTGCCCTACGGGCCATGGACGCTTGGCGTCATGGCCAGCCGCATCACGTACCGCTCCACGCCGCAGACGCCTGGCCGTCCCACTGGCGAAAGCCGCTTCCAGGGGCTGAACGTGAACCGGATGCTGTGGCGCAACCAGCGAGGCCTGCTTGGCGCCTCGCTGCGGCTCGACCAGAAGCACACCCTCAACCACCTCTACGGGCGCAAGACCACGCTGCAGAGCACACGCCTGACCACGCTCGACGTGGGCCTGGACCTGCTCTGGCTTCAGGATGGCCTGTGGAATGCCTCACTGGGCCTGTCCCAGGGGCTGTCCTCCCTGGGCGCCGATGCCCCTGCACCCACGCGGCAAGCGCCTCGTCCGGACTTTCGCAAGTACCGGGCCAGCCTGCTGTACCTGCGCCATGGACGCCCCATCGACTGGCGCTGGCAGAGCAGCGTGAACCTTCAATACAGCGCCGAGCGACTGCCTGCCCTCGAGCAGTTCTCACTGAGCGATGACACGGCCGTACGCGGTTTCCGCCAGCACTACGTCGCCGGCGCCACGGGTGCCCTGTGGCGCAACACGTTCAGCTACCCCCTGTGGCAACCCGACTTCCTTGGCGTGGACCTGCGCGCCGCTGCCGGGCTGGACGTCGGCTGGAGCCGCCATGCCCAGGGCGAGCCGTCGCAACGACTGGTCGGCGGCGCCCTGGGCCTGCACCTCAACCTGCCGCACGCACGGCTGCGCCTGGACCATCAGCGTGCGCTGTCCGCCCATGGGCCGCGCCGGGGCAGCCTGGAGCCTGGGTTCTGGGTCGCCGAGCTGAGCATCGATCTGTGATTCACCCACACGAAGAGAGACCCCCTATGAAACAGCACGCCCACACGCCTCCAAGGCGTCCCGACGCTCTGCGCTGGGCCATCTTCCTGGCCATCCTGGGATCGGCTCCTGCCCTGGCCGCCGGGCCTTTGCAGGCCACGCCAGGTCCTGGCGGCACGCCGCTGATCAACGACGCCCACGGCGTGCCGGTCATCGACATCGTGGCGCCCACGGCCAACGGCCTGTCGCACAACCAGTTCCTCGACTACAACGTCGGCGCGTCCGGCCTGGTGCTGAACAATGCCCTGGAGGCCGGCGCTTCGCAGCTGGCCGGCGCGCTGGCCGCCAACCCGCAGTTCCAGGGCCAGGCGGCGTTGACGATCCTCAACGAGGTGGTCAGTCGCAACGCCTCGCTCATCGAAGGCCGGCAGGAGATCTTCGGTCGCCCGGCCGACTATGTGCTGGCCAACCCCAATGGCATCACCGTCAATGGCGGCCAGTTCATCAACACTACCCGAGCAGGGTTTCTGGTCGGCACGCCGATTCTCGAGGACGGACGGATCCGCTACCTCGACACCCTCGGTGCCGAGGGCAACTTGCTCGTGCTCAAGGAGGGTGCCGCCAACCGGGACGGTGCCCTGGCGTTGATCGCGCCCCGCATCGAAGTGCTCGGCAGCCTGGAGACCAAGGGCGACCTGGACGTGATCGCCGGCCGCAATCGGGTCGACAGGCTCGATGGCAGTATCGCACCGCACGCCAGCGGCCCTTCCACCGAACTGGATGCCACGTTGTTCGGCGCCATGCGCGCCGGACGCGTGCGCGTCGTCAGCACCACCGAAGGTGCAGGAGTACGCATGGTCGGGACCGACGTGCAGGCCCAGGACGGTATCAGCATGCGCTCTGCCGGCGGCCTGCAGATCGAAGGCGGCCAGGACAAGCAGGGTCAACTGCTCACGGAACGAGGCGACCTGACCCTGGCGTCGACCCGCAACCTGTACATGCGTGACGTCAAGGCACGTGCCGAGCGGATCGACGTGACCGCCGGCGGCACCCTGACCCTGGATGCCAAGAGGCGGCAGCACATCGAACGGCAACGGGAAAGCTGGAAGAACAAGGCCTGGTTCGTCACCTACGAGACCTACGACAGTGACAAGACCCTCACCCGGCGCACACACGAAGGTACCGAACTGCTGGCACGCAGCGACATGCGCCTGACCTCCGGAGGCGACCTCGACCTGCGCAGTGCGCGTGTCGAGGCAGGCGGTGACCTGAGCGTCGACAGCGCAGGCAAGCTGAGGCTCGGCCCGACCCTCGACAGCCAGCACGTCGCGCAGCGCATCCAGCACCGCAAGCACCTGTGGCGTGGCGACACCGACACCGATCGCTATCAGGAGTCGGGCAACCCCACCGTCCTGGCCGGCCAGCGCGTCAGCCTCACGGCCCAGGACACACTGACCGTCACCGGCAGTCAGGTGACCAGCCGCGGCGACATGAGCCTCACCGCCCGACAGATCACCGTCGACGGGCAGAAGGTGCGCCAGAGCGGTACCGAGCATGCCTATCGGGGCGACCTGGTGTCGGGCGCCTTCTTTGGCGGACGCGGCAACGAGGACGCGCAAGGCGAGCGTACGCTCGGCAGCACGGTCCAGGCCGACGGCACGCTCGAGGTCACCGCCGACCAGGTCCGCATCCAGGGCAGCCGGGTGCGCAGCGAAGGCGATGCGGTGCTGTACAGCCGAAACGGCGCGCTCTCGGTCGAAGCTGCCGTCGACAGGCAGCGCCAGCAACGGGACCAGAAGAACAGCCAGGTCTTCGGGCTGCTCGGCAGCCGTACCCAGAGCCGGGAGGAGCGCCAGGACGTGCTGGTCAGCGATGTCTCGTCGGACACCAACCTGCGCCTGGCCAGCGACGCCGAACTGCAGGTCCGTGGCGCGCGCCTCACGGCCGGGCAACGCCTCGAGCTGCAGGCCAAGGGCGACCTGGACATCGTCCCGGAGCGCCAGACCCGCGAACGGCACGCTGACGAACAGCACCGTACATTCACGGCAAGCGCCGGACAGACGCGCGCCCCACAGGGAGACACGCCAGGTTCGAAGCAGTACGCGGCCAACGTCGGCTATGAGGTCGACGACACCACCACGCGCATGCGCACGACCGCCCACGTCGGCAGCGCGCTCAAGGGGGCCGAGATTGTCCTCGACAGCGTCCGGAACGTGCGCCTGGACACTGCCACCCTCACCACCGACAGCGGGGATGTCACGGTCAAGGGCCAGAAGGTGACACTGGCTGCCAGCCACGATGAACACGGCAGCGAAACCACCACGACGCGTACCGGTGGCGGCCTGACCGTCGGGGGCGGCATCGATCGGGTCAACAGCGCCTTCGAAGGCCATCGGCGGCAACAGGTCGATCAGGTCCGTGACACCACGGTGGCGCGGACCACGATCACCTCGGCCGGCGACCTGACGATCGAGACCCCGCACTTGATCGACCAGGCGGCGCAGCTCAGTGCCGGCAAGCAGGCGCGAACCGTGGCCAAGACCCTCGACAATCAGGCCGTCAGCGACACCCACGAGCGTACCCAGCGGCAGAACGACTGGCAGGGCACGCTGGGCGCGAGCCTGGAATACCGCGACCTGACCCGGCCGATCGAGCGCCTGGTCACCGGCGAAGAGGCCGCACGCTTCCAGCAGGCCGGGCCGGAAGACGCCATGGCGCCGCCCAACCTGGGTGCCGACGTCACTGCCGGCCACCTGCGCCGTGAGACGCACGAACAGAGCACCCAGGCGCAGGTGGCCCAGTACACCGGCGGCACGGTCACGGTCGAGGCCGACACGCTGTTGGACGAAGGCACGGTGTACAAGGCCGAGGGCGGGCGGCTCGACCTGGCGGTCCAGGACCACCAGGCACGGGCGGCGCAAGACACCACCCGCCGCCAGGTGAGCGAGCTGGCCGTGGACGGCGATGGCCGCGTGGACAGCAGTACAGGCGAGGACATCAACCTGCGCCTGGCCGGCAAAGGCGGTTCGCTGACGCAGGACACCGAGCGCCGCACGGCACGCCCCGCGACCTTCCAGGGCCACCAGGGCGTGCAGATCCAGCTGGGCAGCGACGGTCGCTACGAGGCCAGTGGCTTCGAGGGAGGCCAAGGTGACGTGACGGTGCGCAGCGACGGCACGCTCACGGTGGTGCAGGCCGATGATACGCAAGCCGAACGGATCGACCAGCTCAACGGCAATGCCTGGGCCAAGGGCGGCAATCGCCCGACGAACGTGGGCGTCGAAGCCCGTGGCTACCTCGATCGCGTCGAGCGGCAGCGCACCGACACCCAAGCCCGGGTCGCCCAGGCTCAGGCGGACGGCGACGTACGCTTCACCAGCGCCGGCGATCTGCACCTCGAAGGCCTGCGTATCGGTACACGCGAGCGACCGGTGGCAAGCGCGGAGCTGAACAGCGGCGGCGTGGCCTCGCTCGTCGCAGGGGCCGACACCCACCAGGCCCACGGCTCGACCCTCGGCGGTGGCGGCGAACTCGGCTACAAGCAGGGCACCAGCAGAGGCGGCAGCCTGGGCGGGCACCTGACCAGCGGACGGGTCGAGGAGCGCGAAACCAACGCCGTGATGGCCGAGGTCCACACGCGAGGCAAGGCCACCGTCGCCAGCCAGGCCCGTGACGATCAAGCCGTCCACCTGCGTGGCGTTCGCATGACGGCCGGCGAGATCGCCTTTCAGGCGTCCAACGGAGGGCTGCGGGTAGAGGCTGGCGACAGCCGCGAACACCGCGACAACCTCGACGTCACCGGTGGTGCCGGCCTGGCTCTGAACAAGGCAGGTGCGCCGGACGCCGACAGCCGTGGGCTGCACGGTCGCGTACAGATCGGCCTGGACAAGCGCGACAATCAGGTGCATGTCGACAGCCAACTGCGCGCCGACCGCCTCACGCTGCTCAGCCAAGGCGACACCCGTCTGGAAGGCGTGCAGGTACAGACCGGCCAGATCTCAGGGGAGGTCGGCGGCGACCTGCACGTGGCCAGCCTCAAGGACAGCGTGAACACACTGTCGGTCAAGGCCGACGCACGTTTGAGCCACGAGAAGAACCCACAGGGCTACACCAATGCGGTCGCCGCCGTGACCGGCCCTGCCAGCGAGAAGGTCCTGGACAAGGTCGGTCCGGCCTTGAGCAAGATCGAGCCGAGCATCTCGCCCACGCTAAAGGTGGACATCTCGCACCAGCAGCGTGAGACGGTCGCCCAGCAGACCGTGCTCAATGGCCAGAACGGCATCGACCTGAACGTGGGCGGCGACACCTCCCTGGTCGGCGCGCGCCTGCAATCGGTCAATGGCGCCGTCGACCTGCGCACCGCCTCGCTGTCCAAGGAGACCTTGAGCGGGTACGACTATCGCCGGGACGTGGGGCTGGATGCCTCGAACGCCCCCGTGGACCTGGGCACGGCCATCGCCCAGGCCAGCCAGGGCGCCGGTGCGGCCGATGGCGAGAACGCGCTCGACCTCGGACTGCTGCGCACCCGTGGGCACAGTACGTCAGCGCAGTGGACCTCCACGGTCCAGGGCAAGCAGGATCGCTGACAGGCGCGCCTGACCCGGGCCGGGCAGACGCTCGCCGTCTGCCCGGCAAGGAGCCGCCTGCCCGCAGACACAGGGCGGTTACTGCTCGAGGACGCCTCGGCCCTGCGCACGAGGCGTTCACATTTCTGCCAAACAACCGTCACACTGCCGCATTACAGTCGCGTTCGTTTCCCTTACGAACCGCAAGGATTTCCCGATGAGTCGAGCCTCCGGCGACAACCTGAACCGCAACCCGAGCGACCATGCACCGATGGCCCGTGTCATGGACGCCTACCTCAGCCGTCGCACGGTCCTTCGCGGGAGCCTGGGCGCGGCCGTCACGATGATGGTCGGTGGAGGGCTGACCGGTTGGCTGGACGACGCGCACGCCTCGGCCCTGGGGGCGCCACTGGGTGACTCACCGCTCGCCCTGGGCTTTCAGTCGATCCCCGGCTCGCGCACCGATGCGTGCACCGTCGCGACCGGCTACCGCGCCCACGTGCTCGCCCCCTGGGGCACGCCGCTCAACGACCGGGCCAAGCCGTGGCAGGCCGACGGCAGCAACAGTGCCGCCGACCAGGCCAACGCCATGGGCATGCACCACGATGGCATGCACTTCTTCGCGCTCGACGGCCGCTCCGACGACGGGCTGCTGGCGATCAACTTCGAATACATCGATGCCCAGGCCCTGCACCCGGCCGGCCCGACCCAGGATGCCCAGGGCAGGCGTCCGGCCGAGGAAGTGCGCAAGGAAATCAATGCCCATGGCGCCGGTGTGGTACGCCTGAACAAGGTCGACGGGCGTTGGCAGGTGGTCGACAACGATCCGCTCAACCGACGCTTCACCACCGCCACACCCATGGCCATCGCCGGCCCGCTGCGCGGCTCGACGCACGTCAGGACGCGCTTCTCGCCAGACGGCACCCAGGCCCGCGGCACCAACAACAATTGCGGCAATGGCCATACCCCATGGGGAACGTACCTCACCTGCGAAGAGAACTGGCCTGGCATCTTCGTCAACAAGGGGCCCTTGCCGGACGACCAGCGCCGCCTGGGCATCGGTACCGCCACCGGCCAGCACCGCTGGGAAAGCGCTGCGGGCGATCCCAGCGAGGTGGGCGACGAGTTCCGCCGCTTCGACGTGACGCCCCGTGGCGACAGCGCCCTCGACGACTACCGCAACGAAGCCAGCACCTATGGCTACATCGTCGAGATCGACCCGTTCGATGCCCAGGCTCCCGCCACCAAGCGCACGGCGCTGGGCCGCTTCCGTCATGAAGGCTGTTGCCCCGGCCTGCCGGTGGCCGGCAAGCCGCTGGTCTGGTACATGGGCGACGACTCCAACAACGAGTACCTGTACAAGTTCGTGTCCGCTGCGGTGTGGGATCCGGCCGACGCCTCACCCGCCGATCGCCTGGCCACCGGTGCCAAGTACATGGACCACGGCACACTCTACGTGGCGCGCTTCGATGCCGATGGCAGCGGCACCTGGTTGCCGCTGACCGTGGAAGCGACCACCCCGTCCGGTACGACCTTGGGCGCTGTGTACGGCGATCTTGCCGGCCTGTTGCTGAACACGCGGGGCGCGGCCGATGCGCTGGGCGCCACGCCCATGGATCGCCCCGAATGGACCGCGGTCAATCCGCTCAATGGCGACGTCTACCTGACCCTGACCAACAACAGCGTCCGCACCCCGGCCACGGTCGATGCAGCCAACCCGCGCGGCCCCAACCGCCATGGCCACATCATCCGCTGGCACGACGGCGACGACCCTACGCGCTTCACCTGGGACATCTTCGTGTTCGGGGCCAATGCCGCTGGCACCCCGGACATCAACCGCTCGGGCCTGACCGAACTCAACCAGTTCGCCAGCCCGGACGGCATGCGCTTCGATAGCCGAGGCATTCTCTGGTTCGAGACCGACAACGGTGAGGCCTCGGTGACCGACTACACCAACGATCAGCTGCTGGCGGTCATCCCCGCTCAGCTGGTGGATGCCAGTGGCAAACAGGTGCCGGTCGATGCACGCAACCAGGTCGATCTACGACGGTTCTTCGTCGGGCCCAACGGCTGCGAAGTCACCGGCCTGGCGTTCACGCCCGACAACACCACCCTGTTCGTCAACATCCAGCACCCGGACAACTGGCCCTTTACCGAGGACGCCACCCAGGCCGCGCCGGCCCCACGGCGCGTGCGACCGCGCTCGGCGACCGTGGTGATCCAGCGTCATGACGGTGGCCCGATCGGCACTGCCTGAGCGCGTGCCGCCCTCTGCCGGTGGTGGCCCCGCCACCGGCACCCCCTGCCACGGCGCTCGCGCATGCTGCCTTGCCGCTCCATGGGTAACCCTCCAGCATTCAACCCCCTTCACTCACTCGGCATGCTGGTCGCCCGATCACCCCAGAGAAGGCACCATGACGTACCCCTCTTCCTTTCCATCCTTCACCAGCCGCTTACCTCTCGACCTGCTCAAGCGAGTCGTCGATCGCATGGACGAACAGTCCTTCGTACTGTCCTTCAGACCGCTGATAGGCCGCCATTGTCTGCTGAAGGACTTCCTGGCGTTCCGAGAGCACCTGCGTCAGGACGCCATCGCCGCGCCGGTCTACTCCGTCGTACGCGACCTGCCGGGGATAACGGCCTACGATGCCGACGCCCGGTGCATCAACGTCAGCCAGTCGAGCATCGACGATGCCCTGCAAACGCCCGAGGCCAGCTTCAGCTTGATGACGCGTCTGCTCGAAGCCTTCGTGTTCTACGTCGTCGGTGAAGTGTTGCCAGGGGCGGACACGATCGAGCAAGACGATGCCCCTACCCCCATCGCGCCCCCGTCTGCGCAAGCGGCGATCGCCTTCACCAAAACGCTCCTGTTCTACGCCGGCCCGATCACACCCGGCACCGCCTTTGCCACCTATCAGCAAGAAGCCGATGCGTCGCCTGTCGCGCTCGTACTGGGCGAACTGACATCGCCTCGATCTGCACGCCGTCGCGTCAAGCGCTTTGCAGCCGGCTACGGCGAAGCCCATGTACCGGGCTCGTTCGGTCATGGCTCCATCGAGCAGGCGCTGCGCGAGGTAGGTTTCAGCGACGAGCAGTGCAAAGCCATCTACTTTGGTAACTGGTTGCGCGATCACTCGCAATTGGTGGACCCCAAACTCGTCCGTCCCGTCGATGAATCGCGTGTCGATCCCGAGGCACTCAAACAGATCGGAACGGCCTACGTACGGTTTTCACGGGAGCGGCTCGCCAAGATCGTCGACCTGCTGGCCTTGAAGGCCTTTGCAAGCCTGCAAGACACCCCGGAAGGCCGCCAGGCCTACACAGTGACGCCGGCCCTGCTAGGGGTGTACTTGCACCACGAACACATCGACAACCCGCTCGAGCTCGACCCGAACGCCCCCGACCCCCGGCAGATCGACCCTGACTTCATTGCGCCAGCGTTCCCGGGCGATGCAAGGCTCACCGTTCTGCCCAAACGGTCGATCAAACGTTACATTCGTCGCTCCATCGCCTACGTGCAGGCCAGGTTGAAAGCCGCCAAGCGTGAAGGCGCGACGCCGACGGGCATGCGCTACCTGGGTGATGCGCTGCATGTACTGGAGGACTATTTCGCCCATTCCAACTTCGTCGAACTGTGCCTCAAGCGCGTGGCACGCGACGATGTACTGGTCTGGACAACGCCGCTCGAGAACCCTTCTCCTACAGGGCATGCCTGGCCCGTCGTCACAGGCATGTTCGGCCAACTCGACATGATCGGCAGCCTGATCGACCCCTTGTCCAACCACTTTTTCCCCACGGATCTGGACGAGTCGCAAAGCCAAGAAGAACAGGACGTCTTCGACCAGATCGTGCTGACGGTCCTGGAGGAGGAAAATCTGCCCTGGCTGATCAAGCTGTACGGCTTGTATGTCGAGGCGCGCCGAGAGCTGAACAACAACTATTACTACAAGATCTACAACACGACCGTCAGCACCTTGCAGCACCATTTCAAGCCGCTGAACTATGCAGGCAATTTCATCATGAAACCGCTGATGAAATGGGCAGGTGACCATGTCGCCACCTTGCAAGTGCTTCAGCACAAAGACCCCAACCTGGACGCGACTGCACCCTTGACGCACTCGCAATTGTCCAAGGACCACGACACCCATCCCTTTCATGCGCTGGCTGCGCAACTGGCCACGCTTGCGGTGCAACAGGTGGGTCAGGCCATGCTGGCCCATTGGTCAGGGAAGACTGAAGGGACCGAGGATCCGGTCGAGATCGCCAAAGGCTTCATCACGCATCCATGGGACACGTCCTGGTGGACGGAGACGGTCGCCCAGTGGGCGCAGGAGCACCCGCACAACGTCGAGCAGGGCACCTCCATCGACACCTTGCGTCAGTTGCACACCCGTGAACTGGACAAGCTGGGTGCACGCATCCTGAGCGTGCTCAAAAACACCAACGAATACATTCAGGAAACCGAAACACTGACGGGCGTCAGTTGGCTTCAGGTTACCTTGGCAGATGAGGCCATCACGTTTGCGTTCTGATCACGCCGAGCCAACCTGTATCGGCGCCATCCAGCGTGAAGCTCAGAAATCGAGTAGCCGCCAGACCTCATAGGCTGGGGTTTCATAAGGATGCTGCTGCCTGAGCGCGTCGACGACCTGAGCGATCAGGTCGTCGGCCACCACCAGCTCGACTTTCCATTCCTCCAACCGCTCGACCTCGCCCGCCTGCCCGATGAATGGCTGACTGCCATCCAACGGGCGAAACTGGCCTTGGCCCAGCGTCTGCCAGGCACACTGGTCGTAGCTGCCGATGCGTCCGCCACCGGCGGCGAACACAGCGGCCTTGACCACGTCCAGGTGACTGGGCGGGACGAAGAACGCGAGCTTGTGCACGCTCAGTCCACCCAGACCCGCGCATTGCGGAACATGCGCATCAGCGCGCCGTCTTCCTGCCAGTCGTCCGGGCACCACGAGTTCTGCACGGCGCGGAACACACGCTCCGGGTGCGGCATCATGATGGTGACGCGACCGTCGCGGTTGGTCAGGCCGGTGATCCCGCGCGGCGAGCCGTTCGGGTTGGCCGGGTAGGCCTCGGTGACCTTGCCGTGGTTGTCGACGTAGCGCAGGGCCACGCAACCGGACGCATCGGCGTCGATCAGCGCCTGCTCGCTGGCGAACTCGGCGTGACCTTCACCGTGGGCGATGGCGATCGGCATGCGCGAACCGGCCATGCCCTCGAGGAAGATCGAGTTGGATTTCTGCACTTCGACCATGGCCACGCGCGCCTCGAACTGCTCCGACCGGTTGCGCACGAAGTGCGGCCAGTGCTCGGTGCCTGGAATCAGCTCGTGCAGGTTGGACATCATCTGGCAACCGTTGCACACGCCCAGGGCGAAGCTGTCGCTGCGCTCGAAGAAGCCCTGGAAGGCCTCCCGTGCACGGCGGTTGAACAACGCCGACTTGGCCCAGCCCTCGCCGGCACCGAGCACGTCACCGTAGGAGAAGCCACCGCAGGCGACCAGGCCCTTGAAGTCGGCGAAGTCGACACGGCCGGCGAGGATGTCGCTCATGTGCACGTCGATGGCGGCGAAGCCGGCGCGGTCGAAGGCAGCGGCCATCTCGACCTGGCCGTTGACGCCCTGCTCGCGCAGGATGGCCACTTGTGGGCGGATGCCTTTCTTGATGTACGGGGCGGCGATGTCCTCGTTGACGTCGAAGCCCAGCTTGGCGTCCAAGCCTGGGTTGTTCTCTTCGAGCAGCGCGTCGTATTCCTGGTCAGCGCAATCGGCGTTGTCGCGAAGGCGCTGGATCTGGTAGCTGGTCTCGGCCCACTGGCGCTGCAACAGACGACGCTGGTCGTCGAACAGCACGTCACCGTTGAGGCTGATGGAGACCTCGCCGTTGTTGATCGGCTTGCCGATCACCGCGACGCATTCGCCCAGGCCCGCGACGCTGAACTGGGTCAGCACGTCGGGCGTGGCGTCCTGACGCACCTGGATCACCGCACCCAGCTCTTCGTTGAACAGAATGCCCGGAACTTCGCTGCGGCTGTCGGTCAGCGGATCGAGGTGCAGGTCCAGGCCACAGTGGCCGGCGAAGGCCATTTCCAGCACGGTGGTGACCAGGCCACCGTCGGAGCGGTCATGGTAGGCCAGCAGGTGACCGTCGGCGTTGAGGCCCTGGATCACGGCAAAGAAGGCCTTGAGGTCTTCGGCATCGTCGACGTCCGGCGCCTGTGCACCGAGCTTGCCGTAGGTCTGGGCAAGGATGGATGCGCCCATGCGGTCCTTGCCGCGACCCAGGTCGATCAGGATCAGGTCGGTTTCACCCTTGTCCATGCGCAGGCGCGGGGTCAGGGTGCCACGGATGTCCGTCACCGGGGCGAAGCCGCTGACGATCAGCGACATCGGCGCGGTGACGCTCTTCTCGGCGCCCTCCTCGCTCCAACGGGTCTTCATCGACATGGAGTCCTTGCCGACCGGGATGGTCAGGCCCAGCTCCGGGCACAGCTCCATGCCGACGGCCTTGACCGTGTCGTACAGGCGCGCATCTTCACCGGGGTGGCCAGCGGCCGACATCCAGTTGGCCGACAGCTTGATGTCGGACAGTTTCTCGATACGGGCGCCAGCCAGGTTGGTCAGCACCTCGCCGATCGCCATGCGCCCGGACGCTGGTGCGTCGAGCAGGGCCAGCGGGGTGCGCTCGCCCATGGCCATGGCTTCACCGGTGTAGACATCGAAGCTGGTGGCGGTGACGGCGCAGTCGGCGACCGGAACCTGCCACGGGCCGACCATCTGGTCACGGGCGACCAGGCCGGTGATGGAGCGGTCGCCGATGGTGATCAGGAAGCTCTTGCTGGCCACGGCCGGGTGGCGCAGCACGCGCTCCACCGCCTCGTCCAGGTCCAGGGTGCTCGGGTCGAAGTCATCGCCCAGCTCGGCTTCGCGGGTGACCGAACGGTGCATGCGCGGCGGCTTGCCCAGCAGCACGTCCAGCGGCATGTCCACCGGCGTGTTGTCGAAGTGGCTGTCGGTGACGGTCAGGTGCGGTTCTTCGGTGGCTTCGCCGACCACCGCGAACGGGCAACGCTCGCGCTCGCAGATGGCCTTGAAGCGCTCGAAGTCGTCCGCGCCGACGGCCAGCACGTAGCGCTCCTGGGATTCGTTGCTCCAGATTTCGTGCGGGGCCATGCCCGGCTCGTCGTTGGGCACGTTGCGCAGCTCGAAGCGGCCGCCGCGGCCCCCGTCGTTGACCAGCTCGGGGAAGGCGTTGGAAATGCCACCGGCACCCACGTCATGGATGAAGGCGATGGGGTTCTGCTCACCCAGCTGCCAGCAGCGGTCGATGACCTCCTGGCAACGGCGTTCCATCTCCGGGTTCTCGCGCTGCACCGAGGCGAAGTCCAGGTCTGCCGAGCTGGCGCCGGTGTCGACCGAGGAGGCCGCGCCGCCGCCCAGACCGATCAGCATGGCCGGACCGCCGAGCACGATCAGCTTGGCACCGACGGTGATCTCGCCCTTCTGCACGTGGTCTTCACGGATGTTGCCCAGGCCGCCGGCGAGCATGATCGGCTTGTGGTAGCCGCGCACTTCTTCGCCATGCGGGGTCTGGATGGACTGCTCGAAGGTACGGAAGTAGCCGGTCAGCGCCGGACGCCCGAACTCGTTGTTGAACGCTGCGCCGCCGAGCGGGCCGTCGATCATGATGTCCAGGGCGTCGACGATGCGCTCGGGCTTGCCGTAGGCCTGCTCCCAGGGCTGCTCGAAGCCGGGGATGCGCAGGTTCGACACGGTGAAGCCGGTCAGGCCGGCCTTGGGCTTGGCGCCACGCCCGGTAGCACCTTCGTCACGGATTTCGCCACCGGACCCGGTGGAGGCACCGGAGAACGGCGAGATGGCGGTCGGGTGGTTGTGGGTCTCGACCTTCATCAGGATGTGCACGGGCTCGCGCACCGCACCGTACTGACGCGTCTCGGGGTTGGGGTAGAAACGGCCGGCGACGTTGCCGACGATCACCGAGGCGTTGTCCTTGTACGCCGACAGCACACCTTCGCTGTGCATCTGGTAGGTGTTCTTGATCATCCCGAACAGGCTCTTGTCCTGCGCCTGGCCGTCGATGTCCCAACTGGCGTTGAAGATCTTGTGGCGGCAGTGCTCGGAGTTGGCCTGGGCGAACATCATCAGCTCGATGTCGTTCGGGTTGCGCGCGAGCCCCTGGAACGCCTGGACCAGGTAGTCGATCTCGTCCTCGGCCAGGGCCAGGCCCAGGTCGACGTTGGCCTGGGCCAGTGCGGCGCGACCGCCACCGAGGATGTCCACGGAGGTCATCGGGCGCGGCTGGGCGTGGCTGAACAGGTCAGCGGCCTGCTCCAGCTGGCCCAGCACGCGCTGGGTCATGCGGTCATGCAGGTGCGCGGCAACCAGTGCGGCTTCGGCGTCGGACAGTTCATCGGCGATGAAGTAGGCGATGCCGCGCTCGAGGCGACGCACGTTGCCCAGGCCGCAGTTGTGGGCGATGTCGGTGGCCTTGCTCGCCCAGGGCGAGATGGTGCCCAGGCGTGGCACGACCAGGAACAGTCGGCCGGCTGGCTCCTGCACCGGGACGCTCGGACCGTACTCGAGCAGGCGACCCAGCACCTGCTGCTGCTCGGCGGTCAGCTCGCCGTCGACCTCGGCGAAGTGGGCGAATTCGGCATACAAACCAGAAACAGCGGGGACTTTCTGGCTCAATTGCTCGAGTAATTTACCGTGGCGAAAGGCAGAAAGGGCAGGAGCGCCGCGCAGGATCAACATCGTCGGGACAGCCTCAAGAAGGGGTGTGCTTGGAGGCCGGGCATTCTAGCGTAAAACACGGGGAATCGGCACCCGGTTGGAACGAGCGGTCGGCGATGCGGTCGGGCTGCAAGTCAGCGCTACCTCAATGTTCTGTCCACCTGCCCCACCGCCCTACCGTCCACTTGCCAGCTGCAGCGCGCGACTTGTCGCTCGCAGCTCGCCGCCGCTACCAGAGCCCTAGTCGATTGTCGAGATATGGCGCAGCCAATGCTTTGCGTATACTGCACCCTATGTCCGCCACCATTGCTTTGCGCCAGCGTTGCGCCAGATGGCTCCTCGCAACCGCCCTCTTCCTCATGCTCGGTGCCTGCGTTGAAAAACCCAGCACCCTCGAGCGCATCAAGGAGGACGGGGTGCTGCGCGTGGTCACCCGCAACAGTCCGGCGACCTACTTCCAGGACCGCAACGGCGAAACCGGCTTCGAGTACGAGCTGGTCAAGCGGTTCGCCGACGAACTCGGGGTCAAGCTGGAAATCCAGACCGCCGACAACCTCGACGACATCTTCGCCCAGTTGAGCGCGCCGTCCGGGCCGGTCCTGGCCGCCGCCGGGCTGGTGAGCAGCGAGCAGCGCAGCGCGCAGGTGCGTTTTTCGCACCCCTACCTCGACGTCTCGCCCCAGGTCATCTACCGCAACGGCCGGCCGCGACCGACCACTGCGCAGGGCCTGGTGGGCAAGAAGATCATGGTGCTCAAGGGCAGCAGCCATGCCGAACAGCTGGCCGCCCTGAAAAAACAGTACCCGGCGCTGGAGTACGAGGAGTCCGATGCCGTCGAGGTCGTCGACCTGCTGCGCATGGTCGACGAAGGGCAGATCGACCTGACCCTGGTCGACTCCAACGAGCTGGCGATGAACCAGGTGTACTTCTCCAACGTGCGCGTGGCCTTCGACCTGGGCGAGACACGCAGCCAGCGCTGGGCCGTGGCGCCCGGTGAAGACAACAGCCTGCTCAACGAGGTCAACGCCTTCCTCGACGAAGCCGAGGGCAATGGCGTGCTGCAACGCCTCAAGGACCGTTATTACGGACACGTGGACGTACTGGGCTACGTGGGCGCCTACACCTTCGCCCAGCACCTGCAGCAACGCCTGCCGCGCTACGAGAAGCACTTCAAGGTCTCGGCCAAGGTCGAGGGCGTGGACTGGCGGCTGCTGGCGGCCATCGGCTACCAGGAGTCCATGTGGCAGCCGGAGGTCACCTCAAAGACCGGCGTGCGCGGCCTGATGATGCTGACCCAGCGCACGGCCCAGGCCATGGGCGTGTCCAATCGCCTCGATGCCCGGCAGAGCATCCAGGGCGGGGCCAAGTACTTCATGCTGATCAAGGAACAGCTCGACGACAGCATCCAGGAGCCCGACCGTACCTGGTTCGCCCTGGCGGCCTACAACGTCGGCAGCGGTCATCTGGAAGACGCGCGCACCCTGGCCAGGCGCGAGAAGCTCAACCCCGACAAGTGGCTGGACGTGAAGAAGATGCTGCCGCGCCTGGCGCAGAAGCAGTGGTACCGCCAGACCAAGTACGGCTATGCGCGCGGTGGCGAGCCGGTGCACTTCGTCGCCAACATCCGCCGCTACTACGACATCCTCACCTGGGTGACCCAGCCGCAGCTCGAGGGCCAGGCCGCCGACGCCAGCCTGCACGTGCCCGCGGTCAACCCGAGCAAGCCCGTCGAGGCCGCCGCGCCGAAGTGAGCGCCGGCAGCACGACCGTCCCAAGCCTCACGGGGTCGTCTTGCGTCCACGCCTGGCCTTGAAGAATTCGCTCAGCATGTGCCCGCACGCCTCCCCCAGCACCCCGCCTTCGTACAGCACGCGGTGGTTGAGAAACCCCTGCTCGAAGAACTGCCCCTGGCTCTGCACCACGCCGGCCTTGGGTTCCGTCGCGCCGTACACCACCCGCGCCACCCGCGCATGCACGATCAGCCCGGCGCACATGCTGCATGGCTCGAGGGTGACGTAGAGCGTGCTGCCGGGCAGCCGATAGTTGCCAGCGGCTCGCGCTGCCTCACGGAGGGCAACCATCTCGGCATGGGCACTCGGGTCGCTGTCGAGGATCGGGCGATTGAAGCCTTGGCCCACTACCTCCCCGTCCTGCACCACCACGGCGCCCACGGGGACCTCGCCCAGGGCTGCACCTTGCGCGGCCAGGGCCAGGGCCAGCTGCATGAATGCCTGATCGCGGCTGCGATCGATGATCCGTGGCCGCATCACACCACCGCGATCGCGGCCATCAGGCCGGTTTCCATGTGGTCGATGACATGGCAGTGAAACATCCAGGTCCCCGGGTTATCGGCCACCAGCGCGACCTGGGCCCGCTCGTTGCGCCCCAGCAGGTAGGTGTCGGTGAACCAGGGTTCGGTGATCTTGTGACGATTGGAGCCGATCACCTTGAAACTCATGCCATGCAGGTGGATCGGGTGCTGGTACTGGGTCATGTTCTTCAGGTCGAAGATGTAGCTCTTGCCCTGCTGCAAGGTGGCGATGGGCCGATCCGCGCAGGTCTTGTCGGTGATGTCCCAGGCCTTGCCGTTGATCTGCCAGAGGCTGGGCGGCTTGCCGTCGTCCACGCCGGTCGACAGCTTGCCGGACCACTCGAAGTTGAAGTTGAGGGTCTCGGCGCTCTCCAGGTCCGGTTCGGCGATCGGGTTGGCCGGCAAGGCCGGTGGCCACTCACCGGGAGGTTGGTGGCTGGCGACCGAACGCAAGGTGCCCAGGCGCACGAAACCATCGCGCAGCGAGATCTCCTCGCCTGCTTCGGGAATCTTGATGGCCAGGCAAAGCCGCATGCCGGGGCCGAGCCAGTATTCTTTCTCCAGCGGCCTGGGCCTGACCGGGTTGCCGTCGATCGCATAGATCCGGGCTTCGCAGTTGCCCTTGAGGTTGATCCGGTAGGTCCAGGTGTTGTCGAGGTTCAGCAGACGCACCCGCACCACCTGCCCTGCCGGCAGCTCGGTGACCGACTCGGCGTGGCCGTTGATGGTGATCAAGCGTCCGGCCGTGCCGTTGCGCGCTGCTTCGCGTGGCACGCTGAAGGGCATGAAGGCGCCTTGTTCGTCCACGTGCCAGGTCTTGAGGCTGAGCACGCGCTCATGGCTGAAGCCGGTCGGCTCGCGCTCGTCGACGATCAGCGGCCCGACCAGACCACGGCCCAGTTCTTCGGAGCTGGCCACATGGGGGTGATACCAGTAGCTGCCGGCGTCCGGCACGCGGAACCTGTAGTCGAAATATTCGCCTGGCTTGACGGGCAGCTGGGAGACGTAGGGCACGCCGTCCATCTCCAACGGCAGGCGGATACCATGCCAATGGATGGTGGTCTCGATCGGCAGGTGGTTGATGAAGCGGACCCGCAGCCAGGTGCCCTGGCGAACCCGCAGCTCGGTGCCTGGCGCGGAGGGGCCGAATGCCCAGGCCGGGGTGATGTGGCCGGGCACCAGCTCGACGTCCAGGGGCGCGGCGATCAGTTCGTAATCGTGGCCGGCATTCTTGTCTTGCACCTTGCCCAGCCAATAGCGCGTGGCGCCACCGGCCCCCAGGCCGACCACGGCCAGACCGGTCAGGCCCTTGAGAATTTGTCGGCGGGTCAGGGACATCGGGCGGGTACCTCGTCATGCAGGAGCGTTGTGCCAACAGCGTGGCAGCGAAGGGCGAATACGATACACCTGCAATTGCGAAAGATTAAGCGACGCGTGACGGCTGGAGCTGAAAGAAATGTCATGTTGGCCTGGCCAGGACGGCTCAGGTGGACGCATGGCCGCGATCCACCTGAGCACCAGGCACGAGCGCCTAGCGCTTCTCGGCCTTGGCCAAGGCGCGCCGGTAACGCATCCCGCCCATCAACCCTTCACTCAAGCGCTCGCGCAACCGCACGCTGCGCGCATCGTCCGGCTGCAGGCGACAGGCCTGTTCGCACCAGTAGACTGCCTGTGGGTAGTCATGGCCTTGCGGGCAGTCCTCGGCGCGGTAGTGTTCGGCGAGCACATACATGGCATCGGCCCAGCCGCGCTCGGCATACTGCCGCAACACCGCCAGGTTGCGCCGCACGCGTTCGGAGTCGACCTTGTGCCTGGTCAGGTAGCCATGAATACCGATGAAGCAGTTCGGAATGCGGTTGAGTGCCCGAGGCGTGAGCGTCGGCTGGTCGACCAGCTCTTCCAGGCACGCCACCTCGCAGTCGTTGCCCAGCTCGCGCAAGGCTTCCACGTCCCAGCCGGGCAGGCCGCCCTCCTCCACGCCACGGTCGCAGACCACGCTCAGGTTGTACAACGCCCGTCCAAAGCCATGAGCACCCGCTTGGCGATACCAGTGTAGGGCCGTCACCGGGTCATCCTCTTCGTGCAGGTAGGCCAGGGCGAACTGCATCTCGGGCACACCCAGCCCGGCCGCGTACTCGACCATGTGCCGCAGGGCCGTGCCGTGCAGGCTTTCATCGAAGGCGTAGTACACGTCATTGAAAGGACACTCGCCTTCCGGTACCGGCATCGGCCCATGGGTGAGCGCCTGTCGATACCAGTGCTCGGCCTGGGCAGGATCACGGGGTACCGCACACCAACCGGTGTCGCACAGCAGCCCATGGAGCACCGCAGCGAAGGCCGACTGCTGGCGCGACTGGGATACCACCTGGCCGAACCAGGGGCCCATGCCCGTGTGCGTCGCCACGCACAGCATGCGATAGAGTACGTCGTCCGCCGCGGTCAGCTGAGGCCAGTCGACCAGGACTTGCGCGTAGCAGGCCTGGGCATGGTCCGTTTGATCGGCCAGGTACGCCAGGTCGCCCAACGCCAGGCTGACCCGAGCCCGTGCAGACGCCGGCAACGGTCGCTCCAGCAGCTGCTGACCCCGCTGGAAGGCGGCCTGACAGGCTGCCTCGTCCTCGACGTTCACGTTGTCGGCATCGAGGTCGTCGAGCCAGGCGACCAGACGGATCGCATTGCGCTGCGACTCATCGAGACGAGCGGCCAGCGGCGAATCGGCCAGCCAGAGGATCTCCTCGTGGCTGCCGCCCCAGCGCGGCGTGCGCAAAAAGGCATACAGCTCCAGGGCCCAGGCGCCCACTGGCGAGGCCTGGAGCGCCTGATGCAGCCAGAAGAACCCTTGCGGTTCGCCTTCGCCACGGGGGTAAGCGGCCAGTGCAGCCACCAGACGAGTCGGGGGCACGGCGGGCAGCGCCGGCACGGGTGGCAGGTTCGGCCACTGAGCGAGCGCCGCCTGCCGACGCTGATGCAACGCGGCCAGCTCGGCGTCACTCCACTGGCCTGTCAGCCAGGGCATCAACCAATCGGGTTCGCCGAACACCAGCACCGTGCGCATCAGGCTCACGCTCATCACCCAGGGTAGAGGCTGACGCTGGGCCACATCCACTGCCTGGAGAAACAGCGCATCGCAGGCCAGGTGGGCCTGCTGCCATTGCCCCTCGCTCACGTCGTCGGCCAGGCCCTGGCCGCGTGCCTCGCTGGCAGCCTTTTCCCACAACAGGCAGGCGACGACGTCTGGCCAGACGCTGTCCGGGCACTGGCGCTTCCACACGGGCCACTGGTCGGCGTACTGCTGGCAGGCCCCGGCGAATGCCTGAATCGTCGCGCATTGATCGCCGAGCGCCTGTTCGCTGGCGTTGTCGGCGGCCGACAGCAGGCGCTGCAAATGCGCCTCGACGGCGTCGAAGCGTGCGTCGATCAGGTCTTGCACCACCTGAGGGTACTGCATGGCGTGGGGGGATTGAGGAGAGTGGCGGAGCGTCATGCAAATCCTTTTGGTTGTAAGGGAGACAGAGACAAGCCTACATCACCGGCGTGGCGCTGTGAGCCGCAGACAGGGACGGCAGCCGACGCCGAAACCCTCGCACCTGCCACCGAAGCCGCTGGCGCGTACGGCCTGCGCACGTCATCGCGAGGCGCCGGCGTGGAACAGGCGGATCAGTTGCACCACCAGCAGCCCTGTCGCTACGAGCATCAGCATGACCCCTGCTGGCAGCGTGACCAACATGTACCAGCCCATGACGCCCAGCCGATACAAGGTCGGACCTGCATCCCACCCCAGGATCCAGCAGGCGTGCGGGCTCCCCTCGTCCACCTGGCAGCCGAACTGGCTGGCCACCGTGCCGGCGCACAGCGCCAGAAGCAAGGGCGCAGCGGCGAACAGGGTGATGCCCAGCATGCCCAGGGTGTAGTAACCCAGCAACTGACGAAGGCTGAAGGGTGTGGAACGGTGAGCAGACGGAGGACGTGAAGGCATGGGCATGTGTTCGGGAAATGGGGTTGGGGGGCGAGCCTGACAGGAAGCCAGGTTCGCCCGACGTTAGCACAGCGAGCGGCAGGGGGCGTGCCGTTGAAAGGCGCGTCGTGGCGGGCGGGGTGTCAGGCAAGGCGACCGCGCCTGGCTGACGGAACGAAGTCAAAGTGCCATCAGTCGTAAAACTTCAGATTCCCGAGGATTGGCCGACACGGTTCATTGGGAGCAGTATCTGGCCCTGCTCGGTCCAGGCTGGATAGGGGTAATCCGGCCGGTCATCCATCTGGTCGTCTTTTCAGAGCATCGCCTAATGAAAAAAACACTGCTCGGTCTCCGAGCGTCGATGTCCGTACCCAAGGACAACCCTGGCCTGGTCAAGGCGCAATACATCTCGTTGTCCCGCCAGTTGCCGATGATGTATTTCATCCTGCTGATCAATACCTTGATGCTGGCGGGCACCCATTTTGCGCTCGCGCCGCGCTGGCTGGTGGTCTATTGCCCGGCGATCATGACGTTGTTCGGCGTGCTCCGTGCGGCGAACTGGATACGTACGCGCAAGCGTACACGCACGCCAGCGCAGATGCTGGCGGCGCTCAGGCGCACGAACATGCTCGCACCGTTCGTGGCCGTGGCGTTCACCGCCTGGTCCCTGGCGTTGTTTCCCCACGGCAACAGCTATACCCAGGCGCATGTCGCTTTCTACATGGCGATCACCGTCATCGGCTGCATCTTCTGCATGATGCACCTGCTGCCTGCGGCCCTGGCCACCACGGCCGTGGTGAACACGGCGTTCGTGGTGTTCTTCGCCTCCACCACCATCCCGACCTTCATCGCCACGGCGATCGACGTCCTGCTGGTGTCGGTCGCCATGCTGATCATCCTCAAGGCGCAGTACGCCGACTTCACTCGGCTGGTGAACATGCAGGCGCAGACGGCCAAGCTCAGCGAAGAAAACCTTCACCTGGCCAACCAGGACAGCCTGACCGGGCTGGCCAATCGGCGGCAGTTCTTTTCCCGCCTCGACACGTTGCTGTCGCGTACGCCCGAGCAAACGGGCCGCCTGGCCGTGGGGCTGATCGACCTGGATGGTTTCAAGCCGGTCAACGATCTGTATGGCCACAGCATCGGTGACAAACTGCTCTTTCAGGTCGGCCAGCGCCTGACCGGACTGCTTGGCGACGAGGTGCACCTGGCCCGGCTGGGGGGCGACGAGTTCGGCCTGATCATCATTCAGGCCATGAGCGACGACCAGTTGCGGGCCTTTGGCGAGACCCTCTGCGACAGCCTGCGCGAGCCCTTTCTGCTGGTGGACATCCCCGTCCAGATCAGCGCGTCACTGGGTATCGCGACCTTCCCGGACCAGGCGACCTGCGCCACCCAGGCGTACGAGTACGCCGACTATGCCCTGTACCAGAGCAAGCGCCACCGCCCCGGCACGGTCTGCCTGTTCAGCGGCGCCCACCGTCAGCAGCTCAACCGCGAAGGGCTGACCGAACAGGCCCTGCGCAGGGCAGACCTGGACAGCGAGTTCTACATGGTCTTCCAGCCCATCGTGGACATTTACCGTGAACGAACCGTCGCCTTCGAAGCCCTGGCACGCTGGGAAAGCCCGGAGCTGGGTCACGTGTCGCCCGGTGACTTCATCCCGATCGCCGAGCGCATCGGCATGGTCAACTGCCTCACGGTGCCGCTGCTGAGCAAGGCACTGGACGCGGCCGTGCACTTCCCTCCCGGTATCCGCCTGTCGTTCAACCTGTCGGCCCACGATTGTGGGTCGGAGGACGCCGCCCAGCAGATCGTCGAGCTGATCAAGAACAGTCGCTTCGACCCGGCCTGTCTTGACCTGGAAATCACCGAAACCGCCGTCATCCAGGACCTGCCCCAGGCCCAGCGAGCGATTAGCCGGTTTCGCGAACTAGGCTGTGGCATTTCGCTCGACGATTTCGGTACCGGCTATTCCAGCCTGAGCCAGATCCACGCGCTGTCGCTGACCAAGTTGAAAGTGGACCGCACCTTCGTCACCCACATCCATCGCGATCCGGCCAGCTCCAAGATCGTCAAGTCGCTGATCACCCTGTGCCAGGACATGCAGCTGGAGTGCATTGTGGAGGGCGTGGAAACCGCTGCAGAACTCGGAGCCCTGAAAAACCTCGGCTGCGTCCTGGCCCAGGGCTACTTGTTCTCCAAACCCATGCGCGCCAGCGACATCGGCGCCTGGCTCGAAGGTGAGCAGCTGGCCAAGGTTCAGGCGGTCTGATCCGTTGAGAAGGTCAAGCCGCGCACTGTGCGCGTATGCCGGCAACAGCCCAAGGTTCAGCCGTGCCGCACAGTGACTCGCTACCGATGCGGCAGGCACCCTGAAGGTCAGCCACCGGCCAATCGCTGCTTGATCGGCCCCGTATGTCTGGCCGCTCGCACAACCGGCCTTTGCTTCCCCTCGCCCTTCCCGCTAAAGTCGACGTTCGGGCGTGTGCTGCGCCTGCGGTCCGCGCGAAGGGGTTACCCAGGCAGGCGTTTCCAGACTTCCATTCCAGCTCCCGGCTTGTCGGCGGACCGAGCCCTGCAAGGAGTTGGCATGCCCGCCCTGAACGCTTCACGCCATCATGGCCTTCTCGATGTACCCTCGCTGCGCAAGCGCGCCAAACGTCTGTTGAAAGCAGTGAACGACGACAACGCCGACGACGTGCGTGCGCAGTTGCACGCGATCGGCCTGCCGGGGCCCCGCTATCGGCTTGCCGACACCCAGTGGCTGGTGGCACGTGAAGCGGGCTTCCCCAGTTGGCCGAAGCTGATCGCCCATGCCGACAGCATTGCATTCGCCGCGCGTCATCCGGACTTCGCGGCGACTGGCGAGGCGGCGGTCCAGCATTGGCGCTGCGGCAACGACATCGAGCACAACCTGCGGGTCGCTGGTTTTTCAGGCTCGTTCCACATGTTCGAGGACCCGATGGTCATGGGCCCGGTCCCTGCCTTGCCTGACGAGGACTACTGGTCGGTACGGACGTCTTTCGTGGAGCAGGCGTTCGGTCTGTCGGCACGCGAGGCCCGACAGCGTCAGACCCGGCAGCGCATGGCATTAGGGCAGCTGGATGCCGACAGCGAGCTGGTGCTGTGGTGCGAAGCCGATGCCTACGATCAGCTGTTTCTGGTCCGGGTCCTGTCGAGCTTGCCCGCCTTGCCGCGCAGGCTCGAACTGGTCGAGATCGACCGGGTACCTGGCGTCGAGCGATTCGTCGGGATCGGGCAACTGGCCCCGGACCTGCTTGCCTGGCTCTGGCCGCAGCGGCGTGCACTCGGCGAAGATGCGCTGGCCCTGGCGCGCACTGCCTGGGCGGCCTACACCTCGGCGACTCCAAGCCACTGGGCACGGCTCGCCGCCCACGTGCACCCGGCGTTGCCCTTGCTCGGGCCTGCGTTGGCGAGGCAACTGCAAGAGCTGCCGGGAGCGGGCGATGGGTTGAGCCTCACCCAGCGCTTGATACTGCGCGTGCTGGCAGACCATGGCGAGCTGTCCTGCGCCGAGGTGTTCAGGCACCTCAGCCTGCGCTATGAGCCGCTGCCTTATCTGGGTGATGTGATGTTCCATGCGCTGCTGCGACCGCTGGTCGATTCGATGCAGCCTCTGGTGCAGGAACAGCCAGGGGCCGAGTGGCAGAAGCGCGCCATTCGCCTCACGGTGCTGGGTGAGCGCGTCTTGCTGGGGCGCCTGCACTGGCTCGATTGCGCACCCGCAGCGCGCTGGGTCGGCGGGGTTCATGTCGTCGCCGATCAGAGGCCGTGGGTCGTGAACGATCGAGGGCAGGTGTGGCGTCGTTGAGTGGACCGGCACAGAGAAAGCATGCCTGCCAGGGAAGCCAGCGCGTTCAGCCGCTGGCGATCCTTGCAGGTGGTCAATGAGTGACGGCTCCGGCAGCTGACGAGGTATTCCCCCCTGCCTGGCGAGCATGTCCTGGACTGTGTGCTGTGCCTCATTGTCGAACCTGTCGATTCGCTGCCGGGCTGTTGCTTTACAGGGAAGCCGACGCTCCAGGCGTGATCTGCTCCCAGGTGGCTACATGCCTGACCTGCCTGATGCATGCCCCTAGTGTTTCGATGACTGATTGCGTTCTGGCCGGTAGCAACCTGCTGAGCCTGGGGAAACTCACGACCACGCGTCCATCCGCCGCATCTTCCACCCTCCAGCCCGCACGCAACCTGCCGATAGGTCTATTAACCGTACGCCTCCCTTCGATCGAGCGCCCCATGAATCCATTCGCCCTCCTGAAAAACCCGCGCCCTTCGCGCCCAGGCACCGCCACGCTCACCAGCACCGCCCGTGACCTGGACGCTGCCCTCACCGGCCTGCGTATCGCCCCTTCGCTGATCACCGGCTTCATCTCGCCGCACCTGGACATCGACGCCGTCGCCGCCACGCTCAAGCGCCGCTTCCCCCAGGCCACCCTCAGCCTGTGCACCACCTCCGGCGAACTCTGCAACGCGCCCCAGTCGCTGTATTGCGCCACGGGCGAGCGCTGGGACCGGATCGTGCTGCAGCTGTTCGACGACAGCGTGATCGCCTCGGCCGAGGTGGTGATGGTGCCGTTGGAGTGCGAGGACATCCGCGGGGGCGGTCAGCGGGTAGGGATGCAGGAGCGGATTGCCAAGCTGGTGGCCAACATCAAGCGGGTGCAGGTGCGCACGTCGATCGACCATCGCGACACGTTGGCGTACGTGGTGTTCGACGGGTTGTCGGCCTCGGAGTCGTTCTTCATGGAAGCGCTGTACGAATCCGGGCGGTTTCCTTGCCTGTTCGTAGGGGGATCGGCCGGGGGCAAGTCGGACTTCCAGAAGACGCTGATCCATGACGGCCAGCGCAGCTACCAGAACCATGTGCAGATCGTGTTTTTGAAAACGGCGGCGCAGGTGCGGTTCGACGTGTTCAAGAGCCAGAATTTCAAGGCAGAAAACCTGACCTTCAGCGTGCTGACGGCGTCGGTGGAGGACCGCACCATCGACCAGGTGATCGACAGCCACGGCAACATCAAGAGCATGGTGCAGGCGTTGTGCGATGCGTTCGGTTGCGCGCCGCAGGCACTGGAGTCGAAGCTGGCGGATTATTCGTTCGCGATTCGGGTAGGCAGTGAGCTGTTCGTGCGGTCCATCGCGCGCATCGACTACGAACAACAGATCGTGCAGCTGTTCTGCGACGTGGCGCCGGGCGAAGAGCTGGTGATGGTGCGGCGTACGCCGCTGCGGGAGGCAACGCGCCTGGACTATGAGCAGTTCCTGCGGGGCAAGGGCGGCCAGCCGGTGGCGGGTATCCTGAACGACTGCATTCTGCGTCGGCTGAACAACGGCGCCGAGCTGGGCAACATGGCCGGCGTATTCGGCGATGTACCGTTGGCAGGGTTCTCGACCTTCGGCGAGATCCTGGGCCTGAACCTGAACCAGACGCTGACGGCGATCTTCTTCTTCCGGGTGGCCAAGGGCGCGAGTTTCACGGCCGAGTACGTGGACAACTTCATCGCCCATTACGGCGAGTTCAAGGCCTTTTTCCTGCGCCGCCAAGTGAAGAAGCTGGCCGGGCTGAACCATGTGGTGGTCAAGCAGATTGCCGCGTTCAAGACCAATGACTTCACCGACACCTTCAATACCCGAGGGCTGGACCGCAGCATCCTGCCCGTCTTCGAAGGCTTGACCGACCTGGGTCGGGTGCTGGCCCAGGCCGAGCGGCAGCAGGAGGACATCGCTTCGCAGCTCAAGCAGTACTCCGGTGAACTGCACGCGTCGATGGACGAATTGGTCGGCACGATTGGCCAGCAGAACACCGTGTCGGCCCAGGCCGGCGCCACGGTAGAGGGGCTGTCCAGCCAGGCGGACGTCGCGGTGGAGGGCGCACGCGCGCTGGCAGGGTCGAGCCTGCGGATCCAGTCGATCGTGCAGGTGATCCAGCAGATCGCCGGGCAGACCAACCTGCTGGCGCTGAACGCGGCCATCGAAGCGGCGCGCGCCGGTGACCTGGGCCGGGGTTTTGCGGTGGTGGCGGACGAGGTCCGCAAGCTGGCGGAAATCACCCGCAAGAATGCGGCAGACATCGGCGTGGACATCGACGTGTTGTCGGGTGAGATCCAGCGGGTGGCCCAGCAGATCGAGGATCAGTCCACCGGGGTGGGCGCGTTGCGGGAAATGCTCGATACCCTGGAGGCGTCCAGCCGGGCGACCGAGGGGACGGCGCAACGGACCAAGACCCTTGCGGACACGCTGACGGGGCTGACGCATGCGTGACGTAGCTGGCGGCGTTTCCTGGCCAGCTACCGCCCACTCACTCGACCGCTCAGGTAGTGCCTCAACTCTCGGGCTCACCTGCCGTCATTGATGACAGCCGACCTCAATCTTGTGGAGCTTCAGCATGCCGCTACTTCCCAACCGCATCTCAGGGCGAATGACACTGGGTATCCTGACACTGCTGGTTCTGACCGCCTTGGCGATCTACGCCGTCATGACCTTGGGCGGCAAGCCGCGGTTGGTCGCGGCAGGCACCGAGGCCGCGGAACAATCGGCCAATGCGATTACCCGTCAGCTGGCCATGCAGGTGAATCGCATCGAAGGCACCGTGACGGCGATGGCGCACTTGGCCGAAACCCTGCCCCACGACGAGGCCCTGCTCAAGGCCACCCTGCCCAACGTGATCGACAGCCAGGGCGATGCCGCCATCGCAGGCGGCGGGCTGTGGCCAGAACCCAACCGTTTCACGGCCGGCACTGATCGCCGAAGTTTCTTCTGGGCACGCAACGCCAGCAATGGGTTGGACTATTCGGACGAGTACAACGCCGCGCAAACCCCGCCGTATCAGGCCGAGTCCTGGTACACCGGCGCAAAGTCCGCGCCACCGGGGCGCTGCGTCTGGTCGGACGCCTACCAGGACCCGGTCAGTGGCGTGGCCATGACGACCTGCAGCGTGCCCTACCAGGCGCAGGGTACGTTTGCCGGTGTCGCCACGATCGACCTCAAGCTTGACGGCCTGGCAGCCTTTCTCGAGGCCCATGGCAACGTCACCGGCGGCTACGCGTTTGCCGTCGACGCATCAGGGAACCTGTTGTTCTTCCCCGAGGCCAAGAGCACCCAAGGCTTGCCGACCCTTGCCGGGTTGAGCCAGGAGCAACCATGGTTGAAGCCGGTCACCGACAGCCTGTCGCGCCAACCTGCCGGCACGACGACGCTGTATCTCGAACACGACGCGCGCCTGGAGGGGCCGGCCTATGTCACCTTGGCGACCATGGAAGGCACCGGCTGGCGCATCGGGCTGGTCACGCCTGAAGCCCGCGTGGTCGGGCTTGCGAACACACTGACCGGGCAGATCCTGCTGTTCCTGTTGCCGCTGCTGGGCATCCTGCTGGGGCTCGCCTGGCTGGCGGGCAAACAACTGCTCACCCAGATCGAGGAAACCACTACGCAAATCGAACGCCTGGGCCAAGGCGGCCAGGCAAATGCACAGCTGGAGATTCTGCGGTCGGATGAACTCGGCGCGTTGCGCATGGCCGTCAACCACTACGCGGGCTCCTTGCGGACCATGCTGCGACAGATTGCCGAGGAGTCGGTATCACTGGAGGCCCAGGCCAACGACCTGGCGCAACTGTCCAACGGCCTGGCTGAGCGGGCAGAGGCTCAACGCCAGGACAACACCCTGCTCGCCACCGCCATCACCGAAATGTCGGCCAGTGCCCATGAGGTCGCGCACAACACCACGGATTGCTCGGACACGGCGCGCAGCTCGTTGGCAGAGGCGCAAAAGAGCCAGCACCAGGTCAACCGCAACGGTGAATCCATCGAAAGCCTGGCGACCGACATCTCGGGGGCGGCCACCGCCATCACCCAGCTGGGTGAAGACATCGAGCGCGTCGGCGGCGTGCTGGAGGTCATCAAGTCGATCTCCCAGCAGACGAACCTGTTGGCGCTCAATGCGGCCATCGAGGCTGCGCGTGCCGGTGAACAAGGCCGGGGGTTTGCGGTGGTGGCCGACGAAGTGCGTACGCTCGCAGGCCGCACACAGACGTCTGCCAACGAAATCCAGGAGATGATCACCCAGCTGCGCCAGGCTTCGAATGCTGCCGTCACGACCATGCAGAACGGCGCTCAACGCACCCGCGAGTCCGTGCAACAGGCCGTTGGCGTGGCGGCCACGTTGGGCACGACGGTAGGCAGTTTCGATGACATCGTTCAGCGTGCCCAACAGATTGCCGTCGCTGCCCAGGAGCAGAGCCATGTGACGCAGGAGATCAATGAGCTGGCGGTGCGTATCCATGCGGCCAGCGAGGAAGGCGCTCGGGATGCGAGCACTCTTCGGGAGCTGGGTAGAGGGATGCAGTCGATTTCGGCGCGGCTGGGTGGGTTGAGTCGCGGCGGGCAGTAACCCTCGACACACGGGCAAACAGGCATCAGCTCCACGAAGCTGATGCCAATCAGCCTGTACCCACCCTTCCGCCTTCCAGTTCACGAATCACGCGGCAGCGCCGATACATTTCCATATCCGACGTTTCCAAGGAACGCCCATGTTCAACCGCCTCTCCATCCAGTGGAAAATCACGCTGCTTGCAGCCCTGTGCCTGGTGCTGATCGTTAAGCTATTGGTGGGCACTTCGTTGTATCAGTCGCAGAACAGTGCCGAGATCGTCAAGGCGTCCAGTACCGCCATGCTGCAGGAGGCGGCGCAAAAGCGCATGGCTGCGCGTGGCGAGACGCAGGCCCTGCGCATCCAGCGCTACCTCATGGACGTCTACCAGTACAGCGATGGTTTTACCCGGCAAGTAAAATGGCTGATGGCCCAGGCCCGGCAGCGCAGCCTCGACCCCCGCTCCGTACGCGCCGATCTGTCCGCACAAATGCACAGCACCCTGCAGGGCAACGCCAACCTGCTGGGGCTGTATGTGGTGTTCGAGAACAATGGCCTGGATGGACAGGACGAGCAGTTCCAGGACCAGGCATCCTTGGGCAGCAATGAAAAAGGCCGTTTCGCCTTGTACTTGTCCCAGTCCAGCAGCGGTGCGCTGGAAACCGAAGTCATGAAGGAGAGCTTACTCTCCGACACTACCGTGATGAGCAATGGCACGCCCTACAACACCTGGTACACCTGCCCATTCGCCAGCGGCAAGGCCTGCATACTGGATCCCTACGTAGACGAGGTCGAAGATGTCAAAGTGCTGATGACGAGCATTGCGCTCCCCATCACCGTCGATGGCAAGGTGGTTGGCGTCGTCGGTGTGGATATCAGTCTGGCCAGCCTCCAGGAAATCAGCACCCAGGCCAATAACGAACTGTACGACGGCCAGGGCCACGTCAGTATTATCAGCCCGCTGGGGCTGTTTGCCGGCCACAGTGGCGACGCTTCAGTACTGGGCAAGCCCTTGAGCGCCAGCTTTGGTGAGCAGGGCAATGAACTCGCTCGCCTGATCGCCAACGGTCAAGCCCAGGTGCTGCACCAGAAGGACAGGCTACAGGTGCTGGAACCGCTGCAACCCATTCCGCAATCCAAGCCCTGGAGTGTGCTGCTGGATGTGCCAGAAGCCGTCCTCACCGTGCCGGCAAAGAAGCTTGAAGCCGAACTGGACCGCGGTCGCTCAAGCGACATCAGCATGACCTTGGGCATTGGTTTGCTCGCGGTCATCGCCGGCCTGTTGCTCATGTGGCTGACGGCCCGAGGCGTGACGCGCCCGATTCTTAAAGTGGCCGACATGCTCGACGACATCGCCACCGGCGAAGGCGACCTGACTCGCCGCCTGGATTACAAGAAACAGGATGAACTGGGTAGGTTGACCAACGGGTTCAACCGCTTCCTGGACAAACTGCAGCCGATCATTGCCGATGTGAAGCACTCCGTGCAGCAGGCCCGCAGCACGGCCGACCAGTCTGCTGCCATTGCCCGGCAGACCAGCGCGGGCATGCAACAGCAATTTCTTGAAGTGGACCAGGTGGCCACCGCGTTTCAGGAAATGAGCGCCACCGCACAGGACGTTGCGCACAACGCCGCGCAAGCCGCCCAGAGCGCCCGCGGCGCTGACGAGGCCACCCACGAAGGCCTGTCGGTGATCGACAAAACGACGCTCTCCATTGAATCGCTGGCCAGTGCAATGACCGTGGCCATGGAGGAAGTCGGAGGCCTTGCCAACAGCAGCCAACAGATCGGCCTGGTGCTGGAAGTGATTCGCTCGATTGCCGAGCAGACCAACCTGTTGGCCCTCAATGCCGCCATCGAGGCTGCCCGGGCCGGTGACGCCGGGCGTGGTTTTGCCGTGGTGGCTGACGAGGTGCGCAGCCTGGCCAAACGTACCCAGGATTCGGTCGAGGAAATTCGCCAGGTGATCGAGGGCCTTCAAAGCGGAACCCGCGACGTGGTCGGCACCATGAGCAGCAGTCATCACCAGGCGCAGAACAGCGTACAGCAAGTAGAGTTGGCAGTGGCGGCGCTCAAGCGCATCAGTGTCGCCGTCGGGATGATTACCGAGATGAACCTGCAAATCGCCAGCGCTGCTGAAGAACAGAGTTCGGTGGCCGAAGAGATCAACTGCAACGTGGCCGCCATCCGCACCGTCACAGAAAGCATCACCCAACAAGCCGATGAGTCGGCGCAAGTGAGCCAGACGCTGAACAGACTGGCCAACCATCAGCAAGAATTGATGGACCAGTTCAAGGTCTAGCAGGATCTTCGTGGCAAGCGCGGCGGCTCTGGCCAGTGAGCCGCCGCGACTCTGCTGCCCTTGCTCGAACACTGACCGCATGAAGGCGCTCATGGCTGACGATGGATTCCAGTCCGCTTCCCTCCTCCCTCAAGACGCTGCACTCGGGGCGTTGACCAAGGCCCAAATCGTTCAGGCAGGTCACGCCAGGGAGTGTCCGAGCAAAGGATCCACAAGATTCCGTGGAGAACCTGACGATCATCATTGCGAGGGCGGCCCATTTTCTGTTCTGGAGAAACAAGATCCTTGATCAGTGCCCATGATGCATGAGAGTTCGTAGCGCCTTGTCATGCGGGCCTCCAATCGGTCATGGCGGCAACTTTAGCCACAACGACTTTTCGTACAAAGCCTAACTCAATAGCCGGGTGTTGCACTCAGCCTCTGAAACAGCCCTGACAAGGTCAGAGCATGGCTTGCAGCGCGACCGCGATACCACATCCACTTCACGCCCACCTCGGCATCCTGGCTGAATCTGGTCGAGCGGTTTTTCTCAACGCTGAGCGAAAAGTGGATCAAGCGCCAGGCACACGTCAGCGTTAAGGATCTGGAAGCGTCGATCGAGCACTACTTGGAAACCTACAACCAAAACCCGAGCCATTTCGGTGGCACAAGAAGGCCGAGGACATCCTTGCCTCAGTTGCTCGCGCGGCGCGAGCACTGGGTAAATAATTTTCAAGGGAACTTCTGAAACACCACATTAGGGATAAGACATCAAAAATCAAGATCTTCCTCGGCCACAAGCGCACTACAAAAAGCTTCGAAAGAACCAGATAAAAATCTTTGCGCCGTAAGATGATTTATGCTTAGATGAACATCAGGCTGAAAAGCATCTGCCGTAAAGTATATAACACTGCCTGAATCCCTTTCGAAACAAATAAAGTTATCTGCCTCATCAAATGCGAAAGGCACTAAGTTTTGAGGTATTGTGTTTTTTTCAAGCATCTTCAACGCAAAACCGAGCAAATCGAAATAATCCTCAGGACACTTCTCACCCACAGCCAATATAGGACTGAAATATTCTATTCTAAAAGGGTCATAATTAGTACTTCCATTCCAGAACTCAAGGTTCGGCTCCCCCCCATTGCATCTTAAATACAGAGACTTAAACGCCTCAGGAAACTTAAAGCTTAAAGAACTTTCTATCCTTTCAAAATCCTGAGGCTGAATAGGCCGACCACCATTGGACAAAAAAAGCTTTTTCTCGATCACAGTTAATAACTCACTTAGCAGCTGGTTGAAGATGTTTTTAATGGCCGGCCTTTGAGCCAACCCTTTTCTTGTGAAATCGCAATCGCCTCGGCGGTGTCATAAGCACCTGAACGTAGCCCGAAATGTTTTTCAAATTGTGACGCAGAACCAGTATGTGGTAGAGAGGCTGAATGCGCAGAGTGCTCAACCAATTGCATAGTACTCTTACCAGTGACCGGATCAAAATCATCCAAATGATGCCACGTGTATTTACCCACGGCTTTAACTTGCGATTTTTTTAGGCCCGCCTGCTTGAACGCTTCAGTAAAGTCTCTAGTTCTTGAACCTTGCAATTGGATCTCTACTATATTTTTTTGATTGCCTGATACAGGAAATAGCGCTGGAGAGCCTTCAAAATTTACACTTTTGTATGCTAAACCTAAAGGGTCCACCCACGTTATACCATTAGGAGCATATCTGTAGAGATTGATACCCCCACTTAGCCCTATCGGATCTTGCGTGATAAACCTACCTACACCTGCGTCGTAATACCTAAAAGCACTATAGCAGAGCTTTGTCTCACAGTCGTAATACTGCCCCTGAAATCTAATGTTTTGTTCGACATGCTCAAATACCAGTTTCTCCACCTCACCCCAACCTCTATATATCGCCTGCCAAACAATCTCGCCACTCGCATTTGTTAATTCAAATGGCAATCCTGCCTGATCAGTATGAAAGTAGTAAGCCTTTTGCTCGCCCCCCTCTTGTTGGTCAACTCTTGCCAATGGTGTATGACTTCTCGACTCATACAAATACAATCGTTTGACTTCAGGCGTGTACTCACACAGCATCCTCAAGTCTTGCCAGAGAAAACGTTTCAGCTCGACCAGGCCATCAATTTCGGTCCGTTTGGCCACCCGCCGTCCAAGACTGTCATACGAATAGTGCCCAGCCGCCGTGAGCTTACCCGCCACAAACGTCTCAGCCTTGACCAATCGATTCTCGCAGTCGTACTCAAATCGCTGCTCCGTAGCAGGGCCTGAGAACTTCTCGATCAGGTTGCCCCACGCATCGTACCTGTACTCACAGTTGCGCCACTTGGCGATCCGGTTGTCCTTGACCTTGGCGAACCGACGCGCATTGAAATCCAGCCGGTTGCCTGCCGCGTCGTAGCGGAACTCTTCGCTGCTGAGAATCGAACCTGTCTCACGACTGTGCAACTGCCCGTTGGCCTGATAGCTGTACCGCGTCTCACCGCGCAGCTTATCCAGCGTACGCACCAACTCCCCCGCCGGATCGTACTCGTACCGGCGATGAATCGGGTTGTAGCGGTGCTCCACATACAGCTCCGTATGGATCCCCGGGTTGTGCACCTGCGACAGCTTGTCGGCGGGCAGCGTCGAGGCATACTGCCAGGCCTTGCGCCCCATGGCGTCATAGCCGAAGCAACTGGTGAGCTTGCCCTGGGTGCGATACACCTCGCGGTGCAGGTCATCGCGCTCGATGTCGCTGATAACCTGCCCATCCAGGTTGATCTGGTGCAGGTGTCCACTGCCGTAGTACAGGTGATTGACCTTGCGTCCATCGGGCAAGGTCAGTGTGGTCAGGTTGCTCAGCGGGTCGTATTCATAGCCCAGGGTGCCATCAGCCGTGATCTCCTGGGTCAGTCGCCCCAGGCTGTCATACACGTACTCAAGCTTCTCCGGCAGGATGCCCATCGTGCGCTTGGCACGACCTGTGGGCTGGCGTTCGATGCTCAGCAAGCGGTCGCTGTCATCTTAGGTGTAGAAGTGCTGGCCGTCCGTATTGGTCCTGCTGACTAGCCGGCCAATCGTGTCACGCTCGAATTCGGTGTGTCGTTCGAGGCGCTCGCCATTCTCGCCATAGCCGATCTCATCAAGCCGAACCAGGTGGCCGCTGACGTTGTAGGCAAAGCGCCTCGTCAGGTTATCCACCCGCACCTCTTCGCTCAAACGATCCGAAGCGTCGTAGGCGAAGCGGTAGCTGGCGTTGTTTTCGTTGACCAAGGCCGTCAGGCGGATGGCCTTATCGTACTCATAGCACACCCATTCGCCATTGGCGTCCTGGCGTGCACTCGGCAGGCCCCGGACGGTGCGCTGAAGGCAGGTGGTCTGGCCCTTGCCATCGGTATGGCTGAGCACCTGGGCGTGAACGTTGTAGGTGAAGCGTTCTGAAGTACCAGCAGGGTGAATGATCCGAGTTACTTCGCCATCGGGCTTGCGCTCCAACGTCGTGGTCTGGTTCAGCGCATCGGTCACTGCTACCAGATGCTGCCGTTCGTGATAGCGATACAAGGTGCTCTTACCCGAACATTCCTGGAAGCGCTCCACCTAGGGGCGGGTGCTCCACCAAAGGTACTTGGACTTGTATATCGCATCGATATGGTGTGCGGCAGGCCGTCTTCTCCATTGAGGTACTCGGTCATCTGCCCCAGCGTGTCGAACTCGGCGAGCAGGTTGCCCTTGTCATCGTAGCGTGTCATCAGACATACGGGTGAAGTGTAGGAAGTGGCTCAGCGCATTTTTGATACGCTCGAAAGGGACGTTGGGAAAGTCAAAAATATACTTTGGATGCAATTCAAAAACCACAGAATAGAAGAAGCACACATGTAAAATACCTGTTTAAATATAGGTCTTATGCCACTTACTCCCGTCATATAGCTCACGCCCAGAAAGCATAAACCTTCCATCCTTTTTCAGAAAAGTTAGTCTAAACTCAGACTCTAGACCTTTAAGTTTCTGAATCTTAACTAAAACCTTATTAGGACTTACATGATTCACCTCTATTTTATCGGAACTCCGATTGTAATCCGGAGGATTGCGGCAGACTAAATTTTCTACTCTATCGTAATTTCTACCAACTTTCAAAACATACTTACTGAACAATTCTAAAATCTCAGCCTCCATTATATCTTCAAGCCCTGGCTCCGAGTCATTATGAAAATTATCGATTTTCCTATCAAAAAATTTTGATTCCCACTCAAACATTCCGTCCATAAAGCCGTTAAACACAGTCTCAAAATCACTAGATTCAGTTTCTGAATTCTGCCACATCTATAAGCTCTCCTTTTCTATATACGTTGTACATTATATTTGTCGGCCTAGTCTTGCTTGCACCATATTTGAAAATCACCTCAACGTCAACAGCACCTCCTGTCCGAACTTTACGTGCGACTTCTCTCTCAAAGTCTCTGAATGCCCCACGGTTGATCTTGGATAGCTGTGGGAATACCCAATTTTTACCGCCAGATCCTCCGAGAAGCTTACCGATTATATGACCAGCGTCATCATTGGGCCTTCCCATCATACGCGCCCATGCCCGTGAGCTAGCGTTTGTCGAAGTGCCACCTTTTTTTATGCTTTCCTCAGTTATCGTAGCGGTAGCTCTAAGAGGCTGTCCTTGCGGCCCACGTATCACAGTCGTCTCTACACACCAACCTAATGGATCGAGCCATCCTGTAGAGTTGGGTGCGTAGCCATACAAATTAGTCCCGCCCAGTAGCCCTATAGGATCCTGTGTGGTGAATCGTGCTACTTCGGGGTCATAGTACCGGAACGTATTGTAGTGCAGCCCTGTTTCATCGTCAAAATACTGACCAGGAAACCTGAGGGGCTGATCAATTTCGTTCACTGCGGTGCTTTCAACAGCCCCCCATGAACGATACGTCACTTGCCAAACAATTTCACCTTCACTGTCCGTCAACTCTAGCGGAGTGCCAATCTGATCATTGTGAAAGTAATAAACTTTCTGCCCAGCACCTTCCACTTGATCGACGCGCGCCAAAGGCGAGTAGCTATACGATTCATAAAAATATAGCGTCTCACGCTCAGGCGAGTGCTCACTCAATAAACGTAAACCCTGCCACATGAATCGTTTCTGTTCTTGCGTTTCTTGCGCACCAGCTGTTTTCGCTATCCGGCGACCCAGGCTGTCATATCGATACTCAGCAACACACTCAAGCTTCCCGCTAACCCACCTTTCCACCCTGACTAGCCGATTTTCACAGTCGTACTCAAACCGCTGCTCCGTGGCCGGCCCCGAGAACTTCTCGATCAGGTTGCCCCACGCATCGTATCGATACTCGCAGTTGCGCCACTTGGCGATCCGGTTGTCCGTAACCCTGGCAAACTGCCGCGCATTGAAATCCAGCCGGTTGCCTGCCGCGTCGTAGCGGAACTCTTCACTGCTGAGGATTGAACCTGTCTCGCGATTGTGCAGCTGCCCGTTGGCCTGATAGGTGTATCGCGTCTCACCGCGCAGCTTGTCCAGCGTACGCACCAACTCCCCCGCCGGATCGTACTCGTAACGGCGATGGATAGGATTGTAGCGGTGCTCCACATACAGCTCCGTATGGATCCCCGGGTTGTGCACCTGCGACAGCTTGTCGGCGGGCAGCGTCGAGGCATACTGCCAGGCCTTGCGGCCCATGGCGTCATAGCCAAAGCAGCTGGTGAGCTTACCTTGGGTGCGATACACCTCGCGGTGCAGGTCGTCACGTTCGATGTCGCTGATGACCTGCCCATCCAGGTTGATCTGGTGCAGGTGTCCACTGCCGTAGTACAGGTGATTGATCTTGCGCCCATCCGGCAAGGTCAGCGTGGTCAGGTTGTCCAGCGGATCGTATTCATAGCTCAGAGTGCCGTCGGATGTGATTTCCTGGGTCAGCCGCCCGAGGATGTCGTACGCGTACTCGAGCTTCTCCAGCAAGATGCCCATCGTGCGCTTGGCACGGCCTGTAGGCTGGCGTTCGATGCTCAGCAAGCGGTCGCTGTCATCGTAGGTGTAGAGGTGCTGTCCGTCCGTATTGGTTTTGCTGATCAGTCGACCAATCGTGTCGCGCTCGAATTCGGTGTGTCGCTCCGGGCGCTCGCCATTTTCGCCATAACCGATCTCATCCAACCGGATGAGGTGACCGGCGATGTCATAACTGAAGCGACGGGTCAGGTTGTCTACGCGCACCTCTTCGCTTAAACGATCCGAAGCGTCGTAGGCGAAGCGGTAGCTGGCGTTGTTTTCGTTGACCAGCGCCGTCAGGCGGATGGCCTTGTCGTACTCGTAGCGTACCCATTCGCCATTGGCATCCTGGCGTGCACTCGGCAGACCGCGGGCAGCGCGCTGAAGGCAGGTGGTCTGGATCTTGTCGTTGGTCTGGGTGAGTTATTACTCAAATTGTCTAGCATTAAATATATCATGCAGATCCATTTCATTATTAATCTGTGTGCTTGTGCCAGCCTTATATGTAAGAACCAACTCTCCCTTGTCAGGCCCATCCTCGATGGCCCTTACGCCATCTAACACACAGAGAAACCCAAACACCGACTCTTCCACCGATAGGCTTATAATATTTTCCACCAGCAGTTTTTCTTCTGGATTTAGTGCTTTGTAAAAATCGGACATTTTCACCAAATCTTCTTCTGGCTTCCTTCCGGGAGGAGATTCTAATATTGAAGTCACATCTTCTTTTGCGGCTTTGGAAACTACGAGATCAATTGCACTTACAAATTTTTTTGAATCCATTATATTTTCTCTATTTCAAAAATGCTTCAGGAAACATATTTTTGTTCAACTCAATCAACCTAAGCATAGCACTTGCCGGAGTATTTGTGTAATTTCTCAGATCCCTAATATCCTTCGCCAAAAGATCTCGCGCATTTCCAGTAAAGCTACCTTTTAACGTGGGAATTCGTTTATGCTCTGCTCTAGGCAAAGCTATGGAAGGAGCTTTTTTAGGGTCATAATTTCCTATAACCTGTGCCGCAGGATGTTTTTGGGCTACGTGGTGCATGTCAAGTTTATCGCCTATTTTGGAATTTCTCTGAAGCACATCGAACCGACCTACTTCATACCTCTGCGTATTCTCACAGGCCCATCCTAAAGGATCAATCCAAGATGCGGGGCTTGGCGCATATTGATAAGTGTTGCTTCCGCCCAAAACCCCTATGGGATCTTGAGTTATAAATCTTCCTATCTGAGGGTCATAATACCGAAAAGTATTATAGTGCAGGCCAGTTTCTTGATCGAAGTATTGGCCTTCAAAACGAATATTCTGCTTTACCTCCTCAGCTAGAAGCTTCTCCGTTTCACCCCATGCTCGATATGTTGCATGCCAAACAGTCACACCTCCATTATCAGTGAGCTCTAAGGGCGTTCCAATCTGGTCATTATGGAAATAGTAAAGCTTCTGCTCTTCTCCTTCAGTCTGATCGATCCGGGCCAACGGCACGTAGCTATCCGGTTCGTAGAGATACAAAATATTTTGCCCAGGCGTTTCCTCTCGCAGCATCCTCAAGCCCTGCCAGAGAAAACGCTTCAGCTCCACCCGCCCATCGATTTCGACCCGTTTTGCCACCCGTCGCCCAAGACTGTCATACGAATAGTGCCCAGTCGCCGTCAGCTTGCCCGCTACAAACGTCTCGGCCTTGACCAACCGATTCTCACAGTCGTACTCAAACCGCTGCTCCGTGGCAGGCCCCGAGAACTTCTCGATCAGGTTGCCCCACGCATCGTATCGATACTCGCAGTTGCGCCACTTGGCGATCCGGTTGTCCGCCACCCTGGCAAACTGCCGTGCATTGAAATCTAGTCGGTTGCCTGCCGCATCGTAGCGAAACTCTTCACTGCTGAGGATCGAACCTGTATCACGACTGTGCAACTGCCCATTGGCTTGATAGGTATACCGCGTCTCACCGCGCAGCTTGTCCAGCGTACGCACCAACTCCCCCGCCGGATCGTACTCGTACCGGCGATGAATCGGGTTGTAGCGGTGCTCCACATACAGCTCCGTATGGATCCCCGGGTTGTGCACCTGCGACAGCTTGTCGGCGGGCAGCGTCGAGGCATACTGCCAGGCCTTGCGCCCCATGGCGTCGTAGCCAAAACAACTGGTGAGCTTGCCTTGGGTGCGATACACCTCGCGGTGCAGGTCATCGCGCTCAATGTCGCTGATGACCTGCCCATCCAGGTTGATCTGGTGCAGATGACCACTGCCGTAGTACAGATGATTGACTTTGCGTCCATCGGGCAGGGTCAGCGTGGTCAGGTTGTCCAGCGGATCGTATTCATAGCCCAGAATGCCGCCGGGTGTGATCTCTTGCGTTAACCGACCCAGGATGTCATACGCGTACTCGAGCTTCTCGGGCAGGATGCCCATCGTGCGCTTGGCGCGGCCTGTGGGCTGGCGTTCGATACTCAGCAAGCGGTCGCTGTCATCGTAGGTGTAGAGGTGCTGTCCGTCCGTATTGGTCCTGCTGACTAGCCGGCCAATCGTGTCACGCTCGAATTCGGTGTGTCGTTCGGGGCGCTCGCCATTCTCGCCATAGCCGATCTCATCAAGCCGAACCAGGTGGCCGCTGACGTTGTAGGCAAAGCGCCTCGTCAGGTTATCCACCCGCACCTCTTCGCTCAAACGATCCGAAGCGTCGTAGGCGAAGCGGTAGCTGGCGTTGTTTTCATTGACCAGCGCCGTCAGGCGGATGGCCTTACCGTACTCATAGCGCACCCATTCGCCATTGGCATCCTGGCGCGCGCTGGGCAGACCGCGGGCGGTGCGCTGAAGGCAGGTGGTCTGGCCCTTGCCGTCGGTGTGGGTGAGTACCTGGCTCAATGCGTTATAGGTGAAGGTTTCCTTGCTGCCATCAGGATGCGCGATCCGCAGCACCTCACCATCGGGCTTGCGCTCCAGGCGGGTAACGTTCTGCAAGGCATCGATGACTTCGACCAGATGCTGGCGCTCGTCATAGCGATACCAGGTGCTCTTGCCCGAGCAGTCCTGAAAGCGCTCGACCTGGGCGTAGCTGTTCCACCACAGGTATTTGGACTTGTGGGTGGGGTCGATGATGGTATGCGGCAAACCATCCGGGCTGTTCAGGTATTCGGTGACCTGCCCGAGCGGATCGGTCTCGGACAGCAACGTGCCTTCGTCGTCGTACTGCGCTTTCCACACGCTGCCGTCAGGGAAGCGGGTTTCGGTAACCAACGGCGTGCCTAAGTGGTGCTTGTAGCGAATGCTGCGCCCCAGCGGGTCGGTTTCTTCGACCAGGCGAGAGTACTCGTCGTACTTGAAGGCCAATCGATTGTCGTCAGGCAGAGTAATACCGATCAAGTTGCCAAACTCATCCATGTCCATGGCATACCGTTCGCCGCCAAAGTCACGGCTGGCGATGACCCGCTTGTCCTTGTTGTACTGCACCTCCAGCTCACGCCCCAGTACGTCGGTCGTCCAGCGTGTACGCGTGGTGAAGTCATAGCGGAAGTGGTAGTGCTCGCCGTCTCCAGTCCAGTGCTCGACGACACGCGGTTTGCCGTCCAGCACCTCCCAGCGGTAGTCGCAGGTCAGGTCCAGTGCGTTGGTGTGCTGGGTCATGAGCCCATCGGTGTAGCTGAAGCGCCGTACCGTATCGCCATTGCGGTTGATCACCGCGTTTAGTTGGCCGTGATCGTCGTAGCGATAACGCACTAAGGTCTCGACAGCCACGTTGTCGACCACACGCTTCACATCGGTCAGGCGGCCCAAGGGATGATCGTAGTGCAGGTGCACACGGTGCGGTCCGGGTGCGACGATGTCAGTCAGGCGACCATCGGGTTCGCGGACGAAGTGCAGGTAGTGCCCGAGTGCATTTTCGATCCGCTGCAGTGGCACAGGCGTGTCGTCATTAGGCACTTCGCCGAAATAGAAAAACACGTTATCCAGTGTCTGCACCAGATAATGCCCACCTTGAGTCCGCACCAGGTGAATGTTTTCGTGAGGGTGGTAGATGCTCTGCCCAGGCTCCAGGTCGATGAACGGGACCAGCCGACCCTGGTTGTCGGTGAGGTAGACGAACCCGCCGCAGCGGCTCAGGTGTTGCTCCCACGGCAGCATCCAGCCCTGGCCCAGCACGCTGTCGACGCTCAGGTCGCTAGCATAGAAACGGGTCCACGCCAGAGGCATCAGCCCTGGCAGCACGAAGTCGGTCTCGTCGACCAGCACTTTGCGGCCAGTGGACAGATCCACGGGGTTGCCAAGGAAACCGCCCACCACGCGCTCGATGGCCGGGCCGATGAGGTAGACGGTGGCCAGGTAGCTGGCGGCAATCGTCGCGCCGGTGCGCAGCGCGCAGGGCATGGCGGCCTTGAGGCCAGCCTGGATGCCCAAGCGGTAGACGGCGAACACCGAGCGCCCCATGCTGGCCATGACCATGAGGATGTCGACGCCCACACGCAGCGCGTTCGAGACCTCCTCCTCGACCGGCAGGTAGCGGTAGGTACCGCCGCCGATGAACACGTTGTTGGAGCCGCTGGCGATCCGTGAGCCGCAGGTGAGCTTGTCGCCCCTGCGCGCGGCGGGCTTTCCATTGATGAAGACGTTGGTAGAACCTTCGGCCACCCGCACGGTAGGCGGATGCTTCTCGCACTTGGTCGTGCTGGCCGTGGCGAGCGCGGCATTGCGCCCGTTGATGAACACGTCCGGTGAACAGCCAGGCCGCTCGATCTGTCCGCTGGGTGAACTGGATAACGAGCCGAGGAATTCACCGGCCTGGGGCAACAGCCCGGCGACGATGCCGACCAGCAACAGCCCACCGAAACCCAGCGTGCAGACACTGAAGGCAGCATAGCTGGCCAAGGCCAGGCCGATGACGGCACCGGTGAGAAACCCACCCAGCGCGCTAGTGTGTTCGATCTCGTCGTACAGGCGTGCCGCTTCGAACATGGGCCTAGCCTCGCGCGCAGTGGAAACGGGGCGAGAGGCAGCGTGCGGGTGTGTCGGGGAGTCGATCCATGGGTGAGGCCATCCTGTGGTCTGTCGCGTCGAGCGTCCTTGCGCGGCGGGTGCAGCTTGAACGTCGCCCTGGTCAGGCCTTGCGAACGGCGCTGACGGCAACGGTCGACTGCTGAAGAGGAAGCAGCGCAGTGGACGATGGAGTGTGACAACGAGACGAGCGCGATGTTGCACCCAGCCGTTGTCGCTAAATCCACATACTGGCTGACGCAAAAACAAAGACCAGTCGTCCCGTTCCCAAGCAAGAGAAGGAAATTTCCTATGGACGAGACTGACCGGTGAAGCACGCTCCCGACAGGCCTATCAAAGAACGCAGAGCCATTTACATACAGGACTCATAAGCCATCAGCTGATCGCGCCCGTCTGTTTCCTACGGATTCCTACGGACAAGAAAAAACCGGCCAAAGCCGGTTTTCTCTACGCTACAGAATCACTCCCACTCGATCGTCGCCGGCGGCTTGCTCGACACGTCGTAGGTCACCCGCGAGATCCCTTCGATCTCGTTGATGATGCGCCCGCTGACCGTCTCCAGCAGCTCGTACGGCAGGTGCGCCCAGCGAGCGGTCATGAAGTCCACGGTCTCGACCGCGCGCAGGGCCACGACCCAGGCGTAGCGACGGCCGTCGCCGACGACGCCGACCGAACGCACCGGCTGGAACACCACGAACGCCTGGCTGGTCTTGTGGTACCAGTCGGCCTTGCGCAGCTCTTCGATGAAGATGTGGTCGGCGCGACGCAGGATGTCGGCGTATTCCTTCTTCACTTCACCCAGGATGCGCACGCCCAGGCCCGGGCCTGGGAAGGGGTGGCGGTAGACCATGTCGTACGGCAGGCCCAGTTCCAGGCCGATCTTGCGCACTTCGTCCTTGAACAGTTCACGCAGGGGCTCGACCAGCTTGAGGTTCATTTCCTCGGGCAGGCCGCCGACGTTGTGGTGGGACTTGATCACGTGGGCCTTGCCGCTCTTGGCGCCGGCCGACTCGATCACGTCGGGGTAGATGGTGCCCTGGGCCAGGAACTGGATGTTCTCGAGCTTGCTGGCTTCGGCATCGAAGATGTCGATGAAGGTACGACCGATGATCTTGCGCTTCTTTTCCGGGTCGGCTTCGCCGGCCAGGTTGTCGAGGAACTGGGCCTCGGCATCGGCGCGGATCACCTTGACGCCCATGTTCTCCTTGAACATGGCCATGACCTGGTCGCCTTCGTGCAGGCGCAGCAGGCCGTTGTCGACGAACACGCAGGTCAGCTGGTCGCCGATGGCGCGGTGCAGCAGTGCGGCGACTACGGAGGAGTCGACACCGCCGGACAGGCCGAGCAGGACGTTGGCCGAACCGACCTGTTCACGCACCTGGGCGATGGCGTCTTCGACGATGTTGGACGGGGTCCACAGGGCTTCGCAGCCGCAGATGTCCTGGATGAAGCGGGACAGGATGCGACCGCCCTGCTTGGTGTGGGTCACTTCCGGGTGGAATTGCACACCGTAGTAGCCACGGGCATCGTCGAACATGCCGGCGATCGGGCAGCTCGGGGTGCTGGCCAAGACGTGGAAGTCGGCCGGCAGTTGGGTGACCTTGTCGCCGTGGCTCATCCAGACGTCGAGCCCCAGCACGCCGTCGGCGTCGATGTGGTCTTCGATGCCGTCGAGCAGGCGGCTCTTGCCGACCACGTCGACACGGGCGTAGCCGAACTCACGCAGCTCGGAGCCTTCGACCTTGCCGCCCAGCTGTTCGGACATGGTCTGCATGCCGTAGCAGATGCCCAGCAGCGGCACGTTGAGGTCGAAGACGGCCTGCGGCGCGCGCGGGCTGTTGGCTTCGTGGACCGATTCGGGACCGCCCGCGAGGATGATGCCGCGCGGGTTGAACTCGCGAATCGCCTCGTCGGACATGTCGAACGGGTGCAGTTCGCAGTAAACGCCGATTTCGCGCACGCGGCGGGCGATCAGCTGGGTGTACTGGGAACCGAAATCCAGGATCAGGATGCGGTGGGCGTGGATGTCGAGGGCCATGGGGAACTCTCTGGTGCAGCCGGGGCATCGAGGCACGGGCCGCAAGTTGATCGGGGAAACGGGAAAAGCAGCTGCAAGCGATGAGCGGCAAACTGCAACTGCTGTGTGGATGCGGTAACTGCGCATGGCGCACCTACCGCCGTACCTTCTTGTGGCTTACCGCCTACAGCGTGCCGCTCGATGTGGGCCTTCAGCCCACGCGGTAGTTCGGCGCTTCCTTGGTGATCTGCACGTCATGCACGTGGGATTCGGCCATGCCGGCACCGGTGATGCGCACGAACTCCGGACGGGTACGCATCTCGTCGATGTTCGCGCTGCCGGTGTAGCCCATGGACGAGCGCAGACCGCCCATCAGCTGGTGGATGATCGCCGCCAGTGCACCTTTGTAGGCGACACGGCCTTCGATGCCTTCGGGGACCAGCTTCTCGGCACCGGCCGAGGAGTCCTGGAAGTAACGGTCCGAGGAGCCTTGCGACTGGGCCATCGCGCCGAGCGAGCCCATGCCGCGGTAGGCCTTGTAGGAACGGCCCTGGAACAGTTCGATCTCGCCTGGCGACTCTTCGGTACCGGCGAACATCGAACCCATCATCACGCACGAGGCACCGGCCACGATGGCCTTGGACAGGTCGCCGGAGAAGCGGATACCACCGTCGGCGATCAGAGGGACGCCCGTGCCTTCCAGCGCTTCGGCCACGTTGGCGATGGCGCTGATCTGCGGCACGCCGACACCGGCGACGATGCGGGTGGTGCAGATCGAGCCAGGGCCGATGCCGACCTTGACGGCGTCGGCGCCTGCTTCGACCAGGGCCTTGGCCGCGGCACCGGTGGCGATGTTGCCGCCGATCACCTGCACCTGGGGGTAGGTTTCCTTGACCCAGCGCACGCGGTCGATCACGCCTTTGGAGTGACCATGGGCGGTGTCCACCACCACCACGTCGACGCCGGCAGCGACCAGGGCAGCGACGCGCTCACCGGTGTCCTTGCCAGTGCCGACCGCGGCGCCGACGCGCAGACGACCCTGGTCGTCCTTGCTGGCCAGCGGGTAGGCCTTGGCCTTCTCGATGTCGGTGACGGTCATCATGCCCTTGAGGTTGAAGGCGGCATCGACGATCAGGACCTTCTCCAGACGGTGCTTGTGCAGCAGCTCGCGGACTTCTTCCTTGTTGGCGCCCTCACGCACGGTGACCAGGCGATCCTTGGGCGTCATCACTTCGCGCACGGTGACGTCCAGGCGGCTTTCGAAGCGCACGTCACGGGAGGTGACGATGCCGACCAGGTCGCCGTTCTCCAGCACCGGTACGCCGGAGATGTTGTTCAGGCGGGTCAGCTCGAAGAGGTCGCGCACGGTGGCGTCGGCGTCGATGGTGATCGGGTCGGTGACCACGCCAGCCTCGAACTTCTTGACCTTGCGCACTTCGCTGGCCTGCTGTTCGATGGTCATGTTCTTGTGGATGATGCCGATGCCACCTTCCTGGGCCATGGCGATGGCCAGGCGGGCTTCGGTCACGGTATCCATGGCGGCGGAGACCAGGGGGATGTTCAGCTCGATACCGCGGGTCAGGCGGGTCTTGAGACTGACCTCGTTGGGCAGTACCTCGGAGTAACCAGGTACGAGGAGAATGTCGTCGAAGGTCAGTGCTTCTTGGCTGATACGCAGCATCGCGGATGCTCCCGGGCGGGAAAAATGGAAGCGCGCCATTATACTCATGCCGAGGCCGTTGCTCAACGCGAAATGCCGAGTGGTGGGGGGAGGCACTGATTTTCTCTGTCAATCCCTGCGCCAAGGTATCAACGGGGTCATGGGCCCGCAGCGTCCACAAATCCGTCACTGCGCAGGCGCATGGATCGACACTAGGCTTCAGGCGTCGAGCTTTGGACGTGTAGCCTGCGCTTCCCTCCCCTTACCGCGCCACGCTCACCACCGCCACCGGCTGGTCGAGCCAGTCGGCGAACTGCTCGAGAAACGCAGGCGTGAAGCCCGCGTCGCCCCAGTTGTTGAAGATGAAGCCCAGGTTGGAGAACGCGCATGGCTGCAGGAACAGGAAGCCATTGATGTCGTCTTCGAATCCGCACAGGGGGCAGGTGAAGTTGTCGGTGAGGCCCGGCATCCACTCCTCCAGGCTGTCGAACAGCGGCTCGCCTACCTCGCGCCGGCACTGCGGGCAACCGGCCTCTTCGAGAAACCCGTCGGTCGGCGTATAGATGCAGCGCTTGAGGACCACCTCCACGCCGTTGACCGGTTGCCCCAACGGCAGCCTCTGCGGGTGCAGGGCGATCGCGCGCGCCCCTTCGGCCAAGGCGTGCCCCATGTGGAGGCCGGTACTGCCACAGGTGCTGAGGGCTTCTTCGACGATGTTCTCGCGCACCAGCCAGCGCAGGATCGCCCGTGCACGGGCTTCATGGGCGACGAGGGTCGACTGCCGGGGGACAAGGATGCGTTGCGAGTTCATGGGCGATGAGCAGCCTGGCGTACGGGAAAGGGCCATGGATTCTACCGCGAGCGTCTGTGTCGAGGTAGCGACCGTTCGGCACGGGGCCGCTGGCCACCTGCCCGGCCCTGCGGCCGCCACGATCACGTGCTGTTGCAGCGCCTCGCCGGGACGTTATGATGCCCGGCATGATCAAAGACCCTTTCGAACGACTCGGCCTGGACCGTGAGGTCCTCACCGTCAGCCAGCTCAACGGCCGCGCACGCGTGCTGCTCGAGGACGTGTTCCGCTCCATCTGGGTGGAGGGCGAGATTTCCAACCTCGCCCGGCCGGCGTCCGGGCACCTCTATTTCACCTTGAAGGACAGCGGCGCCCAGGTGCGCTGCGCGCTGTTCCGGCAGAACGCCGCCCGAGTGCGTCAGGCGCTGCGTGACGGCCTGGCGGTGCGGGTGCGGGGCAAAGTCTCGCTGTTCGAAGGGCGCGGCGACTACCAACTGATCCTCGACACGCTCGAGCCGGCCGGCGACGGTGCCCTGCGCCTGGCGTTCGACGCCCTGAAGGAAAAACTCGGCGCCGAAGGGCTGTTCAGCGCAGAACGCAAGCGCGCCCTGCCGGCCCACCCGCGGCGCATCGGCATCGTCACCTCGCCCACCGGCGCGGTGATTCGCGACATCATCAGCGTGTTCGGCCGCCGTGCGCCGCAGGTGGAGCTGAACCTGATCCCCACCGCCGTGCAGGGCCGCGACGCCATCGGGCAGATCGTCAAGGCGCTGCAGCGGGCCGATGCACAGGGCTTCGACGCACTGATCCTGGCCCGTGGCGGCGGCTCGCTGGAAGACCTCTGGTGCTTCAACGAAGAAGCCGTCGCCCGCGCCATCGCCGCCTGCGTCACGCCCATCGTCAGCGCCGTGGGCCATGAGACGGATGTCTCGATCAGTGACTTCGTGGCCGACGTGCGTGCGCCGACGCCGTCGGCGGCGGCCGAACTGCTCGCGCCCGACAGCAGCGGGCTGCGCCAGACCCTCGAGAGCCTGGAGCGGCGCCTGCTGCTGCGCATGCGCAACCGCCTGGCCCACGACCACCTGCGCCTGGACGGCCTGACCCGGCGCCTGCGTCACCCGGGCGAGCGTCTGCGGCAGCAGGCCCAGCGCCTGGACGACCTGGACATGCGCCTGCGCCGGGCCTTCACGCTGCACCTGCGTCATCAACACCAGCACCTGGAGCGCTTGCAAGCTCGACTGGGCGCGCAACACCCCGGCCGCACCTTGACGTTACTCGGCCATCGCCTGGACGCACTGGCCGAGCGCCTGCCGCGGGCCATGCGCGACGTGCTCAAGGACCGTCGCCAACGGCTCCAGTCGCAGGTGCAGACGCTGCAAGTGGTCAGCCCGCTGGCGACCCTGGCGCGGGGCTACAGCATCCTGCTCGACGAGAAAGGCCACGCCATCCGCAGCGCGGCCGACACCCACACCGGCCAGCGCCTGACCGCTCGCCTGAACGATGGCGAATTGAAGGTGCGCGTCGAAGACAACCACCAGACGCCCGTCACCCTCTCCCTTCTGGACTGACCCATGCCCCGGCTTATCGCTCCCCTGCTCGCCCTCGCCCTGTTGCTGGTCGGTCCTTGCGCCCAGGCCAGCTACATCGCCCGCCAACTGAACAAGCCGGTGCCCGGTGGCGTCGCCGTGGTCGACCTCGGCCCTTCGGCACAGGCTCCCAGCGCGCGCTTCGAGGGCAAACCGGTGCTGGTGGTCAAGGAGCAGGACACCTGGCTGGCGATCGTCGGTATCCCCCTGACCCGCAAGCCCGGTCAGGCGGTGGTGACGCAAGGGTCGCGCAGCCTGCCGTTCGTGGTGGGCAGCAAGCAGTACCCTGAGCAGCACATCACCTTGAAGAACAAGCGCCAGGTCAATCCAGCGCCTGACGACTTGAAGCGGATCGAGCGCGAACTGGCCGAGCAGATCACCGCCTACCGCAGCTTCAGCCCGGTGCTGCCCAGCAACCTGCTGCTGGACAAGCCGGTCAACGGCCCCCTCTCGAGCAAGTTCGGCGTGCGGCGCTTCTTCAATGGCGAAGAACGCAACCCCCATGCCGGTCTGGACTTCGCGGTGCCTGCGGGCACGCCGATCAAGACGCCGGCCAATGGCAAGGTGATTCTCATCGGTGATTACTTCTTCAACGGCAAGACGGTCTTCGTCGATCACGGCCAAGGGTTCATCAGCATGTTCTGTCACCTGTCGCGCATCGACGTGAAGAACGGCCAAGCCCTGCGACGCGGCGAAGTGGTCGGTCGGGTAGGCTCGACCGGACGGGCCACCGGGCCGCACATGCACTGGAACGTGAGCCTGAACGATGCACGGGTGGACCCGGCGATCTTCATCGGGGCGTTCCAGCCCTGAGGCCTCGAATGTTGCGAAAAGGACCGGCGGTGGTGTGAAAGCGTTCGATGGTCTGCCGAAGGGAAGCCGCTGACTTCACAGGTTCTAGAGACCCGATGCCGGTCAAGCGGTCCTTGCAGGAAACTGTGGCGAAGCGACTGACGCCATCGCGGGCAAGCCCGCTCCCACAGGTCGCCTGCTGCCAGGTGGAGTGCAGCGCTGATTCGTCAGACTACCGCGGGCGTGTGTGGGAGCGGGCTTGCCCGCGATAGGGCCCATGCGCCCCCGTCTTTCTCATCGATACCTTCAAGAAAGAGACCCACCGCCTTGCCGCCGACACATGAACCAGCACGCCGCGAGCGTTCCGGCAGAGGTTGCCAAATCAGCGAATCCTGGGCCGCCAGCCAGCATGTCTTCGAGCACGGCAAGTCTTGCGCAATAAAAATTACAATTTTTTGTCAAACAAGCCTGGCAACTTGGCCTCATGCAGGCTTTCAGGCCATTCCTATCAATTTTTTCACGATGCTTGCCATTCTCTGCGGCTGTGGTTAGGGTTGAGCTCATGAACAGTCCACTCACCCTCATCCTGCTCCGCCAGCATCGCAGCCTTTCCCTGGTCAGCGCACGACTACCGGGTTGAGCCGCGTTACCCCGCTTTCGACCGGTTATCGTCTGGCAGGCCCGATCACGGCCGCTCATTAAAGGATTGCACCCATGTCCATGCTCAAAGACCCTTCTCGCAAGTACCACGCGTTCCCGACCATCGACCTGCCCGACCGCACCTGGCCGTCGAAGGCCATCACCCAGGCGCCGATCTGGTGCAGCTCCGACCTGCGTGATGGCAACCAGTCGTTGATCGAACCGATGGACTCGGCGAAGAAGCTGCGTTTCTGGCAGACCCTGGTGCAAGTGGGCGTGAAGGAAATCGAAGCCTCCTTCCCCTCCGCCTCGCAGACCGATTTCGACTTCGTGCGCACGCTGATCGAAGACGGACACATCCCGGACGACACCACCATCCAGGTGCTCACCCAGGCCCGTGAAGACCTGATCGCGCGCACCTTCGAGTCGCTGCGTGGCGCCAAGCAGGCCATCGTCCACCTGTACAACGCCACCTGCCCGTCGTTCCGCCGCATCGTCTTCAACCAGGACAAGCAAGGCGTCAAGGACATCGCGGTCAATGCCGCCAAGCTGTTCGTCAAGTACGCCGCGCAACAGCCCGAGACGCGCTGGACGTTCCAGTACTCGCCGGAAACCTTCAGCGCCACCGAGCTGGAATTCGCCAAGGAAGTCTGCGATGCGGTGATCGAGGTGTGGAACCCGACGCCCGAGCACAAGATCATCCTCAACCTGCCGGCGACCGTCGAAGTGGCCACGCCCAATGTCTACGCCGACCAGATCGAGTGGTTCTGCCGCAACGTCAACCGCCGCGACAGCGTGATCATCAGCCTGCACACCCACAACGACCGCGGCACCGGCATTGCGGCCACCGAGCTGGGCCTGATGGCGGGGGCCGACCGCGCCGAAGGCTGCCTGTTCGGCAATGGCGAGCGCACCGGCAACGTCGATCTGGTGACCCTGGCCCTGAACCTCTACACCCAGGGCATCGACCCGCAGCTGGACTTCTCGGACATCGATGGCGTACGCAAGGTCGTCGAGGAGTGCAACCAGCTCCCCGTCCACCCCCGTCACCCGTACGTGGGCGACCTGGTCCACACCGCGTTCTCCGGCTCGCACCAGGACGCCATCCGCAAAGGCATGAGCAAACAGCAGGACGGCGAATGGTGGGAAGTGCCCTACCTGCCGATCGACCCAGCCGACATCGGCCGCAGCTACGAGGCCGTGATCCGCGTCAACAGCCAGTCGGGCAAAGGCGGCATCACCTACCTGCTCGAGCAGGAATACGGCATCAGCCTGCCGCGTCGCATGCAGATCGAATTCAGTCAGGTGGTCCAGGGTGAAACCGACCGCCTGGGTCTGGAAATGACAGCCCAGCAGATCTACAGCCTGCTGCAAAAGGAATACCTGCAAGCCAATACCCCCTATGCGCTGGTCAGCCACCGCCTGCGGGAAGAAAACGGCCACAGCGCCGTGGAAGTAGACGTCGCCGGGGAAGGCGAAACCACCCTGAAATGGTCCGGCAAGGGCAATGGCGCCCTGGAGGCCCTGGTTGCCGGCCTGCCGGTGGCGGTCGAGATCATGGACTACAACGAGCACGCCATCGGCGCGGGCACTCACGCCAAGGCCGCCGCCTACATCGAGCTGCGCGTGGCAGGTGGACGTCCGGTGCACGGGGTGGGCATCGATGAAAACATCACCACGGCCAGCTTCAAGGCGCTGTTCAGCGCGTTGAACCGCTCGCTGAGCCAGCAGCAGGCCAAGGCGGCCTGAGCCACCAAGGCATGAAAAAGCCCGCATCCTGGATGCGGGCTTTTTCGTTTCTGGCCACTTGCAAAGAGCGCCCCTGAAGGCGCCCTCGCAGTGGGTGCGTGCCCTTCAGCCGAACAACGCCATCGCCTCGGCGCTGCACTCGGTGATACGGCCCCAGTCACCGTTCTTGATCCAGCTGCTGTCGAGCATCCAGGTGCCGCCTACACACATGACGTTCGGCAAGGCCATGTAGTGAGGTGCGTTGCTCGCATTCACACCACCCGTCGGGCAGAAGCGAATGTCGCCAAAGGGGCCGGCGAAGGCCTTGATGGCCGCAACGCCGCCGGCGATCTCGGCAGGGAACAACTTGAAGCGGCGGTAGCCCAGCGCGTACCCGATCATGATCTCCGACGCCGTGCTGATGCCCGGCAGCAGCGGGATGTCGCTGTCGACGCCGGCCTGGAGCAGCTCGGAGGTGATCCCCGGGGTCACCACGAACTGCGCGCCGGCAGCCTGCACGGCGGCGAACATCGCACCATCGAGCACGGTGCCGGCGCCTACGCACAGCTCGGGCCGCTGCTCGCGCAGCACCTCGATGGCCTTGAGGCCATGCTGGGAGCGCAAGGTCACTTCGAGCGTGCGAATGCCCCCTGCGGCCAGGGCGTCGGCCAGCGGCAGGATGTCCTGCTCACGGGCGATGGTGATGACCGGAAGGATGCGGGCGCGCTCGCACAGCGCGTCGATGCGCGCCACCTTTTCGGGCATGGTCAGCAGAGGCTGGGGACGTTCAAGCGTGGGCATGGCTGGGAATCCTTGGCTCATGGGCACCAGTACAGATGCAACGGGTCCTGAAGAAAAGCGCGGATCGGCATCGACGCGGCATCATCGCCGGCCAGTGCCTCGCGCAGGGTCGCAAGCTTGCCCTGTCCCTGCACGGACAAGGCCGTGAAGGCGGCCGTGGCCAGCAGGGCGCGGGTCATGCTCAAGCGTTGATGGGGCACACTGGGTGCGAGCATCGGCAAGCAGCGATGCTCGCCGGTGCGCTGCAGCCCGACTCGCAGGTTCGGACTGGCCGGGAACAGCGACGCGGTGTGGCCGTCATCGCCCATGCCGAGCACCAGCACGTCGATCGGCGGCAGATCCACCAGGGCACGGTCGGCCGCTTCGGCCGCCGCCTCCAAGGTGTCGGCCGGCCGGTACAAACCGATGAAGCGTGCCTGGGCCGCCTCACCCTTGAGCAAATGCTGGCGCAACAGGCCGGCGTTGCTGTCGGCATGTTCCACTGGCACCCAGCGCTCGTCGGCCAGGCTCACCACCACCTTGGACCAGTCCAGCGCCAGGCCGGACAGGGCCTCGAGAAACGGCACCGGGCTGCGACCACCGGACAGCACCACGGTCGCCTGCCCCTTGGTGTCGATGGCCTGGCGCAGCCGCTCGGCGACGTCCTGGGCCAGGCCGGTGGCCAGCGCGCTGGCCTCGGCGAACGTATGTGCCTGCACGTTGGCCGGCAGTTGCAGTTCAGATATCGCCATACCATGACCTCCCATCACGTGTAATCAGGGCGACCGCGCTCATCGGCCCCCAGGAACCGGCCGCATAGGGCCGGGGCATGTCGCCCGCCTGCTTCCAGCCGGCGATCAGTTGGTCGCACCACGTCCAGGCGTGCTCGATCTCGTCCTTGCGCACGAACAGGTTCTGGTTGCCGCGCATCACTTCCAGCAGCAGCCGCTCGTAGGCGTCGGGAATGCGGGCGCTGCGGCGCCAGGTGTCGGAGAAATGCAGCTGCAGCAGGTCGCTGCGCAGGTGCATGCCTTTGTCCAGCCCCTGCTCCTTGGTCATTACCCGCAAGGAAATCCCTTCGTCCGGTTGCAGGCGAATGACCAGCTTGTTGCCGATCTGTAGACGCTGCTCCGGGGCGAAGATGTAGTGCGTCGGTTCCTTGAAGTGGATGACGATCTGCGACAGCTTCTGCGGCATGCGCTTGCCGGTGCGCAGGTAGAACGGCACGCCCGACCACCGCCAGTTGCGGATGTCGGCACGCAGCGCGACGAAGGTTTCGGTATCGCTCTGGCTGTTGGCGTTGTCTTCGTCCAGGTACCCCGGCACCGGTTGCCCATCGCTGTGGCCGGCGATGTACTGGCCCCGCACCACGCGGCTGCCCAGCCCTTCGCCGGTGATCGGCGCCAGGGCCTTGAGCACCTTGACCTTCTCGTCACGGATGCTGTCGGCCGACAGGTCGCCCGGTGGGTCCATGGCGATCAGGCACAACAGCTGCAACAGGTGATTCTGGATCATGTCGCGCAACTGCCCGGCCTTGTCGAAGTAACCCCAGCGGCCTTCGATGCCGACCTTCTCGGCCACGGTGATTTCCACGTGGGAGATGGAATTCTGGTTCCACTGGGTCTCGAACAGGCTGTTGGCGAAGCGCAGGGCGATGAGGTTCTGCACGGTCTCCTTGCCCAGGTAGTGGTCGATGCGGTAGACGCGGCTCTCCGGGAAGTACTGGGCCACGGCATCGTTCACCCGGCGCGACGACTCCAGGTCGTGACCGATGGGCTTTTCCAGCACCACACGGGTGCGTTCGGCCAGGCCGACGCCGTCGAGGTGCTCGCAGATGGCCCCATACACGGCAGCGGCCGTGGCGAAATAGGCAATCAGGGGCTGATCGGGCGTGACCGTCTCGGCCAGGCGCCGATAGCCTTCACGCTCGAGGAAATCCAGGTGCAGGTAGGTGATGCGGGCCATGAAGCCCTGCACGGCCGCCTCGTCCACGTCGCTAGCCGGCAGGTAGCGGCGCAGGTGGCTTTCGATCGACGCCAGGTGCGCGTCTTCGCTGCCTGCCTCGCGCGCCAGTGCCAGCAGCCGGGTGTCCGGGTGCAGCAGGCCTGCCCGATCGAGCTGGTACAACGCCGGGAACAGCTTGCGCAGCGCCAGATCGCCAAGGGCGCCGAACAGGCCGAAGGTACAAGGTTCTACGCTGATCGCAGGCATGATGTTGGGTTCTTTCATAAATTGACCCTAGGAATACCGGTTCATTGGCTTTTTTTCAAGGGAATATGTAGTAATAAACACAACATTTTCGAGCGACGTGCGCGTACAGGTGGTGCGCGCATGATGGCTGCAAGTACGATAGACCTCACAAACGGCCTGCTGCTTCGCCAGCCGGTCGCCTCTCGACTCAAGGACACCCCATGGACCGTGTGCGAAATCTCCTGGAGCAGATCCAGGGACGCCTCGATGAATTGAACAAGGCCGAGCGCAAGGTGGCCGAAGTCATCCTGCTCAACCCCCAGCAAGCCACACGCTTCAGCATCGCGGCGCTGGCCCAGGCGGCTAAGGTCAGCGAGCCGACCGTCAACCGTTTCTGCCGCTCCTTCGGCGTCAGCGGTTACCCTGAACTCAAGCTGCAACTGGCGCAGAGCCTGGCCAGCGGTGCGGCCTACGTGAGCCGTGCGGTCGCCGAGGACGACGATCCGGCAGCGTACACCCAGAAGATCTTCGGCAGCGCCATCGCGTCGCTGGACAGTGCCTGCCAGCAACTCGACCCGCAGCAGGTCAGCCGTGCGGTGGACATGATGATCCAGGCACGCCAGATCCACTTCTTCGGCCTCGGTGCCTCGGCGCCGGTGGCCCTGGATGCCCAGCACAAGTTCTTCCGCTTCAACCTGGCGGTGTCGGCGCATGCCGATGTGCTGATGCAGCGGATGCTGGCCTCGGTGGCACACACGGGGGATCTGTTCGTGATCATTTCCTACACCGGCCGCACGCGCGAGCTGGTGGACGTGGCACGGCTCGCCCGGGAGAACGGCGCCTCGGTGCTCGGCCTGACCGCTGCCGGTTCACCCCTGTCCCAGGCCTGCAGCCTGAGCCTGCACATCCCGCTGCCCGAGGACACCGACATCTACATGCCGATGACCTCGCGCATCATCCAGCTGACCGTGCTCGACGTGCTGGCGACCGGCATGACCTTGCGCCGCGGCGTGGACTTCCAGCCCCACCTGCGCAAGATCAAGGAAAGCCTCAACGCCAGTCGCTATCCCGTCGAGGACAGCGACCTGGGCTGAAACGTCAGGCCGACCGGCTCAGAAGGTCGACGAGACCTTCAGGCCCATGACCCAGGCGTCGTCGACCTGGCTGACGCCACCAGGGCGCTTGATGAACTGCACGTTGGGGCGCACGGTCAGCCAGTCGGTGACGTGCACGCCATAGTAGAGTTCGGCGTCGTATTCGCTGCCACGCAGCGGTACGAACCCTGGGTTGTCGTAGTCGTCGATGCCACTGAGGGTGTTGAGCAGCGTAGCGCGCTTGCGCACGTCCTCGTTGACATGGATTCGTGCCACGCCCAGGCCGATCACGTCCTTGGGACGGGCATCGAAGGCGCCGGTGTAGAGCACGCCGAGCTGCTGGTAGTTGTCGACCAGGTTGGTCGCCTTGTCGTGCACGGTGGCGTTGGCGAACACGCTCAGGCCGCGACTGGCGTCCGACGCCCGGGAGGTCAGCTGCTGCTGCGCCACCAGCCAGGCCCCATGCTTGCTGCCATGGGACTTGAAGCCCTTGCCGCTGACCGCCTGCTCCTGACCGTCGACGTCCTTGTGCAGGTCGTCGGCCGAGGCGCTGCTGCGGTAGTAACCCAGGCGGTATTCACCCGGCAACCCGCCTGGACGCGGCGACCAGATCAGCTCGACCGGCACGATCGTGCCCCGGCTGCCGCTGCCGCTCAGCTTGAAGCCGTTGCCGGTCTCGAGGTTGGACGGGTTCTGCTCGAACACGCCGATCTGCAGCGCCAGCTCGGGCGAGACGTTGTACTTCAGGCGCCCGCCCCACTGGCTCACAGGCCAGTTGTACCAGATGTCACCCACCCAGTTGCCGACCTGCGAGCCGCACAGCGCCAAGTTCTGGAACTCGCATGGGAAGCTGTTGAACTCCTCGCCCGGGCCGTAGCGGCCGACCTTGAGGTCCAGGGCGCCGTCCAGGTAGGTCTGGCGGAACCACAGCTGCGTCAGGCGCCACGTCTGGCCGCGGCCCCAGACCTCCTGCACCGAGCTCAGGTGCCCGGCCCGCGGGTCGCCGATGCGGTCGTTGGACAGGTTGCGCCCGCTGCGCTCGGTGACGGCGATCTTGAACTCGGCATTCTGCCAGCCCAGCACCTTGTCCAGGTCCGTCAGCAGGCCGAAGGCGAACTGGTCGCTGTAGCGCGCCGTGCGGTCATGGTCGTAGCCGCCATGCACGTTGGTCGCCGCCTCGCCCACGTACTGCAGGCTGAAGTTGTAGCCTTTCTCGATCAGCTCGGTGCGGGTGCCGCCCCAATCCCCGCTCATCCAGGGTGAATCCGTCGCGAACGGTTCGAATGCCTGAGCTTCGCCGCTGGCGATGATGCCCAGCAGACCCAGCGCTCCCAGCGCGCCCATGCGTTTGCACTGCTCCATGATGTGTTTCCTCTTCTTGTTATGGGTATCCCAACACGTATCAGCAGCCCTGGTGCAACGGGGCCGCGCCCTGCTCGGTCGACAGCGCCGGCGAATGGCGCAAGCGCTCGCCGGTGACGCTGTCGAACAGCAATACCTTGCTGGCGTCGAGCGCCAGGTCCACGTCATCGCCTGCCTGACAGGCCACGTCCGGCGCCAGGCGACAGCAGACTTTGGTGTCATTGAGCGTGACGAACGCCAGCAGGTCCGGACCTGTCGGCTCGGTGACCTGGACGCGCGCGCGAATGCCGGGCAGTGCAGTGCCCTGCCCCAGGCTGGTGCTGATCTGTTCTGGGCGGATACCCAAGGTGACCGTTCGTTCTCGTAGTTCGGGCGTCATGCGCCCAAGTGGTAATTCGTGCAGCCCCTGGCCACTGTCCAACCGTGCCAACGCCAAACCGTCGCGCTCGATCACGGTCGCAGGGATGAAGTTCATCGGCGGCGAGCCGATGAAGCTGGCCACGAACAGGTTCGCAGGGTTGGTATAAATGTCGCGGGGCGTGCCGAACTGCTGGATGATACCATCCTTCATCACCGCCACCTTGTCGCCCAGTGTCATCGCCTCGATCTGGTCGTGGGTCACGTAGACGGTGGTGGTCCGCAGGCGCTGGTGCATCAGCTTGATCTCGGTGCGCATCTCCACGCGCAGCTTGGCGTCCAGGTTCGACAGCGGTTCGTCGAACAGGTAGATCTTCGGTCGGCGGGCCAAGGCCCGGCCCATGGCCACGCGCTGCTGCTGGCCGCCGGACAGCTGGCCGGGCTTGCGCGTCAGCAAGTGTTCGATCTGCAGCAGCCGCGCGACCCGGTCCACCTCGGCGTCGATCTCGGCCTTGGGCATCTTGCGGATCTTCAGGCCGAAGGCGATGTTGTCGCGCACGCTCATGGTCGGGTACAGCGCGTAGGACTGAAAGACCATCGCGATGTCGCGGTCCTTGGGGCTCATGCCGCTGATGTCGGCGCCGTCGACCAGGATGGCGCCGCCGCTGATGTCCTCGAGCCCGGCGATGCAGTTCATGAGGGTCGACTTGCCACAGCCGGACGGGCCGACCAGGATCAGGAACTCCCCGGAGTCGATCGCCAGGTCGATCGCCTTGAGCGTGTCCGGCAGGCCACTGCCGTAGTGTTTGTTGACGTTGCGTAATTCGAGCCGTGCCATGTCTCACCCCTTGACCGCGCCGGCAGTGAGGCCGCGCAGGAAATATTTGCCAGCCACGATGTAGACCAGCAGGGTCGGTAACCCGGCGATCAGTGCCGCGGCCATGTCGACGTTGTATTCCTTGACCCCGGTGCTGGTGTTGACCAGGTTGTTCAGGGCCACGGTGATCGGTTGCGCATCGCCGCTGGCGAACACCACGCCGAACAGGAAGTCGTTCCAGATCTGGGTGAACTGCCAGATCAGGCACACCATGATGATCGGCAGCGACATCGGCATCAGGATGCGCGTGAAGATGGTGAAGAACCCCGCGCCATCCAGCCGCGCCGCCTGCACCAGGGCCAGCGGCACGCTGCAGTAGTAGTTGCGGAAGAACAGGGTGGTGAAGGCCAGCCCGTAGACCACGTGCACCAGCACCAGCCCGAGCGTGCTGCTGGCCAGGCCCAGCTTGCCCAGGGTGAAGGACGCCGGCAGCAGGACGGTCTGGAACGGCAGGAAGCAGCCGAACAGCAGCAGCCCGAAGAACACCTGCGAGCCACGAAAGCGCCACATCGACAGCACGTAGCCGTTCAGGGCACCGAGCAGGGTGGAGATCAGCACGGCAGGCACGGTGATCTTCACCGAGTTCCAGAAATGCCCACCCACCGCGTCCCAGGCCTTGAGCCAGCCGATGCCGGTGATCACGTCAGGCCAGCTCAGCAGGTTGCCGGTGCGGATGTCCTCGGGCGACTTGACGCTGGTCAGCAGCATCACGATCAGCGGGATGAGGTACAGGGCGCAGGCCGCCAGCAAGGTGGCATGGATGGCCAGGCGGCTGGGCGCATACCAGCGAAGACTAGTCATGGCGCTTGTTCCTGAGTTCGGAGTACAGATACGGCACGAGGATGGCGAGGATCGCGGCGAGCATCAGGATCGCGCTGGCCGAGCCCATGCCCATCTGCCCACGGCTGAAGGTGAACGAGTACATGAACATCGCCGGCAGGTCCGAGGCGTAGCCCGGCCCGCCTGCGGTCATCGCCGCGACCAGGTCGAAGCTCTTGATGGCGATGTGCGCCAGGATCATCACCGCGCTGAAGAACACCGGGCGCAGGCTGGGCAGGACGATGCGCAGGTAGATGCGCGGCAGGCTGGCGCCGTCGACCTGCGCCGCGCGCACGATCGACGGATCGACGCCGCGCAGACCGGCCAGGAACAGCGCCATGACGAAGCCCGAGGCCTGCCAGACCGCCGCGATCACCAGGCAGTAGATGACCCGCTCCGGGTCGACCAGCCAGTCGAAGCGAAAGCCCTCCCAGACCCAGTCGCGCAGCAGCTTGTCCAGGCCCAGGCCTGGGTTGAGCAGCCACTGCCAGGCCGTCCCGGTCACGATCATCGACAGCGCCATCGGGTAGAGGTACACCGTGCGGATGAACCCCTCGCGGCGGATGCGCTGGTCCAGCAGCACGGCCAGGACCACGCCGATCACCAGGCTGATCCCGATGAACAGGCTGCCGAACACCATCAGGTTCTTGCTGGCGACCCACCAGCGGTCGTTGTTGAGCAGCTTGATGTACTGCTCGAACCCGGCCCAGCGGTAGTTGGGCATGAAGGTCGAGCGGGTGAAGGACAACACCAGTGTCCAGAGGATGTAACCATAAAAGCCCACCAGGACGATCAGCATGCTCGGCGCCAGCACCAGTTTCGGTAGCCAGCGCTGCAACGCGTCCAGGGGTGCGGCCCGCGACGGGGCGGCGACTGTGGTCATGCTCGGGTCTCCAGAAGCGAGAGGCAGGGGTGCGCGGCGTCAGACCGCAGCGCACCCGTCACGCGAAGGCGTCAGCGGGCGGCCTTGATCGCCGCGTTCAGCTGCTGAGCGGCCTTGGCCGGATCGGCCTTGGGATCGTTCATGAAGTTGCTGACCACGTCGAAGATCGCGCCCTGCACAGCCAGCGAGGAGGCCATGTTGTGCGCCATGCTCGGTTGCAGGCCATCGCCCTGCTCGGCTTGCTTGAAGTCCTTGGACGACTGCTGGGTGCAGGCGTCGAAGGCGTCCATGGGCATGTCCTGGCGCACCGGCAGCGAGCCCTTGGCCTGGTTGAAGGCGGTCTGGAAGGCCGGCTCCAGGGCGACCTTGGCCAGGTCGCTCTGCGCGGCGATGTCCTTCTCGTTGGTGAGCTTGAACATGGCCAGCGAGTCGATGTTGTAGGTGAAGCTGCCCTGGGTGCCCGGGAACGGTACGCACTGGTAGTCCTTGCCCGCCACCTTGCCGGCGGCGGTCCATTCGCTCTTGGCCCAGTCGCCCATGATCTGCATGCCGGCCTTGCCGTTGATGACCTCGGCGGCGGCGATGTTCCAGTCACGCCCGGCGCGGTTCGGGTCCATGTAGCTGCCGAGTCGCTGCAGCACGCTGAAGGCCTTGACCATGTCCGGGCCGGTCAGGGTCTCCGGGTCGAGGTCGACGAACGCGCGGTGGTAACCGACGGGGCCGAGCACGCTCAGCACCACGTCCTCGAACACGGTGCTGTCCTGCCAGGGCTGACCGCCATGGGCCAGGGGCTGGAAACCTGCAGCCTTGAGCTTGTCGGCGGCGGCGAACAGTTCGTCGAGGGTGGTCGGTACGCTGGCCCCGGTCTTTTCGAAGACGGCCGGATTGATCCACAGCCAGTTGGCGCGGTGGATGTTCACCGGCACGGCCACGTAGTGACCGTCGTACTTCATGATCTCGGCGACCTTGGCCGGCAGCAGCGCGTCCCACTGGTTGGCGGTGGCGACGTCGTCCAGTTCGGTGAGCAGGCCGAGGGCGCCCCATTCCTGGATGTCCGGCCCCTTGATCTGGGCGGCAGCAGGCGGGTTGCCGGCGACCGCGCGGGTCTTGAGCACGGTCATGGCCGCCGCACCGCCGCCACCGGCGACGGCATTGTCCTTCCAGACGTAACCGTCCTGGCCGATCTGATCCTTGAGCGTCTTGACGGCGGCGGCTTCACCACCGGAGGTCCACCAGTGCAGCACCTCGACGGTGCCCTTGTCATCGGCGAAGGCCGCCAGGGGCATCAGCGAAGCGAGGGAAATGGCAGCAGCGATACGAGTGAACGTGGTCATGGGCAATACCTTGTTGTTGTTATGCGAAGTCGTTTCGAGCGAACGATTCCTGGCCATGACGGCATGGCCGGTATTGGGCAAGGAGTCTAACCAGACCGACTGGCCTGGCAGGTCACGAAAGGTTGGAGAAATGTCACAGGATGGTGACATTGCATGGCCAATGGCCGGCGGCTTACCGAGGCAGACTCAAGGTCACACGCAGGCCCCCCTGGCGCAGGTTGAGCAGGCTCACTTCGCCGCCATGGCTGTGGGCGATGTTGCGCGCGATCCCCAGACCCAGGCCGTAGCCTTGCTGCTGCTGGCCCAGGCGCACGTGGGGTTCGAAGACCTGTTCCAGCTGCTGGGCCGGCACGCCCGGCCCCTGGTCGTCGACCTGCAGGACGAAACCGCTGTCGCTGTCGAGCACCCGCAGGTGGGCACGCTCGCCGTACTTGATGGCGTTGTCGATCAGGTTGCCGATGCAGCGGCGCAGGGCCAGGGGCTTGCCGGGATACGGCGCCAGGCTGCGCCCTTCCACCGTGAGGCGCCCGTCTTCCAGGTAGGGTTCGGCCAGCAGGTGCAGCACATGGTCGAGGTCCACCGGCTCGACGTTCTCGTGGATGTCGGTGTCCTTCACGCATTGCAGCGCGCCCTTGACCAGCAGCTCCAGTTCGTCGAGGTCACGGGTGAAGCGCGCCTGCACCTGCTCGTCCTCGAGCAGCTCGACACGCAGCCGCAGGCGGGTGATCGGCGTGCGCAGGTCGTGGGAGATCGCGCTGAACAACTGGCCGCGTTCGGTCAGGTAGCGCGTGATGCGCTCGCTCATGCTGTTGAAGGCGCGCGCCACGTCCGCCACCTCGCTGCCCCCGCCCACTGGCACCGGCGCCACCTCGCCGCTGAGCGACATGTCTCGCGCGGCGCGGGCCAGACGCTTGAGCGGGCGGCTCTGCCAATGCACCAGCAGGCCGATGAACAGCAGCAGCAAGACGCTGGTGATGAGCATGAACAGCAATTGCTGACGTGGCAGCTCCGGCGGCTCGGGCTCGGTGTAGGGCGCTGGCAGCAAGGAGGCGATGTACAGCCACTCGCTCTCGGCCAGGCGGATCTGGGTGACCAGCACGGGCGGGTCGAGTGGCTCGAGGGTCAGGGAATAGTGCGCCCAGGAGCGCGGCAGCTCGTCCAGGCGCAGGCCGCTGTTGAAGATGCGCAGCTCGCCGGGGCTGACGAAGTTCACCTCGAACTGCACGCCCTCGCCCAGGCGCTGGCCCAGGACCTGGCGAAACACGTCGATCACGGCCTGCTTGCGCGGCGTCGCCGGCAGCGTGCGCATCTGCAGCGCGTGCTGGTTGAGCGAGACGAAAAAGCGCGTGCCGCCCATGTGCCGCAATTGATCCAGCACCATCGGCCGATAGGCCACCGGCAGCGAACGCAGGTAGCTGGCGCTGGCGCCCATGGAATGCGCCAGGCTGCCAGCGCTGGCCTGCAGGCCCTGCACCTGGCTGGCGCGCCATTGCGACACCCAGACCAGGCTCGAGAGTCCCTGGGCGAGCGCCACCACCAGCAGCGTCAGCAGCAGCATGCGGCCCAGCAGCGAACGCGGCAACAGGCGCCAGCGACGTTCAGCGACCGGTGCTGACATGCGCGGCCAGCAGATAGCCACTCCCCCGCACGGTCCGGATCAGCCGCGCGGGCCGGTCCACGTCGCGCAGCCGCTGACGCAGGCGGCGCACCGCCATGTCGACCACCCGGTCCAGGGGCATCGGCTCGCGGCCGCGGGTCACGTTGCCGATGGTGTCACGGTCGAGGATCTGCTGCGGGCGCTCGAGGAACAGCTTGAGCAAGGCGAAGTCCGCCCCGGACAGCAGCACCTCCTCGCCGTCACGGTGGAACAGCCGGTGGCTGACCGTGTCCAGGCGCCAGTCGTCGAAGGTCAGCACCGCCGAGCCGGTGTCGCGCGCGAACGCCGAACGGCGCAGCAGGGCCTTGATGCGAGCCTGCAGCTCCCGGGGGCTGAACGGCTTGCCCAGGTAGTCGTCGGCGCCCAGCTCCAGGCCGATGACCCGGTCGGCCTCGTCGGAGCTGGCGGTCAGCATGATGATTGGCACCTGGTCGCGCCGAGGGTGCTGGCGTGTCCAACGGCACAGGCTGAAGCCGTCTTCGTCGGGCAGCATCACGTCCAGGATCACCAGGTCGCAGTGGCCCGTGTCCAGCGCCTGGCGAAAGGCCTGGCCGTCGGCGACGGCGTGCACCTCGAAGCCGGCGCGGCTGAGGTAGGTGTGCAGCAGTTCGCGAATCTCCTGATCGTCGTCGACCAGCAGAATCGAATGTCCGGCAGTGCTCAACGGTAACTCCCTCTGACAAGCCCGCGGGTCTACGCCCGCTGTGATCCGTGTTCGAGCGATTGTTGCAAGGCCACACCGGCCCCCAGCAGCCCCGAGAACGGCGCCGTCACCAACCAGATCGGGATGCCGTCGAAATACTCGCGCATCACCCCCTTGTCGCACAGGCTGTCGGCAAAGCCGCTCTGCCGGAACAGGTCGACGAAGCGCGGAATGACGCCACCGACGATGTACACCCCGCCGCGTGCGCCCAGGGTCAGCACATGGTTGCCGACCACCCGGCCGAAGAAGCGGCAGAATTGCTCGACCACCGCCAGTGCCCGAGGCTCGCCACCCAGCGCGGCATCGGTGATCTGGGCGGGCGTCTCGTGCCGTGGCAGGTCGCCGTCCAGGGCGCACATCGCCTCGTACAGCCGCACCAGGCCACCGCCGCTGAGCACGTGCTCGGCGCTGACGTGGCCCAGGCTGGCGTGCAGCTGCTGATGGATCGCGGCTTCGCGGACGTTGCTCACCGGCAGGTCGACGTGCCCCCCCTCGCCCGGCAGCGCCAGCCAGCGGCGCCCGTCGAGGTGCAGCAGGCCGGCCACCCCCAGGCCGGTTCCCGGGCCGATCACCAGCGCCGGGCGGGTGAGGTCGGCCTGGCCGTCACGGATCGACTGGTACTCGTCCGGCTCGAGGCAGGTCATGCCCAGGGCCATGGCGGAGAAATCATTGATCAGCAGCAGGCGCTCGACGGCCAGGCGCGTGCAGAAGGCATCACGCTGGATGCGCCAGGGGTTGTTGGTGAAGTGGAACTCGTCGCCTTCGACAGGCCCGGCCACGGCCAGGCACACGGCGGCCAGGCCACCGCGGGCGATGCCTTGCTGCTCGAGGTACAGCTCGATGGCGTCCTCGACGCTGTCATGTTCGACGGTGGGGAATACCTGCACCGCGTGCAGTCGATGGTCTTGCCAGAGTGCGAAGCGTGCGTTGGTCCCTCCGATGTCGCCTACCAGCAGGGCTTTCATTCCAGATTCTCCAGGGCCGAAGTAAAGGCGCTGGCGCCCTGCTCCGCCGAGCTGAAGGCCACGCGCATGAAGCCGAAGAGTTCGCGCCCGCAGCCCAGGTCGTTCCCGGTGGGTGTGGGTGGCATGTCGCGTGCGGCCAGTTCCTCGGCCGACACCATGACCTGCAGCGTGCCTTCGGCACCGTCTACGCGCACCCTATCACCATCGCGGACTTTTGCCAGCAGGCCACCGTCATGCGCCTCCGGGCAGACGTGGATCGCCGCCGGGATCTTGCCGGAGGCGCCGGACATGCGCCCGTCGGTCACCAGCGCGACCTTGAAGCCGCGGTCCTGCAGTACCCCGAGGTACGGTGTGAGCTTGTGCAGCTCCGGCATGCCGTTGCTGCGTGGCCCCTGGAAACGCACCACGGCGACAAAGTCGCATTCCAGCTCGCCGGCCTTGAAGGCGTCGGCCAGCGACTGCTGGTCCTGGAAGACCCGCGCAGGCGCCTCGACGACGCGGTGCTCGGGCGCCACGGCCGACACTTTCATCACGCCGCGGCCCAGGTTGCCCTGCATCACCCGCAGCCCGCCTTCGGCGGAGAACGGCCGCGCCACCGGGCGCAGGATGCTCTCGTCGAGGCTGTCACGCGGTCCATCGCGCCAGACCAGGCGCCCATCGTCGAGGAACGGTTCCTGGGTGTAGCGGCGCAGGCCTGGGCCGACCACGGTCTGCACGTCTTCGTGCAACAGGCCGGCATCGAGCAGTTGGCTGATCAGGAACGCCATGCCTCCGGCGGCCTGGAAGTGGTTGATGTCGGCTTTGCCATTGGGGTAGACGTGGGCCAGGGTCGGCACCACCTCGGACAGGTCGGCCATGTCCTGCCAGGTGAGTTGCAGGCCGGCGGCCTGGGCCATGGCCGGCAGGTGCAGGGTATGGTTGGTCGAGCCGCCGGTGGCGTGCAGCGCGACGATGGCGTTGACCATCGACTTCTCGTCGACGATCCGCCCCAGGGGCGTGAACGCGCCCCCGGCTTTGGTCAGGCGCGTGACCTGCCGTGCGGCCTCGGCGGTGAGCGCATCGCGCAACGGCGTGTAGGGGTTGACGAAGGAAGCGCCGGGCAGGTGCAGGCCCATCACTTCCATCAGCAGCTGGTTGGTGTTGGCCGTGCCGTAGAAGGTGCAGGTGCCGGGGCTGTGGTAGGACTGCATCTCCGCTTCGAGCAGCTCCTCGCGGCTGGCCTTGCCCTCGGCATAGCGCTGGCGCACGTCGGCCTTTTCCTTGTTGGACAGCCCCGAGGGCATCGGACCGCCTGGAACGAAGACCGTCGGCAGGTGCCCAAAGCGCAAGGCCCCCATCATCAGGCCTGGAACGATCTTGTCGCAGATGCCCAGCAGCAACGTGGCATCGAACAGGTTGTGCGACAGCGCGATGGCAGTGGACATGGCGATGACTTCGCGACTCGCGATCGCCAGCTCCATCCCCGGCTCGCCCTGGGTCACACCGTCGCACATGGCCGGCACGCCGCCAGCGAACTGGCCCACCGAGCCGATCTCGCGCAGCGCCTGTTTGATCTGCTCGGGGAAGTACTGGTAGGGCTGGTGAGCCGACAGCATGTCGTTGTAGGCCGAGACGATGGCGACGTTGGCGGCGTTCATCAGCCGCAGGCGCTGCTTGTCCTCGCTGCCGCAACCGGCCACGCCATGGGCGAAGTTGGCGCACTGCAGGCTGGCACGGACCGGGCCATCGCTGGCAGCGGCATCGATCAGCGACAGGTAACGCTCACGCGTACGACGACTGCGAGCGATCAATCGCTCGGTAACCTCAAGGATGCGCGGGTGCATGGTGGACTCGACTCCAGGCTGACGTTCGGGGCGGTCTTGAGCGGCTGGCTCGCACATCGTCAGGGCAAGCAAGCACATGCCCGGACCATCGGTAAGCCTGAAATGCTCGACTGCTCGTTGTAGGTTTGATAAAAATTCTGCCACCACTGGGGCTTGTTTTCTATCATTGAACGAATAATCTTGTAATTCCAACAACAAAATCGTTTCAGTGACACGACATTCTTGTCACAGCTCTCTTCCGTTCGCCAGAGGTATCGCCCATGACACTTCGCATCGCCATCAATGGATTCGGCCGCATCGGACGCAACGTCCTGCGCGCACTCTACAGCCAGGGCTATCGCCAGAACCTGCAGGTGGTCGCCATCAACGACCTCGGTGATCTCGCGGTCAACGCCCACCTGCTCAAGCACGACAGCGTACACGGCCTGTTCGACGCCGAGGTGCACGCCGATCAGGACAGCCTGACGGTCAATGGTGACCGCATTGCGTTCAGCGCCATCCGCAACCCTGCCGAACTGCCGTGGCGAGACGCGCGCGTCGATGTGGTGTTCGAGTGCACCGGGCTGTTCACCGACCGGGACAAGGCCGCCGCGCACCTGACCGCCGGTGCGGCCAAGGTCATCGTCTCGGCACCGGCCAAGGGCGCCGACGCCACGATCGTCTATGGCGTCAACCATGATCAGTTGCGCGCCTCGCACCAGGTCATTTCCAACGCCTCGTGCACCACTAACTGCCTGGCCCCGGTGGCCCAGGTGCTGCACCGCGAGTTCGGCATCGAGCACGGTCTGATGACCACCATCCACGCCTTCACCAATGACCAGGTGCTGATCGACGTCAGCCACAAGGACCCGTACCGTGCCCGTGCGGCCACCCAGTCGATGATCCCGAGCAAGACCGGCGCGGCCGAAGCGGTGGGCCTGGTCCTGCCGGCGCTGGCCGGACGCCTGACCGGGATGGCCGTGCGGGTGCCGGTAATCAACGTATCCCTGGTGGACCTGACCGTGACCCTGGAGCGCGACGCGACGGTCGAGGCCGTGAACCAGGCGCTCAAGCAGGCCAGCGAGCACTCGCCCGTGCTGGGCTACAACACCTTGCCGCTGGTGTCCTGCGACTTCAACCACGACCCGCGCTCGTCGATCTTCGACGCCAATCACACCCGCATCAGCGGCAGGATGCTCAAGGTCATGGCGTGGTACGACAACGAGTGGGGGTTCTCCAACCGGATGCTGGACACCTGCCTGGCGGCATGGCGCGCGGGTGAGTAAGGTGCGTTGAAGGAGTGGCGGCGCAGGTAGCGGGCCCGATTGGCCAGCGACAGAGGCCGACCAGGCATCGCTTGCATCGCGGGCAAGCCCGCTCCCACAGGAGGGGGTGTCGCCTGTGCTTTCTGGCTGACTGTACCAGCCCTGGTGGGCTTGGCAGCGACAGGGCCCGCTCAGGCATCGCCTGCATCGCGGGCGAGTCCGCTCTCATAGAACATAAATATCTTTTTGATTTTAAAAGGAATAATTTCAGGATTTGTGGGCCCTGCGGGCCCAATCGCGGCACAGGGGCCGCTCCCACAGGTGACCGCGATAGCCTGCAACCTCGCAGTGGGGCTACGGGTGTAGGAGCGGCCCCAGCCGGGGCGCCGGACCGGCCGCGATGGGCCGCAAAGCGGCCCTAAAATCGATTAGCAATGAAGCTCCGGATCCTGCCAGCTATCGCCATGTTCTCTGCGCGACAGCGCGGCGCCAAGGCGGCGGGCGGACTCCCACAGGGCGGTATGCAGCTTCTGCTGCCTGTCAGGCTGTAGTGGCCTGAGTGGGAGCGGGCTTGCCCGCGATGGGCTGCAGGGCAGCCCGGCAGCGCCTCAGTGATCGTGGTGCAGGTATTCGGCCTGCTTGGGCAGCCGCAGGCTGAACAGGAAGGCGATCGCCATCATCGCAGTGACGTACCAGTAGAAGGTGTTTTCCATCCCCAGGGACTTGAGCCCCAGCGCCACGTACTCGGCAGACCCGCCGAACATCGCGTTGGCCACCGCGTAGGCCAGCCCCACGCCCAGCGCACGCACCTGCGGCGGGAACATCTCGGCCTTCACCAGCCCGCTGATGGAGGTGTAGAAGCTGACGATGCACAGCGCCAGGCTGACCAGCACGAAGGCCATGAACGGGCTGGTCACCGTTTTGAGCGCCATCAGCAGTGGCACGGTGAACACGGTCCCCAACGCGCCGAACAGCAGCATCGAGGTGCGCCGCCCGATGCGGTCGGAGAGCATGCCGAACAGCGGTTGCAGGCACATGAACAGGAACAGCGCGCCGGTCATGACGAAGCTGGCGTCCTTGGCGTGCATGCCGGCCGTGTTGACCAGGTACTTCTGCATGTAGGTGGTGAAGGTGTAGAAGATCAGCGAGCCACCTGCGGTGTAGCCCAGTACCGTGACGAACGCGGCGCCATGGTTGCGGAACAGGCCGGTGACACTGCCGGCTTCGGCGCTCTGGCGGGTTTTGGCGCTGCTGGTCTCCTTCAGCGAACGGCGCAGCATCAGCGAGATCAGGGCGGCGATGGCCCCGACCACGAACGGAACCCGCCAGCCCCAGGCGCGCAACTCGTCGTCGGTGAGCAGCTGCTGCAGGATCACCACCACCAGGACCGCCAGCAACTGCCCGCCAATCAAGGTGACGTACTGGAACGAGGCGAAGAACCCGCGCTGCCCGCGCAGGGCCACTTCGCTCATGTAGGTGGCCGTGGTGCCGTACTCACCGCCGACCGACAGCCCCTGGATCAACCGCGCCACCAGCAGCAGCAACGGTGCCCAGGCGCCGATGCTGGCGTAGGTCGGCAGGCAGGCGATGACCAGCGAGCCGAAGCACATCATCAACACCGAGATCATCAGCGAATGCTTGCGTCCTCGGCGATCGGCCAGACGCCCGAAGATCCACCCGCCGATCGGGCGCATCAGAAACCCGGCGGCGAACACGCCTGCCGTGTTGAGCAGTTGCACGGTCGGGTTGTCCGAGGGGAAGAACACCGGCGCGAAATAGATGGCGCAGAAGGCATAGACGTAGAAGTCGAACCACTCCACCAGGTTGCCCGACGAGGCCCCCACGATCGCGAAGATGCGCTTGCGGCGCTCGTCCTGTGAATAAGGCATTGAGGTCATGGTGGGGTGCTCCCGACTAGTTATAGTGTCAGTCTAGACATAACTAGTAACAACACCGTTCCCGACGGCCTGTTCTATACCCGCTCGATCGCCAGCGCCAACCCCTGCCCCACCCCCACGCACAGCGTCGCCAACCCCTTGCGCCCGCCCCTCTTCTCCAACTGATGCAAGGCCGTCATGACCAACCGCGCCCCACTCATGCCCAGCGGATGGCCCAGGGCGATGGCGCCGCCATTGGGGTTCACCTGGGGCGCGTCGTCCGCCAGGCCCAGCCCGCGCAGCACCGCCAGCCCCTGACTGGCGAAGGCCTCGTTGAGCTCGATGACGTCGAAGTCGCTGACCTTCAGCCTCAACCGCTCGACCAGCTTGGTCACCGCCGGTACCGGGCCGATGCCCATCACCCGAGGCGCGACGCCGGCACTGGCCATGCCCAGCACCCGTGCCCGGGGGGTCAGCCCGTGGCGTTGCACGGCCTCGGCCGACGCCAGGATCATCGCGGCGGCGCCATCGTTCACGCCCGAGGCGTTGCCGGCCGTGACGGTCTTGCCCGGCCCATTGACCGGTGTGAGCCGTGCCAGCGCTTCGGGTGTGGTGTCAGGGCGCGGGTGCTCGTCACGCTCGACCAGCGTGTCGCCCTTCTTGTGCACGACGCGCACGGGCACGATCTCCTCGGCGAAAAAGCCTGCGGCCTGGGCCGCCGCCGCGCGCTGCTGGCTACGCAGGGCGAAGGCATCCTGGTCGGCCCGCGAGATGTGATGGTCCTCGGCGACGTTGTCGGCTGTCTGCGGCATCGAGTCGACCCCATGCGCCGCGCGCATCGCAGGGTTGACGAAGCGCCAGCCGAGGGTGGTGTCCTCGAGCTGCAGCGTACGCGCGTAGCCGCTTTCGGCCTTGCCCATGACGAATGGCGCCCGTGACATGGACTCCACCCCACCGGCGATGGCCAGCTCCATCTCGCCACTGGCGATGGCGCGGAACGCCGTGCCGATGGCTTCCATGCCGGATGCGCACAGGCGATTGAGCGTCACGCCAGGGACCGACTCGGGCAGGCCCGCCAACAGCAACGCCATGCGCGCCACATTACGGTTGTCTTCACCTGCCTGGTTCGCGCAGCCAAGGAAGACTTCGTCGAGCCGCGACCAGTCCACCGACGGGTTGCGCTCGAGCAGAGCCTTGAGCGGTACGGCCGCCAGGTCGTCGGCGCGCACGCTGGCCAGGGCGCCGCCATAGCGGCCGATCGGGGTTCGTACCGCATCGCAAATGAAGACATCACGCATCGTATTTCTCCTGCCTGTGGGCGATGGCGCCCGATCAGCCAGCAGAATAGTGAGCGGGACCTGCGCGCCACAATCCGGTCACCCCGTCTGTGGGCGGTTACCGAACACATTCACGGCGCCTGGCAATGGCCGAACGGCCTGCTCAGGCAGCGCTGCGATCGACGCCCACTGCGCTCACGCAAAGAGTTGTGCGCACAGGTCACGACTGGCGGCCAGCAGAATGGGCAGGAACCGCTGTTCGAGTTCGCCCCGTGTCACCCGTCCGACGTGGGTGCTGACATTGAGCGCCGCCAGCACCTGCCCGGAGGCGTCGTACACCGGCACCGCGATCGAACGCAGCCCTTGCTCCAGCTCCTGGTCGACCACGCACCAGCCCTGCTCGCGTACCTGCCGGATGCACGCCAGCAACGCGGCAGGCTCGTGGAGGGTGCGACTGGTACGCGGCTTCATGTCGGCCCGGTCCAGGTATTCCTGCAGGCTGGCATCGTCGAGCGCCGCCAGCATGATCCGCCCCATCGACGTGCAATACGCCGGCAAACGCCCGCCCACCGACAGGTCGACCGAGATCAGCCGCTCGACGGTGGCCGAGCGCGCGATGTAGAGGATGTCGTCGCCTTCGAGCGTGGCCATGTTGGCCGCCTCGTGCAGTTGTTCACTGATGCGATCCAGATAGGGCTGTGCCGAGACCGCCAGCGGCGTCGAGGACAGGTAGGCATGCCCCAGCGTCAATACCTTGGGCAACAGGGAGTACGTGCGCCCATTGGTGGTCGCGTAGCCCAGCTTCATCAAGGTGTGCAGACAGCGCCGTACCGCAGCGCGTGGGATCTCGGTGCGGTGGCTGATCTGGGCGATGGTCAGGTGGCGCTTGCGCTCCTGAAACGCCTGGATCACCGCCAGCCCCCGCGCCAACGAGGTCATGAAATCCGGATCGCCAGTGAACGCCTGGATGCGTTTGGCAGGCGAAGCGACGATCGGTGGCGCCAGCCCTACTGCAGCAGGTGGCGCGCGATGCCTCGGTGCCTGGGGCGCTAGCGGCTCTTGTTCGTTCATGGCTCACCTCGAAGCACGTGGTTTGTGCGATTATCGGACAACCGACCGATAATCGCAATTGACCGTCGATACATTTGCTTATACCTTGATTGGGCCCATGTGGCTTCTATTGGAGAGACTGGTCAGGTACCCACCGTGGAAGTCCCTAGGCACGGCCTTGCTCCGTGGCAAGGCCGTCTTACTTTCTCTTCTGCTGTTTCAGAACTTTCCTACAAGCAATCTCTCATATGATCATGAGCGTTTGATTGATCGCAGACTTCTGGACAATCAACTTCATTGCCTGCCAGACTCGAAGGCGAGACCCTGGAGCATGCCTGCACGTCGTTGTTATAATTGCCCTGCGCCCCGTCGTGACACTTCGTACCCTGGATCCAATCCAGCGCATGTCGACTGTTCGTCCCGGGCCATTCGAGCGTGCCCTCCTGTCTCGAGTCTTGTTTCAACCGAGTTGCTACGACGCGGTATTCGCCTTGGCCACGTAGCCGCATGCCCTCTGCATGCAGTCGCCAGGCTTCATTAATGAATGATGGATATTACTGTGACGAAAGATGAACTGCGCGCCGAACTCGAGCGTCAGGCCGGCCGTTACAAGGATGTGTACGGTGGTGAAGTGACCACCTACGCCGCTCAATCGGAACCTGAGCGCAAACCCTGGCGCAAACGCTCTACCGTTCAAGACCAAGTCTTTGCCCAAGAGCTGGAGAAGATGGAGAAAGAGTTGCGTGAACACAAACTCTGAAGGCGATCCTGCCATTGGGGACCGCGCGACAGCCCCCCAAGGGGAGAACTGCGCCAGGCCAGACACGTAATTTGACAAATTTCATGTGATTTTTTCGTCTCGCCGCAGCGACCGATTTCGTTCGCGTTTGCCGCGCGTTCAGCGCTGATCAAAACGGCTCCTGGCCCGATCGACCATGGGGCAACCCTTCTACCCCAGCGGTGTCCTGCGCTTCGGTTCGTCGCCGGCTGCCCTGGGGGGGGATCGATTGCCAGGGTTTTCTGGCATAATCCGCCCCCCCTACGACCGCCAGACAAACTTCATGATCGATTTATTCAGCGGACTGGATGCCTGGGTTCTGGTGAGCCTGGTGCTCGCAGTCACCTTCGTGCTCGCCTTCGAGTTCATCAACGGCTTTCATGACACCGCCAACGCGGTAGCCACCGTCATCTACACCAAGGCCATGCCGCCACACCTGGCCGTGTTCCTGTCCGGTGTCTTCAACTTCCTCGGCGTGTTGCTGGGCGGCGTCGGCGTGGCCTACGCCATCGTCCACCTGCTGCCGGTCGAGCTGCTGATCAACGTCAACACCGGTCACGGCCTGGCCATGGTCTTCTCGCTGCTGGCTGCGGCCATCACCTGGAACCTGGGTACCTGGTACTTCGGCATTCCGTCGTCGAGTTCGCACACGCTGATCGGCTCGATCCTCGGCGTGGGCCTGGCCAATGCCCTGATCAACGGCATTCCGCTGGGCGATGGGGTCAACTGGCAGAAAGCGATCGACATCGCGCTCTCCCTGGTCGTCTCGCCCCTGGCAGGCTTCGTGGTCGCCGCCCTGGTGCTGATCGGCCTGAAGTGGTGGCGCCCGCTGTCGAAGATGCACAAGACGCCCGAGCAGCGTCGCAAGCTCGACGACAAGAAGCATCCGCCGTTCTGGAACCGCCTGGTGCTGGTCATCTCGGCCATGGGCGTGAGCTTCGTGCACGGCTCCAATGACGGCCAGAAAGGCATCGGCCTGATCATGCTGGTGCTGATCGGTATCGTACCGTCGCAGTTCGTCCTCGACCTGGGCAGCAGCACCTACCAGATCGAGCGTACCCGTGACGCCACGCTGCACCTGAGCCAGTTTTACCAGCGCAACGAAGCGACGCTTGGCGAGTTCCTGGCCCTGGGCAAGGCCAAGACGGGCGATCTGCCGGAGCAGTTCAGCTGCGACCCGCGCCAGACCGAGCCGACCATCACCGCCTTGCAGCGCACGCTCAAGGGCGTGACCGACTACCATGGGCTGCCCTCCGAGCAACGTGTCGAAGTGCGCCGCTACCTGCTGTGCCTGGACGACACCGCGAAGAAGGTCGGCAAGCTGCCTGGCCTCGACGCCCGCGAGAAGTCCGACCTCGAGAAGCTGCGCAAGGACCTGACCGCCACAACCGAATACGCCCCGTTCTGGGTGATCGTGGCCGTCGCGCTGGCCCTGGGCCTGGGCACCATGGTCGGCTGGAAGCGCGTGGTGCTGACCGTGGGCGAGAAGATCGGCAAGCAGGGCATGACCTATGCCCAGGGCATGGCCGCCCAGATCACGGCAGCCTGCGCCATCGGCATGGCCAACGTGTTCAGCCTGCCAGTCTCGACCACCCATGTCCTGTCTTCCGGCGTGGCAGGCACCATGGTGGCGAACAAGAGCGGCCTGCAAGGCGGTACGGTCAAGACCATCCTGCTGGCCTGGGTCCTGACCCTGCCGGCCTCCATGGGCCTGGCTGCCGGGCTGTTCTGGCTGGCGTCCAAGGCGCTGGCGTAAAGCGGCAGGCGGCAGGCGGCAAGCGAACGTCGCTTGCCGCTTCGGGTATAAAGCGGCGGGCGACCTCATTCGCCCACCGCACACCCACGGTGTTTCCCCGGTTTTTCTTGCGACTTGCCACTTCCAGCTCGTCCCCTCTGTTTTTCCCCTCTCCCATTCAAGATTCCCCCCTCCCCGGCCGATACCCCCTGTCGATGTCCGACGGAAGACCAGGAACGACTCCGGAACGACACGCGGGCAGCGCGCGGTGAGCGCCGATCCCCCCGCCTGAACACCCTGTTCCATCCCCTTGCGGAACCGATTACGCCATGAACAAAAGCTTGAAATTCAGCCATAAGATCCTGCTGGCGGCGTCACTGATCGTCATACTCGCCTTTACCCTGTTCACGCTGTACAACGACTATCTCCAGCGCAATGCGATTCGCGCCGACCTGGAGAGCTATCTGAACGAAATGGGCGAGTCCACGTCGACCAACATCCGCAACCTGCTCGATGGCCGCATCAGGCTGGTGGAAAACCTGGCACAGAACATTGCGCAGGCACCGGACAACGCGGAAGTCTTCATGGGCCAGAAGGCCGTCACCTCGAGCTTTCTCACGGCCTACCTGGGCCGTACCGACGGTCGTTTCAGCGTACGCCCCGATTCGCCAATGCCAGCCGGCTACGACCCGCGCACCCGCCCCTGGTACAAGGACGGCATGAACGCCAGCGGGGCGATCCTCACCGAACCCTACATCGACCTGACCACCAACAAGATGGTCATCGGCATCCTCTCCAGCGTCTCGCGTGACATAGGCGTGGTCGGTGGCGACCTGGCGCTGGACGGGCTGGTGCAGATCATCAACTCGCTGAATTTCGGCGGCATGGGCTATGCGTTCCTGGTCAACGACCAGGGCAAGATCCTGGTGCACCCGGACAAGGCGCTGGTCATGAAGTCCCTGTCAGAGGTCTTCCCGGGGCAGACGCCGCGCCTGACCCAGGACTTGAGCGAAGTCGACGTCGATGGCAACGCCCGCCTGCTGAGTTTCACCCCGGTCAAGGGCCTGCCGAACGCCAACTGGTATGTGGGCCTGTCGGTGGACAAGGCCGATGCCTACGCCATGCTCAGCACCTTCCGCACGTCGGCGGTGATCGCCACGGTGGTCGCGGTGGTCATCATCATCGCCCTGCTTGGCTTGCTGATCCGCGCACTGATGCAACCCTTGCACACCATGACCCGGGCCATGGAAGACATCGCCGAAGGTGAAGGCGACCTGACCAAACGCCTGCGCATCCATCATCAGGACGAGTTCGGCATCCTCGGCACGGCCTTCAACCGCTTCGTCGAGCGCATCCACAGCTCGATCATCGAAGTGTCGTCGGCCACCGAACACGTCAACGAAGTGGCATTGCGCGTGGTCAGCGCCTCCAACTCGTCGATGAGCAACTCGGACGAGCAGTCCAACCGCACCAACAGCGTGGCCGCGGCGATCAACGAGCTGGGCGCCGCCGCCCAGGAAATCGCCAACAACGCGGCTCAGGCCTCCCAGCACGCCAGTTCGGCGCGTCTGCTGGCCGAAGAAGGTCAACAGGTGGTGGACCGCAACATCCAGGCGATGACGCGCCTGTCTGACCTGATCGTCAGCTCCAGCGGGCACATCGAGAAGCTCAACAGCAAGACGGTGAACATCGGTCAGATTCTCGATGTGATCACCAGCATCTCGCAGCAGACCAACCTGCTCGCGCTCAACGCGGCCATCGAGGCGGCGCGTGCCGGTGAAGCCGGTCGCGGCTTCGCCGTGGTCGCCGACGAAGTGCGCAACCTGGCGCACCGCACCCAGGAGTCGGCGCAGCAGGTGCAGACGATGATCGAAGAGCTGCAGGTCGGTGCGCGCGAGTCGGTCGACACCATGGGCCAGAGCCAGCGCCACAGCCAGGACAGCGTCGAGATCGCCAACCAGGCGGGTGAGCGGCTGGGCAGCGTGACCCAGCGCATCGGCGAGATCGATGGCATGAACCAGTCGGTGGCGACCGCCACCGAAGAGCAGACCGCCGTGGTCGACTCGATCAACATGGACATCAACGAGATCAACCTGCTCAACCAGGAAGGCGTGGAGAACCTGCAGGCCACCCTGCGCGCGTGCACCGACCTGGAACAGCAGGCGGCCCGGCTCAAGCATCTGGTCGGCAGCTTCAGGATCTGAGGCAAGCACCGCGCGAGAGGGAGACATTTGCGTGGCACTGCACGTGCCTTCCGCAGGCGGCGAGTGCCTGTGTCGCCGGCGGCCGTTCGCCGCCGCCGGCGCCATGATTGGCGGCGCACAGCCGTCCTGCCGATCGAACAAACCACCCTCCGGAATGGTCAATGGGTAGGCGCGTCATCTCCGGACTGTTACTGCCGGATGACAGACCACCAAGACGATCCCGGAGGGATGCTGATCGTGCACATCGCTGACATCACCATGTTCTATGCCCCGGCCAGCGGGGGTGTACGTACTTACCTCGATGCCAAGCACCGTCGCCTCGGCCATATGCCAGGCGTGCAACACAGTCTTTTGATTCCCGGCCCCAAGCCCAGCGATGCCAATGGTATCTACAAGGTGCCGGCGCTTGCCCTGCCGTTCGGCAACGGTTACCGGTTCCCGGTCCGCCTCGCGCCCTGGTGCAAGGTCCTGGGCCGGCTGCAGCCGGACCTGATCGAAGTCGGCGACCCCTATTTCACGGCCTGGGCCGCACTGGAAGCGCGCCGCCAGCTCGATGTGCCGGTGATCGGCTTCTACCACTCCGACCTGCCCTTGCTGGTCAAGAACCGCATGGGCAGCTGGTTCACGCCCAACGTGGAAGCCTACGTCAGCAAGCTGTACGGCAACTTCGACCGGGTACTGGCCCCCAGCCAGGTGATGGCCGACAAGCTGACCCGCCTAGGCGTCAAGGACGTGCACGTGCAGCGTCTGGGCGTCGACCTGACGACCTTCAACCCTGATCAGCGCGACACACAGCTCAGGGCCCGGCTCGGTATCCCGGACACCGCGCGCCTGCTGGTCTTTGCCGGACGCGGCTCGCGGGAAAAGAACCTGCCGGTCCTGCTCGACTGCATGCGCCAGCTGGGCAAGCCCTACCACCTGTTGCTGGTCGGCTCGAACATGCCCACGGCCGTGCCCGACAACGTCACGGTCATCAATCACTTCTCCCCGGCCCAGGATGTCGCTCGCCTGATGGCCAGCGCCGACCTGCTGGTACACGCGGGCGACCAGGAAACCTTCGGCCTGGTGATTCTCGAGGCCATGGCCAGCGGTACACCGGTGGTGGCCGTGCGCGCAGGCGCCTTCAGCGAACTGGTCAACGATCAGTGTGGCCGACTCTGCCGCCCGAACGACGGGCGGGCGATGGCCGAGGCCGTGCGCGAAGCCTTCGAGGAAGGCACCCGCAAGCTCGGTGCCCAGGCGCGGCGCCATGTCGAGCAGCACTACGCCTGGGATGCGGTGGTCAACGGCCTGCTGGGGCACTACCAGGCCGTGCTGGGCCATCAGCCGGAGGTGCTGGCCCATGCATGACGCCACGCCCAAGACCCGCAGCCTCATGGTCGTGCTGCACGATGTCGCCCCGGAAACCTGGCCGGACTACCGTCCGTTCGTGGAGGCCGTGGACGCCATGGGCGACGTGCCGATGACCTGGCTGGTGGTGCCTGATTTCCATCACCGCAACGCGTTGTCGCGTTCGCCAGACTTCTGCAGCGTGCTCGAACGACGCCTGGCCAAGGGCGACGAGCTGGCATTGCACGGCTATTACCATGCCGACGATGGCCCTGCCGCCCGTTCACCGAAAGAGTTCTTCATGCGCCGGATCTACACGCACGAAGGCGAGTTCTATGGCCTGAGCCAGGCGGCCGCGCTCGACCGTCTGCAGGAAGGCATGGCGCTCTTCGAGCGTCAGGGCTGGCCACTGGCCGGGTTCGTCGCCCCGGCCTGGCTGATGAGCGAAGGCACGCGGCAGGCCCTCAAGACCCTGCCGCTGCGCTACACCAGCACGCCGCAGCACCTGTACAGCCTGCCTGACTTCACCCCGATCACCGCCCCCGGGCTGGTCTGGAGCGCGCGAAGCGCCTGGCGCCGTGGGCTCTCGCGTCTGCTGTGCGACTGGCAACGTCGACGCCTCGAGAGCGCCGACAGCCTGCGCCTGGGCCTGCACCCGGTGGACATGCGTCACGCGTCGTCGCGCGAGTATTGGCTCGAGGCCGTGCGCGAGCTGTTGGACCAAGGCCGTGTGCCCATGACCAAATCGACCTGGCTGGACCACAGGGTCGCCGCATGAGTCGTTTTGCCTGGCTGGGGGTAGCCCTGGCCGTGGCCGTGCTGGTGCCGGCCTTTCTCGGTGGCAGCGAGCTGCTACCGCGCCTGCGCACCTTCCCACCCGGGCTGATGACCGGGCTGCTGGGCATGATCGTGCTGTGCTGGATCCTCAACGCCATGCGCCTTCGCCTGCTGCTGGGCCAGCAAGGCGCCCACCTGGGCCGACTCAAGAGCGTGGGTGTGCTCATGGCCACCGAGTTTGCCATCTGCACCACGCCCGGCGGCAGCGGCGGCCCGGTGGCACTGATCACCCTGCTGAACAAGGAAGGCATCGCCCCTGCACGCAGTGGCGCCGCGTTCGCCATGGACCAGCTCAACGACCTGGCCTTCTTCATCTGTGCGCTGCTGGGGATCGCGGGTTACGCGCTGTTCCATAGCCTGGGCAGGAGCCAGGAGTCAATGCTGATCAGCAGCGCCTTGCTGCTGTGTGGCGTCCTGGCCGTGGTCATCGCCCTGCTGCGCTGGCGCCGTGCGGTGATGCGCTTCAACGGCCGTTGCCTGCGGCGTGTGGGCCTGTCGGAGGTGCGTCGCCGACGCTGGGCCCGCAAGCTGCTGCACTTTCTGGGCGCCCTGGCGGAAACCTGGCAGTTGCCCAAACGGACATTGGCCATGGTCTTCACCCTGACCTGCCTGCACTGGGGGTTGCGCTACAGCGTGCTGTACCTGGCCCTACGCGGCCTGGGTTCGGACTTGGCGTGGATCCCCAGCTTCCTGGTGCAGATGCTCGCCTTGAGCGCCGGCCAGTTCAGCCTGCTGCCCGGTGGCGCCGGCGCCGCCGAGTTGACCTCGGCGACCTTGCTGTCGCCGTTGGTGGGCAGCTCGACGGCGGCGGCGGCGATCATCATCTGGCGAATCGTCACGTACTACTTCTATCTGGCGGCAGGCGGCCCGGTGTTCCTGTGCCTGCTGGCACGTCCTCTGCTGAAGCGCTGGCGTCGGCAACCGAGCTGAGCTGGCGCCACAGCTCGGCGGCCCCTTCGAACTCGGTGCCCAGCGCCTCGCTCATGGCCTCGGGGTCATAACGCGCCAGGCACCCCTCGCCCAGTCGCGGCGGGGCACTGGCGGTCGCCTTGTCACGTGGGTCCGCCATGCCGGCCTCGATCAGTCGAAGACCACGGTCTTGTTGCCGTGGACCAGGACGCGGTCCTCGAGGTGATAGCGCAGACCACGAGCCAGCACCATCTTCTCGACGTCGCGACCGAAGCGGACCATGTCATCGATGGTGTCAGCGTGGCTGACGCGCACCACGTCCTGCTCGATGATCGGGCCGGCGTCCAGCTCTTCGGTCACGTAGTGGCACGTGGCGCCGATCAGCTTCACGCCACGCAGCGCTGCCTGGTGGTAGGGCTTGGCGCCGACGAACGAGGGCAGGAAGCTGTGATGGATGTTGATGACCTGGCCTGCGTAATCCTGACACAGCCGAGGCGGCAGGATCTGCATGTAACGCGCCAGTACGATGACCTCGGCCTGATGGGCCTCGACCAGGCGGGCGACCTCGGCGAATGCCGGCTGCTTGTCCTGCGGATCGACCGGGACATGGAAGAACGGAATGCCGTGCCACTCGACCATGCTGCGCAAATCGTCATGGTTGGAGATGACGCAGGGAATGTCGCAATCCAGCTCGCCGGTGTGCCAGCGGTGCAGCAAGTCTGCCAGGCAGTGCGACTCACGGCTGGCCATCAGCACGACGCGCTTCTTCTGAGCCGAGTCGGTGATGTGCCAGCTCATGGAGAAGGCTTCGGCGATCGGCGCGAAGGCTTCGCGGAACGCTTCGATGCCGAAGGGCAACGAGTCGGCGCGGATTTCATGGCGCATGAAGAACCAGCCGCTCTGCTCGTCGGAATGATGGCTGGCCTCATTGATCCAACCGTTATGAGAAGCCAGGAAATGGCTGACGCTGGCCACGATGCCCACGCCGTCGGGGCAGGCGATCACCAGTCGGAAGGTGCGCATGAACAAGAACTCCAGAACTTGCAAAGGGGCGTAGTCTAACGATTTGCAAGGAAACCTGCAGTAATGATTCAGTGCCCGGCGTATGGAAAAGACCCCCGGTGTGTACAATCGGCTCACACGAATGAGGTCAAGAAGGGCATGTCTCAAACACGGCGTGAATTTTTCTTAACCCAGAAAGTACATATAGCCACACTCTCGCGGCTCGACAGTGCGCACGTTAATTGTTTACTTGTCGATAAACCCTGTTTACTATCGACGCCACTGTCTCTCTGAATACGTCTCAAGGAATACCTCATGTCGTTGATCAACGAATACCGCGCCACCGAAGAAGCCATCAAAGAACTTCAGGCTCGCCTGGCCAATCTGTCGCAAGACGACAAGCTGAAGAAAGAGCTGGAATTCGAAGGTAAACTGCGCACCCTGATGGGCGAATATTCCAAGTCGCTGCGCGACGTAATTGCACTGCTCGACCCAGAGTCCAAGTTGAGCAAAGGCCCGCGTACGGCGTCCAAACCGGCCACCACCAAGCGTGCCCGCAAGGTCAAGCAATACAAAAACCCGCACAACGGCGAAATCATCGAAACCAAAGGCGGCAACCACAAGACGCTGAAAGAGTGGAAAGCCAAGTGGGGCGGTGACGAAGTTGAAAGCTGGTCCAGCCTGCTGGACTGATTGCGGATCCGGTTTTCCGGTTCATGAAAAACGCCAGCTTGCTGGCGTTTTTTCATGGCCGCCCGTTCACGGCTGCAGTCGTGCCTTCAGGCCGGCCACATGGGCTTGCCAGGCCAGCAGGACCTCGCGTTGTGGCGCGCTGGCCTCAAGCCACGCCTGCTGCCAGGCCGTTTCGAACGCGCTCAGGGTCAGCGGTGCACCCCAGGCCGGATTGTCCAGCCGCTCGTTGCAGAAGGTCATCCAGCGCTGCCGCTCCTCGGGGCTCAACGTCGCGGGGAAGTTGCGCGCTCGGTAACGGAACAGCAATTCCGGCAACCGCATGTCGTCGAACATCCAGTGCCCACGGGACAACTGCTCGGGGTCCGAAGCACGCACCTGTTCACACACGCGGCGGTCACGGTCGCCAATGAACCCTTCATATAACTGCTGCTCCGGATCGTCGGTCGGCGTGAAGTCCTCCTGTGCGAAGAGTTCATCCAGGACGGGTTGCCACCGGGCGGCCTGTTGCACCAACTGCGTGGCCTTGGCGTGATGCAGCGACAGGTCCAATCCCAACCGCTGTTGATCCGCAGGCCGTATGACCGATAACGGCGCCACGACCGGACAGCGGTTCACATGGATCAACTTCAGCGGGACGGGAAGTTGTCCGTCGAGCAGTGCATCGCGCCGAGCGTACAGTCGCTGTCGCAAGTCGGCGGCCGACTCCGTGATCAGGGGCGAGGGGTCCATGTGCAGATCGCACACGATCAGTGCGTTGCGGTTACGCGGGTGCCAGGCCAAAGGCAGTACGACACCCAGATAATGGCGCGCAGCCGAAAACCGCCCGCTGATATGCACCATCGGTTCCAGAAGCCGGATCTGCGCCATGACGGCATGCTTGCTGCGCAAGGCGAACAACCAGTCGTACAGCCTGGGCTGGCGCTCACGGAGCAACCGCGCCAGGCCGATGGTGGCGCGCACGTCGGACAACGCCTCGTGGGCATGGCCGTGGTCGATGCCATTGGCCTGGCTCAACAGCTCCAGTCGCAGGCTGGTGCGGCCCTCCTGCTGCGGCCAGACGATGCCCTCCGGACGCAGTGCATAGGCCGTGCGCACCACATCGATCAGGTCCCAACGGCTGTTGCCGCCCTGCCACTCGCGTGCATAGGGGTCGAAGAAGTTGCGGTACAGGCTGTAGCGCGTGACTTCGTCGTCGAAGCGCAGGGTGTTGTACCCGGCTGCGCACGTTTCTGGACGGGCCAGCTCGGTGTGCACCCGGGTCATGAAGTCGGCTTCGACCAGCCCGTGATCGGCCAGCTGCCGGGGTGTGATGCCCGTGACCAGGCAGGCGATCGGGTGCGGCAGGATGTCGTCGGAGGGCTGGCAATAGAGATTGACCGGCGCTTCGATTTCATTGAGGTCCAGGTCGGTGCGTATCCCTGCCAGTTGCAGGGGGCGGTCACAGCGGGGGTTGATGCCGGTGGTTTCGTAGTCGTGCCAGAAGATGCTCGCGCTCACGGGGTCGTCCTGTAACAAGATCGACCAGAGTCTAGGGCCTCGGGCGTGCGCGGGCCAGCCTCAGGCAGAGGCGTTGAGCGAGTTGAAGCTGAAATAAGCGTGCAGGGTGCGCACGAAGGCGTTGTATTCCTCAGGCGCCTGCAAGAGCATGAACCCCGAATCGTAATGACCCGGCATCTGGTCTTCCTGGCACCACAGGCAGCTGGCGGTCAGGTTGATGAACTGCCAGCCCTCCCCCGGTAACGGAATGCGCAGCTGCAGCTCGAAATCCGGACCCACCAGGATCGGCAGCTCGCTGATCACCATCAGGCCGGCTTCCGACACGTTGCCCAGGTACCCCAGCAGCTGGTCGGTGTAGCGGTTGTAGACGGTGAGGTAGAGCGGAAGCTGGTGGCGTTCTATCTGGCGCTCGATAAACATGATGGCGGTCACTGTCCTTCGCGGATGGCAATGGGCGTGGAATCGCCTCGATCGTTACATTCATTTAACAGGTTCGTCCAGACCGTTCGGCGGCCTGGTCCTGGTCTGCACCGTCATTGGCGCTTACCGCCCAGTGGGTGTCGCAAGGGGCACCGTGACCGCAGGTGTCACACCCCGGTAATGCCCGAGTTGCTCGAGCGTCTGCAGGCGGGCCTGGGCGCGGTAGGCATACTCGTTGCCAGGCCAGCGCTGCATCAGGTACTGGTAGGTCTGCGCGGCATCGACATAGAGCTTCTGACGCTCCAGGCATTGCCCGCGCAGCAGCGCGACTTCCGGGTGGATGAACGGCCGTGCGCGGCTGGTGCGGTCCACCTGGGACAATTCCAGCATCACCCGCTGGCAATCGCCCCGCTCGTAGGCGCGGTAGGCATTGTTCAAGTGATGGTCCATCGACCATCGGGTACAGCCGACGACACTGGTCGCCAGCATCAAAACGATCATGGCACGCATGGGGCGTTCTCCTCTTGCTGCACGGTGTATCGGCGGCGGCTGCTGAAACTGGAGGGTGAGGTGCAGCGGCGAGCCGAGCGCGTCGAGGGCGCGAGCGATGCCGAGCAGCAGCCCCACGCCCGCACCACGGCAACACGATCGACACTTGCGTGTCGCGTTCGGCCTGTAGCGTGGCGTGCAGCGCGCAGCTGGCGACCTGCTTCTGCCCTTCCACGGTAGTGCATCCGAACAATGACTACAGCCCGATTCAGGAGTAGCCTTTCGCTGCGCTTCACTATAGGAGTCTGTGCATGACCATCCGCCGTACCAAAATCGTCGCCACCCTGGGCCCGGCCAGCAACTCGCCGGACGTGATCGAACAGCTGATTCTGTCGGGCCTGGACGTCGCACGCCTGAACTTCTCCCATGGCACTCCGGACGAGCACAAGGCCCGTGCCCGGCTGATCCGTGACATCGCCGCCAAGCTCGGTCGTCATGTCGCGCTGCTGGGCGACTTGCAGGGTCCGAAGATCCGTATCGCCAAGTTCGCCAACAAGCGCATCGAGCTCAAGGCCGGTGACCGCTTCACGTTCTCAACGGCCCACTCGTTGACCGAAGGCACCCAGGAGGTGGTCGGGATCGACTACCCGGACCTGGTCAAGGACTGTGGCGTGGGTGACGAACTGCTGCTCGACGACGGTCGGGTGGTCATGCGCGTCGAAACCGCGACCGCCGATGCCCTGCACTGCGTGGTACTGATCGGTGGTCCGCTGTCGGACCACAAAGGCATCAACCGCCGTGGCGGCGGCCTGACCGCGCCGGCCCTGACCGAAAAGGACAAGGCCGATATCAAGCTCGCGGCGCAAATGGACCTGGACTACCTGGCCGTGTCCTTCCCACGCGACGCCAAGGACATGGAATACGCCCGTCAGCTGCGTGACGAAGCCGGTGGCAGCGCCTGGCTGGTGGCCAAGATCGAACGCGCCGAGGCCGTGGCCGACGACGAGACCCTCGATGGCCTGATCGCCGCTTCCGACGCCGTGATGGTGGCCCGTGGCGACCTGGGCGTGGAAATCGGCGATGCCGAGCTGATCGCGATCCAGAAGAAGATCATCCAGCACGCCCGCCGCAACAACAAGGCGGTGATCGTCGCGACCCAGATGATGGAGTCGATGATCCAGAACCCGATGCCGACCCGCGCCGAAGTATCCGACGTGGCCAACGCCGTGCTGGACAACACCGATGCGGTGATGCTGTCGGCCGAGAGCGCTGCGGGCGCCTACCCGATCGAAGCGGTCCAGGCCATGGCGCGCATCTGCCTGGGCGCGGAGAAGCACCCGACCAGCCAGAAGTCCAGCCATCGTCTGCACACCACGTTCGAGCGCTGCGACGAAAGCATCGCCCTGGCGGCCATCTACACGGCCAACCACTTCCCGGGCGTCAAGGCGATCATCGCGCTGACCGAAAGCGGCTATACCCCGCTGATCATGTCGCGCCTGCGCTCGCACGTACCGGTGTACGCCATGTCGCCGCACCGTGCCACGCAGGCGCGCAGCGCGATGTTCCGCAACGTCTACCCGATCGCCTTCGACCCCGCCGCCCTGGCGCCGGACAAGGTGAGCCAGGCGGCCGTGGACGAGCTGCTGCAGCGCGGCCTGGTGCAACAAGGTGACTGGGTGATCCTGACCAAGGGCGACAGCTACCACACCATCGGTGGCACCAACGGCATGAAGATCCTGCACGTGGGCGACCCGCTGATCTGAGCCTGACCGGTCCGCGGTGCCGTCCGGCCTGCGGATCCTGCTACCGGGGTGCGTCCAGCACCTCGGTCAGCACCTGCCCCTTCGGGAGCCCGGCCATGAACAGGCGCCGGCCGCACCCGTCCACATGCCTGGCATCGCCACAGATCAGAACCACCGTACGCCGGTCGAGCCCACGTGCGCCGGTCAGTCGCGCCTCCAGCCCCTCGCGGGCGAACGTTTCGACCTGCATGGATGACCAGACGTCGGCCAGGTGGCGCAGCGCGGCCTCCAGGTAGAGTGGCGCGACCGTGTCCAGCACCTGCACCAGCCAGACATCGCCTTCGTGCCCCTGTGCCCGCGCCTCATGGGCAAGGCTCAGCAACGGCACCACGCCTGCGCCTTCCCCCAGCAGCCACAACGGCTGCGTCTGCCACTGGGGGTCATAGTGCAAGGCCCGCGCACGCCGCGCGTTCAGGCGAACCTCGGTGCCAGGCGTCAACGCGTGCAGGGCGGCGAGCACCTCGCCAGCGCCCTGAGCGTCCACGTACACCTCCAGCCAGCGCGTTTCGTCCATATCGGCCAACAACGCTGGCACCGCGTGCGGCCCCACCTGCAGGTCCAGCTCCTGACCGGCCAGAAGGCGCCGCGGCCCCTGGGGCGTCAGGCGCACCCACGCGACCTCGGCCGCCGGCCACGCCACGTCGAGGACCTGGGCCGCCTGGCCGTGTGGGCCCGTGGTGTCGAGCACGACCTGCACGTCTTCCACCACCGTGCATTGGCAGGCCAGCCGCCACCCCTGGGCACGCTGCGCCGGGTCCAGCGCGTCAGGCCGTGCGTCGAACGGTTGCCCTTGCGTGCACAGGACCCGGCACGTCTGGCAGACCCCGGTCCGACAGCCATAGGGCACGGCCAGGCCGGCGCCGTTCAGGGCATCGAGCAGGTTGCTGCCGACGGGCACCTGCCAGCAGCGCTCACCGACACTCAATTGGGGCATGACACAGGTCTCATCGAGGCAAACCGCCACTCTAGGCGCTCGCACGCGCCGCGACCAGTCGCCGACGCAGAAACCGTGCACGCGGGCAATCGACCTTGGTCCAGACCACCTGCAGGTGTGCCGGCCCGGGATGCGCGCTATACTGCCGCGCCTTTTTTCGCGTCGGCCTGACCTGCCGGCGCGCCTTGCCAGGTTTTGCGTCGTGGCCCTGCGCCAACGCGAGGCCTCCACGAATGTTCCCGGATCCAGAGGAGCGCGCTGCATGACCGTGATCAAGCAAGACGACCTGATTCAGAGCGTCGCCGACGCCCTGCAATTCATCTCGTACTACCACCCCGTCGATTTCATTCAGGCGATGCACGAGGCCTACCTGCGTGAAGAGTCGCCCGCCGCGCGCGACGCCATCGCCCAGATCCTGATCAACTCGCGCATGTGCGCCACCGGCCACCGTCCGATCTGCCAGGACACCGGTATCGTCACGGTCTTCGTGCGCGTGGGCATGGACGTGCGCTGGGACGGCGCGACCATGAGCGTCGACGACATGATCAACGAAGGCGTGCGCCGCGCCTACAACCTGCCGGAAAACGTCCTGCGCGCCTCGATCCTGGCCGACCCGGCCGGTGCCCGCAGGAACACCAAGGACAACACCCCCGCGGTCATCCACTACTCGATGGTCCCGGGCGACACGCTCGAGGTGGACGTCGCGGCCAAGGGCGGTGGTTCCGAGAACAAGTCGAAGATGGCCATGCTCAACCCGTCCGACTCGATCGTCGACTGGGTCCTGAAGACCGTGCCGACCATGGGCGCTGGCTGGTGCCCGCCGGGCATGCTCGGCATCGGCATCGGCGGCACCGCCGAAAAGGCCGCGGTGATGGCCAAGGAAGTGTTGATGGAGTCCATCGACATTCATGAGCTCAAGGCCCGCGGCCCACAGAACCGCATCGAAGAGATCCGTCTGGAGCTGTTCGAGAAGGTCAACCAGCTGGGCATCGGCGCCCAGGGCCTGGGTGGCCTGACCACCGTGCTCGACGTCAAGATCATGGACTACCCGACCCATGCCGCCTCGCTGCCGGTGTGCATGATCCCCAACTGCGCCGCCACCCGCCACGCGCACTTCGTGCTCGACGGCTCCGGCCCGGCCGAACTGGAAGCGCCATCGCTCGACGCCTACCCGGAAATCGTCTGGGAGGCCGGGCCAAGCGCGCGCCGTGTCGACCTCGACACGATCACGCCGGAAGAAGTCGCCAGCTGGAAGCCGGGCGAAACCATCCTGCTCAACGGCAAGATGCTCACGGGCCGCGACGCGGCGCACAAGCGCATGGTCGAGATGCTCAACCGCGGCGAGTCGCTGCCGGTGGACCTCAAGGGCCGCTTCATCTACTACGTCGGCCCGGTCGATCCGGTCGGTGACGAAGTGGTCGGCCCGGCCGGCCCCACCACCGCCACGCGGATGGACAAGTTCACCCGCCAGATCCTCGAGCAGACCGGCTTGCTGGGCATGATCGGCAAGTCCGAGCGTGGCCCGACCGCCATCGACGCGATCAAGGACAACAAGGCCGTGTACCTGATGGCCGTCGGTGGCGCCGCCTACCTGGTGGCCCAGGCCATCCGCAAGTCCAAGGTGCTGGCCTTCGCCGAGCTGGGCATGGAGGCGATCTACGAGTTCGAGGTCAAGGACATGCCGGTGACCGTGGCCGTGGACAGCAACGGCGAGTCGGTGCACATCACAGGCCCTGCGCTGTGGCAGGGCAAGATCGCCCAGAGCCTGGCAGTCGAAGTGAAGTAAGCCGTCGCTCACGCTGCAGACGAACGCCCGGTCTCGCCGGGCGTTCGTGTTCAAGGCCACCGGGCAACGCGCGTCCTAGGCCGTCCTGACGTCCAGAAGGCCTTCGTCGAACTGGCCTGGCCAATCCTTGTACGTCCAGACCTGCCCGTGCTCACGGGTGCGGGCGACTGCATCGAGGTCCAGCGAGCAGTGCAACCAACGACTCTCGGCGGCGTTCGTCGTGTCGCTCTGGGCGATCACCCCGTCGCTCGGCAGCCCGTGGTCCGGCGGCACGAACAACCCCGCCCGCCCCACGTTCTCGTCCAACGCCGGCGACCATGGCGCCAGCCCCACGGTCGGGCTTTGCAGCACCGCAATCTGATTTTCCAGCGCACGCGCCTGTGCGCCGACACGGACCCGGTGATAGCCCGCCTCGGTGTCGGTGCAGCTGGGCGCGAGGATCAGTTCGGCCCCTGCCTCGGCCAGACGCCGGGCCAGCATGGGGAACTCGTTGTCATAGCAGATCAGGATGCCCAGCCGCCCCAGCGCGGTGTCGAACACCTGCACCCCCTGCCCTGGGCTGATGTTCCACTGGTCCTTCTCGAAGCGGGTCATCATCAGCTTGTCCTGATGACCCAGCCGCCCTTGCGGGCCGAACAGCCAGGCGCGATTGCGGTAATGGCCGTCGGGGTCGAGCACCGGCAGGCTGCCCGGTTGCAGGTAGAGGCCGTGGTGTCTGGCAATGTCCTCGCACAGCGTCATCCAGCGCGGAATCAGCGCCTGGATCCCGGCGATCGACCCATTCAGATCGCTGCGTTGCTCGACCGGTAGCTGGCCGCTGAGCACCAGGCCGGCGTATTCGGGTAACAGCAGCAGGTGTGCGCCCTCCTGCGCGGCCTCGGCGCACAGCGCTTGCAGGTGCGCCGCATAGGCGTCCCAGGTCTCGAACAGCTCGATGGCGTACTGGCAGGCCGCCAGGCGGATCATACCGGCAGCGCCTTGAGCCAGAACGACATGATCTTGTCCGACGCCTGGGTCTCGTCCAGGTCGCGCCAGGCATAGCGGGTTCGCAACGAAGGCTCGTGCAGGAAGCCGCGGTTGCGCCAGAAGCCTTGCAGTGGCTTGTAGTCGGTCGGGCGCAGCGGATGGCCCGAGGGCCGCTCGACGGCGCAGAACGCGCAATAGTCGAACGCGGCCAGCTTGTGGGCGTACGACTCGCGCTCGATGAAGAAGCGCACCCCCAGGCCCTGGTTACGGTAGGCGGGCAGCACCAGCGATTCGCCGAAGTAATACACCGCCTTGGGGTCGCGGCCTTGTTCGAGAAAGGGCTGCTGGAACTCGGCGGCCTGATCCACCAGTGGCAGGCCGGTGGAAGCCCCCACCACCTGACCCTGGTCGAGGGCCAGCACCAGCAGGCTGCGGCTCGAGCGGGCATAGCTGGCCAGGTAGTCGGCCTCGTAGTCCAGGGTGCCGTCGTAGAGGTAGGGGAACTCGCGGAACACCGTCAGGCGCAGGCGAGCGAGGTCATCGATGTAGGGCGCGATCGCAGCGCCATGCAGCAGGCGGATTTCCATGCGAGGTGGTCGTTTTCCCGATGTGGATGGCGCGCTCGGCTAAGCCGGGCCTGAGGGGAAACCCTATCATCCGCCCCTCGCCCTTTCCTTTCCCGTACACGACAGGAACATTGCCATGACCGCTACGGAACTCGTCCAGGCCTACTACGCCGCGTTCAACGCCGGTGACATGCCGGGCTTTCTCGCCCTGCTCAGCGAAGACGTCGTCCACGACATCAACCAGGGCGAGCGGCAGATGGGCAAGCAGGCCTTCGCGGCCTTCATGGACAAGATGAACCGCTGCTACCGCGAACGCCTGACCGACCTGGTGGTGATGCAGAACGCCGAGGGCGACCGTGCCGCCGCCGAATTTGTGGTCCATGGCCAATACCTGACCGACGATGAAGGCCTGCCCGCCGCCAACGGCCAGACCTACGTGCTGCCGGCCGGCGCCTTCTTCTACATCCACGTCGGCAAGATCGCCCGGGTCAGCAACTACTACAACCTCAACGACTGGCTTGAGCAGGTGGCCTGACCGCGCCTAGCTGCGGCGGTCGAACAGGTTGGCCACCAGCCGGTCGAGCCACCCCCACAACCGCTGCTTGGTCCGCCGCCACAGGGGCCTGGCGCGCCAGCTGGCCAGGTCGACCTCCTGGCTCTGGGCGAAGTCCCGCTCGAAGCTGGCCACCACCTGGTCGGTCAGCGCCGGATCCAGGCTTTCGATGTTGGCCTCGAGGTTGAAGCGCAGGTTCCAATGGTCGAAGTTGCAGGAACCGACGCTGACCCACTGGTCCACCAGCACCATCTTCAGGTGCAGGAAGCATGGCTGGTACTCGAAGATCTTCACCCCGGCGCGCAGCAACCGGGGGTAGTAGCGATGGCCGGCGTAACGCACGGCCGGGTGGTCGGTGCGAGGGCCGGTCAGCAGCAGACGGACGTCGACGCCACGCTGGGCGGCACGGCGCAGGGAGCGGCGCACGCTCCAGGTGGGCAGAAAATACGGCGTGGCCAGCCAGATGCGTCGCTCGCCCGTGCTCAGCGCCCGCACCAGCGCGCGCAGGATGTCACGGTGCTGGCGGGCGTCGGCGTAGGCCACACGGCCCAGCCCCTGCCCTTCGACGGGCGGCCTGGGCAGACGCGCCAGGCCTTCGAAGCCTTCCGGGGGGCGCCAGGCGGTGCGCCTTTCGTTGGCATGCCACTGGCGGTCGAACAGCACTTGCCAGTCGCTGACCACAGGCCCCTCCAGGCGCACCATGACCTCGTGCCAGTCGCTGGCCGGCTCGCCCGGCCGCCAGAATTCATCGGTGACGCCGGTGCCGCCCACGACGGCCCACCGCTGATCGACCAGCAGCAACTTGCGGTGATCGCGGTACAGGTTGCGCACGCCACGGCGCCAGTGCAGCGGGTTGTACGACCGCAGCTCGACGCCGGCCGTGCGCAGACGCTGACGCAGGGTCGAGGGAAAGGCCAGCGACCCGTACCCATCGAACAGACAACGCACGCGCACGCCACGCCGGGCCGCCGTCTCCAGGGCATCGACCATGGCCTCGGCGCAAGCACCGGCCTCGACCAGGTACAGCTCCAGATCGACCTGGTACTCGGCGCGCACGATCGCCAGGATCATGTCCGGAAAGAACGTCGGCCCGTCGACCAGCAGGTCGAACTGGTTGCCGGCACGCCAGGGGAAGACCGGCCCTGGCATGTCAGCGGGCGTTGAAGATCAGCACCGCATTGACCGGTACCGAGGGGCTGATGGAGGTGACGCCGGCCAGCTTGCGCAGCGCGTCCAACCCGGGCACCAGGCCGAAGTCCTCGGCATGCAGCACCACCGGCTCGAGCGTCACCACCTGAAAGCGTCGCTGGTCCAGGCGGGTGGCCAGCAGGGGCGCCTCGTAACGGTGCTGGCGCCCGCGCACGGTGACGGTCAGCGGCAGGCGCAGCTCGACCTGGGCACCGTTGGCCAGGTCCTGGATCGGTTGCAGGTCGATCCGTGCCTGCACCGTGACATCGGGGTACTGCTTGACCTCCAGCAGGTGGTCACGGATGCGTTCGTCGCGCAGGGGCACCCCGCTGAAGACCGAATCGGCCTCGATGCGCAACTGCGCGGCACCGGCATCATCGACCTTGCCGTGCAGCACCAGGAAGCGATGCACCAGCGACGTGTCGCCATTCTGGCTGGCGACGAACGACAGCCGTGACGACTCGCCGTCCAGGTGCCAGTCGGCCAGGGCCGGCACGCTCGAGGCACACAACAGGGCAAGCAGGACACGTGACAGCTTGAGCATGGGAAACCCTTCGAAAAGAGGCTGTGAACATTAACGGGCCGCCGGGTTCCCAGCAAGCGTCCACGGCCTTGCTGCGTGAGCCGCCCAGTGCCGGCCCAGCCTGCCCCCCTGTCATGCAAGCATCACCCAAGCGTCACTGGCCTGACACTGGGGCTTTCTAGTCTGGCGCTGCCCGCGCGGTTCGACTGCGCGGCACCCTTCCTGGCAGGCTCACGGAGACTCGCATGATTCGGACCGCTCGCTCGATTGGCAACCCTTCCACGCCGCGCCTGCGCGCCGAGCGCCTGACCGGCGAGGCGGCCTTGCGTGAAGCCCAGGCACTGCGCTTCGAGGTGTTCAGTCGCGACTTCAAGGCGACCTTCAAAGGCGAGGAAGCCGGGCTGGACCAGGATGCCTACGACGTCCACTGCCAGCACCTTGGCGTGCGTGACACGATCAGTGGTCGTCTGGTCGCCACCACGCGCCTGCTGGACCACCGCGCGGCCTGCCGAGTGGGACGCTTCTACAGCGAAGAGGAGTTCTGCCTGCAGGGGCTGAGCCAGCTGCAGGGGCCGATCCTCGAGCTGGGCCGCACCTGCGTCGCCCCGGCCTACCGCACGGGGGCCACCATCGCCCTGCTCTGGGCCGAGCTGGCCGAGGTGCTCAACGAAGGCGACTACCGCTACCTGATGGGCTGCACCAGCATCTCCCTGCACGATGGCGGCGTGCAGGCCCAGGCGATCATGCAGCGCCTGCGCGAGCGCCACCTGTGCCATGAGCATGTGCGGGCCGAGCCGCGCATCCCGTTGCCGGCCAGGGACGTGCCGGGCAACGTCATCGCCGAGCTGCCGCCCCTGCTCAAGGCCTACCTGCGCCTGGGCGCCAAGGTGTGCGGCGAGCCGTGCTGGGACGAGGCCTTCCAGGTGGCCGACGTGTTCATCCTGCTCAAGCGCGATCAGCTGTGCCCTCGCTATGCGCGTCATTTCAAGGCGGCCGTCTGATGCCGCGCTGGCGGGTGGCGCTGCGCGCCTGTCGTCTGCTTCCGGTACTCGGCCTGGGCGTGGCACTGGCCAGTGCGGTGGTGCTGGGCGAACGACTGGGCGTGCCGGTCTCGGCGCGACGCCGCCAGCGCTGGACGTGCCTGTTCATGGGCCGGCTGGTGGCGGCACTGCCGTTTCGCGTCCAGGTCAGTGGCCGGCTGCCGACGCGGCCCATGCTCTGGGTCAGCAACCATGTGTCCTGGGTCGACATCCCGGTGCTCGGCACGCTCGTCCCGTTGTCGTTCCTGTCCAAGCAGGAGGTCCGCCACTGGCCCCTGGCCGGTTGGCTGGCGCACCGGGCCGGGACGCTGTTCATCCGCCGTGGCGGCCACGAGGGGCCACGCCTGCGCCAGCGGATCGCAGGACGGTTGCAAGTGGGGTGCCCGGTGCTGGTCTTTCCCGAGGGCACGACCACTGACGGCCAGGCGCTGCGCACCTTCCACGGGCGCTTGCTGGGCGGTGCGATCGAGGCCGGCCTGCCGGTGCAGCCGGTGGCGATCGCCTACGTGCGCGAGGGACAGCGCGATACGCTGGCGCCCTTCACGGGTGACGACGATCTGTTGGCTCATGTACTGAGGCTGCTGGCCCATCCGCCGGCGACGGTGCAGGTGCAGGTACTGGAGCCGCTGGTGAGCCTGGGACGGGAGCGCACGGCGCTGGCACGCGAGGCGCAGCAGGTGATCGAAGCGGCCTTGCGCAAGCCGCTCGACGCCGAGCGGACTCAGCGTGCGCGCGAGGCCGTTCTGACGGTGCCCTGAAGGCCTCCCTGCGGAGCCGGCAAGGGCGGCTTGCCCCTCGGCTGGCACGGACCTGTGGGGCCTGCCGGGCCGGCCTGCAAGGTCTGCACATTCAAGCCTTTTCACTCCGGGAGCACGCGCGCCTCATGCGCTGTTCTGGCCTCGATCTCCTGCACGATCCGCACCTGTTCCTCCTGGGCGAACCGCTGCAACTGCGGATAGAACGACCGAAAGTCCTCGCGCAGGGCCTCGTACGCCTGCGCCAGTTCATCCATCACGCCCACCAGGGCCTCCGGTCGCGACAGACGTCGACCGATGCCACGGAACACCTGTTCGAGCGTGTCGAACTCGGCGTACGCCCCCAGCCAATCGTCCGCCGCCATGAACGGCGCGATCTGCGCCAACCGCCCTGGCAGATCGGGCTGTGCCAGCAGGATGTGGTAGAACCGACCGGTAAAGGCTGCGAGCGGGGTCTGGGCATAGGCCGACCATTCCTGCGCCAGGCAATGGTCGAAGAACACGTCCAGCACGATCCCGGCATAACGGCGACGTGCGGTGGGAAAGCGCGCCAGTGCCGCCAGCACCTGGGGATGGCTGTCGGTGTGGCTGTCGATGCGCCGGTGCAGGCGTATGGCCGCCTCGAGCGCAGGCGTGAAGCGCCCCTCCAGCGGGCCCTTGACGAAATCGCCATAGAGGCTGCCCAGGAGCTGTGGCGGCTGGTCGCCGCCCAAGTGCAGATGTGCCAGGTAGTTCATCCGCGCGAGTTTAGCACCGATGTGGCGCCCACCTGTATGGCGGTGTCGAGGCCTGTCTACCTGACGCATCGGGTGGCTGATTTCATGGGCCTTGCAGGCCCAATCGCGGCACTGGGGCCGCTCCCACAGGTAACCGCGATAGCCTGCCATGCCGCGGTGGGGCTACGGGTGTAGATACCGTCTTGATCCTCACATCGCAAGTGCGATCTGAGGGTCGAACGGCTTGTCGGATTTCACCACGCCATACACCAGGTGCAGCAGCTTGCGCATGGCCGCACAGACGATCTGTTTGTACGCCTTGCGTCGATTGCCAAGCCGCTCGGCCATCGCCTTGATGACCGGGTTGAAGC
>NZ_JAAMQI010000015.1 GCF_013523165.1 Pseudomonas entomophila
TGCGCTTCAACCCGGTCATCAAGGCGATGGCCGAGCGGCTTGGCAATCGACGCAAGGCGTACAAACAGATCGTCTGTGCGGCCATGCGCAAGCTGCTGCACCTGGTGTATGGCGTGGTGAAATCCGATAAACCGTTCGACCCTCAGATCGCACTTGCGATGTGAGGATCAAGACGGTATCTACACCCACCGCAGTGGTGCAGGCAATCACGGTCCATGTGGGAGCGGCCCCTGCCGGAGCGCCGGACCGGCCGCGATTGGGCCTGAAAGGCCCATAAGACCAGCCCTCCCTACTTACCAGGTAAAACCCTACTCATCCGCCATGCGCTTGCCGCTTGCCACTTGCGCTCACCATTCACCACTTCCAGCTTCCAGCTTGCAGCCTGCGTCTCAACCGTTAGACTTGGCGACCCAGCAGGAGCCGCCATGAACTATCGTCACGCCTTCCACGCCGGCAATCACGCCGACGTCTTCAAGCACATCGTCCTGACCCGCCTCATCGCCCTGATGTCGCGCAAGGAGCAGCCGTTCGCCTACCTCGACACCCATGCCGGGCTGGGCCTGTACGACCTGCAGGGTGACCAGGCCAGCCGTACCGGGGAGTACCTCGAAGGCATCGCCCGTCTGTGGGGGCGCGATGACCTGCCGGCGTCGACCGACGACTACCTCAAGGTCGTTCGTCGGCTGAACCCGGACGGTCAATTGCGCTACTACCCCGGCTCGCCGGAGCTGGCGCGCCGCACCCTGCGCCAGCAGGACCGCGCGCTGCTCAACGAGAAACACCCTGAAGACGGCCCGCTGCTGCGCGAGAACATGAAGAAGGATCCGCGCGTGGTGGTCCACCTGGGCGAAGGCTGGCACGTGCCGCGTGCCTTGTTGCCGGTGCAGGAAAAACGCGCCGTCATGCTGATCGACCCGCCTTTCGAGCAGGCCGACGAGCTCAAGCGCTGCACCCAGTCGGTGAAAGAGGCCATCGGCCGCATGCGTCAGACCGTGGTCGCGCTTTGGTACCCGATCAAGGACCAGCGACAGTTGACGCGCTTCTACCAGGACCTGACCAGCACCGGTGCGCCAAAGCTGCTGCGGGCCGAGTTGTACGTGCATCACCAGGACAGCCCGCAAGGGCTCAACGGCTCGGGCCTGGCGATCGCCAATCCGCCATGGGGCCTGGAGGAGGAACTGCGCGAGCTGCTGCCGTGGCTGGCGACGGAGTTGGCGCAGAGCCACGGCAGCTGGCGGATGGACTGGCTCATCGCCGAGTGAGCAGGGGGCGAGCCGCACGCTTCACGCGACAAGCCAGGCGGCTTCAGCGTGAAGCTTCTGGCTCGAAGCTTGCTGCATCCTGGCAAAAGCGCCTGGCCCGCGTCGCCAACGACCATGACCTGCGCGCATTACCCCATCAGCGCTTTGCGTTATAATCCCGCCCCTTTAGCCGCCATCCGCCCACGAGGCCGAGGCGCATCTTTACCGAACGAAGAGGCTAGACCCTTGGCATTGACGATTCTTGGCCTGTCCGGCGCCCTCAGCCATGACCCTTCTGCGGCCCTGTACATCGACGGCAAGCTGATTGCCGCTGCCGAAGAAGAACGCTTCGTGCGTGACAAGCATGCGAAGAACCGCATGCCCTACGAATCGGCGAAGTTCTGCCTCGAGCAGGCCGGCATCAAGCCTTCGGATGTCGACGTGGTCGCCATTCCCTTCGCGCCCATCAGCCTGTTCGGCAAGGCGCGCTGGCACTACGCCAAGCGCTACTGGTACGCCCCGGACCGTGCACTGGATGCCCTGTTGATGGGCAATCGCCGCTACAAGCGCTACCGCAAGAAGATCGTCTGGTGCCTGGAACAGCTGGGCTTCGACCCGAAGAAGATCAAGATCGAACCGGTCGAGCATCACCTGGCCCACGCCTCCAGCGCCTATCACTGCTCGGGCTTCAAGGAAAAGACCGCGATCCTGGGCATCGATGGCAAGGGTGAGTACGCCACCACCTTTTTCGGCTACGGCGAAAACGGCCGTATCCACAAGATCAAGGAATTCTACGACCCGGATTCGCTGGGCGGCCTGTATGGCGCGATCACCGAGTTCCTGGGCTTCGAGATGCTCGACGGCGAGTTCAAGGTCATGGGCATGGCGCCTTACGGCGACGCCAGCAAGTACGACTTCTCGCGCCTGGCCAGTTTCGAGAACGGCGAACTGGTGATCAACACCGAATACGCCAACGTCATCGGCCTGCGCCGCTACAAGGAAAAGGGCAAGGGCTTCTACTTCACGCCCAAGCTGATCGAATGGCTGGGCCCCAAGCGTGAAGGCGATGTGGCCGACGAGCCGTACATCCATTACGCGGCCAGCATGCAGGCGTTGTTCGAGAAGCTCGCGCTGCAGATGATCGATCACTACCTGAGCGACATCCTCAAGGAGACCGGCAAGCTGGCCTTCGCCGGCGGCTGTGCGCTGAACGTCAAGCTCAACCAGAAGATCATCGACCGCGCCGACGTCAAGGAGCTGTTCGTCCAGCCTGCGTCGGGTGATGCCGGCACCGCCGTGGGCGCCGCCGCCTACGTGTCCCATGCCCGTGGCGTGCCGGTGGAGAAGATGGAGCACGTCTACCTCGGCCCGGCCTACTCCAACGAGGACGTCATCGCCGCCTGCGCCCGTCACCCGAGCCAGCCCGTGTGGCGCCGGATCGACGACATGCCCGAGCGGATCGCCCGGATCATGGTCGACGGCAACCCGGTCGCCTGGTTCCAGGGGCGCATGGAGTTCGGCCCGCGCGCGCTCGGTGGGCGCTCGATCATCGGTTGCCCCAGCGCCACCGGCGTGGCCGACCGGATCAACGAGCAGATCAAGTTCCGTGAGCGCTGGAGACCGTTCTGCCCGTCGATGCTCGACACCGTGGCCCCGCAGATGATCAAGATCGATCATCCGGCGCCGTTCATGACCTTCACCTTCGAAGTTGCCGAAGAATGGAAAACCCGCGTGCCGGAAGTCGTCCACGAGGACGGCACGTCGCGGGCGCAGGTGCTCAAGCGCGAGTACAACCCGCGCTACTACGACATGATGAAGGCCCTGGAAGCGCTGACCGGCAATGGCGTCTCGCTGAACACCTCGCTCAATCGCCGTGGCGAGCCGATGATCTGCTCGCCGACCGACGCCTTGAACATGTTCTTCGGTTCGGACCTGCAATACTTGATCATGGAAGACATCCTGGTGGTCAAAGAAGGCGCGAACGGATATGCAGACGACTGACGTGCTGATCAGCATCGTTATTCCTGCTTACAACTACGCCAAGGTCTTGCCCAGGGCAGTCACCTCCGTGGTGGCGCAGCTGGATACCGATTGCGACCTGATGGTCATCGATGACGGGTCCACGGATGAGACGCCCGAGGTGCTGCATCAGCTGTCGATGCAGTACCCCGGCCGTTTTCGCGCCGTGCGCAAGGCCAATGGTGGTTTGTCTTCGGTGCGCAACCTGGGCATCGCCGAGGCGCGCGGGCAGTACCTGATCTTTCTCGATGCCGACGACGAGATGGCGCCTGGCGCGCTGGACGCGCTGCGCCTGCACATCGGGGCCCACCCGACCACGCGCATGGTCATCGGCGGGCACTGGTCGGTGTTCGAGAACGGCGCGCGTGCGCTGCACACGGTCCGGCCACTGCCGGCCACGCCTTACGCCCGCGTACGCGGCTACCTGGTGGACAAGAGCGTTTCGCTGTCCAACGGTGCCTGCGCCATGCACCGGGACGTGTTCGGGCCGGGCACCTACCCCGAACACCTGCGCAACGTCGAGGACATTCCGGTCTTCGCCCAGGTGCTGGCGCGCTTCGAGTGCACGATCATCGACCGGCCCCTGGCCGTGATCCACAAGCACCACGACAGCATGCGGCACGACCTCAAGCAAAGCCTGGCAGCCGGCATCGAGATGGTCGACGAGGTCTTTTCGCCGGCGCGCCTGCCTGCTTCGTTCCACAGCCTGCGCCCGGCCTTCCTGACCCAGCGCTGCCTCTCGCTGTTTCGCGATTGCTACGGCGCCGGCGACTACGTGCGGGCCAAGCGGCTCTACCTGCAAGCCCTGCGCTACGACCCCTGCTCGGTCAGGCGCTGGTCATACACACGCAAGGCCATTCGGTGCCTGTTCAAGTGACGACCTGCGCTCAGGGAGCGAGCCTGCAGGCTTTTTCATCGTCACGCGGCACTTACCGCCGACCGCAGTGCCCAACCCCGCGGCACTCATCTCCCAAGGTCTGATCCATGCGCTCCGAACGTCCTTCCGTCCGTCCGAGTCTTCCCGCGCTGCGCATGCTCGAGCGGCTCGACCCCGTCCTGCTGGCCGCTTTCGGCAGCCTGCTGCTGTCGATCATCGCCCTGCTCGGCGTGGTGACGGTGGGGCGCGACGGCGCGTTCTACCTGGACCTGGCGCGGCAGGCTGGCGAACACGACCTGGCCGGGGTCCAGGCGCGCTTCGACTGGCCCTGGTACCCGCTGCTGCTGGCCGGCACCCACGCCGTGCTGCGCCTGCCCCTGGAGTATTGCGCCTACCTGTGGTCGGTGCTGTTCGCGGCAGGCACCTGCGCCTTGATGGTGGACATCGTTCGGCAACGCGTGCCCCAGGCCGCCTACTGGGCCTGCTGGATCGTGCTGGCGATGCCGGCGGTGAACCAGTTCCGCAGCGACATCATCCGCGAGTCCGGCTTCTGGTTCTTCTGCACCTTGGCGCTCTGGCTGGCCATGCGCTGGCAGGCGCGGGGCGGCTGGGGGCTGGCGGCAGGCATTTCGCTGGCGGTCGGCCTGGGCAGCCTGTTTCGCCTGGAGGCGGTCCTGGTCGGTGGCTGCGTACTGCTCTGGCAACTGCCTGCACTGTGGACGGCCGGGCAGCGGCAACGGTTCGTGCAGATCGCCTGGCTGCCGATTCTGGTCGGCACCGTGGGGGTGCTGGCGCTGGCGGGCTGGGGCACACTGGACGCACGCCGGCTGGACTACTACCTGGAGCTGATCCGGCCTGCCGGCCTGTTCGAGGCCTTCACCCAGCTGAGCCATCAGTTCGCCGATTCGCTGATCAACAAGTACTCGGCCAACGAAGCGGGGCGGATCATCTTCATCGGCCTGAGCGGTGCGCTGCTGATCAAGTGCGTCAGCCTCATGGGACCGGGCGCCCTGGCGTTTCTCGACCGACGTGCCTGGGCGGCCTGCTCGCGCTACTGGCGCGAATACCGGGTCCTGGCGCTCACGGCCCTGCTCTACCTGGTCGTGCTGATGCTGTTCTTCATCCGTGCGCAGTTCATGAACAGCCGCTACCTGAGCCTGCTGGTGCTGTTGCTGGTCCCGCTGCTGGCAATGGGGCTGCACCTGTTCCACCAGGCGCACCCGCGCCTGGGCAAGGTCCTGGCGTTGATCGGCGTACTGGTCATGCTGGCGAACGTGATTTCCCTGGGCGCCCGCAAGACCCACTACGTCGAGGCAGGCCACTGGGTCGCGGCGCATACGCCGGCGCAGGCGTCGATCTTCTATGAAGACGGCCGTATCGGCTATTACGCCGGGCGCGGCTATGAGTTGAGCGACCTGACCCGCGAGGCCGCCATGGGCCCGGAGCTGGCCGACAGCTATCGCTACTTCGTGATCGAGGCCGAGCGTGACGAGCCGTGGCTCAAGGCGTGGCTGAGCGAGCACCGGCAGCGCGTGCTGGCCAGCTTCGCCAACCGCAAGGGCGACACCGTGCTGGTGCTCGGCCCTTAGGGGCAGGCCTTTCAACGTCTCTGCCTGGCACGATGTGGGTCGCATCGCTGATCTTGCAGGACGGTTCACCCCCTCTGTGGGAGCAACTGTCTTTTTCTACTGGGTACATGCCCGACCGCGTGGGCCAATGTGTGGGCTTGCCCCCGATGCAGGCGGCGCCTGACAGGGCCCTATCGCTGGCAAGCCCGCTCCCACAGGAGGATTGCGCTTGCCTGCATCATGCCGGTGAATCTCTGGATACCAATGACCCTGGCTTGGCGCTTTTTCCAAGCACGTTGAAAGGCCTGACCCTTAGGGGTTGGATGGAGTGTCGGTGAGCAGCGCCGAGACCTGCGCCACCAGGCGCTCGTAGCCAGGGCCCTGGGGCAAGGACGCTGCGTAGCCGCGCAGGAACGCCTGCCCCGCATCGTCCCCGCGCAACCAGGCCCTGTCTTCGCGGTAGCGCAGCATGTGCTGGAAATTGCGCAGCCGCTTGTTGGGGCCGAGGGCTCGCCCGCGCTGGCTCAGGTCGGCGATGTCGATCAGGCCCAGCACCTGGGTCGGGGTCAGCACCACGTTGCCCAGGTGCAGCGAACGGAAGTACACGCCCTGGTCGTGCAGCCGTGCGACGAACGCGCCATACCGCTCGCGCAGCGTGTCGCTGGCGGTGCCTTGCTGGATCAGCTGACGCAGGGTCGAGCCCTCCAGCGGCGCATAGTAGACGCCGTCGCGCTCGACGCTCCTGATCCGGTATACCGCCAGCACCTCGGGCGTTTCGATGCCCAGTGCACGCAGCCGCCGGGCGTTGTCGGCGAAGCGCTGGGCATAGGGGAAGAGGGCGGCCGAGGTCAGCCAGCGCTTGCGCCGGAACAGCTTGAGAAAGCGCCCGTCAGGCATCTGAAGCACCTTGTCACCCGAGCCGTCGGCCTCGATCACGCGCGCGCCTTCACGCAGGGTCAGGTAGGCGGTGTGGTCCAGTGGCTGCATGGCGTTTCCTCGACGAATGAGCCCGCCATGGTACCGCAGTTGCCGGGGCAGGGGAGGCCGATGACCTTCATTCGGGCCCCGTTTTGGCTGTGTTACCATTGCCGTTTCACGCCGTCATGTACTGGAAACCCATGAGTCGACCTGACCCTCACGCGCAATCGACGCTCACGATCTACCTGCGCCTTCTGAGCTATGTCCGGCCCTATGTCGGCCTGTTCCTGCTGAGCATCTTCGGCTTTCTGATCTTCGCCTCGACGCAGCCGATGCTGGCCTACATCCTCAAGTACTTCGTCGATGGCCTGGGCAACCCCGAGGCCCGGCTGTTCGCCGGCCATGCCTGGTTGCCCGAGCTGCAGCTGCTGCAGGCGGTGCCGTTGATGATCGTGCTGATCGCCCTGATGCAGGGCGTCGGCTCCTACCTGGGCAACTTCTTCCTGGCCCGCGTGTCGCTCGGGTTGATCCACGACCTGCGCGTGCTGCTGTTCAACAAGCTGCTGAAGCTGCCCACGTCCTACCTGGACAACCACAATTCGGGCCACCTGATCTCGCGCATCACCTTCAACGTCACCATGGTGACGGGCGCCGCGACCGACGCCATCAAGGTGGTGATCCGCGAGGGCATGACGGTGATCTTCCTGTTCGTCTCGCTGCTGTGGATGAACTGGAAACTGACGCTGGTGATGCTGGCCATCCTGCCGCTGATCGGCCTGATGGTGAACAGCACCAGCCGCAAGTTCCGCAAGCAGAGCAAGAAGATCCAGGTGGCGATGGGCGACGTGACCCACGTGGCGTCCGAGACCATCCACGGCTTCCGCGTGGTGCGCAGCTTCGGCGGCGAGCAGTACGAAGAGCAGCGCTTCGCCAAGGCCAGCCAGAACAACACCGACAAGCAGTTGAAGATGACCAAGACCGGCGCGGTGTACACCCCGACGCTGCAGCTGGTCACCTACTCGGCCATGGCCGTGGTGATGTTCCTGGTGCTGTACCTGCGCGGCGACGCCTCGCCGGGCGACCTGGTCGCCTACATCACCATGGCCGGCCTGCTGCCCAAGCCGATTCGCCAGCTGTCGGAAGTCAGCTCGACCATCCAGAAGGGCGTGGCCGGTGCGGAAAGCATCTTCGAGCAGGTCGACGAACCGGCCGAGCGCGACGAGGGCCAGCTGGCGCCGGAGCGCGTGAGCGGCCGGCTGGAAGTGCGCGGCCTGAGCTTCACCTACCCGGGCACCGAGAAACAGGTACTCGACGACATCAGCTTCGTCGCCGAGGCCGGGCAGATGGTCGCCCTGGTCGGCCGTTCGGGCAGCGGCAAGTCCACCCTGGCCAACCTGGTGCCGCGCTTCTACCAGCACAGCCAGGGGCAGATCCTGCTCGATGGCGAAGAGATCCAGCACTACCGGTTGCACAACCTGCGCCGGCACACGGCCCTGGTGACCCAGGCAGTGACGCTGTTCAACGACACCGTGGCCAACAACATCGCCTATGGCGACCTGGCTGGCGCACCGCTCGAGCAGGTCAAGCGCGCGGCTGCCGCTGCCTACGCCGACGAGTTCATCGAACGCATGCCCGAGGGTTACCAGACCCTGGTCGGCGAAAACGGCGTGCTGCTCTCCGGGGGCCAACGCCAGCGCCTGGCGATCGCGCGGGCCCTGCTCAAGGATGCACCGCTGCTGATCCTGGACGAGGCCACTTCGGCCCTGGACACCGAGTCGGAGCGCCATATCCAGAGCGCCCTGGACGAGGTCATGAAGAACCGCACCACCCTGGTGATCGCGCACCGCCTCAGCACCATCGAGAAGGCCGACCTGATCCTGGTCATGGACGAAGGTCGCATCGTCGAGCGCGGCAGCCATGCCGAGCTGCTGGCGCGCAACGGTCACTATGCCCGCCTGCATGCCAAGCAGTTCGAGGACGGCCCGGACGCTGCGCCCGCGCCGAGCGTCGAGCCGTGCTGAACCGTGTACGCGCCTGGCGCGAACGCGGCTGGTCGAGCATCGATGCCGACACCTACGCCCAGGCCTGGGCCCGCTGGGGGGGGAGTGTCGCGACCCATCCCCAGGTGGTGGAGCGCCTGGCCGACCTGGCGGGCATGCCGGTGCGCTACCTGGGCTGGGAAGCCGCCGGCGAGATCGTCGCGGCCGTGCCCTGCTGGGGGCGGCATGTGGCGTTGTCCAAGGATGTCTTGAAACGCCGGGGCCAGCGGGGGCTGTTCGACCTCGGCAACGCCGAGATCATCCTGCCTGCCAGCCCTGAGGTGCAGGTGCCGTTGCGCCAGCAGGCGCGCTACGTGTCGGCGCTCAACCAGGCGAGCTTCCCGACGCTCACGCCGCAGCGCGAAGCGCTGGCGCTGGCCCGTGCCCCCGAGGACTACTCCAAGAAGTTTCGCTACAACCAGCGTCGCGAGCAGCGCTTGCTGGAGGAGGCCGGCGGCACGCTGAAGCCGGTCCAGGCATTCTCGCCCGCCGAGCTGGCGAGCCACTATGCCGACCTGTTCCTGCGCCGCTGGAACTTCCCGGCGCCGGGCCTGGCGCACCTGGAGGAGGTGTTCACGCGGCTGCGCGAGTTCATGACCGGCTCGGTGGTGGAACTCGAAGGCGTTCCGGTGGCCATCCAGGTCCTCTACAGGGTGCAGGCGCCGACCTGGGTGTCGGTGGAGTACGTCAACGGTGGGGTCGACCCCCAGAGCCGGGATTTCAGCCCCGGCAGCGTGCTCAGCTACGTGAACACCCAGGCCGAGTGGGAGGCTGCCCGTGCGCAGGGCAAGTCGCTGCGCTACTCGTTCGGCCGCGCCGATCGCGAATACAAGGAGCGGTGGTGCCATACCGTTCAGGTCTACCAGAGGACGTGACGGGTGAGTAACCGAAAGCAGGCCTTGCTCAAGGCGCACCGACGGGCCAAACGGCTGACGCTGCTGGGGATCGCGGCGCTGCTCGTCGTGGCCGGCGCCGTGCTGGGGCTGTGGGCGGTGCCCGTGCTCGCGGTACTGGTCTGGATCGCCCACGAGGCCTGGTTCGCCGACCACTTGTTCTACCGCCCGAGCGATGACTACCACTATGCCTTCGATGCGCCGGGCAGCGCGCATCAGCCCGTGCGCACGACACCGCGGGTGCAGCTCGCGCAGCCGCTGGCCGAGGGCGAGACGCTGGTGCTGGAAGTCACGCTCAAGGCCCGCTGGCTGGGCCGGCTGATCGATCCCAGCGTCCTGATCGGCGACGACCGTCAGACCTTCGAGCGTGGCGTGGCGGGCCGACGCTACCTGAACCTGTCCGGCCAGCGCGCGGCGCTCGAGGCCGGGACGCTCAGCGTACGCACGCGCTTCTGCCGGGTTTCGCCCGATGGCGTGCTGCACGTGCAGCGCAACCCCGACTACGCGCAGCGTCGAGTGATGGTGCTCGCCCCCCATGCCGACGACGCCGAGCTGGCCGCCTTCGGGCTCTACAGCCGGGCGCGCGAGGCCTGCATCGTGACCCTGACCCAGGGGGAGATCGAAGCCGAGGCGTACCGTTCGCTGGGTCTGGACGCCGCAGGCGCCGCGCGGCTCAAGGGCCGGCTGCGTACCTGGGACAGCCTGGCGATTCCGCGCTGGGGCGGTGTGCCGGCCGAGCGCTGCGTCCAGCTGGGCTACTACTGCCTGCGCCTGTCGGCAATGGCCGACGCGCCAGACAGCCCCTTCGGCTCGCTCGAATCCGGTGAGTCGGACATTCGTTCGGCCCGCCAGGCCAACCCACTGGCACTGCCCGGCGACGTCGACGGCCTGCCGACCTGGCACAACCTGGTCGCCGACCTGAAAACCCTGCTGCAGCACTTCCAGCCCGAGGTGGTGGTGATGCCGCACCCCGAACTCGACCCGCATGCCGATCACCAGGCCACCACCCGGGCGTTGCAGCAGGCCATCGCCGAAGGCGACTGGGCACCCGACGTCGCCTTGCTCTACGCCAACCACCTGCACGACAACGACCGCTGGCCCATGGGCGAGGCCGGCACCGGCGTCGCCTTGCCGCCGGTGATCGAGACGCCGGTGACCGACGCGCCGTGGAGCCCGGTGCTGGATGCCGACACTCAGCTCGACAAGGCCATGGCGCTGCGCATGCAGCACGACCTGCAAGGGCGTCCGCCGTTGAAGAAGCGCCTGCGCCGCGCGATCCAGTGGCTGCTGGCCGGTCGCCGCTGGCCGGTGACCGGCGAGGACGAGTTCTTCCGCAAGGCCGTGCGCCGGCACGAACTGCTCTGGGTGCGACGCCTGGGCGAGTGAGCCGGCGCCTGCTCGGGCGGCCTGCGCGGTCGTCCGGCAACGCCTGGCAATGCCTTCGTCGGTGGGGCATTGAGGCCGTAAAGCCAGCCTGTGCTACTATCGCCGGCCTGTTCCTTTCTGTCTGTGGGTCATCCATGAAGTTAACCATGCCGCGTTTCGAATCGGCTCCCGTACTCGTGGTCGGCGATGTGATGCTCGACCGTTACTGGCATGGCGGTACTTCGCGCATTTCTCCAGAGGCCCCCGTACCGGTGGTCAAGGTCGATCAGATCGAGGACCGCCCTGGTGGTGCGGCCAACGTCGCCCTGAACATCGCGGCGCTCGGCGCACCGGCCCTGCTGGTCGGTGTCACCGGTGAGGACGAGGCCGCCGAGAGCCTGGCCAACAGCCTCGAGGCCGCGGGCGTCCAGGCCGCGCTGCAGCGCATCGCCCACCAGCCGACCATCGTCAAGCTGCGGGTCATGAGCCGTCACCAGCAACTGCTGCGCATCGACTTCGAAGAAGCCTTCGACACCGACACCCAGGCCCTGCAGCAGAGCGTCGAAGCGCTGCTCGACCAGGTCAAGGTGCTGGTAGTCTCCGACTACGGCAAGGGCGCCCTGAAGAACCACCAGGCGCTCATCCAGGCCGCCGTGGCGCGCCGCATCCCGGTGCTCGCCGACCCCAAGGGCAAGGACTTCTCGATCTACCGCGGCGCCAGCCTGATCACCCCCAACCTGGCCGAGTTCGAGGCCATCGTCGGGCATTGCGTGGACGAAGCCGACCTGGTGGCCAAGGGCGCAGCGCTGATGAGCGAGCTTCAGCTGGGCGCGCTGCTGGTCACCCGTGGCGAGCATGGCATGACCTTGCTGCGCCCCGACCATGCCCCCCTGCACTTGCCGGCCCGCGCACGTGAAGTCTTCGACGTGACCGGTGCAGGCGACACCGTGATTTCCACCCTGGCTGCCGCCATCGCGGCCGAGGAAGACCTGCCCTGCGCCGTCGGCCTGGCCAACCTGGCCGCCGGCATCGTGGTCGGCAAGCTCGGCACCGCCGCCATCAGCGCCCCGGAACTGCGCCGCGCCATCCAGCGCGAAGAAGGGTCGGAGCGGGGCGTGCTGAGCCTCGAGCAACTGCTGCTGGCCATCGACGACGCGCGGGCCCACAACGAGCGAATCGTCTTCACCAACGGCTGCTTCGACATCCTGCACGCCGGGCACGTGACCTACCTCGAACAGGCGCGCGCCCTGGGCGATCGCCTGATCGTGGCGGTCAACGACGATGCGTCGGTCAGCCGGCTCAAGGGCCCTGGCCGGCCGATCAACAGCGTCGACCGACGCATGGCGGTCCTGGCTGGCCTGGGGGCGGTCGACTGGGTGATCAGCTTCTCCGAATCGACCCCTGAAAGCCTGCTGGCCGAGGTGCGCCCGGACGTACTGGTCAAGGGCGGCGATTATGGCGTCGAGCAAGTGGTCGGCGCCGACATCGTGCGCGCCTACGGCGGTACGGTGAAGGTGCTGGGCCTGGTGGAGAACAGCTCCACCACCTCCATCGTGGAAAAGATACGCAGCCGGTGAGAGCACGAACCGGGTGCTCACGGGCGCTTCATGAACAGCGATAGATGAACGTATGAAAGTCATGTTACTGGTCATGGATGAGCAGCGCGTCATCCTCGATCGCCTCTACGAGATCGTCCAGCAGGCCTGCCAGGACTGCGTCATTCATCGGCTGAGCAAGCAGCAGCAGATGAACCTCGGCCCGTTTCTCGCCTCGGTGGATTACCAGCGCTTCGACCGCATCGTGATCTTCTCCCGGGTCAAGCGCCTGGCGCCCCAGTGGGCGGTACTGCGCTGCATCCCCGGGCTGGTGTTTCTGGAGCATGACGCCTACCAGAACTACATGCCTTCGAGTAAGTACCGCCACGTCTACTCGCGGCTGTACAGGCGCCTGCCCTGGTCGCGCGCGCTGGTCTCGGGGGCGGTGGTCGCCCGGCGCATGCAGGCCGAGGGCCTGGACGCCGTGTTCGTCTCCAAGGGCTACGACGACCAGATGCTCGACAACCTGGGCCTGACGCGGGACATCCCGGCCGGCTTCCTGGGCAGCCTGAAGAGCCGCGAGTACGGCCAGCGCAAGGCCATGCTCGAAACCCTGGCCGAGCGCACCGGCCTGCTGGTGACGCGCACCGGCTCGGGCGAGGAATACCTGCAGATGCTCAACCGCATCCAGGTCTTCGTCAGCGCCGACATCGGCATGGGCGAGTTCATGATCAAGAACTTCGAAGCCATGGCCTGCGGCTGCGTGCTGCTGGCCTGGAGCCAGGGCGAGGAAGACCAGCTGCTGGGCTTCGAGGATGGCCACAACGTGGTGTTCTATCGCTCGCTGGACGAGGCGATCGAGAAACTGCACTGGCTTCAGCAGCACCCGGCGCAGGCCGCGCGCATCGCTGCCAATGGCCAGGCGTTCGTGCGCCAGTACTACGGTTTCAGTCGGGTCGGGCAAGACCTGGCCGAACAGATCGAAAAACCCATGCGCCCCTGGCCGCAGCCTTCGGTGTGGATCCGCACCTGGGTGAAATGGCGCTTCGGCATGGACGTGGCGGGGTGAACGGATGACGCTCGAGCAGGCGGACATGCAGTTGGACGCACGGCCCGGCGGCGATCAGGATGTGTTCGGTTGCCTGTCCGATGAGCTGAAAGCCTGCCTGCGCCACGCCGAGCGGGTGCTGCTGCTGGCCAACAACCCCGCCATCACCGCTGCCGACCTGCAGGCGCTGCAGTTGGGAGCGCGCGACGTGGTGGTCAGCTTCAACACCTGCCTCAAAGGCGAGCTGCTGAACACGCACAGCCGCCAGGTGCTGGTGCACGGCTACAACGCGCCGGATCACTACTTCTTCGGCCTGCCGATGCGCGCTGGCCTGCCGGACTGGCTGCGCGACGACCGTGCGCATCACTTCACCGTGCTGGTCGGCTGCACCACGCCACTGTGCCCCCTGCCGGGCGTCAGCCTGTTCTACGAGCGCATCCCCTTGCCGCCCCTGTGGAATTACCCGACGACGCGACCCGACGGCAAGCGCTTCGTCGGGCCGTCCACGGGCTTCAACGCGCTGGTCGTGCTGGAGACGCTGCGTCGTCAGCCAGGGTTCGACTACGCGATGCTCACGCTCGGGTTTTCCAACGAGGCCGGCAAGCTGTGGAGCGGGCATGCCTGGGACTACGAGCGCGCCTGGCTGCTGCAGGCCGACATCACCGTGGTCGAGCTGAGCGCGCGGCGCAAGTGGTGGCAGCTGTGGCGTCGCCGTTGAGCGTCGTGCGCTGCCTGCGCCCCCTTCGCCCCTCATCTGTCACAGAGGTACCCGCGTGTTGAAAGTCGCCGTCGCGTTCTTTGGCATCCCTCGCAACTCGGCCATCTGCTTCCCGTCCATCGAGCAGAACGTCCTGGCGCAGATTCCTGCAGGCTGCACGGTCAAGACGTTCTACCACCTGTACCAGCTCGACGCGGTGCACAACGCCCGTTCCGGCGAAAGCGGGGCGTTGCTGCAGGACAACTATGCTCCGTTCGCGAGCATGACCGGCCGACTGGACTCGACCGAGGGCGTGCTGGAGCAATGGGACTTCGAACGCATCAAGGCCCAGGGCGACACCTGGGGCGACAACCATGCCTCGTTGCGCAACCTGGTGTTCCAGTTGCATTCGCTGCGGTGCGTGACGCAGATGGCGGCCGAGTTCGAGCCGGACTTCGTGGTGTTCGTGCGCCCGGACAATTTCTATCACTCGCCCCTGCCCAGCTACCTCTTCGGCCGGCCCGAGGCAAGGCGGCTGAATGCCTACATCCCGGACTGGCAGTGGTGGGGTGGCCTCAACGACCGCTTCGCGGTCTGTGGGCGGGACATCTACCCGGCGTATGGCAACCGGGGCGAGGCGATCTTCCGCTTCTGCGAGGCCACCGGCCGCAAGCTGCACTCGGAACGGCTGCTGAAGTTTGCGCTGCTGGAAGCCGGCGCCCGCGTCTGCACGCTGCCTACCACGGCTTCCCGGGTGCGCATCCATGGCGAGTTCGTGGACGAATCGTTCTCGCCCAAGCGTGGCATGGGCAAGCGCGAAAACCGCTACTTCCACCTGTTCGCGCGCGTGCGCACCTGGTGGGACAAGCGCCAGCGCTGAGCCTTCAGGGTCATGCCTTTCAGCGTCTTTGCCTGACACGGTGTGGACTACGTCGCTGACCTGACAGAGCGGTGCTTCCCTGCCGTCGCCCCGCACCGTTGCAGGCCATCGCGGTTCCATATGGGAGATTTAGGGTGTCTGCCCAGTGCAGATGGGGGCCCTGCGGGCCCAATCACGGCGCAGGGGCGCTCACACCCGCCGCAGTGGTACAGGCAGTCGCGGTCCCCTGTAGGAGCGGCCCCTGTGCCGCGATTGGGCCCGCCAGGGCCCACCTGCACACCACAAAATTGACGCCTTTTGCAAAGACACTGAAGGATATTGTCTTCAGGGCCGCAACGCACTGCGCACCCGGCTGACCAGCCCGCGCGCCTTGCGCGTGAGCGTGCCCAGGCCGCCCGTGTCGCGCGGTGCCTCCAGGCCTTGCTGGCGCAACCAGTCCTTCCAGCGAATCCGCTCGTCGCGCACCACCCAGCCGTCTTGCGGCGCGAAGCTTTCGGCCAGGTAGACCCGCCGGGTGCTGGTGCGCACCAGCTGGTCCTTGCGCAGCGTGTACAGCTCCGGGCGCGGACGGCCGTCCTCCAGAGGCATGAGGTAGAAGTCCGGACGCTTGCGGTTGAGTCGGGTGACCAGGTGCCCGTCTTCCAGGCGCTCGTCGACGTGGAACAGGCTTAGCGACTTGGCCTCGCGCGGCACCTGCAGGCGCATGTCGTACACCAGTTGCAGCGAGGCGGTCGGCAAGTGCACGTAGGCCCGCGGCCGCTCCTGCAGCACCTGGCTGGCGCAGTGCACCGGCCTGGCCGCGCCCGAGGCCGGAGTCAGCAGGAACGGTGGGGATTCGCGGTAGTGCAGCGCGGCGGCGTAGGGCGCGGGCAACCAGGTGTCGTTGAAGCGGCCGCTCAGCCAGCCTTCCGGCGTCTCGAACAGGCATTCTTCGGCGACTTCCTGCACGGCGGTGTGCAAGGGCAGGCTCAGCTCGTGCGCCGGCACATAGCCGGAGATCAGCTTGAGCACCACGTCGCCCCGGTCCTGGCGGCGCTGGCGCACCAGCACCCAGTAGTCCTGGTGCTGCCAGTTCAGGGTAAGGCGCACCGACACCCCGAGGTTGGCCAGCTCCACCGCGAACTGCTCCGTGTCGGCCAACTGGATGGGTTTGCGCCGTTGTTGCGTCTGGGCGAAGTTCTGCGGCCGACCCACGGCCTGGTAGGTCAGCCCCTGCGCGGTCGCCTCGACGTGCACCGGCAGGGTCTTGAAGGTGTGCGGGTTGCTGCGGATCAGCGTGCGTGCCACAGGGCGGCTCCTCGTGTCGGGCGGCCGCGCAGGCGGCTCAGGGCTGGTCCAGCAGACGGGCCACGGTCGCCACGTTGTGGGCCAGGTGCACCGGGTTGATGGTGCCGACGATAGCACTGCTCACGCCAGGGTGGGCGAACAACAGCTCGAAACTGGCGCGCACCGGGTCGACGCCCGGTGCCAGGCAGACGTGGCCGCTGGCCAAGGCCTTCTTCACCAGGATCGCCTTGCCGTGTTCGGCAGCGTAGTCCAGGACCGGGCGCTCCGCTTGCTCGTTCAGGTTGTAGGTGACCATGGCGCAATCCCCTGCCTCGAGCGCCTTGAGCCCGCCCTCGACGGTCTTGCCGGAAAACCCGTAGCCGAGGATCTTGCCCTCGCGCTTGAGCGCGGCCAGGGTGGCGTAGACCTCTTCATGGGCCAGGATGTCCAGGTCATTGCCGTCGGAATGCACCAGCACCAGTTCGAGGCGATCGGTCTCCAGTCGCTGCAGGCTGCGCTCGACCGAGCGACGGGTGTGCGCGGCGCTGAAGTCGAAGCGTGACTGGCCCTGCTCGAACTCCTCGCCGACCTTGCTGACGATGACCCAGTGATCACGCTGGCCCCGCAACAGGGGCCCTAGGCGCGTTTCGCTGACGCCATAGGCCGGCGCCGTGTCGAGCAGGTTCAGCCCCAGGTCGCGTGCCTGGCCGAGCAGCAGGCGGGCAGCGTCATCGTCCGGGATGGTGAAGCCGGACGGGTATTTGACGCCCTGATCGCGCCCCAGCTTGACCGTGCCCAGCCCCAAGGGCGAGACCATCAGGCCGGTGCTGCCCAGTGGGCGGTGATGGGCGTGCAGTGTCGGTAGGCTCATGGCAGCAGTTGCTCCCAGACCGGCACGCCCAGCGTCGGACGTGGCAGGTCATGCAGGTCCGGCGTGGCCTGGGGGCGGATGCCATCGCGGGCAAGCGCCGCCAGGACGCGGTCGGCGAAGTCGGGCGCCAGGGCCAGCTTGGTCGGCCAGCCCACCAGCAGACGCTGCTGTTCGGCGAGAAACGCGTTGTCCGGACGTACCAGCCCGGACTGCGCAGGCTCGGCGCGGTCGACCCGCAGCGTCGCCCACTGCAGGGGCGCCTGGTCGATCCACGGCAGCAATTGGCCCAGTTCCTTTTGCGCTGCGGCGATCTGCGCGGCCGGGTCACGTGCGACCCCGTCGGCCTCGGCCAAGTCGCCGCCCAGGTACCAGACCCACTGGCCGTCGGCGGCCGGGTGGCTGGTGACCGTGACCCGTGGCTTGGGCCCGCCGCCCAGGCAGTGGGCGTACAGCGGCTTCAGCGTTGGCCCCTTGACCAGCACCATGTGCAGCGGGCGCCGCTGCATGGCCGGTTGCTCGATGCCCAGGTCGCGCAGCAATTGCTCGGTGCCCGCGCCGGCGCTGAGGATGATGCGCTGTGCACGGATCTGGCGGTCATCGACGTTCAGTCCGACCAGCTGGCCGTCCTCGTGCAGCGGCGTGATCCGTTCGCCTGCCAGCAGGCTGTCACCGGCCAGACGCATCAGGTTCGCCAGCAGGCTGGGCACATCGACCACCAGCTCGGCGAGGCGATAGACCTTGCCCTTGAACCGGGGATCCTGCAACGCCGGGGGCAGTTGGTCGCCCTTGACCTGATCGACCCGCCCGCGCACCGCCTTGCTGGCGAAGAAGCTGGTCAGGTTGCCGGCCAGGGTGCCGGGCGACCAGAGGTAGTGCGCCTCGGACAGCAGGCGCGTGTCGCGCAGGTCCAGCTCGCCCTGGCCGGCCAGGGCCTCGCGCCAGCGCCGCGGCATGTCGGCGATCGCCTCGGAGGCCCCGGTCAGCGCGCCATGCAGGGCGTACTTGGCCCCGCCGTGGATGATCCCTTGAGACTTCAGGGTCTGCCCGCCGCCCAGGCTGGCCCGCTCCACCAGCACCGTCGAATAGCCCTGCTGGCGCAGGCGCGCAGTGAGCCAGAGCCCGGCGACTCCGGCACCGACGATCAGGACGTCAGTGGACATGGCAGATGGCATGCGGGTACCTCGAGAACTGGGACAGGCCCGCAGTATACAGGCTGTGCCGTCGTGCGGCCTGCCGGGTTGGTGGCCGGTCAGTGGCCGCTGCTGTGCGAGAACAGCTGGATCACCACCACGCCGCCGACGATCATGGCCATGCCGAGCATTGCCGGCAGGTCGAGCTTTTGTCCGTAGATTAGCCAGGCGGCCACGCTGATCAGCACGATCCCCAGCCCGGACCAGAGGGCATAGGCGATGCCCACCGGGATGCTGCGCACCACCAGCGTCAGCATCCAGAAGGCGATGGCGTAGCCGCCGATCATCAACAGCAGCGGCAGCGGCGTGCTCAGCCCTTTGACGGCCTTCATGGAGGCGGTGGCGACGACTTCGGCGCAGATGGCGATGGCCAGACAGAGGTAGGCATTCATGACGGTTCTCCTTGGATGGCGTCATTCTACGACCTGCCCAGATGGGATAAAGTCATTGCCTATCCACAAACGAGATAGGTCGATGACCCCACGCTGGAACCTGGATCACCTGCGCCTGTTCGTCCACGTGGCCGATGCGCGTTCGTTCTCCGCGGCGGCCCGCGCGCTGCGCAAGGCCCAGTCGGCCGTCAGCACGGCCATCGCCGCCCTCGAGACCGACCTGGGCGTGACCCTCTTCGAGCGCAGCAGCGGCCGCCAGCCGCACCTGACCGAAGCGGGGGCGGCGCTGTTGAACGATGCCCGGGAGCTGCTGCGCCAGGGCGAGCGCCTCGACGGCCGCGCGCGGGCCCTGATGCGTGGTCAGGAAGCGCTGCTGCGCGTGGCGCACGACGAGGCGATGCCTTATCAGCCGGTCATCGATGGCCTCGACGAGTTGGCCAATCACTATCCCTTCCTCGAGGTGCAGCTGGCCAGTGGCGCCCACGGCGACGTCGCCCGCAAGCTGCTGGAGCGGCGGGCCGACCTGGGGCTGTTCTTCCAGCACGCGCGCATCCCCGAGGCGCTGGAACGGCGCTCGCTGGGCAGCGTGGACATGGTCACCGTGTGCGCCGTCGGCCATCCCCTGGCCAACGAGCCACGTGTCACCCGGCAATCCCTCGCTCGCCACCGGCAACTGCTGATCACGGCCCAGCAGAGCGAAGCCCCCGGTGGCGAGGCGATCAGCCCGCACGTCTGGCGCGCCGACAGCTTCTACGCCCTGGCCGAGCTGCTGATGCGCGGCCTGGGCTGGGCTTGGCTGCCACGGCACGTGGTGCAGTACCCGACCTACCAGGCGCACATGGTCGAACTAGCCAGCGACTGGCGCCCCCCGGCGCTGGTGGTGGAACTGGCCTGGCGCCGCGACGAACCCCTGGGGCCTGCCGCGCACTGGCTGGCCGAGCGATTCGCGGTACACTTGCAGGCCATTGGCTAGGCAGGCCCTGCGAGGTCAGGCCTGGTCAGTCGCGCACAGCGGCGGGCGCCGACGTCACCGCGCCTCCCGTCTCGCTTCGACGCATATGGGCGAGGGCAGAAGAGCCTAGTACACTCTCGCGCCATGAACAGAACCCTCTACACCGTGCTCTTCCACCTGGGCTTGCCGCTGATCGCGCTGCGCCTGTTCCTGCGCGGGCGCAAGGCGCCTGCCTACCGCCAGCGCCTGGGCGAGCGCTTCGCCTGTGGCCTGCCGCCGCTGCGTCAGGGTGGCCTGTGGGTGCATGCCGTGTCGGTCGGCGAGAGCATCGCCGCCGCGCCCATGGTCCGCGCCTTGCTCAAGGCCTACCCGGACCTGCCCGTGGTCGTGACCTGCATGACCCCGACCGGCTCGGAGCGCATCCGCGCCCTGTTCGCCGACGAGCCTCGGGTGCAGCACTGCTACCTGCCCTACGACCTGCCCTGGGCCGTCGGCCGCTTCCTCGACCACCTCAAGCCACGCGTGGGCATCGTCATGGAGACCGAGCTCTGGCCCAACCTGATCGACCAGTGCCACCGGCGCGGCATTCCCGTGGCCCTGGCCAACGCCCGGCTGTCCGAGCGCTCCGCCCGTGGCTACGGACGCTTCGCCGGCCTGACCCGGCCCATGCTCGCGCAGATGAGCCTGATCGCGGTGCAGACCGAAACCGAAGCCGAGCGCTTCCGCCAGCTGGGCGCCCGTCCCGAGTGCGTCCAGGTCACCGGCTCGATCAAGTTCGACCTCACCGTCGACCCCGCGCTCGTCCCCCGTGCCCAGGCGCTGCGCGCGCAGTGGGGCGCCACCGCGCGGCCCGTCTGGATCGCCGCCAGCACCCATGAAGGCGAAGACGCACTGATCCTCGATGCCCATCGCCAGGTGCTGGCGCTGCACAGCGACGCCTTGCTGATCCTGGTACCGCGCCACCCCGAACGGTTCGCGGCAGTGCATGCGCTGTGCGCCGAGCGCTTCACCACCATGCGGCGTTCGTCCGGCGAGGTCGTACAGGCCGATACCCAGGTGATGCTCGGCGATACCATGGGCGAACTGCTGTTCCTCTACGCCCTGGCCGACATCGCCTTCGTCGGCGGCAGCCTGGTCGCTACCGGCGGGCACAATCCCCTGGAGCCGGCGGCGCTGTCGCTGCCGGTGATCATGGGGCCGCACGTGTTCAACTTCCTCGACATCAGCGCCCTGCTGCGCGAGGCCGGTGCCCTGCGGCAGGTGGACGATGCCGAAGGGCTGGGCGAGGCAGTGCGTCAACTGATCGAGCTGCCGCAGGAGGCGCGTCGCAGCGGCGAAGCGGGCAGGGCGGTGATGCGGGCGAATCAGGGGGCGTTGGGGCGGTTGCTGGAGGGGGTTGGCAAGCTGATCGAGCAAAATGCGCTACGCTCGTGATCGAATGAATGTTCACGTCATCAACCGCCCAGACGACCACGGCGCGTTCGTGGAAATCAGATGGCCGTGAGCGTGTAATGTAGCGCCCATCATTTGAAAGGACGTCCAATGATCAGTCTCGAAGCGCTCATCGGCCTGACCCTCATCGCCCTGGGCATGGTCCTCACCCCCGGCCCGAACATGGCCTACCTTGTCTCACGCACCCTGTCCCAGGGCCGTATCGCCGGGATGATTTCCCTGGCCGGTGTCGCCCTGGGTTTCGTCGTCTACCTGCTGGCCTCGGCCCTGGGCCTGGCTGCGTTGTTCAAGGCTGTGCCGATGGCCTATGACGTGGTCAGGGTCGCGGGGGCGCTCTATCTGGGGTACCTGGCCTGGAACCTGCTCAAGCCTGGTGGCGTGTCGCCGTTCGAGACCCGTGATCTGCCGCCGCATTCGCCACGCCGGTTGTTCTCCATGGGATTGCTGACCAACCTGCTCAACCCCAAGATCGCGCTCATGTATTCGGCGTTGATCCCGCAGTTCATCGACCCCACGGCGGGCGCTACCTTGCAACAGTTCCTGCAGTTGGGGCTGGTGCAGATCGCTATCGCGGTGACGGTCAATGGCCTGATCGTGCTGGCGGCGGCTCGCGTCAGCCAGTTCCTGCGCAGTCGGCCCCGTGCCCTGCGGGCGCAGCGTTGGGTCAGTGGTGGGGTGCTGGGTGGGTTTGCCGTGGACATGCTGCGCAAGCCATGAGGCGGGTAGCGCTGGGGTGAATCAAGTAGAAAACAGGCGCCTGCACAGGAAACCACGACATTCCGCCCCCACGTCGTACGCCCCTTGGCGGAATGCTGGCGTACCCGCCCTGGGATAAGCCTCAGACCTCGACAAACCCCACGCCCCGCCCGCGTAAACGCTGTCGCACCCCCTCACGGCTTGCGCTTGAAGTTCTCGGCCGCCGCAGCCGCCAGGTCCGGCGGCAGGAAGTCGCGGTCGGGGTTGTAGTCGGGCTTGAGGAAGCCGCCGAGCGCTTGCAGGTCCTGCGGGCTCAAGGTGCCGGCCGCCTGCTTCAGGCGCAGGTTGTCGAGGATGTAGTCGTAGCGGCTGTTGTTGTAGTCGCGTACCGAGGCGTACAGCTGGCGCTGGGCGTCGAGCACGTCGACGATGTTGCGCGTGCCGACCTGGTAGCCGATTTCGGTCGCTTCCACGGCGCTCTGGTTGGAGATGATCGACTGCTTGCGGGCCTTGACCTGCTCGACGTCGGTGTTGACCGCACGGTGCAGGTTGCGGGTGTTCTCCACCACCTGGCGGCGCTGGCTTTCGCGTTGTTGCTCGGCCTGCACCAGACGCTGGTAGGCCTCGCGCACCTGCGAGCTGGTCAGGCCGCCGCTGTAGATCGGGATGTTCAGTTGCAGCCCGATGCTGGTCTGTTCGACGTCACCCCCGTAGGTCACGCCCGGCAGGGGCGAGGGGTTGCTGAAGCCCAGGTTGTCGTTGTCGCCCTTCTGGTAACGCGCCACCGCATCCACGGTCGGGGCATGCCCGGCCTTGCGCTGGCGCACGGTCTCCTCGGCGGCGTCGACCGCATGGTTGGTCGCCAGCAGGGTGAGGTTCTGCCGTGCGGCGGTATCGACCCAGGCCTGGGCATCGTTGGGGGTCGGTACGCTCACCGGCAGGCTGTGCACCACCCCTTGCAGCGCCAGGTAGTCCCGGTTGGTCAAGGTCACCAGGGCCTGGAAGGCATCCTGCACCTGGCGCTCGGCCAGGATCCGGTTGGCGCGCGCCGTGTCGTAGCTGGCCTGGGCCTGCAGCACGTCGGTCTTGTCCGTCAGGCCCACGTCGAAGCGGCCGTTGGACTGGTCCAGCTGGCGCTTGAACGCCGCTTCCTCGGCCTTGGTCGAGGCCAGGTTGTCCTGGGCGCGCAGCACGGCGAAGTAGCGCTCGGCGGTCTGCAGGATCAGGTTCTGCTCGGTGGCCGACAGCTCCAGCGCCGCCTGCTCGTTGACCGCTTCGGCGGCCTGCAGCTGGAACCAGCGGTCGGCGCGGAAGATCGGCTGCGAGAGGGTCGCGCTCCAGGTGTTGCCGCTGCGGTTGGCGATGTAGGCCGGCTGGTCCACCTTGGTCCGCGTGCTCAGCACCTCGGCGCCGCCCGAGAGGTTGGGCAACAGCCCGGCACGGGCCTGGGGCACCACCTCGCGCCGCGCGCCATAGTCGGCCCGTGCGGCCGCCAGGTCGGCGTTGTTGAGCACGGCCTCCTGGTACACGCTGATCAGGTCGGTCTTCACCGTCATGGACGCCGGTGCTGCCCAGGCCATTGCAGGGGATGCACAGGACACGGCAATGGCCAGTGAAAGTTTGCGCAGCATAGGGCAGTCCTTGAACGGTGGCGGTTTCTGGGTGGGCGGTATTGGCGTGAGCGCCAGTGTAGTGGGGCGCGCACTCGGCAACAATCGACCATCCGCGCCGCCGATCATTCCCCATGGCGTGCGCCTGGCGTTGTCGGCCTGTGCAGTCTAGACTGCGCGTGTTCTTGTCGGGGTGCCTCGAATCGGAGGCTGAGATCGGAGAGTTCCGGATCCCGTTGAACCTGATCAGGTTAGCGCCTGCGTAGGGAACAAGATTTCTCGCCATCCCGGCGAATCTCTTGTGCCAGGTCCGGGATGTCCCAGCGGCTCGTTCGAGCCTCGGCACGTCACGTATCGGCACAGCGCCCCCAGGGGTGCGTCCGCGTCCGCTCAGGTTCTTCCCCCGACATCCATCCGCCAGGAACATGTCCGGGAGCCTTTGATGAGCAGACAAGAAAAAGCGATCAACCTCAGCGAATCGGCACGCGTCGACCAGCAGTCCGTGCAGCCCTTCACCCGTTCGCGCAAGGTCTACGTCCAGGGCTCGCGCCCGGACATCCGCGTGCCCATGCGCGAGATCAGCCTGGACGACACGCCGACCGACTTCGGCGGCGAGGCCAACGCACCGGTGCTGGTCTACGACACCTCCGGCCCGTACACCGACCCCGAGGTGACCATCGATGTGCGGCGCGGCCTGGCCGATGTGCGCTCGGCCTGGATCGAGGCGCGTGGCGACACCGAGCGCCTGGCGGGGCTGAGTTCGGACTTCGGCCAGCAACGCCTGGCGGACGATGACCTGGCCCGGCTGCGCTTCGCCCACGTGCGCCAGCCCCGGCGGGCCAAGGCCGGCGCGAACGTCAGCCAGATGCACTACGCCCGCCAGGGCATCATCACCGCCGAGATGGAATACGTCGCCCTGCGCGAGAACATGAAGCTGCAGGAGGCCCACGCCGCAGGCCTGCTGTCGCAGCAGCACGCCGGGCACAGTTTCGGCGCCAGCATTCCCAAGGCCATCACCGCCGAGTTCGTGCGCGAGGAGATCGCCCGGGGGCGGGCGATCATCCCGGCCAACATCAACCACACCGAGCTGGAGCCAATGATCATCGGCCGCAACTTCCTGGTGAAGATCAACGGCAACATCGGCAACAGCGCCCTGGGCTCGTCCATCGAGGAGGAGGTGGCCAAGCTCACCTGGGGCATCCGCTGGGGCTCGGACACGGTGATGGACCTGTCCACCGGCAAGCACATCCACGAGACCCGCGAGTGGATCATCCGCAACTCGCCGGTACCGATCGGCACCGTGCCGATCTACCAGGCCCTGGAAAAGGTCAACGGCGTGGCCGAGGACCTGACCTGGGAGCTGTTCCGCGACACGTTGATCGAGCAGGCCGAGCAGGGCGTGGACTACTTCACCATTCATGCCGGCGTGCTGCTGCGCTACGTGCCGCTGACCGCCAAGCGGGTCACCGGCATCGTCAGCCGCGGCGGTTCGATCATGGCCAAGTGGTGCCTGGCCCATCATCAGGAGAACTTCCTCTATACCCACTTCGAGGACATCTGCGAAATCATGAAGGCCTACGACGTCAGCTTCTCGCTGGGCGATGGCCTGCGCCCCGGCTCGATCGCCGACGCCAACGACGAGGCCCAGTTCGGTGAGCTGGAAACCCTCGGCGAGCTGACCAAGATCGCCTGGAAGCACGACGTGCAGTGCATGATCGAAGGCCCTGGCCATGTGCCGATGCAGCTGATCAAGGAGAACATGGACAAGCAGCTCGAATGCTGCGACGAGGCGCCGTTCTACACCCTGGGGCCGCTGACCACCGACATCGCGCCGGGCTACGACCACATCACCTCCGGCATCGGCGCGGCGATGATCGGCTGGTTCGGCTGCGCCATGCTCTGCTACGTCACGCCCAAGGAGCACCTGGGCCTGCCGAACAAGGACGACGTCAAGACCGGCATCATCACCTACAAGATCGCGGCCCACGCCGCCGACCTGGCCAAGGGGCATCCGGGGGCGCAGATCCGCGACAACGCCCTGTCCAAGGCGCGTTTCGAGTTCCGCTGGGAGGACCAGTTCAACCTCGGCCTGGACCCGGACACCGCCCGCGCCTTCCATGACGAAACCCTGCCCAAGGAGTCGGCCAAGGTCGCGCACTTCTGCTCGATGTGCGGGCCGAAGTTCTGCTCGATGAAGATCACCCAGGAGGTGCGCGAGTACGCCGCCAACCAGCGCATCGAGACCGTCGACGTGGCGGTCGAGGAGGGCCTGCGCGAACAGGCCGAGCGCTTCCGCCAGACCGGCAGCCAGCTGTACCAGAAGGTCTGACGGCCGCCACTCGCGCCCGTCACGCTCTCAGGGCGGGCGCGCCACTCCCCATCGCGGGCCCCTCGACGGGCCCGCGCTCATCTCTCGAAGTGAGCCTGCACCGTGACCACGCCCAGTCCGTTTTCCCCTGATCGTCCCGTTCCGTTGGACCGACGCCCGTTCGGCGCCCGTGACCTGTTCGCCCTGTGGTTTTCCCTCGGCACCGGCCTGATGGTGCTGCAGGTCGGCGCCTTGCTGGCGCCGGGCCTGGGCCTGGCCGGCGCCTTGCTGGCCATCGTCGTCGGCACCGTCGTGGGCGTGCTGCTGCTGGCGGCCGCTGGCGTCGTCGGGACCGACACCGGCCTGTCGGCGATGGCCTCCCTGCGCCTGAGCCTGGGCCGTCACGGCGTCAGGTTGCCCGCGCTGTTGAACCTGCTGCAACTGATCGGCTGGGGCGCGTTCGAGCTGATCGTCATGCGCGATGCCGCGAGCCTGCTCGCTGCCCGCGCCTTTGGCGAAGGCAGCGCCTGGAGCAACCCCTTGCTCTGGACGCTGTGCTTCGGCGCGCTGGCCACGTTGCTGGCGGTGTGCGGGCCGTTGGCCTTCGTGCGCACGATCCTGCGCACCTGGGGCATCTGGCTGCTGCTGGGCGCCTGCCTGTGGCTGACCTGGAACCTGTTCGCCCGCGCCGACCTGACGGCGGTCTGGGCGCGTGCCGGCGATGGCTCGATGCCGCTGGCAGTGGGGATCGACATCGCCATCGCCATGCCGCTGTCGTGGCTGCCGCTGATCGCCGACTATTCGCGCTTCGGCCAGCGAGCCAGCCGGGTCTTCGCCGGCACGGCGCTGGGTTATCTGCTCGGCAATGGCTGGCTGATGAGCCTGGGCGTGGCCTACACCCTGGCGTTCGCCACCGCGGGCCAAGCCAATGCGCTGCTGCTGGCGCTGGCCGGGGCAGGCTTGGGGATCCCGCTGCTGCTGATCCTGCTCGACGAGTCGGAAAACGCCTTCGCCGACATCCACTCGGCAGCGGTGTCCAGCGGCCTGCTGCTGGGCCTGAAGGTCGAGCACCTGGCACTGGCGATCGGCGCGCTGTGCACGCTGATCGCCTGCGTGGCGCCCCTGGCGCAGTACGAGCATTTCCTGCTGCTGATCGGTTCTGTCTTCGCGCCGTTGTTCGGCGTGGTGCTGACCGACCACTTCCTGGTGAGGCGCCGGCGGTCACCGGTGGCAGTGGGCGGCCTGCACGGGCGGGCGCTGGGGACCTGGCTGGCGGGGGTGGCGGTCTATCACCTGCTCGCCCAGCTGGCACCGGACGTGGGCGCCACCCTGCCAGCCGTGCTGGTGGCAGGGGCACTGCACGGGCTGTCGAGCCTCAGCCGCGGCCGGGGAACAGCTCCGGCTTGAGCACGCCGTTCAGGCGCGGGTAGGGAAGCTTCAGCTCGATGTGGCCCATGGCGTAGGGCGCGATGGCATAGACTTCGTACTTGAGGATCACCGCGCCGTAGGTCAGGGCGATGTGCGGGGTCTGGCGGAAGGGCCAGGTCTTGACGAACTCGGGGTCCTTGTCCATGCCGGTGCTGATCAGCCAGGCACGGTGGGACTCCTCGGCGGTCTTCCAGAAGGTCGCCTCCTGGCCCGGCACCAGCATGTCCTGCAAGGTCAGGACCTTGTCCAGCTTGCGCGAATAGTTGATGAAGCCACGCCCCGGCATGCCGTGGGCGCCGCCGCTGTCCAGGTAGCTGGACAGTTCGATGATCACCAGCCCGTCATGCTGCTCGCGTACCTTGGCCTGCAGGTAGCTGCTGTTGCGCTTCTCGGCGCTGGCCAGGTAGGCCGCCTCGTAGGCCTTGAGCGATGCCGGCGCGGTGCCGTTCTGGTTGTCTTCGGTCAGTTGCAGCAGGCGGCGCTCGACGATGGCATCGAGCTTGGGCAGGGTCGGGAAGTGCACCACGTCGATGTTCACCAGCGGGCAGTCGCGTTCGCTGCAACCGGGCTTGACGTGCTCCCACGCCTCGCGCTTGGTCTCCAGCGGTGCCCGGTAGTTGGGCTCGAACAGGCTCTGGCAAGCGCCCAGCGCCAGGGCCAGCACGGCTACGGAAGTCAGTTTGACCAGCGTCATGTGGATCCTTGCAAGACAAAGGTAGATCGGCCTTCGACCGTCGGCACGGCCTTCGGTTCGGCACTAAGCTAACAGAGCGGCGCCTGGCTGTCGTGCGTGCCGCCGCGATTGGCGGAAAGGGGTGAAACCCGTCGAGTCGCAGAGTAGGATGGCGCGATGCGGTAATTGAGGTAAACGAGGTCATACATGTCAGAATCGTTGAATTCGATGCCCCAGACGGTCGAGATCGTCGAGCGGGTCAATTGCTATCAGGGCTTCTACCGGCTGGACAAGCTGCGCTTGCGCCATGAGTTGTTTGCCGGCGGCCTGGGTCGCGAGATCAGTCGTGAACTGTTCGTGCGCCATGACGCCGTGTGCGTGCTGCCCTACGACCCCCAGCGTGACGAAGTGGTGCTGATCGAACAGTTCCGCGTCGGGGCCTTGGACAAGACGCAGAACCCCTGGCTGATCGAGCTGGTGGCCGGCCTGATCGACAAGGACGAGCAGCCCGAGGAGGTCGCCCACCGCGAAGCCGAGGAAGAAGCGGGCCTGACGTTCTCCGCGCTGTGGCCGATGACGCGTTACTTCCCGTCTCCGGGCGGCAGCGACGAGTTCGTGCACCTGTTCCTGGGGCGCTGCGACAGCGAAGGCGCTGGCGGCCTGCATGGGCTGGAAGAAGAGGGCGAGGACATCCGCGTCAAGGTCTGGTCGTTCGAGGACGCCCTGCAGGCCGTGCGCGACGGGCGCATCGCCAACGCCGCCAGCATCATCGCGGTGCAATGGCTGGCGCTCAACCGTGACGAAGTCAGGGGGCTGTGGTCGTGAGCCCGCTGCGCGAACGCTACCGCGTCGATCTGATCGGCCTGCAAGCGGCCTGCGAGGCCAATTATGCGCGGCTGATGCAGCTGCTGCCGACCATGCGCGAAGGCATGGGTTCGCGGCGCATCGGCATGACCCAGGGCGACCAGATGCTCGGCGTGCTGGTGCTCGACGTGGTGCTCACCTGCCCCTACACCACCACGCTGCGCGTGCGTCAGGAGCACAGCCTGCCCTGGCTGCCGGTGCCGCAGCTCGAGGTGCAGGTCTACCACGACGCGCAGATGGCCGAGGTCATCAGCGCCGAGCATGCACGCCGCCTGCGCAGCATCTACCCTTACCCCAACGATGCCATGCATCAGCCCGACGAAAAGGCCCAGCTCAACCTGTTCCTGGGCGAATGGCTGAGCCACTGCCTGGCCTGCGGCCACGAGCTCGAAGCGGTGCGCTGAGCCTGCACGGCCCGCGCCCTGCGCCCGCCACCTGTCATCATTCGTTCGCCACCCGCCGTGAGGAGACGGTCCCGTGTCGCCATTCGACGCTTCGCAAGACACTGCCCCCGTACGCGTGGTGCAGCTGACCGATCCCCACCTGTTCGCCAGCCCGGACGGGACCCTGCTGGGGGTCAACACGCGGGACAGCCTGCGCCACGTGGCCGAGCAGGTGCGGCGCGAGCACCCCGACCTCGACGTGCTGCTCTGCACCGGGGACCTGTCCCAGGACGGCAGCGTGGCGTCCTACCAGGCCTTCGACGACGCGACCGCCACCTTGGCCGCCCGGACGCGCTGGCTGCCTGGCAACCACGACCGCCTCGAAACCATGGCGGCCGTGACCGAAGGCAGCGACCGCCTGCAGGCCGTGACCGACGTGGGCGGCTGGCGCATCGTCACCCTGGTGTCCACGGTACGCGGTGCCACCCATGGCTGGCTCGACGACGCGCAGCTGGCGGTGCTGGAAGCGGCGCTGGACGGTGCAGGCGCGCGGCACTGCCTGATCTGCCTGCACCACCAGCCGGTGGACATCGGCTGTGCCTGGATGGCCCCCATCGGCCTGCGCAACGCTGAGGCGCTGTTCGCACGCCTGCAGGGGCGGCCGCAGGTGAGGGCGCTGCTCTGGGGGCACGTGCACCAGGCCTGTGATCGGGAGGTGGATGGCCTGCGGCTGCTGGCCTCGCCGTCCACGTGCATCCAGTTCGCACCCGCCAGCGAAGACTTCGTGGTGAGCGAGGAGCACCCCGGCTACCGCTGGTTGCACCTGCACCCGGACGGACGGCTGGACACCGGCGTCGAGCGGGCGCGGGATTTCGAGGTGACCCTGGACCTCGACGGACCCGGCTATTGAGCACGATGTAACACCCTCGCGCTACGCCAACCTGGGGTGAACAGGCTACACTGCGCGTCCCCGCGCCCGTCTCTCGACGGGCCTGTCGCCGCAGACCCCAGGAGCAGCATGTCGGCTTCGATCCTCTACATCCATGGTTTCAACAGCTCGCCGCTGTCGCGCAAGGCGCACCAGCTCGACACGGCGATGCGCCAGCTCGGTCTGGCCGAGCGGCTGCGCATTCCGGCCCTGCACCCTCATCCGCGCCAGGCCATCGCCCAGCTCGAAGCCGCCATCGCCGCCCTCGGTCAGCCACTGCTGGTGGGCAGTTCGCTGGGCGGCTACTATGCCACCCACCTGGCCGAGCGCCATGGCCTCAAGGCCTTGCTGATCAACCCGGCGGTCGCGCCGCACCGGCTGTTCGACGGTTACCTCGGCACCCAGCGCAACCTCTACACCGACGAAACCTGGGAGCTGACCCTGGACCACGTGCAGGCCCTGGCCGACCTGGAAGTGCCTGCGCCACAGGCCGGCGAACGCATCCAGGTCTGGCTGCAGACCGGCGACGAGACCCTCGACTACCGCCAGGCGCAGCGCTATTACCAGGCCTGCGACCTGCGCATCGAGGTCGGCGGCGACCACGGTTTCCAAGGCTTCGCCCAGCGTCTGGACCAGGTCCTGGCCTTCGCGGGCGTCGAACCGGAGCGCTACGCAGCGCTCGATGCTTCGAGTTTCTGATTTTTTGCATTCACCAGACTGACGACGAGAATCCATGGCCAATCCCAGCGCTAGCGCCTACAACGCAGACGCCATCGAGGTCCTCTCCGGCCTCGATCCGGTCCGCAAGCGGCCGGGCATGTACACCGATACCAGTCGGCCGAACCACCTGGCCCAGGAAGTCATCGACAACAGCGTCGACGAAGCCCTGGCCGGTCACGCCCGCTCGATCCAGGTGATCCTGCACGCCGACCATTCCCTCGAAGTGTCCGACGATGGCCGCGGCATGCCCGTGGACATCCACCCCGAAGAAGGGGTGTCCGGGGTCGAGCTGATCCTCACCAAGCTGCACGCCGGCGGCAAGTTCTCCAACAAGAACTACCAGTTCTCCGGCGGCCTGCACGGGGTCGGCATCTCGGTGGTCAACGCCTTGTCCAGCCAGGTCCGGGTCCGGGTCAAGCGCGACGGCAACGAATACCAGATGAGCTTCGCCGACGGTTTCAAGGCCAGCGAGCTGCAGGTGGTCGGCACGGTCGGCAAGCGCAACACCGGCACCAGCGTGTACTTCGCGCCGGACCCCAAGTACTTCGACTCGCCCAAGTTCTCCGTGAGCCGTCTGAAGCACGTGCTCAAGGCCAAGGCGGTGCTCTGCCCGGGGCTGTCGATCGGCTTCGAGGACAAGGGCACCGGCGAGAAGGTCGAGTGGCATTACGAAGACGGCCTGCGCTCCTACCTGGTCGATGCGGTCAGCGAGTTCCAGCGCCTGCCCGACGAGCCTTTCTGCGGCAGCCTGGCCGGCAACAAGGAGGCCGTGGACTGGGCCTTGCTGTGGCTGCCCGAAGGGGGCGACAGCCTGCAGGAAAGCTACGTCAACCTGATCCCCACCGCCCAGGGCGGGACCCACGTCAACGGCCTGCGTCAGGGCCTGCTCGACGCCATGCGCGAGTTCTGCGAGTTCCGCAACCTGCTGCCACGGGGCGTCAAGCTGGCGCCTGAAGACGTGTGGGAGCGTATCGCCTTCGTCCTGTCGATGAAGATGCAGGACGCCCAGTTCTCCGGCCAGACCAAGGAGCGCCTGTCGTCGCGCGAGGCTGCCGCATTCGTCTCCGGCGTGGTCAAGGACGCGTTCAGCCTGTGGCTCAATGCCCACCCCGAGCTGGGTCTGCAACTGGCCGAGCTGGCCATCAGCAACGCCGGGCGACGGCTCAAGGCCAGCAAGAAGGTCGAGCGCAAGCGCGTGACCCAGGGCCCGGCGCTGCCAGGCAAGCTGGCCGACTGCGCCGGGCAGGACCCGATGCGCGCCGAGCTGTTCCTGGTCGAGGGCGACTCGGCCGGCGGTTCGGCCAAGCAGGCCCGTGACAAGGAATTCCAGGCCATCCTGCCGCTGCGCGGCAAGATCCTCAACACCTGGGAAGTCGACGGGGGCGAGGTCCTGGCCAGCCAGGAAGTGCACAACATCGCCGTGGCCATCGGGGTCGACCCGGGGGCTGCCGACCTGACCCAGCTGCGCTACGGCAAGGTCTGCATCCTCGCCGACGCCGACTCCGACGGGCTGCACATCGCCACGCTGCTGTGCGCGCTGTTCGTCCAGCACTTCCGCCCCCTGGTCGAGGCCGGCCATGTCTACGTGGCCATGCCGCCGCTGTACCGCATCGACCTGGGCAAGGAGATCTACTACGCCCTGGACGAGGCCGAGCGCGATGGCATCCTCGACCGGCTGGTGGCCGAGAAGAAGCGCGGCAAACCCCAGGTGACCCGCTTCAAGGGGCTGGGCGAGATGAACCCGCCCCAGCTGCGCGAAACCACCATGGACCCGAACACCCGCCGCCTCGTGCAACTGACCCTGGACGACCTGCAGGGTACGCGGGAGATCATGGACATGCTGCTGGCCAAGAAGCGCGCCGGCGATCGCAAGAGCTGGCTGGAGACCAAAGGCAACCTGGCCGAGGTCCTGGTGTGATCCGTAACGTGCTGATCATGGGGCTGGTGGGGCTGGCGTCGGTCGCGAGCCTCGCGCAGGCGGCCTCGTGGCCCGAGCTGGACTTCGTCGCCGAGCACCCTGTCGATGGCATGCGTGGCGGCAACCTCTCCGGCCTGGCCCTCTGCCAGGGCCAGCTGTGGGCCGTGTCGGACCGTGACGACGACCAGATCTACCGACTCGACACCCAGGCCAACACCTGGCAGGCCGAAGCGCGGACGTTCCAGGCACCCCCGGCGCCAGACAGCGGTTTGCCCTGGGGGCTGCGTTCGAGCTCCTGGGCTGCGGCCTACCTGCGCGGTGGGGCACTGGACTTCGAGGGCATCAGTTGCGACCGGCAGGGCAATGCCTATGTGGTCAGCGAAGCCCAGGCCAGCGTGCTGCGGGTGCCGCCGACCGGCGAGGTGGAATGGCTCCGGATCGACCCGGCCATGGTGCGTCAGGCACGGGCCAGCGGCATGCTGCTGCACTTCAACGCCTTGTTCGAAGGGCTGACGGTGAACCCGGCAGGCGACCGCCTGTGGCTGGCTGCCGAACGTGAGCGGCGTGGCCTGGTGGCCTTGCATCGCCAGCAGGCGGTGTGGACCTGCGTGGAAGGGTGCGTGCTGTTCAGCGAGGCGGGCAAAGAGGCGCCGCCGCGCCAGACCGGCCGGACCCGCCCCATCACGCGGGATTTTTCCGATCTGGCCTGGTTCGAGGGCAAGCTGTTCACCCTCGAGCGCAATGCCTATCGGCTCTGCCGCCGCACGCCCGACAGCGGTGAAGTGGAACGCTGCTGGTCGTTCGCCGAAGGCGGGCTGGCCGAAGGCCGGCGCTATGACGAACCCTACGGGCTGGCCGAGGCGCTGGTGATCGATCGTCAGGGTGCCTGGATCGGCCTGGACAACAACAATGCCCGACGTGCCGACGGGGAAACCCGGCCCATCGTCTGGCGATTCGCCGCGCCCCCGGGCGGCTGGAGCACCGCGCCTTGAGCACCGCGCCAGGCAAGCGCGCCGGCAAGGTGCTGATGATTCTGGCCTGGGCGGCGGCGCTGTTCCTGGCCACCCGGTTCTTCGGCGCCTGGGAACAGCGGCAGCACAACCCCAACACCGAGGTGCGCTCTGCCCACGGGCCCGGTTTCGTCGAGGTACGCCTGGTGGGCAATCACCAGGGCCACTTCGTCGTCGACGGCGCGATCAACGAACAGCCCGTGCACTTCATGCTCGACACCGGCGCCACCGACGTGGCGATCCCCGAGCGCGTGGCCCGGCAGCTCGACCTCGAGCGCGGGGTCCCGGTGCAGGTCAGCACCGCCAATGGGCGTGCCGAGGGCTATCGTACCCGCCTGAACAGCCTGCAACTGGGCGACATCCGTTTGCACGACGTGCGCGCGATGGTCGTGCCGGGCCTGGACGGCGAGCAGATCCTGCTCGGCATGAGCGCCCTGAAACAACTTGAATTCACCCAGCGCAGCGGCACCTTGCTGCTGCGCCAGAACCTGAAATGACGAGGCCCGCATGAGCGACTCCCTGGAACTCAGTCTCGACGGCGTCGAACGCCGCTCCCTGGCTGACTTCACCGAACAGGCCTACCTCAACTACTCCATGTACGTGATCATGGACCGTGCCCTGCCGCACATCGGCGATGGCTTGAAGCCCGTGCAACGGCGCATCGTCTATGCCATGAGCGAACTGGGCCTGGATGCCGACGCCAAGCACAAGAAGTCCGCGCGCACTGTCGGCGACGTGCTCGGCAAGTTCCACCCGCACGGGGATTCGGCTTGCTACGAAGCCATGGTGCTGATGGCTCAGCCCTTCAGCTACCGCTACACGCTGGTCGATGGCCAGGGCAACTGGGGCGCGCCGGACGATCCCAAGTCGTTCGCCGCCATGCGCTACACGGAAGCGCGCCTGTCGCGCTATTCCGAAGTGCTGCTCGACGAGGTCGGCCAGGGCACCGTGGACTGGGTGCCGAACTTCGACGGCACCCTGCAGGAGCCGTCGGTACTGCCGGCGCGCCTGCCCAACATCCTGCTCAACGGCACCACCGGCATCGCGGTCGGCATGGCCACCGACGTGCCGCCGCACAACCTGCGCGAAGTGGCCGCCGCCTGCGTGCGGCTGCTGGACGAACCGAAGGCGACGGTCGAGCAGTTGTGCGAGCACATCCAGGGGCCGGACTACCCCACCGAGGCGGAGATCATCACGCCACGGGCCGAGCTGCTCAAGCTCTACGAGAGTGGCCGTGGCTCGATCCGCATGCGTGCGGTGTACCGGGTCGAGGAGGGCGACATCGTCGTCACCGCCCTGCCGCACCAGGTCTCCGGCGCCAAGGTGCTCGAACAGATCGCCGCGCAGATGCAGGCCAAGAAGCTGCCGATGGTCGCCGACCTGCGCGATGAGTCCGACCATGAGAACCCGTGCCGCATCGTCATCATCCCGCGCTCCAACCGGGTCGATGCCCAGGAGCTGATGCAGCACCTGTTCGCCACCACCGACCTGGAAAGCACCTACCGGGTCAACGTCAACATCATCGGCCTGGACGGTCGTCCGCAGTTGAAGAACCTGCGTGCGCTGTTGCAGGAGTGGTTGCAGTACCGCGTCAACACCGTGCGTCGTCGCCTGCAGTTCCGCCTGGACAAGGTCGAGAAGCGTCTGCACCTGCTCGAGGGGCTGCTCACCGCCTTCCTCAACCTGGACGACGTGATCCACATCATCCGCACCGAGGATCACCCCAAGCAGGCGTTGATCGCCCGCTTCGGCCTGAGCGAGACCCAGGCCGACTACATCCTCGAGACGCGCCTGCGCCAACTGGCACGCCTGGAAGAGATGAAGATCCGCGGCGAACAGGACGAGCTGCTCAAGGAGCAGGCCAAGCTTCAGGGCCTGCTGGGCAGCGAAGCCAAGCTCAAGAAGCTGGTGCGCAGCGAGCTGATCAAGGATGCCCAGACCTACGGCGACGACCGTCGCTCGCCGATCGTCGCGCGCGCAGAGGCCAAGGCATTGTCGGAAAACGAACTGATGCCGACCGAGCCGGTGACCGTGGTGCTTTCGGAAAAGGGCTGGGTGCGCTGCGCCAAGGGCCACGACATCGATGCCACCGGCCTGTCGTACAAGGCCGGGGACGGCTTCAAGGCCGCGGCCCCCGGGCGCTCGAACCAGTCGGCCGTGTTCATCGATTCCACCGGACGCAGCTACTCGGTGGCCGCGCATACGCTGCCTTCGGCGCGCGGCCAGGGCGAGCCCTTGACCGGGCGTCTCACCCCGCCACCGGGTGCCAGCTTCGAATGCCTGCTGCTGCCGGAGGATGAAGCCCTGTACGTGGTGGCCTCGGACGCGGGCTATGGCTTCGTGGTCAAGGGCGAGGACTTGCAGACCAAGAACAAGGCCGGCAAGGGGCTGCTCAGCCTGCCGGCAGGCGCCAAGGTGATCAGCCCGCGCCCGGTGCCCAATCGCGAGCAGGACTGGCTCGCGGCGGTGACCACCGAAGGTCGCCTGCTGGTGTTCAAGGTGGCCGACCTGCCGCAACTGGGCAAGGGCAAAGGCAACAAGATCATCGGCATCCCGGGCGAGCGCGTGGCCAGTCGCGAGGAGTACGTGACCGACCTGGCCGTGCTCGCCGAGGGCGCGACCCTGGTGCTCAGTGCCGGCAAGCGTACCTTGTCGCTCAAGGGCGCCGACCTTGACCACTACAAGGGCGAACGGGGGCGTCGAGGCAACAAACTGCCACGTGGCTTCCAGCGTGTCGACGCCTTGACGGTGGACTGAGCCTGTAACCCGCCGGGACGTTCGCCCAGGCGACGCTCCGGCAGAAAGGCTGGAGTTGCCCCGGCATTTCGCGGATGATAGGCGCCTCTTGGCGCCAGCGCGGCTGCGCGCCTCTACCGAACTTGACACGTATCACTGCGGTCCGCCGCCACGGCGGCCGCCTGGATGGGATGAATGAACGTTCTGCGCCTTCCATTTGTGTGGCTGATGACTGGCGTATTGGGCTTGGCCGGCTGCAGCGTCCATCAGCCGACGGCCCTGTATCAGCTCGACAGCGGGGACCCTGGCCAGCCGTCCCAGCACGCGGGCCTGGCCGTGGTGCTCGGCCCGGTGTCGGTCGCCGACTACCTGCAACGCGAAACCCTGTTGCAGCGCCAGGCCGACGGTAGCCTGACCGGCGCGACCGGTGGACGCTGGGCGGGCAGCCTGTCATCGGACATCGATCAATTGCTGGTGCGCCAACTGGCCTGGCGTCTGGACAGCCAGCGCGTGGTGCTGGCCCCGGCCACCGCCGGGTTCAGCCCGGACGTGCAGGTGCTGCTCTCGATCACCCGGCTCGATTCGGGCGTCGGGCAGCCGGCGGTTCTGGACGCGCAGTGGCGTCTGCTCGACCGGCGCGGCAAGGTGCGTGACAACCGCATCGTCCACCTCGAACAACCGCACGAAGGGAGCGAAGCCGCCCAGGTGCAGGCGCAAGGGCAGCTGTTGCAGAAGCTGGCCGAGCAGTTGAGCGTGGCGGTCAAGCCGCTGGCCAATCAACCGGCGATCGCCGAAGAGGCGACGAAGAAGCCTGCCGCACCTACCCAGGTGCGCAAGGATGCCCAGAAGCCGAAGATCCCGATGGCCACGCCGATTCGTACCGACCTGGAAGTCTATCGGTTCTGAGGGATTGCGGGCCTGCGGCCGATCGCGGCACAGGGGCCGCGCCTACACCACCGCAGTGGTACAGGCCATCACGGTCCATGTGGAAGATTCTGTGGTTTCTGCCAAGCGAGAATGTGGGCCCTACGGGCCCAATCGCGGCACAGGGGCCGCTCCTACACCCACCGCAGTGGTGCAGGTAATCACAGTCCATGTGGGAGCGGCCCCCGTGCCGCGATTGGGTCCGCAGGACCCACAACATCACTCCCACGCAATCCGCCAGTGACATAAAGCGCGCTTAGCGAAAGCGTCACTGAAGGCTCAGTGCGCAACGAAAAAGGTGGTCATTCGACCACCTTTGCTTTCACTGCCCGCGACGCTCGTGCATCCGCGCCAGCTGGCGCTCGAGCATGGAAGGGTAGGGCTCCATCAGCCGCTCGACGCAGCTGGCGCCTTCCGGGCTGGCGATCGGGCGGATGCGCGCGCGCTGGCGAATCAAGGCATCCTCGCCCACGCTGCGTTCGACCAGCAGCAGGTTGCGGCTGTGCTGGGACAGCGCCAGGGCACCCTGGGCCTTCTCGGTCAACAGCAGGTCGACCTGGCTCAGGCCGTGCAGGTCCTGGCCCAGCATCAGGCCCAGCTGCAGCTGCAAGGTGATGCCGCTGTCCGCGACTTCGATCTGCAAGGCATGGCCCAGGGCGCGCAGCAGCTCGCCGCAGCAGATGGCATTGGTCAGGTAGTCCTCACCGCTGTCGCCGCTGTTGAACAGCAGCAAGGTGCTGCCGTCGTTCAGGGTGTACATGGTGCCTTCGTACAGTGAGGCGGCCTGCTCCAGGCAGTCGCGGTAGCGCTCCTGAAGCTCGTTCAGGCGGGTGCGTGGCAAGCGGCGCAACTGGTCCTGGGAGCCCAGCTGCACGGCCAGCACCGCGCTGGTCTGCGGCTCGGCCTTGACTGCCGGGACAGGTTGCGGCGCGCCGGCCGGAGCAGGCTGGTCGATCACCAGGTCGGCGAAGGCCTCGTCATCGTGTTCGTCATCGCTCGCGGTCAGCGGGACAGGTGCCGGGCGCACGGCCCGCGCGGTCGGCTGGGTCGCCGGTGGCACTTCGACGAACGTCTCGTCATCGTGCTCGTCGTCGTACACCTCGTCCTGCTCGTCGATTTCAGGCTCGGGCGGTGGTGGTGGCGCCAGGCGCGCATGCAGCTGACGCGCGATGTCGCCAATCTCATCCTGACGATCGGTGGCCGGCGTGTAGGGGTGCGGCTCACGCAGCCAGACCCGCAACTGCAGCAGGGGCGTGGTGATCGAACGCCCCGTGCGAAGGCTGAGGACCAGGCACAGCACCGCCAGGATCGCGGCGAGCACACCCATGCTTTGCAGACTGATCAGCATCGGTTGCTGGAACTGCGCCATGTCCAGGCTGATGCGCAGTTGCCCGGCAGGCACGTCCTGGAAGGTGATGCGTGTCTGGTACACACCCTTGGCCTCGCCGAGCAGACCGTTGCGGGGCCGTTGCCCGGCTTCGGCGAGGATCCGGTTGTCCACGCTGTAGATGGCGGCGTGGGCCACCAGCGGGTTCTTCGCCAGGTTGCCGAGCAGCACGTTGAGGCTGAGGATGTCGTTGGCCACCAGCAGCTCGGTGGCCGACGTGGCGGTCTGCGTGATCAGGCTCTGACCGAGCGCGTCTGCCTGCTCGTGCATCGCCTGCCTGAACTGCAGCCCCATGACGCAGGCGTAGATCACCAGGGCCAGGGCCACCAGGAAAAGGTTGTTGAAGGCTATCCGCAGCACCAGCGGGAGACGACGCTGGCGCAGGGCACGGAAGAGCATCACGAAGAAGTTGTCTGGCTTGACGGGCGTGGGCCGGTTCACAGAGCTCGGCTCTTTATGGCGGAAAAGTGGTGCGCAGTATAGCGAGCGGAGTTTTGTCGGCAAAGCGTCCGCCATGCCCGATTGTCACGGAAAATCGGTAGAATGCGCCTTTTTCATCATTTTGGAGCCTGGTCTTGCGCGAAATCGTCCTGATCAACATCACCGGTGAGGACCGTCCCGGTCTTACCGCGGCCATCACCGGCGTCCTGCTCCAGGGCGGCGTGAGCGTCCTCGACATCGGCCTGGCCGTGATGCATGGCACCTTGTCGTTCGGCATCCTGGTCGACATTCCCGATAACGAAGCCGCCTCGGCGCTGTTGCAGGCGGTCCAGTCCAAGGCGCATGAGCTGCACTTGCAGGCGCGCTACACTCCCGTCTCCGAGACGGACTACCAGCGCTGGCTGGAAGGGCAGCGCGAGGCGCGCCACATCGTGACCCTGCTCAGCCGCAAGGTCAGCCCCGAGCAGTTGCAACAGGTGAGCGCGGCGATCTCCCGGCACGGCCTGACCATCGAGCGCATCGAACGCCTGTCCGCACGCGTGGCGCTGGATGCACCGGTGGACAAGAGCAAGGCCTGCATCGAAATCACCGTGCGCGGTACCCCGGACGATGCACAGGCGCTGCGTGCCGACTTCCTGGGCCTGGCGGATGCGCTGGACATCGACCTGGCCTTCCAGAACGATGATTTGTTCCGTCGCCACCGCCGACTGGCGGTCTTCGACATGGACTCGACGCTGATTGAGGCCGAGGTGATCGACGAGCTGGCCAAGGCCGCAGGCGTAGGCGAACAGGTCGCGGCCATCACCGAGCGAGCCATGCGCGGGGAGCTGGACTTTCGCGCCAGCTTCAAGGAACGCATGGCCTTGCTCAAGGGGCTGGACGTGGGCGTGCTCGACCAGATCGGCGCCTCGCTGCGCCTGACCGAGGGCGCCGAGACCCTGTTCGCCGAACTCAAGCGGCTGGGTTACAAGACGGCCATCCTGTCGGGCGGGTTCTCGTATTTCGCCAGGCAGGTCCAGGCGCGCCTGGGCATCGACTACGTGTTCGCCAACGAGCTGGAGGTGGTGGACGGCAAGGTGACCGGTGTGGCCGTGGAGCCGATCGTCGATGCGCAGCGCAAGGCCGACCTGCTGACCGAGCTGGCCCACAAGGAAGGGCTGAGCCTGGAACAGACCATCGCGGTCGGTGACGGGGCCAATGACCTGCCGATGCTGGCCCTGGCCGGACTGGGCGTGGCCTTCCGCGCCAAGCCCCTGGTGCGTCAGTCGGCGCGCCATGCCATCTCGACGCTGGGGCTGGACGGTGTGCTTTACCTGCTGGGCCTGCGTGACCGCGAGGCGGGCGGCAAGGCGCGCTAGGCGCTGGGCGCACTACAAGGCTGCCGGCCCTGTCCGGCTGATCTATTCGGGGCCGCTCCGCGGCCCATCGCGGCACTGGGGCCGCTCCCACCTGGGACCGCGATTGCCTGTACCACTGCGGTGGGTGTAGGAGCGGCCCCCGTGCCGCGATTGGGCCCACAGGGCCCACATTGGCACTTGGCAGAAACCATGGACTCTGCGCAGAGCACTGCGGCTGCCTGTACCACTGCGGCGGGTGCAGGAGTAGCCCCTGCCGGGGCACCGGGCCGCTCGCGATGAGGCCGGTGAGCCCGGCCTCGACAGGGAAGGTGGCCCGAGCTTGTCAGGCCACACATGCGAAGCCGACTTCAGGCCTCGGCAGGCACCGCCAGCAACTGGCCCATGTTCACCACCGAGCCTGCGCCCAGCAGGTCCTGCCACTTCACCTGCTGCGGGCCGAACAGCACGATGGCGGTCGAACCCAGCTTGAAGCGGCCCAGCTCCGCGCCCTTTTCCAGATGGATCGGCGTGCGGCTGGCCTCGTCGTAGCGGAACGTCTTCAGCTCGCGCTTGGGCGGCGTCACCAGCCCTGCCCAGACCGTCTCGACCGAGGCGACGATCATCGCGCCCACCAGCACCACGGCCATCGGCCCGCGTTCGGTGTCGAACAGGCACACCACTCGCTCGTTACGGGCGAACAGCTCCGGCACGTTCGCCGCCGTGGTCTGGTTGACCGAGAACAGCCGGCCTGGCACGTAGACCATCTCGCGCAGGGTCCCTGCCAACGGCATGTGCACGCGGTGGTAGTCTTTCGGCGACAGGTAGATGGTGGCGAACTCCCCGCCCATGAAGGGTGCCGCCAACGCCGGATCGCCGCCCAGCAGCTCCTGGGCGCTGTAGCTGTGGCCCTTGGCCTGGAAGATCCGGCCGTGCTCGATGGGCCCCAGCTGGCTGACCGCGCCATCGGCCGGGCACAGGATACCGCCCGGCGTCGGGTCCAGCGGGCGGGCGTCGGCTTTCAGCGCACGGGTGAAGAAGGCGTTGAAATGCTCGTAGGCGGTCAGGTCTTCGACCAGCGCCTGGGACATGTCCACCTGGTAACGCTTGGCGAACCAGGCGGTGAAGGCATTCTTGAACCAGCGCACGCGGCACTCGGCGACGCAGCCGGCCAGGCGCGACAGCAGGTGGTGCGGCAGCAGGTACTGACTGAGGATGAACAATCGGGATTTCATAGGTTTCCTTTAAACGTCGACAGGCGTGTCCGGGTGGTTGCCCCATTCGCCCCAGGAGCCGGCATACGCCTTGACCCGTGGGTAACCCAGGTGCTTGGCCACCAGGTAGGTGAAGCCCGAACGATGGTGAGACTGGCAGTGGGTGATGATTTCCTTGTCCGGCGTGATGCCCAGGCCGGCGAGCACCGACGCCAGGTCGGTGCGCAGGCGCAGGTGGTCATCGTGCTGCATGCCGGCGGTCCATTCGAAGTTGATTGCGCCGGGTACGTGCCCGCCTTTGGCGGCGAGCACTTTTTCGCCCCGGTACTCGGCCGGGGCACGCGCGTCCCAGACCACCAGGTCCGGCTGGCCCAGGCGGCTTTGCAGGTACTCGCGCGTGGCAGTCGGGGCGGGATCGAGGTGCAGGTGCACAGGAGCGGTCGCCGGCGTGGGGACCTCGGTGGTGAGCCGGTCGCTCGGCCAGCCGAGCACACCGCCGTTGAGGTAGTGGTACTGCGTGTGGCCAATGACGTCCAGCAGCCAGATGAACCGCCCGGCCCAGCCACCGCCCTCGTCGTCGTACACCACATAGACAGCGTCCGCCCGGTGCCCCAGCTCACTGAACAGCTTTTCCAGTTCGGTCTGGGTAGGCAGCAGGCCCGGAGCCGGCAGTTGGCCCAATTGCGTGCGCTTGGGATCGACGAAGCGGGCGCCGGGCAGGTGACCGCTGGCATACCGGGCGGCGCTGGTCAGGTCGACCAGGATCAGCGCAGGGTCGTCGAGCCGGGGCAGCAGGTCAGCCGGTTCGATTACCAGGGGCAGGCCGGAAAAGTCGGTCATCCGCAGTCTCCACGGGGAAGTTGAAGGGGCGATTGTAGCGCAAGGCTCAGGCGTTGCGGCTACCGAAGGTGGTCAGCGCACGCTCGATGCACTGCGCCGTCTTGCCGAAGGCTTCCACGCTGACCTCGCTCAACGGGCGGCCCTGCTGGTCGACGATCATCAGCATCACCACCTGGCCATTGACGGCCAGCGAGCGCATCAGCAGGTGCTCACTGCGCCACAGGGCCCACAGGGGCGGCGGCAGCAGGCTCGACAGGCGCGAGTGGTTGTCGGGCGTGAGGCGCAGCTGGCCGGGTTGGCCGGCAAGCTTCTGCAGGACGGCACTCTGGTCGAGCGCCAGCTCCAGGCGTATGGCCTCGGCCGTCAAGCCGACGCTCTGCACCACGCGCAAGCACTGGTTGACCCGGTCCAGCGCCAGCAGCAAGACCCGCTGCATGCCGCTGACCAGCAGGGCTTCGCGCGCCTGGGTGGCCAGGTGCACGAGGTTGGTGAAGGGGCTGGGTTGGGCCAGCAGCTCGCCGCACAACCGGCGCCACTGCTGCATGTCCTGGGCGCTCGGCGGTGGGGGCGTCAGCATGTCCGGGTGCGGCCGACGCTGGTCCCAGGGCCAGATCAGGGCTTCGGCCGGGTGGAACAGGGCCTTGCGCGCATGGCGGCGGGCACTGGCGGCGGCCTGTTGGTGGACCTGCTGCTGCACGTCGTCCAGCGTGGTCTGCAGGTACAGGCTGGTCAGCAGTTGCCAGCGCAGCAAGTGGGGGTTGTCCCAGCCCACCTGCGCCGCCAGCGCCAGGCCGTTGGCCAGCAACACCGTATTGGCCGGCTGGTTGAACCAGCGGCGCAGGCCGGGTTCCTCGTCCAGCCGCTGTTGCTGCACCAACGGTTCGGGTTCGCGGGCGATGTTCAGCACCTGCACCAGTTGCTCACGCTCTTCAAGCAGCAGGCGATAGCCCTGGGTGACCCATTCCGGCAAGCGCCAGTGGGTGGCCACGGCCTGGCACAGCTCCATGATGCGCACACCGAACAGCTCGTGCTCGACGGCCGTGGCGTCTTCACCCTTGTGGATCACCCGCAGCTCCCAGGCATCGAGCAGCGCCGGGTAGGTGGCGGCCAAGGGCCACAGGGGGGAAAGGAACAGCAGGCTGCCCCAGTGGATTTCCTGCCACAGGCGCGCCAGGCGACTGGCGAACAGACCGCTGGCCTGCTGGCTGGCGTGTTGGCTGATCATCTGGAACTGACGCAGCACTGGCGGGATGGCATCGGCGTCCACCGCCGGCAGGCGTGCAAGCAGGCGCGCCGTGCGTTCGAGGCCCAGGCGGTTGAGCGCGATCTCCAGGCTTTCCGCCGGCTCCGCCTGGCTGGCGTTGGCCGAATGGTTGGCCTCGCGCATCACGCTCAGCACCAGCGCGGGGCTGCCCTGCATCAGGTCGGCGATGTCACGCAGCGAGCGCCGGCTGTCGTTGATGGCCGACAGCACCCGGTCATGGCTGGTCTTGGGCACCGGCAGGCGTACGCCGTCCAGCAGCTTGACCCAGGCATCGAGCGTGGCGGGGGGCTTGGTGGCGGTCACCTTGGTGTCATCTGGCATTCTGACATCGGCCTTCAACTGGCTTTTCGATTGGACTGACTATAGTCTGGCGCAGTTCTGCCGATAAAGAGAAGAAGCGTTTTCAAGCGCCCGCCCCACCCCCTGACCACGACAGCAAGTGCTTTGAACCATGGCTAAAATTATCGGCATCATCGTCGTATTCGCGAGTGTGCTCGGCGGATACGTGCTTTCCCACGGCAAGATCGCGGCATTGATCCAGCCTTTCGAGGTCATGATCATCGGCGGGGCCGCCTTCGGGGCGTTCCTCCAGGCCAATCCTGGCTACATGACCATGCACGTCATCAAGAAGTCGCTGAAGATGTTCGGCTCGCGCTTCACCCATGCGTTCTACCTCGACGTGCTGGGGCTGGTCTACGAGATCCTCAACAAGAGCCGTCGCGAGGGCATGATGGCGGTCGAAGCCGACATCGAAGACCCGGCCGCCAGCCCGATCTTCGCCAAGTACCCTGGGGTGCTGGCCGATGAGCGCATGACGGCCTACATCTGCGACTACCTGCGGATCATGTCGACCGGCAACATGGCCCCCCATGAGCTCGAGGGCCTGTTCGACATGGAACTGCTGAGCCTCAAGGAGGAACTCGAGCATCCCTCCCATGCGGTGACCGGTGTCGCCGACGGCATGCCCGGCTTCGGTATCGTCGCGGCGGTACTGGGCATCGTGGTGACCATGGCGTCGCTGGGCGACGGCGACCAGGCGGCGATCGGCATGCACGTGGGCGCGGCACTGGTCGGGACCTTCTTCGGTATCCTGGCCGCCTACGGCTTCTTCGGCCCGCTGGCCACCTGCCTGGCCCACGACGCCAAGGAAGAGGTGAACCTGTACGAAGCGATCAAGGCGTCCCTGGTGGCGTCCGCTTCCGGCATGCCGCCGTCGCTGGCCGTCGAGTTCGGGCGCAAGGTGCTGTACCCCAAGCACCGCCCGAGCTTCGCCGAGCTGGAACAAGCCGTTCGCGGTCGCTGAGTCATGGAGAACAATCAGCCGATCATCATCAAGCGCGTCAAGCGCTTCGGCGGTGGGCACCATGGCGGCGCCTGGAAGATCGCCTTCGCCGACTTCGCCACGGCGATGATGGCGTTCTTCCTGGTGCTGTGGCTGCTGTCGACGGCCACGCCCGAGCAGAAGCTCTCCATCGCAGGCTACTTCAAGGACCCCATCGGGTTCACGGAGAGCGGCACGCCCTATGTCATCGACCTGGGCGGCTCGCCGGAGCTGGCGCCGGACAAGACCATCAACCCCGAGCAGCAGACCGAGCCGCTCAAGCGCGACAACCTCGACATGGACCAGGACCAGGTGCAGACCATGGCCGAGCAGCTCGAGCACCAGCGGTTGGAATTGCTGCTGCAGGAGCTGCAGAACAAGGTCGATCAGAATCCCGAGCTGCAGAAGTTCAAGGACCAGATCCTGTTCGAGATCACCCAAGACGGTCTGCGCATCCAGATCATGGATGCCGAGAACCGGCCGATGTTCGCGTTGGGCAGCGCGCGGTTGCAGCCGTACTTCGAGGACATCCTGCTGGCCATGGCCGACACCATCAAGGGCGTGCCGAACAAGATCAGCGTCAGCGGCCACACCGACGCCAAGGCCTATGCCGGCAACGGCGAGTTCGGCAACTGGGAGCTGTCGGCCAACCGTGCCAACGCGGCACGCCGGGCGCTGGTGGTGGGTGGCTACCCGGATGAGCAGGTGGCACGGGTGGTGGGCTATGCCTCGTCGTCGCTGTTCGACCGCAAGGACCCGTACAACCCGGTCAACCGGCGCATCGACATCATCGTCCTGACCAAGAAGGCGCAACGCGACATCGAAGGCGAGCAGAGCACCCCGGCCACGCCAGAAGCCGCACCGAGCCCGGCGCCGACACCCGCGCCGACGGGTTCGACACCTGCACCTGCGGCACCTGGCGCCGCTGCGCCCGATCAGAGCAGCGCGGCGCCGATGCAGCCGCGCGAGCTGCGACAGAAGTTGAACATCTTCGACAACGGCACGCTGAAACTGGACGAAGCCAGGGAGGGGTGAGGAACTCTGCTCGCACCCCTGCATGCAAGCAGGTCATGTGAGAACAGCTGTCTCTCTGCGCGTTGATCCATGCCATGACTGCGCTGAGGGTCTTGTGGGCCCCTCGGGCCCAATCGCGGCACAGGGGCCGCTCCTACACCCAATGCGGTGAAGCAGGCCATCGCGGTATCCTGAGCGGCCCCTGCCGGGGCGCCGGATCGGCCGCGATTGGGCCCGCAGGGCCCATAAAGTCAGCCCCTCCAATCGTCAGGCCAACCTGCCCTGGCAGCACACCCATGCTCAGCCCTCGCAATGAGCACGACGCCGCTCGCACATCAGCTCGCCCTCAGTATTCATCCTCCGGCAAGCTGGCGATGATCGATCGATAGCTGTGCATCCGCTGCGGCTGAATCCGCCCCTCCTCCAACGCTCCCAGCAACGCACACCCCGGCTCGCGGTCATGCTTGCAGTCGCGGAAGCGGCAACGTCCCAGCAGGTCGCGGAACTCGATGAAGCCGGCCTCGACGTCGTCGCGGCTCACGTGCATCAGGCCGAATTCACGAATGCCCGGCGAATCGATCAGGTCCCCACCGTTGGGGAAGTGGTAGAGCCGTGCCGTGGTCGTGGTGTGCGTGCCCTGGCCGGACCAGTCGGACAAGTCGCCCACTCGCGTGCGCGCCGCCGGCAGCAGGCTGTTGACCAGTGAGGACTTGCCGACGCCGGACTGCCCGACGAACACGCTGGTGAAGCCGTCCAGCGCTTCCTGCAGGCGCTGCATGCCTTCGCCACCGTGAGCGGAGACTTCCAGCAAGGGGTAGTCCAGGCTGCGGTACACCGCCAGCAACGCTTCCAGCGCTGTACGGTTGTGCTCGTCGATCAGGTCGGCCTTGTTGAGCAGCAGCAGTGGCTGGATGCCGGCGTGCTCGGCCGCCACCAGGTAGCGGTCGATCAGGTTGGCCTGCGGTTCGGGCGCCGGGGCGAAGACGATGACGATGCGGTCGACGTTCGCCGCCACCGGCTTGAGCTGGCCGTGATTGTTCGGGCGGCACAGCTCGGTGCTGCGCGGCATCTGCGCAACGATCACGCCGATTCCCTGATTGCCGGCACGCCAGACCACCCGATCGCCCGTTACCAGGGCCGGCAGGTTGGCGCGCAGGTGGCAGCGGAAAAGCTCGCCGGCCGCCTCGCCATCCTGGGCCTCGACATCGACCTGCACGCCGAAATGCGCGATCACCAGGCCTAGCCGCTCCGGGCCCAGGTCGCCGCCTTCGAGTTCCTGCAGCACCTGCTGTTCGCGTTTGGCGGCACGTGCGGCGCGCTCGCCCTGGATTTTTTCGATGCGCCAGTTCTGGCGACGGTTGAGCTGGCGTTTGGCCATGAATGTTCCGTGTTGGCGAGCAGAAATAAACGGCTGGCAGTCTAGCACGCCCATCCCCTGCGATTGCGCACGCTTGGGCGGCGCATGCGCGGCGCAACTGGGCTACCATGACGGCCTAGTCGAGGAGCCTCAAGCATGCAGAACCCACAGAACCTGATCTGGATCGACCTGGAAATGACCGGGCTGGACCCGGACAGCGACGTCATCATCGAAATGGCCACCATCGTCACCGACAGCGACCTCAATACCTTGGCCGAAGGCCCGGTGATCGCCATCCACCACAGCGACGAGGTGCTGGCACGGATGGACGAGTGGAACACCCGCACCCATGGCGCCTCGGGCCTGACCCAGCGCGTGCGCGACAGCCGCATCGACATGGCCGAGGCCGAGGCGCAGACCTTGGCGTTCCTGGAGCAATGGGTACCCAAGGGCGCATCGCCGATCTGCGGCAACAGCATCTGCCAGGACCGCCGCTTCCTGTACCGGCACATGCGCGGGCTGGAAAACCACTTCCATTACCGCAACCTGGACGTCTCGACCCTCAAGGAGCTGGCCGCGCGCTGGGCGCCGGCGGTGCGTGATGGGTTCCGCAAGGGCAACACCCACCTGGCGCTGGACGACATCCGCGAGTCGATCGCCGAGTTGCGCCACTACCGTGAGCACTTCATCAAGGCGTGAAGCCGTCAGCAGGCGTGAAGCTGCGTTGGCACAAGAGCGCCTGCCACCGAAATGCGCGCGGCGTGCAGTCAATGCGCTGCCGCTTGCCGCTGCCCATCAGGTAGACTGCGCGCCTTTTTGTCGGAGGCCTGTCATGTTGCTGATGCTGTACCTGATCGCGATCACCGCCGAAGCCATGACCGGCGCCCTGTCCGCAGGGCGACGGGGGATGGACTGGTTCGGGGTGGTGCTGATCGCCTGCATCACCGCGCTGGGCGGTGGTTCGGTACGCGATGTGCTGCTCGGGCATTATCCCCTGACATGGGTGAAGCACCCTGAATACCTGGTGCTGACCAGTTTCGCGGCGCTGCTGACGGTGTTCATCGCACCCCTGATGCGTCACTTGCGCTCGCTGTTCCTGGTGCTCGACGCCCTGGGTCTGGTGGCCTTCACCCTGATCGGCTGCATGACGGCGCTGGAGATGGGGCAGGGCCTGCTGGTCGCCTCGATCAGCGGGGTGATCACCGGCGTGTTCGGCGGCATTCTGCGCGACATCTTCTGCAACGATATCCCGTTGGTGTTCCGGCGTGAGCTGTACGCCAGCGTGTCCTTCGCGGCCGCCTGGTTCTACCTGGGCTGCGTGCACTTCGAGGTGCCGCCGGAGCAGTCCATGCTGCTGACCTTGTTCGGCGGGCTCCTGATCCGCTTGCTGGCGATCCGGTTCCACTGGGAGATGCCCAAGTTCCACTACAACGATCAGCCGTGAGCGAGCAACGGCCTGACCTCTGATCGCTATACCCCATGCCGCTCGAGCGCCCAGGCGACATGTTCGCGCACCAGGTCGGACGGGTGGTCGCGGCGCGCCTGCAGCGCCTCCAGAACGGGGATCGTGGACGGCGCGTTGCCCAGGCCCACTGCCAGGTTGCGCAGCCAGCGTTCGTACCCTGCGCGGCGCAGCGGCGAGCCTTCGGTCCGGCTCAGGAACGTCGCTTCGTCCCACAGGAACAACGCTGCCAGGTCGGCGTTCTCCAGGCCGTGGCGGGGCATGAAGTCGCTCTCGCCGGTCGGGCGGGCGAAGCGGTTCCACGGGCAGGTGATCTGGCAGTCGTCGCAGCCGAAGACGCGGTTGCCGATGAGTGGGCGCAGCTCCACCGGGATGGCGGTCTTCAATTCGATGGTCAGGTAGGAAATGCAGCGCCGCGCGTCGAGCTGGTAAGGGCCGACGAAAGCCTGGGTCGGGCAGATGTCCAGGCACGCCTGGCAGCGGCCGCAATGCTCGGTGGCCTGGGCCTCGTCCACCGGCAGGGGCAGGTCGACGAACAGCTCGGCGAGGAAGAAGTAGCTGCCGGCCTTGCGGTTGAGCAGCAGGGTGTTCTTGCCGATCCAGCCCAGGCCGGCCTGCTGGGCCAGGGCCTTTTCCAGCACCGGTGCGCTGTCGACGAAGGCGCGAAAGCCGAAGGGTCCGATCTCGGCCTGAATGCGCTCGGCCAGGTGCTGCACGCGCTTGCGCACCAGCTTGTGGTAGTCGCGGCCCAGGGCATAGCGCGAGATGTAGGCCTTTTCGGGCTGCGCCAGGCGCTGGGCCATGGCGGTGTCGCCCGGCAGGTAATCCATGCGCAGGGAAATCACCCGAACCGTACCGGGCACCAGCTCGGCCGGGTACGACCGCTTGCTGCCATGCGCGCCCATGTAGTCCATGTCGCCGTGGTGGCCGGCCTCCAGCCAGCGACGCAGGTGATGTTCGTGCTCGCCCAGGTCGATACCGGCGATGCCAACGTGAGAAAAGCCCAGCGTTTGCCCCCAGTCCTTGACGGACAGGGCCAACGCGGCGAGATCGAGAGAGTGGACAGACATGGATGGGCAAGGCATTACAGGCTCAGGTGCGTATAATTCTGCCAGACATCGGAGCCGTTGACCTTATGCCTCAGACCAAACACAGCCAAAGCGACCCCCAGCCGATCCGTGGCAAGGACCTCACCGGCCTGGCGCCGCGCTCGCCAGGCGCCCACAAGGGCGACTTCGGGCATGCCCTGATCGTCGGGGGTGACCTGGGGACCGGTGGGTCGGTCCTGCTCAGCGGCGAAGCGGCGCTGCGCTGCGGCGCCGGTCTGGTCAGCGTCGCCACCCGGCCCGAACACGTCGGTGCCGGCCTGACCCGGCTTCCCGAGACCATGTGCCTGGGCGTCGCCTCGGCCAATCAGCTCATGCCGGTGCTCGAGCGCGCCTCGGTGGTCGTGGTCGGCCCAGGTCTGGGGCAGGCGGCCTGGGGGCGCAGCTTGCTGTCGACGGTGGTCACCGCACGGGTCCCGCAGGTCTGGGACGCCGATGCGCTCAACCTGCTGGCCAGCACCCCCATGACGTTGCCCGAGGGCAGCCTGATCACGCCTCACCCCGGCGAAGCTGCGCGCTTGCTGGGCTTGTCCACCCAGGCTGTGCAGGCCGACCGGCCAGGCGCGGCGCGTGCCTTGGCGCGCACGCACGGGGTGGTCTGCGTGCTCAAGGGCGCCGGGACGCTGGTGGCCGACCCGACCGGACGGCTGGCGCGCTGCGACCATGGGCACCCGGCCATGGCCGGTGCCGGGCTGGGCGATGTCCTGACGGGCGTGCTCGCGGCCCTGGTGGCGCAGGGGCTGGACGCCTGGGCGGCGGCTTGTCTCGGTGTCTGGCTGCACGCCCGCGCCGGCGAACGGCTGGGTGAGCAGGGGCGCGGGCTGGCCGCCAGCGACCTGATCCCGGTCATCAGAACCTTGTTGGAGGAGCACTCAGCGTGTCTGGCATAACCTTGTATCTGGCCGATGAGCAGGCGACCGTCGCCTTCGGCGCACGCCTGGCCGGGCTGACCGCCGGGCATGGCATCCTGTTTCTCGAGGGCGACCTGGGCGCGGGCAAGACCACGCTCTGCCGCGGCCTGATCCGCGGCCTGGGCCATGAGGGGGCGGTCAAGAGCCCGACCTTCACCGTGGTCGAACCTTATGAGATCGGTGAGGTCCGTGCTTATCATTTCGATCTGTATCGGCTGGCCGATCCGGAGGAGCTGGAATTCATGGGCATTCGCGATTATTTCGATGATGACCCGCTATGCCTGTTCGAGTGGCCGGGCAAGGGTGAGGGCATTTTGCCAAAGCCTGACCTGACCATTACCATACGCCCGCAGGGCAGCGGCCGTTCGCTGCACCTGACGCCGCAAAGCGCGCGCGCCGATGCCTGGTGCAGTGCACTGGCGGCCGAATTCACACAGTAAATGGGGAAAGGTATGCGCCTACGCGCACTGGTCACTCTGGTTGGGCTGCTGTTGACGGCAGTGACCATCGACGCGCTGGCCGCTACACAGGTCAAGAGCGTGCGCCTGTGGCGTGCGCCGGACAACACGCGGCTGGTGTTCGACCTGACCGGCCCGGTACAGCACAACGTCTTCACCCTGAGCGCGCCGAATCGTCTGGTCATCGACATCAATGGCGCGACCCTCGGCGGGCCGCTCGACGTCGCCACTTCCAACACCCCGATCACCAGCCTGCGCTCGGCCCAGCGCACGCCGACCGACCTGCGCGTGGTGATCGACCTCAAGCAGGCCGTGACGCCCAAGAGCTTCACCCTGGCGCCGAATGCCCAGTACGGCAATCGCCTGGTGGTCGACCTGTACGACAGCGAAGCCGACGCGATCGCCGCCAGTACGCCCACGCCTGCCCCGGCCATCGCGCCTGCCACGGTGCCGGTGCCGACCGTCACCCGGGCACCGGTGCCCGTGCCCTCCGCACCGACGCAGTCCACGCTCAAGTTGCCGCCTGCGCCGAGCGGCAAGCGCGACATCGTGGTCGCCATCGACGCCGGCCATGGCGGTGAGGACCCGGGCGCATCGGGGTCGCGCGGTCAGCACGAGAAAGACATCGTCCTGCAGATCGCCAAGGAACTGCAGCGCCAGGTCAGCGCCGAAAAAGGCTACCGGGCCGAGCTGACCCGCACCGGCGACTACTTCATCCCGCTGCGCAAGCGCACCGAGATCGCGCGCAAGAAAGGCGCCGACCTGTTCATTTCCATCCATGCCGACGCGGCGCCGTCCACGGCGGCCTTCGGGGCCTCGGTGTTCGCCCTGTCCGACCGCGGCGCCACGTCCGAGACGGCGCGCTGGCTGGCCGACAGTGAAAACCGCTCCGACCTGATCGGCGGTGCCGGCAATGTCAGCCTCGACGACAAGGACCGCATGCTCGCCGGGGTGCTGCTCGATCTGTCGATGACCGCCACCCTCAGTTCCAGCCTGAACGTGGGGCAGAAGGTGCTCGGCAACATGGGTCGCATCACGTCGCTGCACAAGCGCCGTGTCGAACAGGCCGGGTTCATGGTGCTCAAGTCGCCGGACATCCCGTCGATCCTGGTCGAAACCGGCTTCATCTCCAACGCCAACGAAGCCGCCAAGCTGGCCAACCCGAGCCATCAGCAGGCCCTGGCGCGCTCGATCACCAGCGGCGTGAAGCAGTTCTTCCAGCAGAACCCGCCGCCAGGCACCTACATCGCCTGGTTGCGTGACAGCGGCAAGATCGCCCAGGGCCCGCGCGAGCACACCGTGCGGCCAGGCGAGACGCTGGCGATGCTCGCCGTGCGCTATCAGGTCAGCGAAGCAGGGTTGCGCAGCGCCAACGGGCTGAAGACCGATGCGCTCAAGGTCGGTCAGCAACTGAACATCCCCAACACCACGCTGGCCTCGCAATGATGAAGGGCGATGCACGTATCCAGTTGCTCAGCCCGCGACTGGCGAACCAGATCGCGGCCGGCGAGGTGGTGGAACGTCCCGCCTCGGTGATCAAGGAGCTGCTGGAAAACAGCCTGGACTCCGGCGCCCGGCGCATCGACGTCGAGGTGGAGCAGGGCGGGGTCAAGCTGCTGCGCGTACGCGACGACGGCCAGGGCATCGCGGCCGACGACCTGCCGATGGCCCTGGCGCGCCATGCCACCAGCAAGATCCGCGAGCTGGAAGACCTCGAAGGCGTATTGAGCCTGGGGTTTCGCGGCGAAGCGCTGGCCTCGATCAGTTCGGTGGCACGCCTGACCCTCACCTCGCGTACCGCCGATGCCGGCGAAGCCTGGCAGGTGGAGACCGAAGGCCGTGACATGACGCCCCGGGTCCAGCCGGCTGCCCACCCGGTCGGCACGTCGGTCGAGGTGCGCGACCTGTTCTTCAACACACCGGCGCGGCGCAAGTTCCTCAAGAGCGAAAAGACCGAGTTCGACCACCTTCAGGAAGTCATCCGGCGCCTGGCGCTGGCACGTTTCGACGTGGGCTTTCACCTGCGTCACAACGGCAAGGTGGTGCTCGGCCTGCACGAAGCGCCCGATGAGGTCGCGCGTGCCAGGCGGGTCGGGGCCATCTGTGGCCCGGGCTTCCTGGAGCAGGCCCTGCCGATCGAGATCGAGCGCAACGGCCTGCGCCTGTGGGGTTGGGTCGGGCTGCCGACGTTCTCGCGCAGCCAGGCCGACTTGCAGTATTTCTTCGTGAACGGCCGTGCCGTGCGCGACAAGCTGGTCGCCCATGCCGTGCGCCAGGCCTACCGCGACGTGCTGTTCAACGGCCGGCACCCGACCTTCGTGCTGTTTCTGGAGCTCGACCCGACCGGGGTCGACGTCAACGTGCACCCGACCAAGCACGAGGTCCGCTTCCGTGAGGGGCGCACGGTGCACGATTTTCTCTATGGCACGCTGCACCGCGCCCTGGCCGACGTACGGCCCCAGGATCACGCCGCCGCCGCCGTGCCCACTGAAGACGTGCCGGTACCGACCGGGTTGCAGGCAGGGGTGTTCGGCCCACAGGGTGAGATGCGCCTGGCCGCCTCGACCCTGGAACCGACCTTCGCGGCGCCCGCCGTACCCGCGTCGACGACCGGCAGCGGCTACGGCAGTAGCACGGGCGGGGGCGCAGGTGGGGGTCAGGGCTACGCCTATACGCCACGTCCCGCGCCCCAGGTGCCGGCGGCCGAAGCCCAGGCCGTCTACCGCGAGTTCTTCTCGCCGCTGCCTGGCGCTGCGCCGGCCGGCCTGCCCGAAGCGCAGGGCGACATTCCACCCCTGGGGTACGCCCTGGCGCAGCTCAAGGGCATCTACATCCTGGCCGAGAATGCCACCGGCCTGGTGCTGGTCGACATGCACGCCGCCCACGAGCGCATCATGTACGAACGGCTGAAGGTCGCCATGGCCAGCGAAGGCCTGAGCGGCCAGCCGTTGCTGGTGCCCGAGTCGTTGGCGCTGAGCCAGCGTGAGGCCGACTGCGCCGAAGAGCACGCCGACTGGTTCCGACGCCTGGGCTTCGAGCTGCAGCGGCTCGGCCCGGAAAGCCTGGCAATCCGTCAGATCCCGGCGCTGCTCAAGCAGGCCGAGGCCAACCGCCTGGTGCAGGACGTGCTGGCCGACCTCATGGAGTACGGCACCAGCGACCGGATCCAGGCGCACCTCAACGAACTGCTCGGCACCATGGCCTGCCATGGCGCAGTGCGGGCCAACCGGCGGCTGGCGATCCCGGAGATGAACGCCCTGCTGCGGGACATGGAAACCACCGAACGCAGCGGCCAGTGCAACCACGGGCGCCCGACCTGGACCCAGATGGGCCTGGACGATCTCGACAAACTTTTCCTGCGCGGTCGGTGACATGAGCGGCAAGCCCCCTGCAATCTTCCTGATGGGCCCCACGGCGGCCGGCAAGACCGATCTCGCCATCGCGCTGACCCAGGTCCTGCCGTGCGAGCTGATCAGCGTCGACTCGGCGCTGATCTACCGCGACATGGACATCGGCACGGCCAAACCGTCCAAGGACGTGCTGGCAGCCCATCCACATCGCCTGATCGACATCCGCGACCCGGCGCACAGCTACTCGGCTGCCGAATTCCGGCACGACGCCCTGGCGGCGATGGCCGACATCAGCGCGCGTGGGCGCATCCCGCTGCTGGTCGGTGGCACCATGCTCTACTACAAGGCGCTGGTCGACGGGCTGGCGGACATGCCGCCGGCCGATGCCCAGGTACGCGCCGACCTCGAGGCCGAAATGGCCACGCTCGGTCTGGCCGAGCTGCACCGTCAGCTGGCCGAGGTCGACCCCGAGTCGGCCGCGCGCATCCACCCCAACGACCCGCAGCGGCTGGTGCGTGCCCTGGAGGTCTACCGCGTCAGCGGGCAGAGCATGACCGCCCACCGGGCCCGTCAGCAGCAGGCGGCGCAGGCCGGTGATGACGGGGCGCTGCCCTATACCGTCGCCAGCCTGGCGATCGCGCCGGCGAATCGTCACGTCCTGCATGAACGAATTGCGTTACGATTTGCCCAAATGCTGGAGCAAGGGTTCGTCGAGGAAGTGCGTGCACTTCGAAACAGACGTGACTTGCACGCCGGATTGCCGTCTATACGAGCAGTGGGCTATCGGCAGGTCTGGGACCATCTCGATGGCACACTGACCGCGGCGCAGATGCAGGAGCGTGGCGTGATCGCGACCCGGCAACTGGCCAAGCGGCAATTCACCTGGCTGCGAAGCTGGCCTGACCTGCATTGGCTGGACAGCCTGGCCGATGACAACCTGTCGCGCACCTTGAAATACCTCAGGACCATCTCCATATTGGGCTGAGTCCTTGTACATACCGGCTATCCTTACGGTGACCGGCATGAATCCACCGTTTATCACCGTTTTTTTACTATTGATCCTTACAGGAGTGCGGCATATGTCAAAAGGGCATTCGCTACAAGACCCTTACTTGAACACCTTGAGAAAAGAAAAAGTCCCGGTCTCGATCTACCTGGTCAACGGCATCAAGCTGCAAGGCTCGATCGAGTCGTTCGACCAGTTCGTCGTTCTGCTGAAGAACACCGTCAGCCAGATGGTCTACAAGCACGCCATCTCCACGGTCGTGCCCGCCCGTCCTGTTCGCCTGCCTAGCCCTACCGATTCCGAGGGCGGCGACGCCGAGCCAGGTAACGTTTGATAGGAGTCTCCCTTGTTCTTTGAGCGCCACGGTGGTGGTGAACGGGCGCTGCTCGTTCACTTGGAAGGTCAGAACCCTGAGGCGCGCGAAGACCCGCAGGAGTTCCAGGAGCTGGCGCTGTCGGCAGGCGCCGACATCGTCGCGCTCGCCAACGTGGCGCGTCATCAGCCCACGGCCAAGTACCTGATCGGCAGCGGCAAGGTCGAGGAACTGCGCGACCTGGTCAAGACCCAGGAAGCCGACCTGGTCATCTTCAATCACACCCTCACGCCCAGCCAGGAGCGCAACCTCGAACGCGTGTTCGAGTGCCGTGTGCTCGACCGTACAGGCCTGATTCTCGACATCTTCGCCCAGCGCGCCCGTACGCACGAAGGCAAGCTGCAGGTCGAGTTGGCCCAGCTCGAGCACATGAGCACGCGCCTGGTGCGTGGCTGGACTCACCTGGAGCGGCAGAAGGGCGGTATCGGCCTGCGCGGCCCCGGCGAGACCCAGCTGGAAACCGACCGCCGCCTGCTGCGGGTTCGCCTGAGGCAGATCAAGGCGCGCCTGGAAAAGGTCCGCAGCCAGCGTGAACAGGCCCGCCGCGGGCGCCGCCGTGCCGACATCCCGTCGGTGTCGCTGGTCGGCTACACCAACGCCGGCAAGTCGACCCTGTTCAATGCCCTGACCCAGTCCGAGGTCTACGCCGCCGACCAGCTGTTCGCCACGCTCGACCCGACCTTGCGCCGTCTGCAACTGGACGACCTGGGGCCGATCGTGCTCGCCGACACCGTGGGCTTTATTCGTCACCTGCCGCACAAGCTGGTCGAGGCGTTTCGCGCTACGCTCGAAGAGTCGAGCAACTCCGACCTGCTGCTGCACGTGATCGATGCCCATGAGCCCGAGCGCATGGAGCAGATCGAACAGGTGCTGGCGGTACTGGGCGAGATCGGTGCCGAAGGCTTGCCGATCCTCGAGGTGTATAACAAACTCGACCTGCTCGAAGATGTCGAGCCGCAGATCCAGCGCGACCCGGATGGCAAGCCGGAGCGGGTGTGGGTCTCGGCGCGGGACGGGCGTGGCCTGGAGCTGGTTGGCCAGGCGATCGCCGAGTTGCTGGGGCATGACCTGTTTGTCGGCACCCTGCGTCTGGAGCAGCCGTTGTCGCGCCTGCGTGCGCAGTTCTTCGAACTGGGTGCGGTGCAGAGCGAAGAACACGACGAAGAAGGCAGCAGCCTGCTGGCGGTGCGTCTGCCACGGGTCGAGCTCAACCGTCTGGTCAGCCGTGCCGGCTTGGAGCCGGAAGCGTTTCTCGAGCAACACACTTTGCAATAAATGCCCGACCACGTCGCCGGGCAGCCGTGACAGGCATTCTGTAGCATTGGACGGCGCGCCGTGGGCGCGTCTTTGCTTTATCAGATGGAGAGCGCTATGGCTTGGAACGAGCCGGGTGGCAACTCGAACAATCAGGATCCCTGGGGCGGTCGCCGTGGTGGCGGCGGTGGCGACAAGAAGGGGCCACCGGATCTCGACGAGGCCTTCCGCAAGCTGCAGGACAGCCTGAACGGCATGTTCGGCGGTAACAAGAAACGCGGTGGTGGGGACAGGCGCGTCGGCAAGGGTGGCGGCTTCGGCCTGCTGGGCATCGGCCTGGCGGTGCTCGCAGCCATCTGGCTGTACAGCGCCGTGTACGTCGTGGACGAACAGGAGCAGGCCGTCGTGCTGCGCCTGGGCAAGTACCATGAAACCGTCGGTCCAGGCCTGAACATCTACTTCCCGCCGATCGATCGCAAATACATGGAAAACGTGACGCGCGAACGGGCCTACACCAAGCAGGGGCAGATGCTCACCGAAGACGAGAACATCGTCGAGGTGCCACTGACCGTGCAGTACAAGATCAGCAGCCTCAAGGACTTCGTGCTCAACGTCGACCAGCCGGAAATCAGCCTCCAGCATGCGACCGACAGCGCCCTGCGCCACGTGGTGGGTTCCACCGCGATGGACCAGGTGCTGACCGAAGGCCGTGAGCAGATGGCCGTGGACATCCGCGAGCGCCTGCAGCGTTTTCTCGACACCTACCGTACCGGTATCACAGTCACCCAGGTGAACGTGCAGAGCGCGGCAGCCCCGCGTGAAGTGCAGGAGGCCTTCGACGACGTGATCCGTGCCCGTGAAGACGAGCAGCGTGCACGCAACCAGGCCGAATCCTATGCCAATGGCGTGATCCCCGAGGCGCGCGGTCAGGCGCAGCGGATTCTCGAAGACGCCAACGGTTACCGGGACGAGGTGGTCGCCCGCGCCAAGGGTGAGGCCGACCGCTTCACCAAGCTGGTCACCGAGTACCGCAAGGCCCCTGACGTGACCCGTCAGCGCCTGTACCTGGAGACCATGCAAGAGGTGTACAGCAACTCGAGCAAGGTCCTGGTCACGACCAAGGAAGGGCAGAACAACCTGCTCTACCTGCCGCTGGACAAGATGGTCGAAGGGAGCCGCAATGCGCCTGCGCAGAGCGCCTCGACCTCGCTGTCGAACAGTGAGGCGGCCAATCGGGCGAACACCGACGCCCAGCAGCAGCAACAGCAGTCGGTACGTACCAGGGAGAGTCGCTGATGAGCAACAAATCGCTGATCGCCCTGATTGCCGCCGTGGTGCTGGCCATCGTGGCGTGGAACAGTTTCTACATCGTGGCGCAGACCGAACGCGCGGTCCTGCTGCAGTTCGGCCGCGTGGTGCAGCCTGACGTGCAGCCTGGCCTGCACGTGAAGGTGCCGTACGTGAACCAGGTGCGCAAGTTCGACGCGCGGCTGATGACCCTCGACGCCCCGACCCAGCGGTTCCTGACGCTGGAGAAGAAGGCCGTGATGGTCGATGCCTACGCCAAGTGGAAGGTCAAGGACGCCGAGCGTTTCTACACCGCCACCTCCGGTCTCAAGCAGATCGCCGACGAGCGTCTGTCGCGTCGTCTGGAGAGCGGCCTGCGTGACCAGTTCGGCAAGCGCACCCTGCACGAAGTGGTCTCCGGTGAACGGGATGCGCTGATGGCGGACATCACCGCGTCGCTCAACCGCATGGCCAGCAAGGAGCTGGGCATCGAGGTGGTCGACGTGCGGGTCAAGGCCATCGACCTGCCGAAGGAAGTCAACCGCAGCGTGTTCGACCGCATGAGCACCGAGCGTGAGCGCGAGGCACGTGAACACCGCGCCAAGGGTAACGAGCTGGCCGAAGGCATCCGTGCCGACGCCGATCGTCAGCGCCGCGTGCTGCTGGCCGAGGCCTATCGCGAAGCCGAGGAAACCCGCGGTGACGGCGATGCGCAGGCCGCGTCGATCTACGCAGGTGCCTTCACCCAGGACGCCGAGTTCTATGCGTTCTACCGCAGCCTGCAGGCGTACCGCGAAAGCTTCTCCAGCAAGAGCGACGTGCTGGTCCTGGATCCGAAGAACGAGTTCTTCCGCTTCCTGGAAAAAAGCAAACCCTGACCCAGGGTGGTCGATGAACCCCGCCGGGCAGCTAAAATGCCAGGCGGGGTGCATACCGACGGAAAACGGGTGTATGATCAGTCAGCCGGGAAATTCCCGGCTTTTTTGCGTCTGCAAGGTTCGTTGGCCTGAGGATCGGCCCGGATGCAACGTATTCAAGGATGTCCGCACGGCGGTTACGCTGGGATGGGTGCTGCCCGCCGTTGGGCGCGGACCTTCGTTTCACTCATGGCTCGCCGGCAGGCAGGCCGCCCGAACCAAAGGGGAAATGGCGTAATGGCAACGGTAGACCGCTGGCTGCTGCCAGATGGCATCGAGGAAGTACTGCCGCCTGAGGCCGCGCGTATCGAGATCGCGCGTCGGCAGGTGTTGGACCTGTTCCAGAGTTGGGGTTACGAGCTGGTCGTCACGCCGCACATCGAGTACCTCGAGTCGCTGCTGACCGGCGCCGGCCAGGACCTGGACCTGCGTACCTTCAAGGTCGTCGATCCGCAGTCCGGCCGCCTGATGGGCTTCCGGGCCGACTTCACGCCGCAGGTCGCGCGTATCGATGCCCACACCCTGCGCCGCGAAGGCCCGAGCCGCCTGTGCTACGCCGGCAGTGTGCTGCATGCTCAGCCACGTGCGCTGTCCAATTCGCGCAGCCCGATCCAGCTCGGCGCCGAGCTGTACGGCGATGCCAGCCCGACCAGCGATGTCGAAGTCATCAGCCTGATGCTGGCCATGTTGCAGTTGGCCGACGTGCCGGACGTGCACATGGACCTCGGGCATGTCGGCATCTACCGCGGCCTGGCGCGCGCCGCTGGCCTGTCGGGCGCAGCCGAACAGCAGTTGTTCGATGCCCTGCAGCGCAAGGCCAGCGACGAGGTGCACGCCTTGACCGCCGACCTGCCGCAGGACCTGGCGAACATGCTGCGCGCCCTGACCGAGCTGTGCGGGGGCCGTGAGGTGCTGACCGAGGCGCGGACCCGCCTGGGCCGCGCGCCGGCCACCGTGCTGGCGGCCCTCGACGACCTGCTGTCGATCGCCGATCGCCTGGCGGCGCGGTTCCCGGAGCTGCCGCTGTATTTCGACCTGGGCGAATTGCGCGGTTACCACTACCACACCGGTGTGGTCTTCGCGGTCTTCGTCCCTGGGGTCGGGCAGTCCATCGCCCAGGGCGGTCGTTACGACGACATCGGTGCCGACTTCGGGCGGGCACGGCCTGCCACCGGCTTCTCCACCGACCTGAAGACCCTGGTCACCCTAGGGCGTGCCGAGATCGTGCTGCCCACGGGCGGCATCTGGACACCCGATCATGGCGACGCCGCATTGTGGCAGGCGGTCTGCCAGTTGCGTCAGGACGGCCAGCGCGTGGTGCAGGCCCTGCCAGGGCAGCCGCTGAGCGCGGCGTTCGAGGCGGACTGCGACCGCCAGTTGATCCTGCAAGACGGGCGCTGGCAGGTTCTGCCGCTGACCCGCTGAATTTCTTCGCCGGCCGTCGGCCGGCAACCAAGTTGCGTGAATGAGGACAAGTAATCATGGGTAAGAACGTCGTCGTCCTGGGCACCCAGTGGGGTGATGAAGGCAAAGGCAAGATCGTCGACCTGCTGACCGAGCACGCCGCCGCCGTGGTGCGCTACCAGGGTGGTCACAACGCAGGCCACACGCTGGTGATCAATGGCGAGAAGACCGTCCTGCACCTGATCCCCTCGGGCATCCTGCGCGAAGGCGTGCAGTGCCTGATCGGCAACGGCGTGGTCGTCGCGCCGGACGCCTTGATGCGTGAGATCACCAAGCTCGAGGAGAAGGGCGTACCCGTACGTGAGCGCCTGCGCATCAGCCCGGCCGCGCCGCTGATCCTGTCCTACCACGTGGCCCTGGACCAGGCCCGCGAGAAAGCCCGTGGCGAAGCCAAGATCGGCACCACCGGCCGTGGCATCGGTCCGGCCTACGAAGACAAGGTCGCGCGCCGCGGCCTGCGTGTGGGCGACCTGTTCCACCGCGAGCGTTTCGCTGCCAAGCTGGGCGAGCTGCTGGACTACCACAACTTCCAGCTGGTCAATTACTACAAAGAGCCGGCCATCGACTTCCAGCAGACCCTGGACGAGTGCATGGCATACGCCGAGCAGCTCAAGCCGATGATGCTCGACGTCACCGCCGAACTGCACAACCTGCGCCGTGCCGGCAAGGACATCATGTTCGAAGGCGCCCAGGGCTCGCTGCTGGACATCGACCACGGCACCTATCCGTTCGTGACCAGTTCCAACACCACCGCCGGCGGTATCTCCACCGGTTCTGGTGTGGGTCCGATGTACCTGGATTACATCCTCGGCATCACCAAGGCCTACACCACCCGTGTCGGTTCTGGTCCATTCCCGACCGAGCTGTTCGACGAAACCGGTGCCACCCTGGCCAAGCGCGGCCATGAGTTCGGCTCCACCACCGGTCGTGCCCGCCGTTGCGGCTGGTTCGATGCCGTGATCCTGCGTCGCGCCATCGACGTCAACAGCATCTCCGGCATCTGCCTGACCAAGCTGGACGTGCTGGACGGCCTGGAAACCATCAACATCTGCGTGGGCTACAAGAACGCCGATGGCGATGTGATCGAAGCACCGACCGACGCCGACAGCTACATCGGCCTGCAGCCGGTGTACGAGACCCTGCCAGGCTGGAGCGAGTCGACCCTGGGCGTGAAGAGCCTGGACGGTCTGCCAGCGGCAGCGCGCGACTACATCAAGCGCATCGAAGAGCTGGTCGGCGCACCGATCGACATCATCTCGACCGGCCCGGACCGCAACGAAACCATCGTGTTGCGTCACCCGTTCGCCTGATTCGCCTCGGCTGATCGACCCGACGCCGCGCTCCCGAAAGGGGCGCGGCGTTTTCGTTTGGACAAGGTGCTTTCGGCAGGTCGCTTCTCGAGCCGTACGCAGGTCGAGGGCTTTTCAGACAAGCTTCAGACCGTGAGGCCCACCGGCCATTATCGGCATAACCCTTGCTGCAAAGCGTTTCTGTCAGTGCCATCAAAATAGTGGCTCCAGAAACACGAGGGTTACGCCGTGTCCGCCATCCTTTCATTGTTACGAAGCCGACTCCTGCGGCCGGTGTTCGTGGCCTTGGGTATCGCTTTGCTGGTCCAGGTGCTGGTCGCGGTGATGCTGACCCGGGGCACCGTCACCCGCTTGCAGTCGGACCTGGAACAGCGTTTCGGTGACGACAGCCGCGAGCTGGCCCATGAACTGCAACAGGCGGGTCAGGAGGTGCGTTCGGGCCTGGACAGCCTGTCCGACAGCACCCGACAGCGGTTGAGCGCAGGCTTGTCCGCCCGTTTGCAGGGCGAGCAGCAGCAGTTGCGCACCACCTTGGAGAACAACCTCAAGGAGTCGGCCAATGACATGGCGCAGTTGCTGGCCTCGGTGGCCCCGCGCGCCATCTGGGACAACGACGTGCCGGTGCTGTCGGATTTCGCCCGGCGTGCCCAGCGCAATCCCAATGTCCTGTTCGTGGTCTACGACGACGCCCAGGGTCAGCACCTGACCCGCTACCTCAACCGCCAGAACCCGATTAACCAGACCTTGTTGGCCAAGGGCCAGGGCGAGCGGGCATTGGACAAGGTGATCGATGCCGCTCGCCACGATGCGGCGGTGTACTTCGTCGAAGCGTCCATCAGCCCCAACGGCGCCGAGATCGGCAAGGTGCTGATGGGGGTGTCCACCGCTGACATCGAGCAACAGCTCTCGGCCCTCGACCAGCGTTTCACCGCCCTGATCGGCAGTGGCGGGCAGTTGGTCCAGGAGAGCCTGGTGGGGGCGGCCGCCGACAGCGGCAATGTGCTGCGCCAGCGCCTGGAAAAGGCCCAGGCCAGCGCTACGGCCATGCAGGCCAACACCGCACAGGCCGTGCGCGAGGCGGCCAGCGAACTGCGCTGGCGCATCGGCCTGATGTTGGCGGTGGTCGGGCTGGCCGTCCTGCTCCTGGTGGCCGTGGTGCTGGGCCGTCGAGTGCTGAGCAAAGTAAGGCTGCTGATCGGAGCGCTCGATGACCTGGCCGCTGGCGAAGGCGATCTGACCCGACGTGTGCCCCTCGACAGTCGCGACGAACTCGGCGACATGGCCTCGGCGGTCAACCGCTTCATCGACAAGCTGCAACCGATCGTGCGCGAAGCCGGCGCGGTGGCGCAGCGCACCGGCGTCGAGATCGATGCCATGGCCCAACGCAATGCCGGTGCCGATACCGCGGCCGCGTTGCAGCGCGACGAAGTGGCCGCCAGCCTGCGCGACCTGTCGAGCATGGCCGACGAAGCCCAGGCCGAAAGCCACGCCATGCAAGCGGCCTTGCAGCAGGTGGTGGACATCCGCCAGGCCACCGACGAGAACAGCCGCAGCTCCACCCAGCTGGCCGGTCTGATCGAGAACCTGGCCGGTCAGGTGGATGCCGGCGCGCAGGTGATCGAACGGCTCGCCCGGCAGAGCCAGCAGATCGAGGTGGTGCTGACGGTCATCCATGGCATTGCCGAGCAGACCAACCTGCTGGCCCTGAACGCCGCCATCGAGGCAGCCCGCGCGGGGAAACCGGGCGCGGCTTCGCCGTGGTGGCCGACGAAGTGCGTGCACTGGCCAGCAAGACGCAACGTTCGACGGGGGACATCCAGGCGCACATCGCCGCGCTGCAGAAAGGCGCGAAGGAAGCGGTGGCCAGCATCGGTCAGGCCGGCCTCAAGGCCAATGAAGGCTTGTTGGTGCTGCGCGACAACGAACGGCGTCAGCAGTCGGTGCAGGTGGCCGTGGAGCAGGTCCATGCCGCCATCGGCCTGGCCACCCGCGCCGCCGAGCAACAGGCCAACGGCGCCCAGGCCGTGCGTGGACGGGTGGAAACCATCCATGCCCAGGCCGAGCGCTCCGCTGCGGTGGTGATGCAGACCACGGCCAGCAGCAAGGTGCTGGATGATCTGGCAGGGCAGCTGCGGGCGAGCCTGGGGCAGTTCAAGGCATGAGCCAGGTCCTGTAGCCAGCGAGGGCTGGCTTCAGGGCCTGGCTTATCAGCGTCTGCAAGGGTACGGGACCAGGCCGGCTCGGCCCGGACCCCGCTTCACGCCTTGTTCAGATACATCCGCGTCGTCAACAGGTACACCGGCAACCCCGACACCACGATCAACAACGCCGCATACGGTGCTGCTGCGGCAAATTCCACGTTGGCGGTGTGGGCCCACACTTCGGTCGCCAGGGTGGTCATGCCGGTCGGGCTGAGCAGCAGGGTCGCGGTCAGCTCTTTCATCGCGTCCAGGAACACCAGCGCGAACGCCGCCGCCAGGGCCGGGAAGATGATCGGCAGGGTGACCCGGCAGAACGCCGCGAAGCTGCTGGCCCCCAGGGTACGGGCGGCTTCCTCGAGGGTAGGCGAGGCCTTGTTCAGGGCCGTGCGCACCGGTGCCTGCGCCAGGGGCAGAAAGAGCATGGCGTAGGCCAGGATCAGCAGGGCGGTGGTCTGGTAGAGCGCCGGCACATGGTGCAGTGCGAAGAACACCAGGGTCAGGGCGATGACCAGGCCAGGCAGGGCATGCAGCAAATAAGGCAGCCGCTCGGCCCAGATCGCCAGGCGACCCTTGTACCGCACCACCAGGAAGCTGATCGGCAGCGCCAGCAGCACGCAGAAGCCTGCGCCGCCCAGGGAGACCGACAGGGACGTCAGCAGGGCCTTGCCGATGGCCGCGACCGGGAAGGCTGCCGACGAGCCGACGCTCAGCCAGTAGCCAAGCATCGCCAGCGGGATGCCGCTCCCCAGGATGGCCAGGCCCAGGCAGAACAACTGCCCGAGCACGGCCCACCCGCGCAGCTTGACCGGCGCAGCGCGGCGCGCCACGCCTTGGCCGATACGCACGTGACGGGCCTTGCCCCGTACGCGCAGTTCGAGCCAGAGCATGACCAGGCACAGCGCCAGCAGGACGGCCGACAGCATGGCGGCGTTGGCATTGCTGAACTCCAGCTCGAACTGCTGGTAGATCGCCGTGGTGAAGGTCTGCAGGCCGAGGATCGACAGCGCACCGAACTCCACCAGCATGTGCAGGGCGATCAGCAGAGCGCCGCCGATCATGGCCGGCCACAGCAAGGGCAGGGTGACCTTGAAGAACACCGACCAGCGACTGCACCCCAGCGTGCGCGCCGACTCCTCCAGGGAGGTGTCGACGTTGCGCAGGGTGGCGGCCACCGGCAGGAAGATCAGCGGGTACTTGGACAGCGCCATGATCAGGATCGCCCCACCCAGCCCTTCAAAGCTCGAACTCAGCGACACCCAGGTGAAGCTGGAGACGAACGATGGCACCGCGAACGGCAGGCACAGCACCACGCCCCACAGGCGTCGACCGCGCAGGTCACTGCGCTCCAGCAGCCAGGCCAGCGCCAGGCCGACCACCAGGCAGGTGGCGGTGACGCCGAGCATGAGCAGCAGGGTGTTGCGCAGCAGGCCCCAGACGAAGGGACGCCAGAGCAGGTGCAGCGCTTCCTGCCAGCCGGCTTCCCACGCCTTGATGGCGACGTACAGCAGTGGCAGCAGGCTCATCGCTACCAGGAACAGCACCGGCAGCACCACCCAGATCGAGGGGCGCTTGCGGCGGGGTACGTAACGAACCAGGGCCGGCTCGGGCAGGGCGGCAGTCATCAGAGCAGACCGACCTCACGCTCGAGTTCCAGGGCTTCTTCGGCGTTGCCGAGGTCGGCCGGGGTGATCTTCGGCGGACGCAGCTCTTCGAACGGTTTCAGGCCACGGTCGGACACCATGCCTTTGTGCAGGGGGTATTCGGCGGTGGTCTGGGTGATCACGCGCTGGCCTTCTTCGCTGGCCATCCAGTTCAGCAGTGCCTGGGCTTCCTTGGGGTGCTTGCTGGCCTTGACGGCCGCCGCGCCGGAAATGGTCACCAGGCCACCGGCATCGCCATCGGCCAGGTAGTAGAGCTTGGAGTCGAGCTTGCCGCGCTCGCGTTCCAGGGCGTACCAGTAGTAGTTGTTGACCAGCACCGCGGCAACTTCGCCTTTCTCGACCGCCTTGAGCGCCACCATGTTGTTGGTGTAGGTCTTGCCGAAGGCCTTGAGCCCGGTCAGCCATTCTTCGGCCGCTTCACGACCGTGCATCTTCAGGATGGCCACCGCCTGCTCCTGGAAGGCGCCGCTGGTCGGCACGAAACCGACACGGCCGTCCCATTCCGGGTTGGCGAAGTCCATCACCGACTTGGGCAGCTCGCTTTCGTCGATCTTCTTGGGGTTGAAGACCACCACCCGCGTGCGGGCCGTCACGCCCATCCAGGTGCCGTTGGCCGCGACGTATTCCTTGGGCAGCATGTTCAGCGTGGCGTCGTCGATCTTCGCCAGCAGCCCCAGCTCGCCCAGGTTGTTCAGCGGTGGCGACTCTTCGGTGTAGATGATGTCGGCCGGCGAGCGGTCGCCTTCCTCGATGATCTGGCTGGCCAGCTGATTGCTGCTGCCCTTGCGGATGTCGATGTGGATGCCGGTCTTGGCCTCGTAGGCCTTGGCGATGGCCTCGCCGATCTCCTTGTGCTGACCGTTGTACATCGTCAGCGTGACAGGCGCATCGGCCAGGGCGGCGGGCGTGCCGATGACCAGGCTCAGCGCGGCGGCGGCCAAGGTGCGCATCAGCGTGTGCGGACGGATCGTCATGCGGGTGGTTCCTCGCTTACGGCTACATATTAGGAAACAATGGTAAACGAAATCGTTTCTCAAGTGGCCGGATGGAGGAAAATTCATCGAGTGCGGCGGGCGGGGGAGGCGAGGTCTGGCGGGCGCCGTGGCGGGCTCGCCAAACGACAGGCAAGAAAAAACCCACTAGCAAGCTAGTGGGTTTTTAGATGGTGCCCAGGAGAAGACTCGAACTTCCACGACCGTTAAGTCACTGATACCTGAAACCAGCGCGTCTACCAATTCCGCCACCTGGGCAAAGCTTTACTTCTTCAGACTGAAGCGTTCGAGCGTTTCAGCTGATGCTGCGGTGACAGACCCGAAGTGTCTATCACTTGAAAATCTTGGTGCCCAGGAGAAGACTCGAACTTCCACGACCGTTAAGTCACTGATACCTGAAACCAGCGCGTCTACCAATTCCGCCACCTGGGCACATCATCGAAATCACAGGATGCTTTACTGCTTTACATCGTTGCCATTCTCGACTACAACTTCGGGTGTCCGTCGTTGTGGTGCGCACTATACGGGCGGGTCCTGAGGCTGTAAAGCCCCCGATCGAAAAAAATAGCGAAATTTTTCAACGTCTTGATTTCATTCGCCGGTATCAGCGCTCGATGCCTGCCGACGGGGCTGTCCAACGCCGACATTTCCGGTTTCAATACGTCTATGCCAAACTCTCTCCCTATATACACCAAGGTGAACCCCTCCTGATGGCCGATTGGCAATCCCTCGATCCCGAGGCCGCCCGAGAAGCGGAAAAATACGAGAATCCCATCCCCAGCCGTGAGCTGATCCTGCAGCACCTCGACGATCGTGGCGAGCCGGCTGCGCGCGAACAACTGGCCGCCGAGTTCGGCCTGCACGAAGAAGACGACATCGAGGCCCTGCGTCGCCGCCTGCGCGCCATGGAGCGCGACGGTCAGCTGATCTATACCCGGCGCGGCACCTATGCCCCGGTAGACAAGCTCGACCTGATCTGCGGCCGCGTGTCGGGCCACCGCGATGGCTTCGGCTTCCTCATCCCCGACGACGGCAGCGAGGACCTGTTCCTCAGCCCGACGCAGATGCGCCTGGTGTTCGACGGCGACCGTGCGCTGGCACGTGTGTCTGGCGTCGACCGCCGTGGCCGCCGCGAAGGCGCGCTGGTGGAGGTCGTCTCCCGCGCCCACGAAAGCGTGGTCGGCCGCTATTTCGAAGAGGGCGGTATCGGCTACGTGACGCCGGACAACCCCAAGATCCAGCAGGAAGTGCTGGTCACCGCCGGCCGCAATGGCGGCGCGCGCGTCGGCCAGTTCGTCGAGATCAAGATCACCCACTGGCCGACCCCGCGCTTCCAGCCTCAGGGCGACGTGGTCGAAGTGATCGGCAACTACATGGCGCCGGGCATGGAGATCGACGTGGCGCTGCGCAGCTACGACATCCCCCACGTCTGGCCCGAGGCCGTGGTGAAGGAGGCGCGCAAGTTCCGCTCCGAAGTCGAGGAGAAGGACAAGGAGCGACGCATCGACCTGCGTCACCTGCCGTTCGTCACCATCGACGGCGAAGACGCGCGCGACTTCGACGATGCCGTCTATTGCGAGCCCCTGGGCAAGCTGCGGCTGTTCTCCGGTGGCTGGCGCCTGTATGTCGCCATCGCCGACGTGTCCAGCTACGTCCGCCTCGGTTCGGCCCTGGACGACGAAGCGCAACAGCGCGGCAACTCGGTGTACTTCCCCGAGCGCGTGGTGCCGATGCTGCCCGAAGAGCTCTCCAACGGCCTGTGCTCGCTGAACCCGCACGTCGACCGGCTGGCGATGGTCTGCGAGATGACCATCAACAAGTCGGGCCAGATGGTCGACTACCAGTTCTACGAAGCCGTCATCCACTCCCATGCACGCCTGACCTACAACAAGGTCAGCAGCATGCTCGAGCACGCCCGTACCCGCGAAGGCAAGGCCCTGCGCGAGGAATACAGCGAGGTGGTGCCGGACCTCAAGCAGCTCTACGCGTTGTACAAGGTCCTGCTGGCCGCGCGCCAGACTCGCGGTGCGATCGATTTCGAGACCCAGGAAACCCGCATCATCTTCGGCTCCGAGCGCAAGATCGCGGAAATCCGTCCGACCGTGCGCAACGATGCCCACAAGCTGATCGAGGAATGCATGCTGGCGGCCAACGTGGCCACCGCCGAATTCCTGAGCAAGCATGCCGTCCCGGCCCTGTACCGGGTGCACGATGGCCCGCCACCGGAGCGCCTCGAGAAGCTGCGCGCCTTCCTGGGGGAGCTGGGTCTGTCCCTGCACAAGGGCAAGGAACCGTCGCCGAAGGACTACAAGGCCCTGTTGGCGAGCATCGCCGGGCGTCCGGACTTCCACCTGATCCAGACCGTGATGCTGCGCTCGTTGAGCCAGGCGGTGTACAGCGTCGAGAACAACGGCCACTTCGGCCTGAACTACGACGCCTACACCCACTTCACCTCGCCGATCCGCCGCTACCCGGACCTGCTGGTGCACCGCGCCATCCGCAGCGTGATCCGCTCCAAGGTCGACACGCCGCACGTCAAGCGCGCGGGCGCCGCGAGCATTCCCAAGGCGCGTATCTACCCATACGACGAGAAGGCGCTGGAGCAACTGGGCGAGCAGTGCTCGTTGACCGAGCGCCGTGCCGACGAGGCCACGCGCGACGTGGTCAACTGGCTCAAGTGCGAGTACATGAAGGACCGCGTCGGCGAAACCTTCCCAGGTGTGATTACCGCCGTGACCGGTTTCGGCATCTTCGTCGAGCTGACCGACATCTACGTCGAAGGCCTGGTGCACGTCAGCGCGCTGCCCGGTGACTACTACCACTTCGATGCCGTGCACCATCGCCTGTCCGGCGAACGCACGGGGCGTCACTTCCGCCTGGGCGACACCGTCGACGTCAAGGTCATGCGCGTCGATCTCGACGAGCGCAAGATCGACTTCGAAGTGGCCCAGTCGACGCTCGACGCGCCGATCGGCCGCAAGCCGCGCAGTGCCTCGACGGCCAGCGACGGCAAGGACAAGGGCAAGGGCAAGAACGACAAGCCTGCGGCCGCCAAGTCCGGGGGGCGTGCGCGCAGCGAGGCCGAGGCACCGGCCAAGGCCGAGAAGGCCGCCGACCTCAAGCCCAAGGCCACGCGTGCCCGCAAGGGCGAGGCCGCCGAGGCCTACTTCCCGGCCCAGGCCGTGCAGCGCAATGCCGAGGTGCGCAAGAGCCGTGAAATGAAGCAGGCCCTGATGAGCGAGGCGCGCAGCGGCAGTGCCGGCAGCAAGTCGGACAAGTCCGACAAGTCGAGCGGCAAGCCGACCAAGCATCGCAAAGGGCCGTCGAAGTCGGGTTCGTCACGCAAGGGCAAGAGCACCTCATGAGTCAGCTGGAAAAAATCTACGGGGTGCATGCGGTCCAGGCACTGCTCGATCACCATCCCAAGCGGGTCAAGCAGGTCTGGCTGTCCGAAGGGCGCAGCGAGCCGCGCTTGCAGCGCTTGCTGGAGCTGGCCGCGCAGAACCGTGTGCCGGTCGGTCAGGCCGAGCGACGTGAGCTCGATGCCTGGGTCGAAGGCGTGCACCAGGGTGTGGTCGCCGACGTGAGCCCCAGCCAGGTCTGGGGCGAAGCCATGCTCGAGGAGCTGCTCGAGCGCAGCGAGCGGCCGCCGCTGATCCTGGTGCTCGATGGCGTTACCGATCCGCACAACCTCGGCGCCTGCCTGCGCACCGCCGATGCCGCCGGGGCCACGGCCGTGGTGATCCCCAAGGACAAGTCCGCGACCCTGACCGCCGTGGTGCGCAAGGTCGCCTGCGGCGCTGCCGAAGTGATCCCGCTGGTGGCGGTCACCAACCTGGCGCGCACCCTGGAGAAACTCCAGCAGCGCGGCCTGTGGGTGGTCGGCACGGCCGGCGAGGCCGAGCAGGAGATCTACCAGCAGGACCTCACCGGCCCGCTGGTGATGATCATGGGCGCCGAAGGCAAGGGCATGCGCCGGTTGACCCGCGAGCACTGCGACTTCCTGGTCAAGCTGCCGATGGCCGGCAGTGTCAGCAGCCTGAACGTCTCGGTGGCCACCGGCGTCTGTCTGTTCGAAGCGGTGCGCCAGCGTCAGGCCAAGCGCTGACGTCCAGGGTGCGAGCAGCCGCCCAGCGGCTGCTCAAATAATCACCACTGCGCTTGCGTGCCCGTTCACCCTTCTCTACAATTGCGCCCCTTGCCCGCAGGCAGGTGCGCATGCGCCTTTCTCTTGGCGAGACACACAGTGTCATTCACTCCTTGTCTGACCAGTTCGCTGGCAGACTACAACCCGTAAGGAGCATTCATGCGTCATTACGAAATCATCTTCCTGGTCCACCCGGACCAGAGCGAGCAAGTCGGCGGCATGGTTGAGCGCTACACCAAGCTGATCGAAGAAGACGGCGGCAAGATCCACCGTCTGGAAGATTGGGGCCGTCGTCAACTGGCCTACGCGATCAACAACGTTCACAAGGCTCACTACGTGATGCTGAACGTCGAGTGCACCGGCAAGGCCCTGGCCGAGCTGGAAGACAACTTCCGCTACAACGATGCCGTGATCCGTAACCTGATCATCCGTCGCGACGAAGCCGTTACCGGTCAGTCCGAGATGCTGAAGGCCGAAGAGAACCGCAGCGAGCGCCGTGAGCGTCGTGAACGTCCTGAGCATTCTGAGTCCGCCGATGGCGACGACAGCAATGACAGCGACAACAGCGACAACGCTGACGAGTAATCCACGGACCTTCTTGAGGAGCCCATTACATGGCACGTTTCTTCCGTCGTCGTAAATTCTGCCGCTTCACTGCTGAAGACGTGAAAGAGATCGACTACAAAGATCTCAACACCCTGAAAGCTTACGTATCCGAAACCGGCAAGATCGTTCCAAGCCGTATCACCGGTACCAAGGCTCGTTATCAGCGTCAGCTGGCTACCGCTATCAAGCGCGCCCGCTTCCTGGCCCTGCTGGCCTACACCGACAGCCACGGCCGCTGAGACCGGGTGATCGACAGGTAGCAAGGATAGAGCATGCGAGCGTTGGCTGATTTCATCATGCGCGGTCGTGTGCAGGCCACCCTGGTGGTGGTCGGTTGTGCGGCGTTGCCGCTGTTGTTCTGGTTGAGTGCCGCCGCGGCGAGCCTGGTGCTGCTGCGGCGCGGTTTCAAGGATGCCACCTCGGTCATCGCCTGGGCAGTCTTGCCGGGCCTGGCGTGGTGGTTCTTCGGCGAACCCCGCACCTTGATGGTGCTGCTGGGAACGCTGGGGTTGGCGGCGTGCTTGCGCGCTGGCCAGTCCTGGAACCGGGTGCTGTTGTACAGCGTCGGGCTGGGCCTGGTGTACGGGGTCATCCTGGGTTCGGTGTTCCGCGAACCGATCGAAGCGTTGGCGCAGGCCCTGGCAAAGGGTTTGCCGCAGATGCTCGGCGGTTTCTACCAGAAACTCTCGGTAGAAGAGCAGGGACGCCTCGGGGCGATTCTCGTGCCGGTGCTCGTCGGCCTGGTGGCCGCAGCCTTGCAGCTGGTGACCGTGCTGTCCCTGATGCTGGGCCGGTACTGGCAGGCGGCACTGTACAACCCGGGTGGTTTCGGCCGCGAGTTCCATGCGGTGCGATTCACCGTGGCGCCGGCGTCGCTGCTGGTGGTCGGCATGCTGTTCGGTCCCAATCTGGGCCTGGCGATGCTGACCCCGCTGTGCAGCGTGCCGCTCATGCTGGCAGGGGCAGCCCTGTTGCACGGGCTGGTGGCGCAGAAGCGGCTGGCCAGGTTCTGGCTGATCGGGATGTACGTAACGCTCGTGCTGTTCATGCAACTGACCTATCCGTTGCTCGTGGTTCTAGCCATTGTCGATAGCCTGATTGATTTTCGCGGTCGCCTGTCACCCAAGGGTGACGATTCCGCGAACGGTGAAGGTTAAAAGTTAAGAGGTTTTACCAAATGGAACTGATCCTGCTGGAAAAAGTCGCCAACCTGGGCAACCTGGGCGACAAAGTTAAAGTAAAGGCTGGCTACGGCCGTAACTTCCTGCTGCCGTTCGGCAAAGCCGTCGCTGCCAACGCTGCCAACCTGGCTGCGTTCGAAGAGCGTCGCGCCGAGCTGGAAAAAGCCGCTGCTGACCGTAAAACGTCCGCTGAAACGCGCGCTGCCCAACTGGCCGAGCTGGAAGTCACCATCACCGCCACCGCTGGCGATGAAGGCAAGCTGTTCGGTTCGATCGGCACCCACGACATCGCTGACGCCCTGACCGCCTCCGGCGTCGAAGTGGCCAAGGCTGAAGTGCGTCTGCCGAACGGCACCATCCGTAACGTCGGCGAATACGACGTTGCCGTGCACCTGCACAGCGACGTTGAAGCCACCGTTCGCGTGGTCGTCGTCGCAGCCTAAGCGGTACCGATCGGCTGGTCCCTCGTGGGCTGGCCGGTTAACATCGGGCACGGTCCTGCACAGCAGGTCGTGCCCTTTGTGTTTTTCATCACCCAGATTTCCCGGTGGACATGAACGAGATCGCAAACGCCGAACAACTGGACCTGCAGACCGCAGCGCTCAAGGTACCTCCGCATTCCGTCGAGGCCGAACAGGCCGTGCTCGGCGGCCTGATGCTGGACAACAATGCCTGGGAACGTGTGCTGGACCAGGTCTCGGACGGCGACTTCTATCGGCATGACCACCGCCTGATCTTCCGCGCGATCCACAAGCTGGTCGACCTGAACCAGCCGTTCGACGTGGTCACGCTGCACGAGCAGCTCGAGAAGGAAGGGGTGTCGTCGCAGATCGGTGGCCTGGGCTATCTGGGCGAGCTGGCCAAGAACACCCCGTCGGTGGCCAACATCAAGGCCTACGCGCAGATCATCCGCGAGCGCGCCACGCTGCGTCAGCTGATCAGCATCAGCACCGACATCGCCGACAATGCCTTCAACCCCCAGGGGCGCAACGCCGAGGAAATCCTCGACGATGCCGAACGGCAGATCTTCCAGATCGCCGAGGCACGGCCGAAGACCGGCGGCCCGGTCGGCGTCAACGAGCTGTTGACCAAGGCCATCGACCGGATCGACACCCTGTTCAACTCCGACAGCGACATCACCGGCATCTCCACCGGTTACACCGACCTGGACGAGAAGACCAGTGGCCTGCAGGCAGCCGACCTGATCATCGTCGCCGGCCGACCCTCGATGGGCAAGACCACCTTCGCCATGAACCTGGTGGAGAATGCCGTGCTGCGCAGTGACAAGGCCGTGCTGGTGTTCTCGCTGGAGATGCCAGGCGAATCGCTGATCATGCGTATGCTCTCGTCGCTGGGCCGCATCGACCAGACCAAGGTGCGTTCCGGCCAGTTGGACGACGACGATTGGCCGCGCCTGACCTCGGCGGTGAACCTGCTCAACGACCGCAAGCTGTTCATCGACGACACTGCCGGCATCAGCCCTTCGGAGATGCGCGCCCGCACCCGACGCCTGGCCCGTGAGCACGGCGAGATCGGCATGATCATGGTCGACTACCTGCAGCTGATGCAGATCCCCGGCTCGGCCGGCGACAACCGGACCAACGAGATCTCCGAGATCTCCCGCTCCCTCAAGGCCCTGGCCAAGGAATTCAACTGCCCGGTCATCGCCCTGTCGCAGCTCAACCGCTCCCTCGAGCAGCGCCCGAACAAGCGCCCGGTCAACTCCGACCTGCGTGAGTCCGGCGCCATCGAGCAGGACGCCGACGTGATCATGTTCGTCTACCGTGACGAGGTGTATCACCCGGAGACCGAGCACAAGGGCATCGCCGAGATCATCATCGGCAAGCAGCGTAACGGCCCGATCGGCTTCGTGCGGCTGGCGTTCATCGGCAAGTACACCCGGTTCGAGAACCTGGCGCCGGGGAGTTACAACTTCGATGACGATGAATGACGAGGGCCGACGGTAGCGTGACCTGAGTCATGTTCAGGCCAGCGCGTCCATCGCCTGCGTGGTGTGCGCAAGGTCAGGTCTGGCTGACGATTCGTCCCTCCTGCAATTCGATGACGCGGTCGAAGCGTTCCAAGGCGCTCAGGTCGTGGGTCACGCAAATCAAGCCGCGGCCTTGTAACGTGTCGAACAGCACATCCCATGTGCGTGCTGCCGTGTCGGTATCCAGGCCACTGGTGGGTTCATCGAACAGATTGAATTCGCCCGGCCGGTTCAAGAGGCGGAGCAGTGTCAATCGGCGTGCCTCTCCCCCCGACAAGGAATCTGCTCGAGCGTCCAGTTCGCGTTCATACCACGTCTTGTCCAGCCCCATGCCTTCGAGCCAGCGTTCGATCTGAGGTCGATCATGGGCCTGCTCCAGCAACACGGAGCGCTGCAAGGGGCCCGGTATGAAGTGGACGTCCTGAGCGCACAGCCGCATTCGACAAAAGTGTTCATGGGCCTCGAACGAGGCCAGGCTGCGGCCGTTCAGATACACGTGCTCACGCAAGGGGTGCAGAGTACCTGCCAGGGCCTGAAGCAATGTCGACTTACCGCATCCACTCGGCCCGATCAAGGCAACGCGTTCGCCTGGCCGAAACACGAGCGCTTCGTCGAGTTGAAGTTGCACGGTGGTGTGGGTACGCAGTTGGCAGGGCGCAAGACGCAGTCCTGTGTCCGGGCTTGACGAGGCGGTGTCGACGACCGTCGGGCCGAACGCGGGCAGTTGCAGCCAATGTTCGAGTTTGCGTTTATCCAGCCGGAACTGATCGAGCAGCCGCCAGGCTTCGGCCACTTGCGCAACTCCCGCCAGCAAACCGCTCACCAGCGTGAACAATGCAACCAGTTCGCCCAGACTCACCTGGGGTGCGGTCGAGGATTGGTCATGCATGCCCCACATGAGCAAGCCGCCACTGCCCAGGCCGACGTACAAAACGCGCAGGCCCTGCACCCAGCCCCCGCTGTAGGCCACGCGTGTCGCTGCGTCGGCGTAACCGGCCAGGGTCTGGTTGACCGGTCGCATGGCGGCGTCTTCGGCCCTTTCGAGTTTGACCATCGAGGCACTGGCAAAGGTATCCACCCATTGTTCGGCGAGTTCGTCCTCACGTGCATTCACGGCCTCGATATGCGGGCGGCGCCAGCGCACCAGGCGATCATTGACCCACAAGTAGCCCAGGCTGAGGGGTACGAGGCCCAGCAACACCGTGCCGGCGCCCAGGTGAGCGAACAGCATGGCGAGCACCAGCGATTCTGCCAACACCGGCCATGCCGAGCCGATCAGGAATCCCAGCCAGCGTTCCTGGGCGGTGATGCCTCTATCCAGCACCTTGACCAAGGTGCCGCCATGGAGTTGTCCATAAGCCTCGAAGCGTTTGTCCAGCAACGCACGGCACCAGCGGATGGACAGTTGTTTCACGCGCGCTTGGCAAAGCCGGGCCAGGCTCCAGGTTTGCAAAGGGATCAGCAAGGCGTGTACGACAATGAGGCATAGAAAGACTCCCAGCAGGCGTGGCGTGGAGGCTGACGAAACAGAAAGGCCATCGATGATGTCTGCCAGCACCAAGGCAGGAACGACGGTGGCCATTTTCAGGATCAGCGTGGCACCCAGAGCGGCGACCAGGCCGTTAGGCATCCGCATGTCGAGGTCTTCCAGGTGCGAATGCCTGTTGGGGGGCGACGGGGACGCCGGCCCTGATCAAGTGAAACCTTTCCAGGCCGGGAATATAGACTTGCACGATGGTCGCCAGGTGGGGGTGCTCGAAGACCGTTCGATAGAAGATGGACATGTTGCAAGTACTTAATTTCTTCGATAGATGTTCGATTTGGCTGCACACGCTGAAGGATTCAGGCGGTGGGTGGAAAATCTCGACCGGCTCGGTGGGGCAGGGATGCACCAGCGCAGTGAGTCGGGTCGAACTGTTTAAAAGCGCTTTAGTTGCATAATCTTCCTGCGCTTCTGCTGGGCCATGTAAACATTCGCATTGAAGGTGTTCGGTCACCGCGCGATACAGGGCCACAGCAGGGCTGAGCGAACTGCCAGAGCCGACAGTGCCGAGAGGACGTCTGGCATCAGGACGAGACAACGCGATGCAAAAGGGTATGTTGAAAAAATCGTGGGTCAGGAAGATATCCAGATCGTTGACATGCTCGAGCAAAACGCTGTCGTTCGTGAACGTTTCTTGCAGGAATGTTCGAGAAGGGCGGTAAAGCCGGGGTGCAGCCGCCAAGCCGCAGAGCGCCAGGTAATACATCGACAGCGCATGACGCTCGACCGCCTCGTTCACGGCATGCAGCAACGCTTCGCTCGGGGTGCAGCCTAGCGCCATGCCCGAGTTGCTCGCGTATTTGCTCAAGAAGCCAGCCTTTGTGCGTTCGATAAAAGACACGTGTCTGGCAGCGGGCGCTACCAGTACCGCTGGGATCTTGATGTGCTTGTCGTTGTTCAAGCCTCCAAACGTGAAGCTGGGTACCTGGCAACCTGATGGTATGGCGTTGAGCAGCCAGTCGTCGAATGGCGCCACGGTAGTGAGGATCTGATCGCTGAGGGTGGGATCAGGTGGGGCGATATCGATGAAGTAGTGCTCGAGGCTTTCGGCCAAAGCACCCACGGCACAGGTTTCGCCTTTGCCAGCGCCGCAGGCCACCTCGTCACCGTGGGCACCGTAGAGCTGGCAGGTTATCACCCGTTGAGTGCTTTCCTGGGGGGTGAGAACGGCATGTAGGCCTAACAGGGTGGTCAACGCATTGAGGCGTTGAATGGCTTCGTCCGTAGCAAATTCGCGTTCAGTCATCATGACATGTTCCTCAGAAAGACCGGAAGGGCTCAGCCCTCCCGGTCGAACGCTTACAGTTGATTAAGGAAGTGGGTCTCGGACTCGGTGAACATGTAGTTCGTGGTCTGAACAATGTGCGGTACTGCAATTTCAGAGCGACGGCGTCCCATAAGGGTTACTCCTCTTGATGAATGAGATGCGCGGTGAGCGCCAGTCAGTTGTAGCGTGCTGTTTTTTTCGGTTCAAGTAGTGTTTTTATGTTGGCAGGTCATGTTGAGTAGGATTTATTACTAGGGGTGGAAGTACAATTCCTACAAGGTGATTGGAAAAGAGCCGTTATTCTTTATTAATTAATGGTTTGGATGTGATGAAGGGTCATCTAGCTAAAACATTAAGTAATAACTTCCTTTTAAAAGGGAGGCGGGTGTCTGCCCCAGGTGGCCTTCGGCTGCTCGGCGTGCCTGCACGCCCGAACGTCGCTTGACCCCGCAATTCCCACCAAGACCGTCGGACTTGATCAATTTTTGTGCTATATTTCGCGCCCGCGATTTTCCCTGCACCCAAGACTGGTCACTGACATGCACGCAGCCAAGCCTCTCTACGACTATCCCAAATACTGGGCCGAATGCTTCGGACCGGCGCCGTTCCTGCCGATGAGCAGGGAGGAGATGGATCAGCTCGGCTGGGATTCGTGCGACATCATCATCGTGACCGGCGATGCCTACGTCGACCACCCGTCGTTCGGCATGGCAATCATCGGCCGGCTGCTGGAAGCCCAGGGCTTCCGCGTGGGCATCATCGCCCAGCCGAACTGGCAGTCGAAGGACGACTTCATGAAGCTCGGCGAGCCGAACCTGTTCTTCGGCGTCGCGGCCGGCAACATGGACTCGATGATCAACCGCTACACCGCCGACAAGAAGATTCGCTCCGACGACGCCTACACCCCCGGTGGCCTGGCCGGCAGCCGGCCCGATCGGGCCAGCCTGGTGTACAGCCAGCGCTGTAAGGAAGCGTACAAGCACGTGCCGATCGTGCTCGGCGGCATCGAGGCGTCGCTGCGCCGCATCGCGCACTACGACTACTGGCAGGACAAGGTCCGCCACTCGATCCTGATCGATGCCTGCGCCGACATCCTGCTGTTCGGCAACGCCGAGCGCGCGGTGGTCGAAGTGGCCCAGCGCCTGGCGTTCGGGGAGAGCATCGAGAGCATCACCGACGTGCGCGGCACCGCCTTCGTGCGCCGCGATACGCCCCAGGGCTGGTTCGAGATCGATTCGACCCGCATCGACCGGCCTGGCCGGGTCGACAAGATCATCAACCCCTACGTCAACACGCAGGACACCCAGGCGTGCGCCATCGAGCAGGCCAAGGGCGAGGTCGAAGACCCGAACGAAGCCAAGGTGGTGCAGATCCTCGACAGCCCGGGCATGACCCGTGACAAGTCGGTGATTCGCCTGCCGTCGTTCGAGAAAGTGCGCAACGACCCGGTGCTGTACGCCCACGCCAACCGCGTGCTGCACCTGGAGACCAACCCCGGCAACGCGCGGGCCCTGGTGCAGAAGCACGGTGAGGCGGACGTGTGGTTCAACCCGCCGCCCATTCCGATGACCACCGAGGAAATGGACTACGTGTTCGGCATGCCCTATGCGCGCGTGCCGCACCCGGCCTATGGCAAGGAGCGCATCCCGGCCTACGAGATGATCCGTTTCTCGGTGAACATCATGCGCGGCTGCTTCGGTGGCTGCACCTTCTGCTCGATCACCGAGCACGAAGGGCGGATCATCCAGAACCGCTCGCACGAGTCGATCCTGCACGAAATCGAGGAGATGCGTGACAAGGTGCCGGGCTTCACCGGCGTGGTTTCCGACCTTGGCGGGCCGACCGCCAACATGTACCGCATCGCCTGCAAGAGCCCGGACATCGAAAAGCACTGCCGCAAGCCGTCGTGCGTCTTCCCCGGCATCTGCGAGAACCTCAACACCGACCATAGCTCGCTCATCTCGCTGTACCGCAAGGCGCGTGCCTTGCCGGGGGTGAAGAAGATCCTGATCGCCTCGGGCCTGCGCTACGACCTGGCGGTCGAGTCGCCGGAGTACGTCAAGGAGCTGGTGACCCACCACGTCGGCGGCTACCTGAAGATCGCGCCGGAACACACCGAGCGCGGCCCGCTGGACAAGATGATGAAGCCGGGCATGGGCACCTATGACCGCTTCAAGCGCATGTTCGAGAAGTTCTCGAAGGAGGCGGGCAAGGAGCAGTACCTGATCCCGTACTTCATCGCCGCCCACCCCGGCACCACCGACGAAGACATGATGAACCTGGCGCTGTGGCTCAAGGGCAACGGCTTCCGCGCCGACCAGGTGCAGGCGTTCTACCCGTCGCCCATGGCGTCGGCCACGGCCATGTACCACTCGGGCAAGAACCCGCTGCGCAAGGTCACCTACAAGAGCGAAGGCGTGGAGATCGTCAAGAGCGAGGAGCAGCGTCGCCTGCACAAGGCCTTCCTGCGCTACCACGACCCGAAGGGCTGGCCGATGCTGCGTGCAGCACTCGAGCGCATGGGCCGCGCCGACCTGATCGGGCCGGGCAAGCACCAGTTGATCCCGCTGCACCAGCCGCAGTCCGACAGCTACCAGAGTGCGCGGCGCAAGAACTCCACGCCGGCCGGCAGCCACAAGGTGGCCAAGGAGCAGAAGATCCTCAGCCAGCACACGGGCCTGCCGCCGCGCGCCAGCGATGGCAGCAAGCCATGGGACAAGCGCGAGCAGGCCAAGGCCGAAGCCTTTGCACGCAACCAGCAGGCGGCGAAGGAGCGCAAGGAGGCGGCCAAGGGCGGCAAGGGTGGGCGCAAGCCGCGTCAGCCGGCGTTGCCGCGCTGAGGGTAGGGGGCATGACGTGTGCGGCCCTTTCAGGGCCGATCGCGGGCAAGCCCGCTCCCACAAGCTGCTTGCGCAGCCATGCCTACACCGACGGCTGCAGAGGTCTGGGTGGGAGCTGGCTTGCCAGCGATGGGGCCCGCAAAAGCTGTAATATCAGTGGCGCTGCACCCTGAGCGCCCCTGTTCCAGGCTTACCCCGGGTTGCTTTCCACCCACTTGGGCACCACCGGTGTCTCCATCCGTGCCATGCCTTCCAGCAACGCCCCCGCCTCGCTGCCCAGCAGCAGCATCGCCCGATGCTGAGGCCGCACGAACCCCTCGTCGACGATGTGATCGAGGAAGCTGCCCAGCTTCTCGTAGAACCCGTTCACGTCCAGCAGGCCCAGCGGCTTGGCGTGATAGCCCAGTTGCCCCCAGGTCCAGACCTCGAACAGTTCCTCCAGCGTGCCCAGTCCGCCCGGCAGGGCGATGAACGCATCGCTCAGCTCGGCCATGCGGGCCTTGCGCGCGTGCATGCCGTCCACCACTTCCAGACGGGTTAACCCCGTGTGACCGACCTCGGCGTCCTTGAGGCTTTGTGGAATGATGCCGATGACCTCGCCACCGGCGGCCAGCGCCGCATCGGCGACGATGCCCATCAAGCCCACGCCGCCGCCGCCGTAGACCAGGGTCAACCCGCGCTCGGCCAGGGTTCGACCGAGGGCGATCGCAGCGTCACGGTAGAGGGGATTGGCGCCAGTGCTGGCGCCGCAGAAGACACACACGGAACGTAGGGACATCGATCATCTCCAGTGAAAAGCTGGCCACAGGGTAAGGCGCCGAGCCGTTCACGGCCAGACCGATCACTCGGGACGGGCGAATTCGCAGGCCGGTGCGCCGGTGGCCCCGCATGCATAGGCTGCCAGGAAACCTTTCATGAACTGTGTGAACGACATGCTGACGACTCCTGAATGAACGATTGTTCAATCGTCCCTCAAAGGGGCAAGATGCGCTCCAAGATTTTCTGTATGCCGTCCATGCAGGGTTTCAACCGATCGACTGTCGTGCCGCTCCCCCTTGGCATGGATCGGTGAGCCACGTGAGTCGGCCATCCTTGCCAAGGAGAGTCACGATGTTTCTCAAAGCGGTCGCGGTATCCCTGTTCACGCTGGCCAGTGCCAGCGCCTTCGCCGCCGAATGTGCGGTCACGGTCGAATCGACCGATCAGATGGCCTACACCACCCAATCGTTCACCGTCGACAAGGGCTGCAAGGCGTTCACGGTCACGCTCACCCACTCGGGCAACCTGCCGAAGAACGTGATGGGCCACAACCTGGTGATCAGCAAGACGGAAGATGCCCAGTCCATCGCCAACGAAGGCATGAGCCAGGGCCTGGACAAGGAATACCTGAAGGCCGACGACCCACGCATCATCGCCTACACCAAGATGATCGGCGCGCCCGAGAAGCAGGACACCATCACCCTCGACCTGTCCAGGCTGGAGGCCGGTGGCGATTACACGTTCTTCTGCACCTTCCCTGGGCACATGGCCTTGATGAAGGGCAAGGTCGTCGTCAAGTGACACACGCGTGAAGCCTGCCGGGAGCGGATGACGATCATCCTGCTCCCGAAGGGCTGGGTCACGGCGCGAACGGCAGTTCGCGCTTGTGCTGCGTCTTGCGGTAGGCCGACAGGATGACCTCGGCGGCAGCGTCGCTCACCGGCTTGCCGTGCAGGAAGTCGTCGATCTCGGCGTAGGTCACCCCGTGGGCCGCTTCGTCCGGCTTGCCGGGTTCCAGGTCTTCGAGGTCCGCGGTCGGCACCTTCTCGACCAGGTTCGCCGGGGCTCCCATGACGCGGGCCATGGCGCGCACCTGACGCTTCACCAGGCCGCTGAGCGGTGCCAGGTCGCACGCGCCGTCGCCGAACTTGGTGTAGAAGCCCATCACCGCTTCGGCCGCGTGGTCGGTACCGATCACCAGCCCCTGGCAGGCGCCCGCGATGGTGTACTGGGCCACCATGCGCATACGTGCCTTGGTGTTGCCGACCACGAAGTCCTTGGTACCCGCCGAGCGGTCGTCCAGGGCTTTCACGTTGGCGACCAGTGCGCGCACGGCTGGCGCGATGTCCACCGTCTGCACCTCGTCAGGCTTGATCACGTCCAGGCAGGCCTGGGCATCGTGCTCGTCCTGTTGCACGTGGTAGGGCAGGCGCACGGCGATGAAGCGGTACGCCGCATCACCGGTCTCCTCGCGCAGCTCACGCACCGCACGCTGCGCCAGCAGCGCACCGGTCAGCGAGTCGACGCCGCCGCTGATGCCAAGGACCAGCGCTTTCAGCCCGGCATTGTCCAGGCACTGCTTGATGAACGCCACACGTCGGGTGATCTCGGCCTCCAGCGCCGCGTCATCGGCGAAGGGCGGCTGGACCTTGAGCTGCTGGATGATCTCCTGCTGGCTGGCTTGCATGGGTTACTCCTTGTTGGGGACTTTGAACACATGGCGCAGGTAGGTGACGAAATTCTCGTCGCGGCACTGCGTCTTGGCGGACTCGTCGGAAATCTTGGCCACCGGCGAGCCGTTGCAGTCGGTCATCTTGACCACGATGCTCATCGGCGTCACGCCCGGGATATCGCAGGTCAGGTTGGTGCCGATGCCGAAGCTCACGTTGATCCGACCGCGCAGGGCACGGAAGATTGCCAGCGAACGTGGCAGGTCGAGCCCGTCGGAGAACACCAGGGTCTTGGTCATCGGGTCGATGCCCAGCTGGCGGTAGTGGGCGATGGCCTTTTCCGCCCAGGCGATCGGGTCGCCCGAATCATGGCGCAGACCGTCGAAGAGCTTGGCGAAGTACAGGTCGAAGTCACGCAGGAACGCGTCCATGGTGACGCAGTCGGTCAGGGCGATGCCCAGCAGGCCGCGGTACTCGCGTACCCAGCAGTCCAGGGCGGCGATCTGGCTGTCGATCAGGCGCGGGCCGAGCTGCTGGTGGGCCATGATCCATTCGTGGGCCATGGTCCCGAGCGGCTTGATCCCGAGCTTCCAGGCCAGGTCGACGTTGCTGGTGCCGACGAAGCGCGCCGGGAAGTCATCGCGCAGTACCCGCACCACTTCGGCCTGGACCTGGCTGGAAAAGCGCCGCCGCGTGCCGAAGTCGGCCACCTGCAGGGCATCGAGCTCCTCGGCGCTGGCATGCGCCTGCAACCAGTCGAACTTGCGGTACAACTGGTCGCGGGCTTCGCTCAGGCGCATCTGCGGGTGCAGGTGACGATTGCGCACTTCGCTGATGATCGCCAGCAGGGGGACTTCGAACAGGATCACGTGCAGCCAGGGCCCACGCAGGCGCAGGAACAGCTGATCGTGCTCGATGCCGATGCGCACGTAGCGCAGGTTGAAGCGAAACAGGCCCAGAAAGCGCAGGAAGTCCGGCTTGAGGAAGCTGATGCGCTCCAGGAAAGTCAGCTGGCCTTCGTCGAGGGTGAGGTCGGCCAGCCGCTCGAGCTGTTGCCGGATGTCCTCCAGATAAGGGCGCAAGTCCTCGCCATTGCGGCAGCGAAACTCCCACTCGACGTCGGCATCCGGGTAGTTGTGCAGGACGCCCTGCATCATGGTCAGCTTGTAGAAATCGGTGTCGAGCAGGTTGTGCACGATGCGCTCGGCGAATGCGCTCTCGCTCATGTAAGGACTCCAAGTCGGCGGCGCCTGCCGAAACGACCAGGCGCGCGGGGTAGCGGTCATTGTGCCCAATGCCGCCGGCTTTAGCGATGCATGAAGCGCCGGGCGTCCACGGGCACCGACCCAGCCAGGCGTCCCCAGCCTCGCAACAGTGCCCGCAGTAGCATTCACGCACCGGCGTTGTGCACTTCGGTGACGCTGGCTGTTACACGACGGGGCAGGTGGTGGCCCGCTCGGGGTTGCAATGATGGCGCGTCACGGTTGCGCCGTCCGTGCACGGAAGGTGGCGACAGGCACGTGCTTGACGGTTGCACGTGCCGTGCGGCCACCTCGCGCGGCTCTCTGGCGTGCGTATCCGCTCCGTATCGCCGGGCGAGCCGGGACGCATGGCACGCCGCTTGCTCATAGCTCGATGCTGAAGTTGCAGTGCCTACCCCATAACAATTCCAGGAGCACTACCTCATGTCGCAGTCGTTCTACAGAAAAGGCGTATTGGCCATTGCCGTAGCGTCGGTGCTGGGTCTTTCATCCTACGCACAGGCCGACCTCAAGATCGGTGTCGCCGGACCCATGACCGGCGCGAACGCAGCGTTCGGCGAGCAATACATGAAGGGCGCACAGGCCGCGGCCGACCAGATCAACGCTGCAGGTGGGGTCAACGGCGAGAAGATCGTGCTGGTCAAGGGGGACGATGCCTGCGAGCCCAAGCAGGCGGTGTCGATCGCCAACCGCCTGGTCGACCAGGACAAGGTCGCCGGCGTGGTCGGCCACTTCTGCTCGTCCTCCACCATCCCGGCGTCGGAGGTCTACGACGAGGCCGGCGTGATCGCCATCACCCCAGGTTCCACCAACCCGCAGGTCACCGAGCGCGGCATGGTGGGCATGTTCCGCATGTGCGGCCGTGACGACCAGCAAGGGGTGGTCGCCGGCAACTACATCGTCGACATCCTCAAGGGCAAGAAGGTCGTGGTGTTGCACGACAAGGACACCTATGGCCAGGGTCTGGCCGACGCGACCAAGGCGCAGCTGGAAAAGCGCGGGGTCAAGCCGGTGCTCTACGAGGGCCTGACCCGTGGCGAGAAGGACTTCAGCGCCGTGGTGACCAAGATCCGGGCTGCCGGTGCCGACGTGGTCTATTTCGGTGGCCTGCACCCGGAAGCCGGCCCGCTGGTGCGGCAGTTGCGTGAGCAGGGGCTCAAGGACGTGGCGTTCATGTCCGACGACGGCATCGTCACCGACGAGCTGGTGGCTACCGCAGGCGGGGCGCAGTACACCAACGGCGTCTACATGACCTTCGGGGCCGACCCGCGCCTGCTGCCCGACAGCAAGGCGGTGGTCGAGCAGTTCCGCAAGGGCGGTACCGAGCCAGAAGGCTACACGCTGTACGCCTACGCCTCGATCCAGGCCCTGGCCGCCGCCTTCAACGGTGCCAAGTCCAACAAGGGCGAAGACGCCGCCGAATGGCTCAAGGCCAACCCGGTCAAGACCGTGATGGGCGAGAAACGCTGGGACAAGAAGGGTGACCTGACCGTCTCCGACTATGTGGTCTACCAGTGGGACGCCAACGGCAAGTATCACCAGCTCGAACAACAACAATAAGAACGATGAGCCGTCCGGGCGGGTGCCGGGGCGGTTTCGCGGTACCCCTCCACATTCGTGAACCCATCAGGTCGTGCAGCGCAAGGTCGTGTTTTCCGCGGCCGTGCGTGCGCCACCGGGTGTGGTCTCGATCAGGTGAGATTGCGTTATGGATGGTATTTTCCTGCAGCAACTGGTCAACGGCCTGACCCTCGGGTCGGTCTATGGCCTGATCGCCATCGGCTACACAATGGTCTATGGCATCATCGGCATGATCAACTTCGCGCACGGCGAGGTGTACATGATCTCCGCGTACCTCGCGGCGATCAGCCTGGCATTGCTGGCCTGGTTCGGCATCGAATCCTTCCCGTTGCTGATGCTCGGCACGTTGCTGTTCACCGTCGTGGTGACCGGCGTCTATGGCTTCACCATCGAGCGCATCGCCTACAAACCCCTGCGCAACTCCACGCGCCTGGCGCCGCTGATCAGCGCCATCGGCATTTCCCTGATCCTGCAGAACTACGCCCAGATCAGCCAGGGTGCCCGCCAGCAGGGCGTCCCGACGCTGCTCGAAGGGGCCTTGCGCATCGACGTGGGCAGCGGGTTCGTGCAGTTGACCTACACCAAGATCTTCATCCTGATCGCCGCCTTCGTCGGCATGGGCGTGCTCACCTACGTGATCAAGTTCACCAAGCTCGGTCGCATGTGCCGGGCGACCCAGCAGGACCGCAAGATGGCCTCGATCCTGGGGATCAACACCGACCGGGTGATCTCCTACGTGTTCGTCATCGGCGCCGTGATGGCTGCGCTCGCCGGGGTGCTGATCACCCTCAACTACGGCACCTTCGACTTCTACGCCGGCTTCATCATCGGCATCAAGGCGTTCACCGCCGCCGTGCTCGGCGGCATCGGTTCGCTGCCCGGTGCCATGCTCGGCGGGATCATCCTGGGGATCTCCGAGTCGCTGTTCTCGGGGTTGATCAACTCCGACTACAAGGACGTGTTCAGCTTCTCGCTGCTGGTGCTGATCCTCATCTTCCGGCCCCAGGGCCTGTTGGGTCGTCCACTGGTGGCCAAGGTATGAACATGACCCCTTCTACGCATTCTGTCGTTTCCGCCCCCACCGCGCCGGCCTTCAGCCTCAAGCGCAGCCTGCTGGAAACCGTGGTGGCCGGCCTGCTGGCACTGATCGTGTTCGGCCCGGTGGTCGGCGTGGTGCTCGATGGCTACAGCTTCAACGCCCATCCGGCGCGCGTCGCCTGGCTGGTCGGTGCGGTGATGCTCGGGCGCTTCGTGCTCAGCCTGTACTTCCAGACCGCCGCCGGGCAGCGCGTGCTGCACGGGTTCGAGCGGGGTGGCTCGGGCGTGCACGTGCTGGCGCCGGACTACAAGTCGCGGCTGCGCTGGATCATCCCGGCGCTGGTGGTGATCGCCATCGTCTTCCCGGTCTTCGCCAACAAGTACCTGCTGACCGTGGTCATCCTCGGGCTGATCTACGTGCTGCTGGGCCTGGGCCTGAACATCGTGGTGGGTCTGGCCGGGCTGCTCGACCTGGGCTACGTCGCCTTCTACGCGATCGGGGCCTATGGCCTGGCACTGGGCTATCAGTACCTGGGCCTGGGCTTCTGGAGCGTGCTGCCGCTGGCGGCCATCGCGGCGGCCTTGGCCGGCTGCGTGCTGGGGTTCCCGGTGCTGCGCATGCACGGCGACTACCTGGCCATCGTCACCCTCGGGTTCGGCGAGATCATCCGCCTGGTGCTGAACAACTGGCTGTCGTTCACCGGTGGCCCCAACGGCATGCCGGCGCCGTCGCCGACCTTCTTCGGCCTGGAGTTCGGGCGACGGGCCAAGGACGGTGGCGTGCCGTTCCACGAGTTCTTCGGCATCGACTACAACCCCAACCTGAAATTCCTGTTCATCTACGCCGTGCTGTTCATCGTCGTGCTGGCGGTGCTCTACATCAAGCACCGGCTGACGCGCATGCCCATCGGCCGGGCCTGGGAGGCATTGCGCGAGGACGAGATCGCCTGCCGCTCGATGGGGCTCAACCATGTGCTGGTGAAGCTTTCGGCGTTCACCCTCGGCGCCTCCACGGCCGGGCTGGCCGGGGTGTTCTTCGCCACCTACCAGGGCTTCGTCAACCCGTCGTCCTTCACCTTCTTCGAGTCGGCGCTGATCCTGGCCATCGTGGTGCTGGGCGGCATGGGCTCGACGGTCGGCGTGGTGATCGCTGCCTTCGTGCTGACCGTGGCGCCCGAGCTGCTGCGCAGTTTCTCCGAATACCGGGTGCTGCTGTTCGGCGTGCTGATGGTGTTGATGATGATCTGGCGTCCGCGTGGGCTGATCCGTATCAGCCGTGCTGGCGTGGTCCCGCGTAAAGGAGTGGCGCCATGAGCGATGAAGTCGTGTTGTCGGTCGACAACCTGATGATGCAGTTCGGCGGTATCAAGGCGCTCAGCGACGTCAGCCTGAAGGTCAGGCGCAACCAGATCTTCGCGCTGATCGGCCCCAACGGCGCTGGCAAGACCACCGTGTTCAACTGCCTGACCGGCTTCTACAAGGCCAGTGGCGGGCGCATCGAACTGAACCTGCGCGGTGCTCGCACCGACATCATCCAGCTGCTGGGCGAGCGCTTCGAGGCGACGGACTTCTTCTCGCCCGCACGCTTCGCCAACCGGGTGTACTACAAGATGTTCGGCGGCACCCACCTGGTCAACCGTGCAGGCCTGGCGCGCACCTTCCAGAACATCCGCCTGTTCCGGGAAATGTCGGTGGTGGAGAACCTGCTGGTGGCCCAGCACATGTGGGTCAACCGCAACCTGCTGGCCGGCGTGCTCAATACGCCAGGCTACCGGCAATCCGAGAGCGAGGCGCTCGACCATGCCTTCTACTGGCTGGAAGTGGTCGACCTGGTCGACTGCGCCAACCGCCTGGCCGGTGAACTGTCCTACGGCCAGCAACGGCGGCTGGAGATCGCCCGGGCCATGTGCACGCGGCCCGGCATCATCTGCCTGGACGAGCCGGCCGCCGGCCTCAACCCCCAGGAAACCGAGGCCCTGAGCCGGATGATCCGGGTGCTGCGCGACGAGCACGACATCACCGTCGTGCTGATCGAGCACGACATGGGCATGGTCATGAGCATTTCCGACCACATCGTCGTGCTCGACCACGGCAACGTCATCGCCGAGGGCGCCCCCCAGGACATCCGCAACAACCCCACGGTGATCGCCGCCTACCTGGGCGCTGACGAAGAGGAACTGGCATGAGCGGAGCGATTCTCGAACTGCGCGACCTGGACGTGTTCTACGGGCCGATCCAGGCATTGCGCAAGGTGTCGATGCACATCGACAAAGGCGAGACCGTCAGCCTGATCGGTGCCAACGGCGCGGGCAAGTCGACGCTGCTGATGTCGATCTTCGGCCAGCCGCGCGCCGCCTCGGGTCAGATCCTTTACGAAGGCACCGACATCACGCGCAAGACGCCGCACTACATCGCCTCCAACGGCATCGCCCAATCCCCGGAAGGGCGGCGGGTGTTCCCGGACATGACGGTCGAGGAAAACCTGATGATGGGCACCATCCCCATCGGCGACAAGCACGCCGATGCGGACATGCAGCGCATGTACGCGTTGTTTCCACGGCTCAAGGAGCGGCGCACGCAACGGGCGATGACCATGTCCGGTGGCGAGCAGCAGATGCTCGCCATCGCCCGCGCGCTGATGAGTCGGCCGCGCCTGTTGCTGCTCGACGAACCGTCGTTGGGGTTGGCGCCGATCGTGGTCAAGCAGATCTTCGCGACCTTGCGCGAGCTGGCCCAGGAGGGCATGACCATCTTCCTGGTGGAACAGAACGCCAACCATGCGCTCAAGCTCTCGGACCGTGCCTACGTGATGGTCAACGGGCAGATCCGCATGACCGGCACGGGGCAGGAGCTGCTGGCCAACGATGAAGTGCGCAACGCCTACCTGGGCGGGCACTGACCGCCTTGGATGAACGGTGTTTCGGTCGGGTTCGGCGAGCGAGGGGGGCACCGTGTGGACAACGTGTCGCATGTGGCGGGCATTGACAGGCGCCTCAGCGCCACGTGCAAGTGATGTACGTGGCGACACGTTGTGCACGGTTCGTGTGGAACCGGCTGTGGATAAGATGGGTGCAATCCTCTGGAGGCCATGCCTGACATGGCCTGCAGAGCTTTGTTCGTTTTTTGATCAAAAACGACAGGACGATGAGAAGTTCGTGCAAGGCGTGCCCACGCCATGCGTCTCACTGTGTGGAAACTCTGTGCATAAGTCTGTGGAAAAAGCCGGGATAGCGCCTCGTCTGCCTGCTTGAAGCTGTTGAGTCTTCACGTTTTCCAAGTGTTCACCGTTGCACCCAGGCCTGATCCTGAAAACGAGCGTTTTGCCCCCAGCCTGTGGGGAAAGGCTTGTGGATAAGGTGCGCATAATCCGCTGGCGGCCTTGTCCGCCGTGGCCTGCAGAGGTTTGATCATTTTTTGATCAGTGGCAGGTGGCTTGCCGAGAGCTTTCCATCGGGGCATGCTTCGGCCCCTGTCACACGCCCGTATCGATCAAGGAGAACAGCATGACGTCCACCGTATTCATCACCGGCGCCACCTCCGGCTTTGGCGAAGCGACTGCCCGGCGATTCGCCGAAGCCGGCTGGTCGCTGGTTCTGACGGGGCGCCGCAAGGAGCGACTGGACGCACTGTGCGCCGAGCTGTCGGCCAAGACCCAGGTGCATGGGCTGGTCGTCGATGTCCGCGACCGCCAGGCCATGGAGCAGGCGATCGCCGACCTGCCTCCGGCATTCGCGACCTTGCGCGCCCTGGTCAACAACGCCGGCCTGGCCCTGGGCGTCGAACCGGCCCAGGCCTGCAACCTGGACGACTGGGAGACCATGGTCGATACCAACATCAAAGGCCTGATCTACACCACCCGCCTGCTGCTGCCCCGCCTGATCGCCCATGGGCGCGGCGCCAGCATCCTCAACGTGGGCTCGGTGGCAGGCAACTACCCGTACCCAGGCAGCAACGTGTATGGCGGTACCAAGGCATTCGTCGGCCAGTTTTCGCTGAGCCTGCGTTGCGACCTGCGCGGGACCGGCGTGCGTGTGAGCAATATCGAGCCGGGCCTCTGCGAGAGCGAGTTCTCGCTGGTGCGCTTCGGCGGTGACCAGGCCAGGTACGATGCGACCTACGCCGGTGCCGAGCCAATCCAGCCGCAGGACATTGCCGAGACCATCTTCTGGATCCTCAACCAGCCGGCGCACATCAACATCAACAGCCTGGAGCTGATGCCGGTGAGCCAGGACTGGGCAGGGTTCTCCATCGATCGTTCGGTCAAAGGCTGATCCAAGGGCCCATTCGCGGGTTCTCCCGCGAATGCATTAGCCCAGCCGCGGCAGGCCTTGCGAATCGCCCACAGACGCTATTGAGGAATTTTCTTCAGGTAAGTAGCGTTTGTTTCTAGCAGGTCCAAGCGCTGCAACACATCGTTGATGGCGTCGTGCAACCCGAGGTCTTCCCGGGTTGCAGTGCCGTCTACCACTCGACGAAGGCTGAGCAGGAAACCAAGCTTGCCATGGGCAATGTGGTCCAGGTCAGCTTTCTGCTTGTCGACGATCTGCTTGGCTGCCGCGTTGATCTGGGCTTCGAGAAAACTCTTGAACGCTGCTCTGTCCATGCTGACGCCTCCAATGAGTGAGGCCTTGAATCTAGCAACGCCTTGATCTCGTCGAAACTGATAAAAATGTCAGGTCAGGTGGCGCTGAGGAGACCTTGCAGGCAAGTCGCCAAATGGTAGGGCGTGGTCGACGGCATATCATGCCGACTGACATTGCCTTCTCCATCCCGACATTCATACCAGCCCGCCTCACGCAGGAACCGCGCCTCCAGCACCTGCAACTGCCCAGCCAGCTTCGCCTCGCCGCCCGCACGCAGCACCAGCGCCCGCAGGTATTCCGCCTGCGCCCAGATCCGCTGGGTGGCATCCAGTGCCTGGCCATCCACAGCCAGCATTGCCAGCACCGCCCCATCCTTCACCCCGTACTGCTCGGCAAAGCCGAACGCCCGGTCGATGGACGCATGCAGCGGCGTGTCACGCAGCAGCGGCGAGGTGTCGAGCAGGAAAAACCATTCGAATTGATGCCCCGGCTCGAACCAGTTATCCGCTGCGCCCCGTGGAAGCTCCAGCATCACGCCTGTGTCGGGGTCCACGAAGTCGCGCTGCAGGGCATCGCACAGCCCGGTCAGCGCGTGCTGTACGGCCTCGTCCGGCCTGACGGCCAATGTCTGCAGGAAGGCTTCGGCCAAGTGCATCTGCGGGTTCTGCAGAGGGCCGCTGCCCAGGTCCGACCAATCCTCGCCCAGGCTGGCCTCGTACAGGCCATCGCCACGGGCGAAGCGCTCGGCAACGACGCTCAACGCCCCTTCCAGTGTGGACTCGACCAAGCGTTCGCCCACCTGCCCCCAGTAATGCGCGCAGGCGAACACGATGAACGCGTGGGTGTAGAGATCCTTGCGTCGATCCAACGGCTGGCCTTGCGCATCGATGCTGTAGAACCAGCCACCGTGCTCGGCATCGTGAAAGTGCGTGCGCAACGAACGGAACAAGGTCGCGGCACGCGCCGCAGCGCCGGGCTCGCCCAGGCGGCTGCTGAACAGGTACAACTGACGCGCGCAGGCCATGGCACGGTAGCGCACCACGGGCAAGGGACGGTGCTCGGCGTCCAGGGCTTCGTAGGGCAAGGCCATGTCCGCATTCCATCCGGGACCTTGCCACAACGGCACAAGGATATCGTCAAGGTGATGCCTGAAGCGGCGCAGACGGGCATCGAAGTCGGACAGGGCAGATGAGGGCGTGGACATGAAAGCGCTCAGGACGGTCGGGCGGTGCGCCATGGTAGCAGAATCGACCGCCGCGCGGCCTCAGCCTGGGTAGCCCAGGCCCTGCCAGTGACGCGCCCCGACGAAGATGAAGCGCAGCTGCTGGATGATCTTTTCCTGCGCGCTCAAGGGCTCCGGCCACTCGGCGTCCGGGGTGTCGATCAGCTCGGGCAGGGTGGCGAATACGGTCTTGACCACCAGGTCGGCCATGACCGCCAGGGCGGGCGCATCCAGGTGTTGCCAGCGTGGCATGCGCGCCAGGTCGGTGGCCAGGTCCGAACTGATGCCATGGCGCAGCCGGGCGATGGCCTGGCGCACGACCTGCGAACCGCCATATTGCTCGCGGGCCAGGAACAGGAACTGGGCACGGTGGGCTGCGACCACGTCGAGGAAGATCCGCACCGAGGCATCGGTGATGCCGCCCATTTCCAGCTCGTTCTGCCGCACCAGGCGAATGGTCTGACGGAACGTGGCGTCGATGGTGCCGACCAGGGCCAGGCCCAGGGCGTCCATGTCCGAGAAGTGACGGTAGAAGCCCGTCGGCACGATACCGGCCAGACGCGCCACCTCGCGCAGGCTGAGGCTGCCGAAACCGCGCCCGCTCTCCATCAACTGGCAGGCGGCATCGAGCAAGGCCTGTCGAGTCTGAAGCTTCTGTTCGGCGCGCGGCAGCATGGCGGGCAATCTGTGGCTGGTGTGGAATCGCACTCTAGAGAAAAGCACCGAGCGGGGTCAATGCAGGCTGAATCGATCGTACCTGTGCCTCGAGGCGATGCGCTCACCCAAGATGACCTGCCTTGCGCACGCGTTCGGCGCCACCTTCGGCTACCGCTTCGCTGCGTTCGAGCAAGCGATCGGCACCGCCTTCGGCCAAGGCGGTGTCGCGCTCCAGCAGACGGTCGGCGCCGCCTTCGGCGAGCTGCCCGGCGCGTTCGAGCAACCGGTCGGCGCCGCCTTCGGTGAGGTAGGCCGGGGCCGCGTGCGTCGAGCGCGCTTCGCCGATCGTGGGTTGATCCGGGGCGGGCAGGGCAAGGGCCTGGGTCGACAGCAGGGACAGGCTCAGGCTGAGCAGCAAGAGAGATTTCATGGGGATGCTCCTGATGGGCAAGTGAAAAGGGGAACGAGGCCCATGCTACGCCGCGTGCGCGAGACGAGAAGTTCATCCGGGTGATGGTGATCATCGACGCCGATGATGGTCGCCGAAGGCGCTCTGGAATGCGGTTTTCCAGCCGGTCGGCCTTGAGAAGGCGCAGGCTGCGGGCGAGTTGGACGTCCTGGTGCATTCAAGCGCGACGTAAAAAAATCGCGATATCGTGCCTCGGATAAAACCTGACGGGGTTTCGTCAGTCCGACGTAATACTGTCGCTCTCGTCATCCTCGGCTTGCGCCGCTCTCAGGAGAACTTCGCAATGACGCGCCCTGCTCGAATCATCGCCTGGACCCTCGCCAGCCTCGTCGCATTGCTGGCGGTGCTGGTGGTGATCATTGCCACTTTCGACTGGAATCGGGTCAAGCCGATGCTCAACGAGAAGGTGTCCGAAGCGCTGCATCGGCCGTTCGCCATCAACGGCAACCTGGCCGTGCGCTGGCAACGCGAACCCGAAGAAGGCGGCTGGCGCGCCTGGGTGCCATGGCCTCGGTTCATCGCCGATGACCTGACCTTGGGCAACCCGGACTGGGCCAAGGAGCCGCGCATGGTCGGCCTGGAACGCGTGGAGTTTCGCCTGTCGCCCCTGCCTCTGCTGGCGCAGCGCATCACCATCCCGCGCATCGACCTGACCAAGCCCGACGCGCAACTGACGCGCCTGGCCGATGGCCGCGCCAACTGGACCTTCGATCTGGGGCCCAAGGATGAGAACGCCGAACCCTCGAGCTGGACGCTGGACATCGGCTCGATCCGCTTCGACCAGGGCAACGTGCGGTATGACGACCAGATGCTCAAGGCGGACGTGAAGGTGCAGATCGACCCTCTAGGCAAGCCGATCCCGTTCAGCGACATCGTCGGCAAGGAGCGTGCGGACAAGGCCGGTGGCGCCCAGGACTACGCGTTCGGGCTGAAGGCCGAAGGGCGCTACAAAGGCCAGCCGGTGTCCGGTACGGGCAAGATCGGCGGGCTGCTGGCCCTGCGTGACAGCGACCAGCCGTTCCCGCTCCAGGCCGACGTGCGAGCCGCTGACACGCGCGTGGTGCTAGCGGGCACCCTGATCGACCCACTCAACCTGGGGGCGCTCGACCTGCGCCTGCGCCTGTCGGGCAAGAGCCTGGGCAACCTGTACCCGCTGACCGGCGTAACGCTGCCAGACACACCGCCTTACTCCACCGACGGTCACCTGACGGCCAACCTGCAGGACAAGCAGGGCATGCGCTTCCGCTATGAGGGGTTCAACGGCAAGATCGGCAACAGCGACATTCACGGCACCCTGGCCTTCGCCGCCGGCAAGCCACGGCCCAAGCTCAGTGGCGAACTGGTGTCGAACCAGCTGCTGTTCGAGGATCTGGCGCCGCTGATCGGCGCCGATTCCAACACTGAGCAGAAGTCCCGCGGTGGCGCCAGCAAGCAGCCGACGGACAAGGTGCTGCCGGTGGAAGAATTCCGTACCGAGCGCTGGCGCGCCATGGATGCCGACGTGAAGTTCACCGGCAAGCGCATCGTGCACAGCAAGGAGCTGCCGTTCAGCGACCTGTCGGCCCATGTGCTGCTCGACGATGGCCTGCTGCGCCTGAACCCGCTGCGTTTCGGTGTCGCCGGGGGCAATCTGGAGTCGCGCATTCGCCTGGACGGGCGCAACGTGCCGCTCCAGGGGCATGCCAAGCTCAGCGCCCGTGGTTTCAAGCTCAAACAGCTGTTCCCGAGCTTCGCACCGATGCAGACCAGCTTCGGTGAACTCAACGGCGATGCCGACCTGCGCGGGCGCGGCAACTCGGTGGCGGCCCTGCTGGGCAGCTCCAATGGTGACCTGCGCCTGCTGATCAACGATGGCGCGATCAGCCGTAGCCTGATGGAGATCGCAGGCCTGAACGTGGGTAACTACCTGGTCGACAAACTGTTCGGCGACGAAGACGTGAAGATCAACTGCGCAGCGGCCGACGTCGGGATCAAGGATGGCCTGGCGAGCACGCGGGTGTTCGTCTTCGACACCGAGAACGCGATCATCTACATCGATGGCAACGTCAACCTGGCCAGCGAGCGCATGGACCTTGAAGTGACCCCGGAATCGAAGGGCTTCCGGCTGTTCTCCCTGCGTTCACCGCTGTACGTGCGCGGGACCTTCGCCAAGCCCAATGCGGGCGTGAAGGCTGTACCACTGGCGCTGCGCGGCGCCGGCATGCTGGCCCTGGGCGCTACCGTCGGCCCGGCAGCCGGGCTGCTGGCCCTGATCGCGCCGGGGGACGACGTGCCGGACCAGTGCCGGCCGCTGCTGGAAAAGATGAAAGCAGGCAAGAAGTGAGGTGAAGGCAGGACAGTGCCTGGATGCCAGCGCAAGGGAAGGGGACAGGTGCGTCTGACCTGGCCTCATCGCTGGCAAGCCAGCTCCCACTGGCCCTTATTTCAAGCAACTACCTGGTATCAGCCCACTGATTGGCCCCCTGTGGGAGCGGGCTTGCCCGCGATGCAGGCGGCGCCTGAACGGGACCTATCGCTGGCAAGCCAGCTTCCACAGGTCTGGTTTCCAAGCGCATACAGATTGGATGATCGCCGTTACCGTAGGCAGCCGTCGTTCGTGTTCTGTGTGATTCACCGATGTGTGGGCTGGTTTCATCCATGGGACCGAAGGGTCCACACGCACAGTTACCATGGTCAAACAGAAGAAACACGGTATTCCTGCCAGCAACGCGCCCGCTACCAGCAACCAGGCGGGTAGCGCCACAAGTGGGGGCTTGCCAGCGATAGCGTCAGCAGGGGCACAGCGTCTCAAGCCGACAGGCCCTAATGGAGCCGACGCCCGAGCAAGGCCATACAGGCTTCACACCTGCGTGAACCGCCCCAACCGCTGTCGCAACCGATCGTTCTCGCTGCGCAACGTGCGCACCTCCTGCAGCAGTTCCAGCGCCAGCGCCACACCTTCCCACTCCAGCTCCAGCTCGTCACGCAATCGGGCCGCGCGGCGGGCCAGGTGCAACGCCTGGTCGTCGAAGCGCCAGTCGTCGGGCGTGCGCCCCGACGGTTCAACGATGCCGTGCTCGACGATTTCGATCACACAGTCGGCCGTCAAGTCGGCTTCCTGGCAGAGGGTACGCATGTCCAGTTGAACGATCAGGGTGCTGCTCATGATCAGCTACTCCATTGAGTCCTCGGGTTGAACGCGGCCTTGTCGGCCAGCTTGCTCCACAGCTCGCGGGTATCGGCGTTGGACTGGCTTGGCATCACCACCTTGAGCTGAGCGTAGAGGTCGCCGCGCCCGCCTTGCTTGTTGACCAGGCCCATGCCCTTGACGCGCAGGCGCTGCCCGGCCTGGCTGTCGGGGCGGATGGTCAGGTTGATCTTGCCGGTCAGGGTCGGGACCGCCACCTTGGTGCCCAGGGCAGCCTCCCACGGCGCCAGGGGTACGGTGATGATCAGGTCGTGGCCCTCGACATCGAACAGCGGGTGCGGCGCCATGCGCAGCGTCAGGTACAGGTCGCCATTGGCGCCGCCGCCGAGGCCGGGTGCGCCCTGGCCCTTGAGGCGAATGCGCTCGCCATCGGTCACCCCGGCCGGGATCTTGATGTTCAAGGTCTTGGTGGTGAAGCCGGTCCGCTGGCCTTGGCCATTGACCTGAGGCACCTGGAAGCTGACCTGCTTGGACTCCTTGCTCAGGGTCTCTTCGAGAAACACCGCCAGTTCCAGTTCCACGTCCTGCCCTCGTCTGCCCGCGCTTTGTTGTGGGCCGCGACCGAAGGGGTTCCCACCGCGTGCGCCGAAGATCGAACTGAAGAAGTCCGAGAAATCACCCTGCTCGAACCCGCTCTCGGCGCCACCTCGGCCCTGCCAGCCGGGCGGTGCCTGGAAGGGGCGGCCGTGCTGGCCACCGTACTTGCGGATCTCGTCGAATTCGGCACGTTTTTCCGGGCTGCCAAGCACTTCGTAGGCCTCGTTGGCCTCCTTGAACTTGTCCTCGGCGTCCCGTTCCTTGCTGACATCGGGGTGGTACTTGCGCGCCAGCTTGCGATAGGCGGCCTTGATCGCCTTGTCGTCTGCCGTCGGCTCCACACCGAGTATCTTGTAATAGTCTTTGAAGTCCATCTAAGGGCTCACCCTCGAAAAATAGGCGTTACTGCTGAAGATAAGGGCCAAGCATAGCCTTTCAAGTTGCCCCGTGGGTGAATCTGGCGCAGACGATCGGTCTTGATTCTCACGTTCACTCGCATACACTGCGCGGCCGTTTTTGCCTCCGGACACCTGCAAGCATGTCAGATCACACCCCGGCCCGCGCCTGCGGCATCGACTTCGGCACCTCGAACTCCACGGTCGGCTGGCATCGACCGGGCGGCGACACCCTGCTCGCGCTGGAGGACGGCAAGATCACCCTGCCGTCGGTGGTGTTCTTCAACCTCGAAGAGCGGCGCCCCGCCTACGGGCGCATGGCCCTGCACGAATACCTGGAAGGCTACGAGGGCCGGCTGATGCGCTCGCTCAAGAGCCTGCTCGGCTCCAAGCTGATCAAGCACGACACCAGCGTGCTGGGCACTGCCCTGCCGTTCAAGGACCTGCTGGGCCTGTTCATCGGTGAACTCAAGCGCCGGGCCGAGGCCACGGCCGAGCGCAGCTTCGACCAGGTGGTGCTCGGGCGTCCGGTGTTCTTCGTCGACGATGACCCGGCGGCCGACCAGGAAGCCGAGGACACCCTGGCCGAGGTCGCCCGCACGCTCGGCTTCAAGGACGTGTCGTTCCAGTTCGAACCGATCGCCGCAGCGTTCGATTACGAGTCGAGCATCGCGCGCGAGGAGTTGGTACTGATCGTCGACATCGGCGGGGGGACCTCGGACTTCTCCCTGGTGCGCCTGGCGCCCGAGCGCCACTCGCTCGACGATCGTCAGGGCGACATCCTGGCCACCGGAGGCGTGCACATCGGCGGTACCGACTTCGACAAGCAGCTCAGCCTGCAAGGGGTGATGCCGTTGTTCGGCTACGGCAGCCGCATGAAGAGCCAGGCCCTGATGCCCACCAGCTACCACCTCAACCTGGCCACCTGGCACACCATCAACGCCCTGTACGCGCAGAAGTCGCAACTGGCGCTGGGCAACATGCGTTACGACATCGAGGATGCCCAGGGCATCGACCGGCTGTTCAAGCTGATCGAGCAGCGCGCCGGTCACTGGCTGGCCATGGAAGTGGAGGCCAGCAAGATCGCCCTGACCGACGAGCCGAGCCGCCGCATCGACCTCGGGCGCGTGGAGCCAGGCCTGGTCGCCGACCTGACCCGTCCGCTGTTCGAACACGCCATCGACGGCCTGCTCGAGCGCGTGCGCGGCAGCGTCACCGACCTGCTGAGCCAGGCAGGCGTGAGCGTCGGTCAGGTCGACACCGTGTTCTTCACCGGCGGTTCCAGCGGCATCCCGGCCCTGCGCCAGAGCGTCGCTGCCATGCTGCCGAACGCCCGCCACGTCGAAGGCAACCGCTTCGGCAGCATCGGCAGCGGCCTGGCCATCGAGGCACGCAAGCGTTACGGCTGAGAGAGGAACGAGGGGCGAGCTACGCGATAGAGCAAGGCAGCGGCACTTCGACGGTCGCCTGTGGCCTGCTCTTGCTTGAAGCGTGTAGCTCGAAGCATGCAGCCCCTGCTCAGACCAACTCGATCCGTCGCAACTCACTCTTGAGGTAGGCGTAATAGATGGGGCCGGCCACCACGCCCGGCAGGCCGAACGCCGCTTCGAAGACCAGCATCGCCAGCAGCAGCTCCCAGGACTTGGCGCGGATCTGGCCGCCGACGATGCGGGCATTGAGGAAGTACTCGACCTTGTGGATGACGATCAGGTAGCCGAGCGCGGCGACCGCCACCCAGATCGACAGCGACAGGCCGACGATGGTGATCAAGGTGTTCGACATCAGGTTGCCGATCACCGGCAGCAGGCCGAGCAGGAAGGTCAGCACGATCAAGGTCTTGGTCAGGGGCAGGTGCACCCCGAATAACGGCAGCACCAGCGCCAGGAAGATCCCGGTGAACGCGGTGTTGAGCAGGGAAATCTTGATCTGCGCGAAGACGATGTTGCGAAACGCCTGGACCAGCAGGTTGAGCCGTTCGAACAGTGCCGCCGCCAGGGGCTTGCGCCGTGACACGTCCGGCAGGCGCTGCAGGGCGACGATGGCGCCCAGGATCATCCCGATCAGCAAGGTGACGAACATGTGCGCCGCGCCCTTGCCCAGCAGTTGCAACTCGCCCATGTGGCTCTTGAACCAGTCGCCGATGGCCACCCGGAACTCCGCCGCGCTGGCAGGCAGGTAGCTGTCGATGAACGGCGGCAGCTGCGCCCGTGCGCGGTCGACCACCACCATGAAACGGTCCAGCGAGGCACCCGGGTTCTCGGCCTCGTGCAGCACGAAGCTGATCGCACCGGCGAACAGTAACGCCAGGCTGGTGACCACCAGCGTGCCCAGCAGGGCCACTGCCAGCCAGCGTGCCCGCTGACCGGCGATCAGCGGCTGCAGCCGCGGCGTCAGCATGTTGACCAGTTCGAACACCAACAAGCCTGCCAACAGGCTTGGCAGCAGCTTCAACGGCAGCGCCAGCAACAGGCCGGCTCCCACGATGATCCAGCTGGCCTGGGTGATCTGACGTGGGGTGAAGGTCATACGGCCTCGCTGTGGGCGGCGAAAAGGCAGCAGTCTGCCAGCCTTCAGCCATCAGGCATAGCGTCTTGCGCCAAGGTGTTTCAGGGTTTTTCAAACTACCGGCCCAATGCTGGCCATCGCGATCGAACTCCTGGCGCGTGCTGCGGTTCCAAACCACACAGACCTGAACAAGGACCGGACCATGTACAAGCAGACCCTGGCAATCCTTCTGACCGGCATGACCTTGGCCGCCTGCAGCAGCCGCCCGGAAAACCCGGTGGACTACGTCACCTACCGTGACCAGCCCCTGGTCAAGCAGGTGGAAAACGGCATGACCATGCAGCGCGTCATCGCCATCGGCGGCAGCCCGTCCTTCGTCAGCGACCTGCCCAACGGCGGCACCTGCAACGACTACATCCTGAATCACGAAGGCCAGCAGCAGCCGTACTACGTGCGCTTCGACGCCACCGGCCACGTGGATGCCAAGGGCTTCAAGACCTGCAAGGAACGCGAGCAAGACCGCAGAGCGACCCCAGGTGCCTGAGCCTGCAAGTCGCCGCGAGCACCCTGACCTGATTTCCTGGAGATAACGATGAGCAACGCTGAACTGACCGACATCCAAGTCCTGCGCGAACGCGCCCGCCAGCACGTGGAAAACGGCGCCGTCACCGAGGGCTACTCGGCCGACCGCGAAGAGATCCTGCGCCTGTTGAACGAGTCGCTGGCCACCGAGCTGGTCTGCACGCTGCGCTACAAGCGCCATTACTTCATGGCCAGCGGCATCAAGGCCAGCATCGCAGCCGAGGAATTCCTCGAGCACGCCAACCAGGAGGCCGAACACGCCGACCGTCTGGCCGAGCGTATCGTGCAGCTGGGCGGCGAGCCTGACTTCAACCCGGACAACCTGAGCCGCAACTCCCACGCCCAGTACGTGGCAGGCAACACCCTGCGCGAGATGGTCCTGGAAGACCTGGTGGCCGAGCGGATCGCCATCGACAGCTACCGCGAGATCATCAAGTACATCGGCGACAAGGACCCGACCACCCGCCGTATCTACGAAGACATCCTGGCCCAGGAAGAAGAGCACGCCGACGACATGTCGGACATTCTCGAAGGGTTGTGAGCGGCGGACTTGGCTGAGCCTGTCGAGTGAGCTATATGTCCGGCGTGGCTAATGCTACGGGCCCCGCGGGCCCGATCGCGGCACAGGGGCCGCTCCTTGTATCTCGACTTTTGCCTCCTTGCAGGCCAAAGTTCTCGACTGATCATCGAGGGAAGGCCATGAAGCAGAGCCGCTCCTAGGGCATCGAGCCCGCATTGTAGA
>NZ_JAAMQI010000016.1 GCF_013523165.1 Pseudomonas entomophila
TCTACAATGCGGGCTCGATGCCCTAGGAGCGGCTCTGCTTCATGGCCTTCCCTCGATGATCAGTCGAGAACTTTGGCCTGCAATGAGGCAAAAGTCGAGATACAAGGAGCGGCCCCTGTGCCGCGATAGGCCGCGCAGCGGCCTCTCTCCCACCCCCTCCCTTGCCTCTCACCCAACCCCCGTCGCCTGCCGATACTGCCGCGGCGTAAACCCCGTGAGCTGCTTGAACTGGCGGCTGAACGCACTGTGATCCGTATAACCACACTGCATCGCCACCTCGGTGATCGGCACCTCGGTGTGCAACAACCGGTGCGCATGCTCCAGGCGCGCCTTGTGGATCATCTGTCGCGGGGTGAGGTGGAAGATCCGTTTGCAGTAGCGCTCCAGCTGGGCCACCGACAAACCCGCGATGCGTGTCAGCTCGCGCAGGCTGATCGGCTGGTGAAAGTGCTGGCGAATGTGTTCGTCCACCGCCGCCAGGCGCTGGTACGCCGGGTGCGTGTCGGCCGCCGACTCGAGGTCGACCGAAGTGCCGACCAGGCCGATGATGGCGCCGCTCGCGCCGTGCAGCGGGCGCTTGTGGGTCAGGCACCAGCCCGGTTCCCGGGTGCCATACAGGTGCAGCTCCAATTGGTCCTCCAGGACCCAGCCATGTTCGAGCACGCGACGATCCTGCTCGGTGTAGCCCGGCCCCAGTTGCGCCGGGAATACCTCGGCACTGGTCTTGCCCAGCAGGGGCGCCAGGTCCTTGAGGCCGCAGCGCCGTACCAGGGTGTGATTGGCCAGCACGTAACGGGCCTCCAGGTCCTTGATGAAGATCGCGGCATTGGGCAGGGCGTCGAGGATGGGCAGCAACAGGGCGACACCGCCCAGCAGCGTGTCGAGCGAGACGGGTCGATGCTGCGCCAGGCCGCGGTAGAGCTGATTCAGTGCGCTGGCGGACATGGTAAAGGTCTCGGTGATGGGCAAGGCTGTGCGCGAACGTCCGGGCGAGGGCAGGGGAGCACCAGGGGCCGCGCGTGCCTCTGATCCGACACCGCAGCCCTTGTACGACGTGGGTTACAGCCTAGCCATGCGGCCCATGCGAGCGCCAGCCTTTTCCAACACTGTGCCGATTTCGTCATCTCTCGCGCGCAAAAGTATCAAGAACCGGACCGCGCTTCGGTTCACGCTATGTCCCACGCAAGCCGCCCCTTCCCACCACAACGCGGCACGCCATACCGTTTTCGTGACAGACCTGCCTATCCAATAACCAACAAAAAGGCGAACCCATGTCAGGCAAATTCAAGAAACAGCTGTCCTTGCTGGACCTCACCTTCATCGGCCTGGGCGCCATCTTCGGCTCCGGCTGGCTGTTCGCCGCCAGCCACGTCTCGGCCATCGCCGGTCCGGCCGGCATCCTCTCCTGGTTCCTGGGCGGCTTCGCCGTGCTGTTGCTGGGCATCGTCTACTGCGAGCTGGGCGCCGCCTTGCCACGCGCCGGCGGCGTGGTGCGCTATCCGGTGTACTCCCACGGCCCCTTGCTCGGCTATCTGATGGGCTTCATCACCCTGATCGCCTTCTCCAGCCTGATCGCCATCGAAGTGGTCGCCTCACGGCAGTACGCCGCCGCCTGGTTCCCGGCGCTGACCAAGACCGGCTCCAGCGACCCGACCGTCCTGGGGTGGCTGGTGCAGTTCGCCTTGCTGGGGCTGTTCTTCTTCCTCAACTACCGCAGCGTGAAGACCTTCGCCAAGGCCAACAACCTGATCAGCGTCTTCAAGTTCATCGTGCCGCTGCTGGTGATCGGCGTGCTGTTCACCTTCTTCAAGCCGGAAAACTTCGAGGTCCAGGGCTTTGCCCCGTTCGGTCTGTCCGGTGTGGAAATGGCCGTGTCGGCCGGCGGCATCATCTTCGCCTACCTCGGGCTGACCCCGATCATTTCGGTCGCCAGCGAAGTGAAGAACCCGCAGCGCACCATCCCCATCGCGCTGATCCTTTCGGTGCTGCTGTCCACGGCGATCTACGCCCTGCTGCAACTGGCCTTCCTCGGCAGCGTACCGACCGAGATGCTGGCCAATGGCTGGGCAGGCGTGACCCAGGCGCTGGCGCTGCCGTACCGCGACATCGCCCTGGCCCTGGGCGTGGGCTGGCTGGCGTACCTGGTGGTGGCCGATGCGGTGATCTCGCCGAGCGGCTGCGGCAACATCTACATGAACGCCACCCCACGGGTGATCTACGGCTGGGCACAGACCGGGACCTTCTTCCGCTATTTCACCCGCATCGACGCCGAGTCCGGCATCCCGCGGCCGGCCCTGTGGCTGACCTTCGGCCTGTCGGTGTTCTGGACGCTGCCGTTCCCGTCCTGGGAAGCGCTGATCAACGTGGTGTCGGCCGCGCTGGTGCTGAGCTACGCCGTGGCCCCGGTCACCGTCGCCGCACTGCGCCGCAATGCCCCCGACCTGCCGCGCCCGTTCCGGGTCATGGGCATGGGGGTGCTCGGCCCGCTGTCGTTCATCATCGCCGCGCTGATCGTGTACTGGTCCGGGTGGAAGACCGTGTCCTGGCTGCTGGCCCTGCAGATCGTGATGTTCGGGCTGTACCTGCTGTGCGCGCGCTTCGTCCCCACCCATCACCTGTCGCTGGCCCAGCAGGTGCGCAGCTCGGCCTGGCTGATCGGCTTCTACGCGGTGACCATCCTGCTGTCCTGGCTGGGCAGCTTCGGTGGCCTGGGTGTCATTGGCCACCCGGCGGACACGGTGATCGTGGCCGTCTGCGCCCTGGGCATCTACTACTGGGGCGCGGCCACCGGTGTACCGGCGCACCTGGTGCGCCTGGACAACGACGACGAAAGCGAAACCGACGCCGAGCGGGCAGATGCGCCACGCACCGCGGCCGTCGCCTCTCGAACCGCTTGAGCTTCTTGCACAGGACAGGCTTATGAAACGCATCCACGTCATCGACTCCCACACCGGCGGTGAGCCCACGCGCCTGGTCATGAGCGGCTTTCCCGCCCTGCACGGGCGTGACATGGCCCAGCAGCGCGACGAACTGCGCGAGCAGCACGACCACTGGCGGCGTGCCTGCCTGCTGGAGCCACGGGGCAACGAGGTGCTGGTGGGCGCGCTGCATTGCCCACCGGTGTCGCCCGAGGCCACGTGCGGGGTGATCTTCTTCAACAACGCCGGTTACCTGAACATGTGCGGCCACGGCACCATCGGCCTGATCGCCTCGCTGCAGCACCTGGGGCTGATCGATCCCGGCGTGCACCTGATCGACACGCCTGTCGGCCAGGTGAGCGCCACCCTGCATGCGGATGGTGCCGTCACCGTCGGCAACGTGCCGTCCTACCGCTACCGCCGGCAGGTGGCCGTCGAGCTGCCGGGCCACGGGGTGGTGCACGGCGACGTCGCCTGGGGTGGCAACTGGTTCTTCCTGGTCGCCGAGCATGGCCAGCGGCTCACGCTGGACAACCGCGACGCGCTCACCGCCTACACCTGGGCCTTGCTCCAGGCACTGGCCGACCAAGGCATCACCGGCGAGCACGGCGCGCCCATCGACCATGTCGAGCTGTTCGCCGACGACGCCGAGGCTGACAGCCGCAATTTCGTGATGTGCCCCGGCAAGGCCTACGACCGCTCGCCCTGCGGCACCGGCACCAGCGCCAAGCTGGCCTGCCTGGCCGCCGACGGCAAGCTGGCTCCCGGCCAGGCCTGGGTTCAGGCCAGCATCACCGGCAGCCAGTTCCAGGGCCGTTACGAGCGCGACGGCGAGCGCATTCGCCCGTTCATCACCGGCCGGGCGCACATGACCGCCGACAGCACGCTGCTGATCGACGAGCAAGACCCTTTCGCCTGGGGCATCTGACCCCGGCCTTCCCACACGACCACGAGGAGCGACAACGATGAACACCAGCATCTTCACGGGCACCATGCCCGCCCTGATGACCCCCTGCACCGCGGACCGCACCCCAGACTTCGACGCCCTGGTGCGCAAGGGCCGCGAGCTGATCGAGGCGGGCATGAGCGCGGTGGTGTACTGCGGCTCGATGGGCGACTGGCCGCTGCTGACCGAGGCCGAGCGCCAGGAAGGCGTAGCGCGCCTGGTGGCTGCCGGCGTGCCGACCATCGTCGGCACCGGGGCGGTCAACACCCGCGAGGCGGTGTCCCATGCGGCCCATGCAGCCCGGGTCGGCGCTGCCGGCCTGATGGTCATCCCGCGCGTGCTCAGCCGTGGCGCTTCGCCCATCGCCCAACGGCATCATTTTTCCGCCATTCTGGCCGCGGCGCCTGCGCTGCCTGCGGTGATCTACAACAGCCCCTACTACGGGTTCGCCACCCGCGCCGACCTGTTCTTCGCGCTGCGCCGTGAGTTCCCCAACCTGATCGGCTTCAAGGAGTTCGGCGGTGGCGCCGACCTGCGCTACGCCGCCGAACACATCACTTCCCAGGACGACGACGTGACCTTGATGGTCGGGGTCGACACCCAGGTCGTGCACGGTTTCGTCAATTGCAACGCGACCGGCGCCATCACCGGCATCGGCAATGCCCTGCCGCGCGAAGTGCTGCACCTGGTGAGCCTGAGCAAGCAGGCGGCCAAGGGCGATGCCCGCGCCCGGCGCCTGGCCCGGGAGCTGGAAGCCGCCCTGGCGGTGCTCTCGTCGTTCGATGAAGGCTGCGACCTGGTGCTGTACTACAAGCACCTGATGGTGCTCAACGGCGACACCGAGTACAGCCTGCATTTCAACGCCAGCGATGCGCTCAGCGATGCCCAGCGCCACTACGCCGAGCAGCAGTACGGCCTGTTCCGCAGCTGGTACGCCGACTGGTCGGCGCAACAGAACGTCGCCTGACGCCGCGGGGCCGTCAGGCGGCCCCAGACGCCCTTGAATTCCCCCGGAGGCTCCATGACCCTGACAGGCAACATGCTGATCGGCCAGACACCCGTGGCCGGGAACCGCGAGGCCATCCACGGCATCGACCCGAGCACTGGCCAGGTGCTGGCGCCCGCCTATCGCGGCGGCGACGCCGACCATGTGGCGCGTGCCTGCGCCCTGGCCTGGTCGGCGTTCGACCGCTACCGCGAGACGTCGCTGGAGGACCGCGCGCGATTTCTCGACACCATCGCCCACGAAATCGAGGCCTTGGGCGATGCCCTGATCGAGCGCGCCGCTGCCGAAACCGGTTTGCCCACCGCACGTCTTCAGGGCGAGCGTGCCCGGACCTGCGGTCAATTGCGCACGTTCGCCCGCGTCGTTCGGGCCGGTGAGTGGCTCGACGTGCGTGTCGACACCGCGCAGCCCGAGCGCCAGCCGCTGGCCCGGCCCGATCTGCGCCAGCGACAGGTCGCGCTGGGCCCGGTCGCCGTGTTCGGCGCCAGCAATTTCCCCCTGGCCTTCTCGGTGGCCGGGGGCGATACCGCCTCGGCCCTGGCGGCCGGCTGCCCGGTGGTGGTCAAGGCCCATGGCGCCCACCCCGGCACCAGCGAGCTGGTCGGCCAGGCCGTGGCCCGTGCCGTGCAGGCCTGCGGCCTGCCGGAAGGGGTGTTTTCCCTGCTTCATGGGTCCGGTCGCGAGGTCGGGATCGCGCTGGTCAGCGACCCGCGCATCAAGGCCGTCGGCTTCACCGGCTCGCGCAGTGGTGGCCTTGCCTTGTGCCAGGCCGCGCAGGCGCGTCCCGAGCCGATCCCCGTCTATGCGGAGATGAGCTCGATCAACCCGGTGTTCCTCTTCGAGGCGGCGTTGAGCGCGCAGGCCGAGGCGTTGGCGCAGGGGTTCGTCGCCTCGTTGATCCAGGGCGCCGGGCAGTTCTGCACCAACCCGGGGCTGGTGATCGCACGGCAGGGGCCGGCTCTGCAGCGGTTCGTCGCCTGTGCGAGCGAACCGCTGCACCAGAGCGCTGCGCAGACCATGCTCACGCCAGGCATCCACGGCGCGTACCAGGCCGGTGTGGAGGCCTTGGGCGCACAGGCCCAGGCCGAGCTGATCGCCCAGGGGCAGCCTGGCACCGGGCCGAACCAGGGCCAGGCGCACCTGTTCGTCACCCAGGCCCAGGCGTTTCTCGACGAACCTGCGTTGCAGGCTGAAGTCTTCGGCGCAACGGCCTTGCTGGTCACCTGCGACAGCGACGAGCAGATGCGGCAGGTCGCTGAGCACCTGGACGGTCAGTTGACTGCGACCTTGCATCTGGACGACGACGACCTGGCCCGTGCGCAGGCCCTGCTGCCGACGCTGGAGCGCAAGGCCGGGCGTATCCTGGTCAATGGCTGGCCCACCGGGGTCGAGGTGTGCGATGCCATGGTGCACGGCGGGCCGTTCCCGGCCACGTCCGATGCGCGCAGCACCTCGGTGGGCACGGCGGCCATCCTGCGCTTCCTGCGTCCGGTGTGCTACCAAGGCTTCCCCGAGGCCCTGCTGCCGGAAGCGCTCAAGCCTGGCAACCCGCTGCATCTGCGGCGTCTGCTCGACGGCGAACGGGAAGGCTGACCGATGCGCGACCCTCATCCCGCCCATGACCTGCTCGTGGTCGGCGCCGGCATCGTCGGCGTCGCCTGTGCCCTGCAGCTGGCGCGCCAGGGCCGTCAGGTGACCCTGATCGACCGGCAGGCGCCGGGCCAGGGCGCCTCCTTCGGCAACGCCGGACACCTGGCCACCGAACAGGTGTTTCCGATCGCCGACCTGTCGATCCTCGCGCGCTTGCCCGGCATGCTGCGCGACCCGATGGGGCCACTGCGCCTGGACTGGAAATACCTGCCCCAGGCCACGCCCTGGTTCGCCCGGTTGCTGCTCAACCTGCGCCCGGCGCCGTTTCGGCGCAGCGTGGCCGGTCTGCGCACGCTGAACGAAGCCAGCCTGGCGGCCTGGCAGCGGTTGTTGGCGTCCATCGACCGCAGCGACCTGTTTCGCGAGGACGGCTCGCTGCTGGTGTTCGAGCGGGCCGAATCACAGCCAGTGCTCGAGGCGTTGCGCACACGCCTGCAGCAGCACGGCGTGCCGGTGCAGGCCTGGGCAGCCGAGGCGGTCCAGGCGGTCGCGCCTCAGCTCAGCCAGGCGGTGCGCGGTGGGCTGTACTTCCCGCGCACCGGCCACTTTCTCGACCCCTACCGTGTGGTGCGCGAGCTGTTTGCCGCCGCCCAGGCCAGCGGTGTGCGCTTTCTCCAGGCCCAGGTCGACGACGGCTGGCTGCACGGCGACGGGGTCAGCCTGCGCAGCGACCAAGGGGTGCTGACGGCACGCCAGGTGCTGATCAGCTGCGGCGCGCACTCCGCGCACCTGACCCAGGCGCTCACCGGCATCCGGGTGCCGCTGGACACCGAGCGCGGCTACCACCTGATGCTGCCCCACGAGCACCAGCGCCTGCCGTTCGCGGTCACCTCGCTGGAGCGCAAGTTCATCATGACGCCCATGACCGAAGGGCTGCGCCTGGCCGGCACGGTGGAGTTCGCCGGACTGCATGCGCCGGCGAACATGCAGCGCGCCTGGCAGTTGCACCGCCTGAGCGATGGGCTGTTCCGGCAGGCGCTCGACGCACGCGACGCCACGCCGTGGATGGGGTTTCGCCCGTCGCTGCCGGATTCGCTCCCGGTCATCGACCGGGTCTGCGACGGCCGCGTGCTGTTGGCGTTCGGCCACCAGCACCTGGGGCTGACCCAGGCCGCCGTGACCGCCGAATGGATCGGCCGTCTGGCCGAACAGGCGAACGGGGAGGGGCTGGCGGCCTACCGGTTGGGGCGGTTCTGAGGGGCGAGCGACAAGCGCCAGGCTGGGCAGGGCTGTCGCGCCACTGCAGTCTGCTTGCAGCTTGCAGCCCTCCCTAACCCACCGGATCCACCGCAAAGAACCCCTCCAGCGCGGGCGTGAAATGGGTGCAGTTGATGCGGGCGAGGTGGCGGTAGTCGCGGGTCACCGAGAAGGACGAGCCGGGCATCAGCAGCACGCGCTGGCGTTCCAGGGCCTGCATGAACGGCTGCAGGTCCGGTAGCGCGGGGTGGGAGGCCCACAGGAACATGCCGCCTGCGGGCACGATGTCGAAGGTCCAGCCGTGCGTGCGCAGGGCGCGCTGGGTCTGGGCCTGACGGGTGATGAGCTTTTGCTGCAGGTCCTTCATGTGTCCGGCATAGGTACCGTCGGCCAGGATGGTGTTGACGAAGCGTTCGCAGAACGCCGGCACGGCCACGCAGGTCAGCAGCTTCAAGCGGGTCAACGGTTCGATGAAGTCACGGGCGCAGGCGATGTAGCCCACGCGCAGCGACGCCGACAGGCACTTGGAGAAACTGCCGATGTAGATCACCCGGTCCAGCGCATCGAGTTCGGCCAGGGTCTGGCGCGGGGTGGTGCTGAAGTCGCCGTAGACGTCGTCCTCCACCACCACCAGGTCATGGGCCACGGCCAGGCCCAGCACCTTGAAGGCGGTGTGCGGCGCGATGTTGCCGCCGGTGGGGTTGTGGAAGGTGCTGTTGCAGAAGAACGCCTTCACCCGGTACTGGGCCAGGTGCTGCGCCATGACCGTGACGTCGGGGCCGTCCTGCAGGCGCGGGATGCCGATCACCTGCGCGCCGGCCAGTTGCAGGAGCTTGATCAGGTTGCCGTTGCACGGCTCGTCGACGAACACCCGATCGCCCGGCGTGATCAGCAGCCTGGCCACCAGGTCCAGTGCCTGGGTGGCGCCCAAGGTGGTGAGGATCTGGCTCGGGCAGGCCTCGACGCGGGTCATGCGCTTGAGGTGCACGCTGAGCTGCTTGCGCAGGGGGAGGTGGCCAGAGATGTCGCCGTATTCCACCAGCGCGCTTTGCTCCAGGCGTGCCGTTCGACGGATCGCCTTGGTCAGCAGGTCGGTGTCGCGCCAGGCGGCCGGTAGCCAGCCGCAGCCCAGCTTGGTGTACTGCGGCCCCCCTTGCAGCAGCTTGAACAAGGGGTCGCTGACGGTGAATTCAGGCGTCAGGGGTTCGGCGGCGGCAGCCTGGCCCGCGACGAAATAGCCACGCCCCGGCTGGGCGATCAGCAGGCCTTCGCTGACCAGTCGCGCGCAGGCACGCACCACGGTGTGGTAGCTGGCATCCTGGCCGGCGACGAACGTGCGGATCGAGGGCAGCCGTTGGCCGGCCACCCATTCGCCTGCCTGGAGGCGTCGCTTCAAGGACAGGTAGAAGGTGTCTGGGCTCATGGGCATCACGGGGCAGGCCAGCTGTTAGGAAAAGCACGCTAACAGTTAGCGAGGACGCTTGTCGACTGTGCGCCGATCACTGCGCGCACGGTGGGATCATGAGCCCTGTACAGCGACACTCCGTCGCTCGACCTGCACGAGCCTCTGCCATGACCGACGCGTTGCCCCGCCGCACCTACCTGTACTTCGCCGCGCAGTCGATCAACCTGACGGCTGCGGTCATGTCGGTCACCATGGCCGCCATCGTCGGCTCGGCGCTCGCCCCCAGCGCCGCCTGGGCCACCGTGCCCTATGGGTGTCAGTTCCTCTTCGTACTGCTGGCGACGTACCCGGCGGCCCGGCTGATGGCGTCGATCGGCCGCAAGAAAGCCTTCCTGCTGGGCACCATCCCCTTGCTGGTCGCGGGCGTGACGGGGTACCTCGCGATCGCACACCAGCAGTTCTCGCTTCTGGTGCTCAGCCATGCGGCGCTGGGCGTCTACATTGCCTTCGCCAACTTCAACCGGTTCGCCGCGACCGACCACCTGGCGCCTTCGCTCAAGCCCAAGGCATTGTCGCTGGTGGTGGCCGGCGGCGTGCTGGCGGCCGTGTTCGGGCCGCTGCTGACGGAGGCCTTGAGGGGCGTGGCGGGCTTCCCGGTGTTTTCGTTGTGCTACGCCGCCTTCATCGGGCTGGCCGTGGTATCCGGGTTGCTGGCGGTCTGCCTGCCGGCGGACGCGCCGCAGCTAGCCCAGCGTCAGCAGCCTGCCGCCTCGGCCGAGGCCGGGCGGGTGACGCCGGACATCGCCGTGGCCATGGCCGTGGCCGGCATCGGGTATGGCGTCATGAACCTGCTGATGATCCAGGCCTCGATGCACATGCGGCACCTGCACGCGGACTTCGCCGACATTCGTCTGGCGATCCAGTGGCACGTGATCGCCATGTTCGCGCCGTCCTTCTTCACCGGGCACATCATCCGGCGGCTCGGGATCAAGACCACGCTGCACACGGGCTTCGCCTTGCTGCTGGGCTGCATGGCGCTCAACCTGGCCGGGGGTGGCCATGGGCTGATGACCCTGTCGCTGGTGGTGCTCGGGCTGGGCTGGAACCTGACCTACGTGGGTGGCGGGGCGCTGCTGACCCAGGCGTTGCACGGCAGCCCGGTGGCGTTCCAGATGCAGGGCAAGAACGACCTGGTGATCGCCCTGAGCGCGACCGTGGGCGCCTTCGCGCCTTCGCTGCTGTTCAGCAGCGTGGGCTGGGATGGCACCAACGTGCTGTGCCTGGTGCTGTGCGTCGCGGTATGGATCGCGATGGGGGTGCTGCTTGGCAAGGGCCGGCAGCCACGACCGTTGGCGTCCTGACCCCAGACCGGGCAGGGCGGGCAGCCTCGACGCTGCCCGCCGCGCAGGTCAGTGCAGTTTCAAGCGTGGCTCGGTGCCGCGGCCGATACGGCTGCCCAGCATCAGCATGAGGGTGCGAAAGGTGCCGTACAGCGCCATCTGGTGCATGCGGTACAACGACACGTAGAACATCCGCGCCAGCCAGCCTTCGAGCATCACGCTGCCGGTCAGATTGCCCATCAGGTTGCCCACTGCCGAGAAGCGCGACAGCGAGACCAGCGAGCCGTAGTCACGGTAGGCGTAGGTCGGCAGCGGCTTGCCTTCCAGACGCGCCTTCAGGCTCTTGACCAGCAGCGAGGCCTGTTGGTGCGCGGCCTGGGCGCGCGGTGGCACGTTGCGATCGCTGTCCGGCTGCGGGCAGGCCGCGCAGTCACCGAAGGCGAAGATGTCGTCGTCGAGCGTGGTCTGCAAGGTCGGGCGCACCACCAGCTGGTTGATGCGGTTGGTTTCCAGGCCGTCGATGTCCTTGAGGAAGGCCGGCGCACGGATGCCCGCCGCCCAGACCTTGAAGCGCGCCTGGATCACCTCGCCGCTGGCGGTCTTGAGGCCGTCTTCGGTGACTTCGCTGACCGCGGCATTGGTCATCACGGTGATGCCCAGCTTCTCCAGGGTCTTGTGCACCGGCTTGCTGATGCGCTCTGGCAGGGCCGGCAGCACGCGCGGGCCCGCTTCGATCACGGTGATGTGCATGTCCTGGGGCTGGATGCTGTCCAGACCGTACGCGGCCAGCTCATGGGCCGCATGGTGCAGCTCGGCGGCCAGCTCGACCCCCGTGGCGCCCGCGCCGACGATGGCCACGCTGATCTTCTCGCTGGCGACATCGCCGGCATGGGCGCGCAGGTAGTGGTTGAGCAGTTGCTGGTGGAAGCGCTCGGCCTGCTTGCGGGTGTCCAGGAACAGGCAGTGCTGCGCCGCGCCCAGGGTGCCGAAGTCGTTGGTGTTGCTGCCCACGGCGATGACCAGGGTGTCGTAGCCCAGCACGCGCGCCGGCAGCAGTTCACGCCCGTCTTCGTCCAGGGTGGCGGCCAACTGGATCTGCTTGGCCTGGCGGTCCAGCCCGCTCATGCGCCCGAGCTGGAAGTTGAAGTGGTTCCACTTGGCCTGGGCCACGTAGTTCAGCTCGTCTTCCGAAGAGTTCAGCGAGCCGGCAGCCACTTCATGCAGCAGCGGCTTCCAGATGTGCGTCAGGTTGGCGTCGACCAGGGTGATGTCGGCCTGCTTGCGCTTGCCCAGGCGTTTGCCCAGGTGAGTCGCCAGTTCCAGGCCGCCGGCGCCGCCGCCGACGATCACGATGCGATGTGTCATGGGAGAGTCTCGTAAGGTTAAAGGAATGCGTGGCCTGGAAGGCCGGCCATGGCGTCCGGCAGCGGAGGGCGAGCGCAAGGCGGCTCAGAGCACCTGTCCACTGGGGCGACGGCGAAACGAGGCCCGACCCGACCACGGCGCATGAGCGCGCAGGGCACGACAGACGCCCTGCAGGCGCATGCCCGGCACAGGGCCGAGGGGAGGGGCGGTGGTCAACGACAGGACGCGGGTCTCGTGGAGACAGGCGACTGGTCATGCGGGGCCTCGTCGAATGGGCACTGGGACGTGCAGGCGCGACCTCGGGCGTTGGCGCAGGGGCTCGACCGGGGAGCGTGAACGTCCTTAATGCGGCAGAGTGTACGCTATCGCGCGTCGAGGCGGCAGAGGCTCACAGGCTGATGCCGACATCGAAGAGGATGCTGCGGCCCAGGTTGGCACGCAGAAAGTCCGGCGCGCCGGGGTGGGCGAACAGCACACGGGCGAAGGTCGGGCCGACCAGCGACAGCGAACGCCAGCCTTGACGCAGGTACTCGGTCGGCGGCGGGAAGTGGCTGTTGAGGTCGAGCACTTCGCGCTTGAGGCTGGTGAAGGCGATGATGTCCAGCGTGCCCAGGTCCAGGCCGCGCTCGCGGTAGTTGTGGGCCTTCTTGCGCAGGGTCGGTGCCAGCCGTTGCAGCAGCTCCGCCGCGCTGATCCGCCGGGGACGCGCTTCGCGGCGCACCAGCTGGCTGAGGGAGAAGGCACTGCGGCGTCGCTGCAACTCCTCGCGCCACTCATCGTTCAGGCGCCGCCCTTCGTCCAGCACGAAGAACACCTCGAACGCCGCGTCCCGGAACAGCACGTCCGGCGGCTCCTGCTCGGCGGGGGTGAAGTCTTCGCTGCGGTAGGCGATGTTCAGGCCTTGCAGCAGGCGCTGGCAGACCCAACGCTCACGCTCCCATTTGCGGGCATTGGAGAGGAAGGCGTTGGCCTGCTCGGCCTGGATGGTGAGCAGGCGCAGGTAATCTGAGTCATCCATGTACACAGCGTAGTCGCAAACTGTGACGGTATGAGGGCGAGCGGTGAGTGAGACGGTGGGGTAGGCGTGTAGAGGGCGATGGACTTCATGGGCCTTTCGAGTCCGATCGCGAGGTCGAGGTGAAAATGGGCCCTGGCGGGCCCAATCGAGGCACAGGGGCCGCTCACCCCGTAGCCGCACCACGGCATCGTAGGCAATCGCGGTCCCATGTGGGAGCGGCCCCCGTGCCGCGATTGGGCCCGCAGGGCCCATACCATCAGCCAACCCGTTACCTGACCAAAGCCAAGCTACCGGTAGCCCTCACCTTCTCAGTGCCGAGGCTCCAGATCCCCCGAATACAGTTCATCCTCGGACTCCGCCGCCCCGGCAATCTTGTGGTCCTCGGCGGCCCAGGCCCCCAGGTCGATCAGCTTGCAGCGGTCCGAGCAGAACGGCCGAAACGCATTGGCCTCCTTCCATTCCACGGGCGCGCCGCACGTGGGGCATTCAACGGTCATGGGCTGGCTCATGGCTGGCCTCCTCGTAAAGTCAGGTAAAAATCGTGCAGGCGATCGATCTGCGCGTGCAGCCACGCCAGGTCACGGTCGTTGGTCACGACGTCGTCGGCATGCTGCAAGCGCGCTTCACGCGACAGCTGCGCCGCCAGGATCGCCTGCACCTGTTCCGGTGTGGTGCCATCGCGCTGCAAAGTACGCTGCACCTGCAGTTCGCGCGGCGTGTCGATCACCAGCACGCGCTGGGTCTTGCGGTACTGGCCGGATTCGATCAGCAGGGGCGAGACGTACACCGCGTACGGCGATTGCGCCTTGGCCAGGTAGCTGAAGATCTCCTGCCCGATCAGCGGGTGCAGCAGCGCTTCGAGCCATTGCCGCTGTACCGGGTCGGCGAAGATCAACTGCCGCAGGGAAGCCCGGTCGAGCTGCCCGTCCGCTTGCAGGACGCCCGTGCCGAACCGCTCGACGATGCTCGCCAGGGCCGGGCGCCCAGGCTCGACCACCCAGCGCGCCGCCTGGTCGGCGTCCACCAGGTGCACGCCCAGTTCGACCAGCCGGTGCGCGGCGGCGCTCTTGCCGCTGCCGATGCCGCCCGTCAGGCCAAGTATCCAGGGGGTAGTGCCGAGGGTCGTCATCGAAATCCGATCAGTTGCAGGTAAGAGGCGCCTATTTCATCACCCCAGAGCACGGCAATCCACCCCGCGATGGCCAGATAAGGACCAAAGGGCATCACCGTCCCCAGCACCACGCCTGGCCGACGCAGCAACCACAGCCCTGCCACCGCACCGAGCAGCGACGACAGCACCAGCGTCAGCGGCAACACCTGCCAGCCGCCCCAGGCGCCGATCAGCGCCAACAGCTTGAAGTCGCCATGGCCCATGCCGTCCTTGCCCGTGATCAGCTTGAACAGCCAGAACACCGTCCACAACGACAGGTAGCCTGCCACCGCGCCCCAGAGCGCCCCGTGCAGCGGCACGAACAACCCCAGCGCATTGACGATCAGGCCCAGCCAAAGCATCGGCAGCACCAGCACGTCCGGCAGCACCTGATGCCGCGCATCGATCACGCTCAGCGCCAGCAGGCACCAGGTCAGCACGGCCAAGGCCACGGCCTGTTCGCCAGGGCCCAGGGACCAGGCCACCACCCCGGTCAGCGCCGCGCAGCCCAGCTCCATCGAAGCACGCCGCCCGGCGACAGGCTGGCCACACCGGTCGCAACGCTGGCGCCTTGGCAGGTAGCTGAGCCAGGCGATGCGCTGCCAGGCCAGCAGGCGACGGTCGCAGCCTGGGCAATGCGAGGCTGGCAGCCATGTATCGCAGCGCGCATGCACGGTGGGCGCAAGCCCCAGCAGCGCCCGGGCCTCGTCCTCCCAGTGGCGCTTGAGCAGCGCCGGCAGCCGACAGGTCACCACGTTCAGCGCGCTGCCCGCCAGCAGCCCGAGCAGGGTCGCCATGGCCAGGAAAGCCCCTGGTCGCTGCGCGAGAAAAGTCCATGCCTCGTTCATCACATCAGTGCGCTCAGCTGGAAAATGGGCAGGTACATGGCGATCACCAGACCGCCCACCACGACGCCAAGGATCAGCACAATCGTGGGCTCCAGCAAGCCGGTCAACTGTTCCATCGTTTGTCGGGCCTGGTCCTCGTAATGCTGCGCCGCCCGTTCGAGCATGTCGTCGAGCCGGCCGCTGCTCTCACCGATCGCGACCATCTGCACCAGCAAGGGCGTGAACAACGGCTCGCCGACCATCGCCCCTTGCAGGCTCTGGCCATTGCCCATGGCCTGGCGCAGCGCCAGGATCGCCTGCTCGTGCAACGGGTCGCCACAGGCCCTGGCCACCGTGCCGAGCGCATCCAGCAACGGCACCCCGGCCGCGTAGGTCGTCGCCAGGCCGCGTGCGAACCGTGCCAGCGCCGCCTGGCTCAGCAGGGCACCGAACACCGGCACGCGCAGCACCGCGCGCATCGTCCACAGGCGTACCTCGGGGCGCCGTCGCCACGCCGCTCGCGCGCCGGCCAAGCTGCCTGCCAGCGCCGCCAGCAGCCACCCCAGTGCGCCTGCCAGCCCCTCGGACGCGGCGATCACCCACTGCGTGAACGGCGGCAGCTCACCCCCCAGCCCGGCGAACAGCCCCTGGAACCGCGGCACCACCTCCAGCAACAGCAGCGCCGACACGCCCAGCCCCACCAGCAACAACAGCGCCGGATAGAGCATCGCCTTGCGCAATTGCCTGATCATCGCCTGACGCTGCTCGAGCATGTCGGCCAGCTGCTCCAGTTGCCGGTCCAGCGTTCCTGACTGTTCGCCCACCCGCACCAGGTTGCAGTACAGCGCATCGAACCACACCGGGTGCCGTTGCATCGCCTCGGCCAGCCCCAGGCCACCCGCCACCTCACGCGTGAGGCTCGACAACAGCGTCGCGCGCGTGGGCTCGGTGGTGGTGCGGCTCATCACCTCGAAAGCCTGCAACAGCGGTATCCCGGCCTTGAGCATCGTCGCCAGTTGCCGGCTGAACCCCGCCGGGTCCACCCGGCCCTGCCGTATCGGCCACCGCAACCAGGCAGGTGGCGCCGTGCTCACCCGCGTCACCCGGATCCCCTCGCGTGTCAGCAAGGCCCGCACCAGCGCCGCGCTACGGCCTGACCGCTGCCCCTTGAGCGCGACCCCCGCCGCATCCACCCCTTGCCACACGAAGACACGATTGCGTTCATCCATGAACGATCTCCTCTACGCCCCTTCCACACAGGGCAGACGCCACCTCATCGACCGCACGCGACACCGTGCGCGGCCAGGGTGCGCCGACCTGCCAGCGATCCAAGCTCGACGCCCTTGTCGGCCCTCAGGCCTGCCCCTCGACATCACCTTGCGACAACCGCCGTAACAGCTTCAAATGCCCCTGTCGCTCAGCGCCCACTAGAGTAGTCCAGCCAGCCCGACGGCCCTTCGTCCAGGCGTGACAAAAGGTATCGGCCACGCCGTGTTCCACCCGCCGGGTCGACCACCGTCGTTCGCTTCACTACACCGCCAGGAGCTTTCCCGCATGCAAGGACAACGCGGCATCACCTTGATCGAATTGATGATCGTCGTGGCGATCATCGGCATCCTCGCCACCCTCGCCGTCCCCCTGTACACCGACCACCAGTCCCGTACTAAGGCCACCGCCGGCCTGATGGAAATCGCTGCCCTCAAGACCCCGATGGAGTTGCGTTTGGCCCAAGGCCAGGACGTGTCCGACGCCGCCAGCCTGGGCGGGCAGGGCACCACCGCGCACTGCACCATCACTGCCACGGGCAACGCCGCTGCCGGGACGGCGACGCTCAGCTGCACGCTGATCGACGGGCCTGGCAACGTGACGGGCAAGGCGTTGACGCTGAACCGCAGCGCCAGCGGCTGGCGGTGCACGACCACGCTGGAGGCCGACCATGCGCCGAAGGGGTGCACGGGGGCGTGAGGGGGCAGGGGACGGAGAATAAATCGAGAGGGAACAAGGATTTGCGTAAACGGGCCGGGAGTGGTAGGTTTGCCTCCACGCCGGTGTAGCTCAGTCGGTAGAGCAGCGCACTCGTAACGCGAAGGTCGCAGGTTCGATTCCTGTCTCCGGCACCAGTTCAGGTCCTAGCTAAGGCTACCAACATCTCTGGCCTCCCGTAAAACCCGCCTTCTGGCGGGTTTTTACGTTATGGCGTTCCGTCGAAATTCGACAGCCGCCAGCCGGGCCGTATCAGATTTCCTGAAGTTTCGTACAGTGCCGCGAAGCCGCCTAGATCCAGCAAGCCTCAGACCATCTCCGCAGGACGCAACGCACAGCCCTGTGCCAAACTCCCCACACCCTAAACAGACATGCAAGGAAGCCCCATGTCGGAACACGCCTTCGAACACCTGCTAGACACGTCCATGAACGCACTAATGGACAAGCAGCAAGCGCTGCACGATCAATACGCATTGGGCGACATGGCACGCTGGTCGCTCGATCAGGAGACGGCCACCGTGCAGTTCTTCGATGAGCAGGACCGCCTGGCCGTCGAGGGGCAAATCCTCAACATCGGCTCGTTCTCACCTGCACATTCGAGCTGGAAGTGGGCCTGGAGCAACCCTTCGATACCTGAGCCGCTGCGTGAACGCGCACTGGTCTTGAAGGAGCTGGCAACAAGTACGGGAATGGACTTCTTCGGTGCCGAAGAGGCGTTCAGCCTGGAGGACGAGTCCATGGCCTGGCAGCTGGCGGCCATTGCCGTGCAGCACCTGGGCGCGCTGGGCTGCTATCGGGCGGCATCGTCGGGTAATGGGCCTACCGTGTTCCTCGCCCTCACCGAGCTCAAGCACGCCAGCCACTGAATGCAGCGCAGCGCGTGGCACGGCTGCGCCCATGTGCACGGGTGGACCCGCTCCTGCCCGGAGCGGTAGCCTGACGACCACCACACGCGCAGGCATTTGGCGACAGGTCCACAAGCGCTGCACACCACATGACGATTCCTTCACACACCCAAACGAACACCCCTCACCACGCCCCTGTCTCTACTCCATCGATCACTTCCTTCCCTTCGCACCAGGAGTTTTCATGGCAAAGATCAACATGGCCCAGCAACTGGCCTCGACCCTCGAGCAGGCCGGTATCAAACGGATTTGGGGCCTCACCGGCGACAGCCTCAACGGCCTGACCGACGCCCTGCGGAGCATGGACAGCATCGAGTGGATGCACGTGCGCCACGAAGAAGTCGCGGCCTTCGCCGCTGGTGCCGAGGCGGCGGTGACCGGGGAGTTGACGGTGTGCGCGGGCAGCTGCGGGCCGGGTAACCTGCACCTGATCAACGGCCTGTTCGATTGCCACCGCAACCGGGTGCCCGTGCTGGCCATCGCCGCGCAGATCCCCTCGTCGGAGATCGGCCTGAACTACTTCCAGGAAACCCATCCGCAGGAGCTGTTCAAGGAATGCAGCCATTTCATCGAGCTGGTCAGCAACCCGGCGCAGATGCCGCAGGTGCTGCACCGTGCCATGCGCTCGGCCATTCTCAATCGTGGTGTGGCGGTGGTGGTGATTCCCGGTGACGTGTCGCTGCTGGAGGTCGAGGAAAAGCCAGCAACCTGGCCCGCGTTGCAGCAGCCGCGCATCCTGCCCACGGACGTCGACCTGCAGCGCCTGACTGACTTGCTGGAAGACAGCCACAAGGTGACCTTGCTGTGCGGCAGCGGCTGTGCGGGCGCCCATGACCAGGTGGTGGCTCTGGCCGATGCGCTCGGCGCGCCGGTGGTCCATGCGCTGCGCGGCAAGGAGCATGTGGAGTGGGGCAACCCCTTCGACGTCGGCATGACGGGACTGATCGGCTTCAGCTCGGGTTATCACGCGATGCTGGGCTGCGACACGCTGGTGATGCTGGGTACCGACTTCCCCTACCGGCAGTTCTTCCCGAGCGACGCCAGGATCGTCCAGATCGACCGTGACCCGCAGGCGCTGGGGCGACGCGCGACCCTGTCGCTGGGCATCGCTGCCGATGTCGGTGAAACCCTCACCGCACTGCTGCCACGCCTGACGCGCAAGACCGACCGCCGTTTCCTGGACGGCGCGCTGAAAGCCTACGGCAAGGCCCGCGAAGGGCTGGACGATCTGGCGGTGCCGTCCAAGGGTGACCGGCCGATCCATCCGCAATACGTCACGCGCCTGCTCAGCGAGCTGGCCAGCGAAGACGCGATCTTCACCGCCGACGTCGGCTCGCCCACCGTCTGGGCCGCGCGCTACCTGAAGATGAACGGGCAGCGCCGCCTGGTCGGCTCGTTCAACCACGGCTCGATGGCCAATGCCATGCCGCAGGCGATGGGCGCGCAGGCCGCCTTCCCGGGTCGCCAGGTCATCTCGATGAGTGGCGACGGGGGTTTCAGCATGTTGATGGGTGACTTCATTTCGCTCGCACAGCTGCAATTGCCCGTGAAGGTGATTGTGTTCAACAACGCCTCACTGGGGTTCGTCGCCATGGAAATGAAGGCAGCGGGCTACCTCGACACCGGCACCGAGCTGCGCAACCCCGATTTCGCCGCCATGTCCAACGCGATGGGCATCCTGGGGATTCGTGTGGAGCGCTCGGAAGACCTGGAGGAGGCCCTGCGCCGTGCTCTTGCGCACGACGGCCCGGTATTGATCGACGTGGTCACCGCCACTCAGGAATTGGTCATGCCCCCGGCGATCAAGCTGGAGCAGGCCAAGGGCTTCAGCCTGTACATGCTCAAGGCAGTGATGAGCGGGCGCGGTGACGAGGTGCTGGACTTGGCGAAGACCAATCTCCTGCGCTAGGTACTTTTACAAACGTGGAGGTCGTCGAGTATTTCTGCGCCCGCCCTTCGCAGGCCTGACATGCCAGGCCTGCGAAGGGAGGGTCGAGATGATCCTCCTTTCGCAGCAGCAGTGTCTCAGTCGTTGCCTGTTTCGTTTATTTCGATTATAAAGTTGCTGCCAGCCCTATGAGCCCAAGCATTCAAGCCGCTTCTTTGGAGACACGCCATGGCTACCGCAGACCCTGTTCGAGGCCTCCTCCCAGATGAAAAAGCAATCGCTGCAGCGACTGAATCAAGCCGACAGATTGCGGCTTTCGTTTCTACGAAGCTGGAGACTCAACGTATCGAACTGGTTGATGACGCCCAGCAACGTCAGAGTGTCGAACTCCCCACGTTCGCGCTCAAATTACTCGGCGACATCCTCAGCGAGCTGGCCTTGGGCAACGCCGTAGAGGTCGTACCGATCCACGCGGAGCTGACGACTCAGGAAGGCGCCGACATGCTCAATGTCTCACGACCTCATCTGGTCAAGCTGTTGGACGAGGGACAGATTCCGCACACAAAGACCGGTAGCCACCGTCGCATAAAGTTCACCGACCTCATGGCTTACAAGGCGGATCGCAACAAGGCAAGCCAGGCCGCCATGGAGGAATTGGCTGCGCAAGCCCAAGCACTCGACATGGGGTATCAATGAGGCGCTCGTCCTTCACCGTCATCTACGATGCCTGTGTACTGTATCCAGCCCCTTTACGCGATCTGTTGATGCACCTGGCTCTGACGGGCGTCTATCGCGCACGCTGGTCTGAACAGATTCACAACGAGTGGACACGCAATGTGCTGAAAAACCGTCCCGATCTGGCAGAAGCGCAGCTCAATCGAACCGTTGAACTCATGAACCAGGTAATTCCTGATTGCCTGGTAGTTGACCATGAGTCATTGATTCAAGGGATCGAGCTCCCTGATCAAGATGACCGACACGTTTTGGCTGCTGCCATCAAATGCGGTGCATCGGTCATCGTGACCTATAACCTCAAGGATTTCCCTGCACAGATCCTGAGGCGCTTCGATATCGAGGCCCTGCATCCCGATGTTTTTCTTTCCGACATCTGGGACCTGGATCAGGCAGCCGTGCTTGAAGCCGTTCAGAAACAGCGTGCTTTTTTGAAGAACCCTACACACACGCCTCGCGAGCTGCTGGATACCTTGCTCAAGCAACGGCTTCCAGAAATCGTCAAGCATCTTTCCGTTTATGAATCGGTGATCTGATCCTGAGCAGGCTGGAATGGCCTCTCCAGCGTAAGTGCTGGCTTGTTGTCTCCTCTGCATTCCATCGAGAAAGGCACCATCCCCCCTTGAAGCTGGGAAACCCGCGAGCCACACATCCCCCCACGCATCTTCCTTTCCCACCCCCCACGTATACTGTGCCTACTTGCCTGGCACGCTCGTCCCAGCTCTTGAACCCCAACACGTCCAGGCGCTCGGCCCAGGCTTCAGGGCGTGGTTCAGCAAGCCCCACATGGATGCGAAGCCCACACTCCCATGACAGTACCTACTCCCCACGCGGCCCTGCTGCCGCTGAGCATCATCGCGACCGGCGCTGCATTACCGCCCGGTCGGGTGGACTCTTGCGCACTCGACGCCGCGTTGAGCAAGCCCGCCGGCTATGTTGAAAGACGCTCCGGCGTGCGTCATCGCTATCACGCCACGCTCGATGCCAGCCAGGCGGACCTGGCGGCGCAAGCGCTCGAGGACGCCCTGACCCGGCAGCACATCGAGCCAACCTCGATCGACCTGCTGATTTCGACCTCGGCCGTGCCCATGCAGGCCTTGCCCTGCACGGCCGCCCTGATTCTCAAAGCTGCCTCCCTACCGCCCGGCACGCCAGGGTTCGACATCAATTGCAGCTGCGTCGGCTTCATCACGGCGCTGCAAGTGGCGGCCGGGCTGCTCAACGCCGGGACCTACAGGCGTATCGCCATCGTCTCGTCGGACCTGGTGTCCCGCGGCATCGACTGGGACGACGACGAAAGCGCGCTGATCCTTGGCGACGGTGCAGCCTGCGCCATCGTCGAGCGGGGTGAGGGCAACGGCGGCATCCTGGGCAGCCTGGTCGAAACGTACCCGCAAGGCAGCGACCTGTGCGAGATCCAGGCAGGCGGCACGCGCCGCAACCCACGTGCGGGCATGACGGACAAGGACTTCCTGTTCCACATGAAAGGCAAGCCGCTGTTCCGCCAGGCGGCTGCGTTGATTGAGGGCTTCCTCGCGCGGTTGCTGGCGCGCAGCGGTCTGTCGCTGGGCGATATCGCCACCGTGGTGCCTCACCAGGCCAGCCATTTGTCGCTCGAACACATGCGCAAGCGACTGGGCGTTCCTTCCGAGGTGCTGGTGGATATCTACCGTGAACACGGTAACCAGGTCTCGGCCTCGATTCCCACCGCGCTGCACACCGCGTTCACGACGGGGCGCTACAGGCCGGGCGAGCCGGTGATGCTGATCGGCACCGCTGCCGGTCTGACGCTGGCAGGCCTGGTGCTGGTGCCATGAAGGTACTGCTGACCGGGGCCACCAGCGGCCTGGGGCGCAACGCCGCCGAATGGCTCCTGAATGCAGGGCACGAGGTGCATGCCACCGGGCGCGACGTCGCCGTGGGGCATCTACTGCAACGCCAGGGCGCGGCGTTCACGGCCATGGACCTGACGCAAGGCAGCGTGCAGGCGTACGAACGGTTGATGCACGGCTGCGACGTGGTCTGGCACTGCGCGGCCAAGTCGTCGCCCTGGGGCAGCCAGGCCGAGTTCCACGCGACCAACGTGCTGGCCACCGAACGGCTCGCCGAGGCCGCGGGCCGCAGTGGCGTGCCGCGGTTCGTGCACATTTCCACGCCGGCGATCTATTTCGACTTCCAGGACCACGCGCAGGTCGAGGAGCAGTACCGGGCGCGGCGATTCGCCAACCATTACGCCCGCAGCAAGTACCTGGCCGAGCAGGCTATCCAGGCGTCGGTGAAGCGCCATCCGCAGACCACCTTCGTCATCCTGAGGCCCCGCGGTCTGTTCGGCCCTCACGACCGGGTGATCCTGCCGCGCCTGCTGGCGCAGATCGAGCGCGACCGGGGTGTGCTGCGTCTCCCACGCGGCGGTCAGGCGCTGCTGGACCTGACCTTCGTGCTGAACGTGGTGCATGCGATGGACCTGGCCAGCCGCACGCCCGGCCTGGTCTCGGGCGCCGCGTACAACGTCACCAACCACCAGCCCATGCGCCTGGTGGACATGCTCCACCTGTTGCTGCACGACCAGCTCGCGCTTCGCTACCGTGTCCAGCCCATGCCCTACCGGTTGCTGCATGCCCTGGCGATGGCGCTCGAGGGGCTGGCCTGCGTGACGGGCAAGGAGCCTGCGCTGACGCGCTACAGCGTGGCGGCGGTCCATTTCGACATGACGTTGAGCCAGGCCCGTGCCCTCCAGGATCTGGGCTATCGCCCGTTGTACTCGCTGGAAACAGGCATTGAACTCACGGGCCACTGGCTCATAGCGCAAGGGGTGAATCTCCATGGCTAGCATCACCACCTTCGACGTGGGCTATTGCACACACCTCGGTTGCATGGCGCTGAAGGGGGCAGGCCTGCGTGTCTGCAAGTTTCCCTCCAGGGCATACCTGCTGGAAGTCGGCGAGCGCCGCTGGCTGTGGGATACCGGCTACGCCAACCATTTTCAGCAGCACACCCGATCGGGCATCTTCCGTGTCTACAGCCAGGTCACGCCGGTGTACCTGAACGCCGGCGAGACGCTGGTCGAGCAACTGCGCGAGGCCGGGTACGGTGCCCGTGACATCCAGGCACTGATCATTTCGCACTTCCACGCCGACCACATTGCCGGGCTGCGGGACTTCAGCCACCTCGATTTCATCTGCTCGGGCGAAGGCTGGCAGAAGACGCGTTCACTGCGGGGTGTCGCGGCGCTCAAGCGGGCTTTCGTCCCTGGCCTGATTCCCGATACCTTCGAGTCGGCCTTGCAGTTCATCGAAGGCTTCGAGCCGGTGGCGTTGTCCGAGCAGTTGCTGCCCTTCACGCAGGGGTATGCGCTGCCCGGCAGTGAAGGGCAGGTCGTGCTGGTACCGTTGCCGGGGCACGCGGCCGGCCATATCGGTGCGTTCGTGCTGACCGACGAGGGCTGGGTCTTGCTGGCCAGCGATTCGGCGTGGTCGCCGACCAGCTATCAGGAGCTGCGCGGGCCGTCGGTGCTGGCCAACGTGCTGATGGACGACAGCATGGCGTACTACCAGACGCTGAACCGCCTGAACCAGCTGTGGGCCGGCGGCCATGTGGACATTCGCCTGTGCCACGAGGGGGACCTGTGATCGCGCTCATGACGCTCTGGCACTACTGGCGCGCGCGGCGGCTTCAGTTTTCCAGTCGCCAGGCGCTGGAGCGCTATCAACACCGGCAACTCCGACGTTTCGCCAGGCGTGTGTTGGCGAAAAGCCCCTATTTTCGACCCTGGCGCGACCTGCCCCTCGACCAGTGGCCGTTGATGGACAAGGCGCTGATGATGGCGCAGTTCGACCAGATGAACACCGCAGGCCTGCAGGTCGAGCAGTTGCTCGCGTGCGCACAGCGCGGCGAGGCCGACAGGGACTTCACGCCCCGGGTCGGGCGCTTCAGCGTCGGGCTGTCGTCAGGCACCTCGGGGCGCCGTGGCGTGTTCGTCGTCAGCCCCGAGGAGCAACAGGTCTGGGCAGGCAGCATGCTGGCCAAGATGCTCCCCGACGGTCTTTTCGCCGGCGAGCGGGTGGCGTTGTTCCTGCGGGCGGACAGCAACCTGTACCACAGCGTCGACAACCGCTGGCTGAGCCTGACCTTCTATGACCTGTTCTCGCCCTTCGACGCGCAGTTGAGCCGCCTGCAGGCGCAGGCACCGACCCTGATCGTGGCACCGGCGCAGGTCCTGCGTGCCCTGGCCCTGGCCGTGCTGGACGGGCGACTTCGGCTGGACGTGAAGAAGGTGATTTCCGTCGCGGAAGTGCTGGAGGCGCAAGATCGTCAGTTGCTGAAATCGGTGTTCCGGGACGTCGGCGAGGTCTATCAGGCCACCGAAGGCTTCCTGGCCGCCACCTGCGCCCATGGCACGCTGCACCTGAACGAGGCGTTCGTGCACATCGAGCCGCAGTGGCTGGATGACGAGCGCTTCACGCCGGTGATCACCGACTTCACCCGCCGCACGCAGCCCATCGTTCGCTACCGGCTGGACGACGTGCTGGTCCGGCAGTCGACACCTTGCCCCTGCGGCCAGCACGCCATGGCCATCGCCCGCATCGAGGGGCGTCGCGACGACCAGCTCGTGCTGCCCGATCGACAGGGCACGCCACGGGTCGTCTTCGCCGACCTGTGCAGCCGAGCCCTTGCCAATGCGCTGCCGTTGAGCAGCGACTACCGCCTGATCCAGCGGTCGATGACGCAACTGCACCTGATCGCGGACTGCACCCCGGCGGACATCGAGCGCAGTCGTGCAGCGCTCGCCGAGGTGTTCGCGCAGCAGGGCATCGCCACCGAGGCGCTCGACTGGCAACTGACGGTCCAGGCCGTGATGCCGCAGTTCGATCGAAAGCGGCGCCGCATCGTTCGGGAGGTGGAGGCATGAACGCACCTGTGATGTTCAGGCTGTGGCAGATGCTGCTGGGGTGGGGATCGGTCGGCCTGGTCTATACGCTGACGGACCACTGGCAAGGGGCAGGGCGGATCATGCAGCCGTCCTCCCTCGACCGGATGGTCGCGTTCACGCCGCATGCGATCTGGTTGTACCTGTCCTTTTTCCTGGTAGTGCCGCTCGGCTACTGCCTGACACCACTGCACCAGGTCCGCTGGCTGTCGCGCGCCATGCGCCTCACCGCCCTAGGCGCCGGGCTGGTCTACCTGGCGTGGCCCACGACGATGGTGTACCCGGTCGACGAAGGCGCGACGTTCAGCTCGACGCTGCTGGCGGCGCTGATCGCGGTGGATTCGACCAACAACTGCCTGCCTTCGCTGCACATGGCCCTGATGGTGCTGGCGGTCTGGGGCATCGGTACGGCGGGGCGTACCCGTCGCACGCTGTTCTTCCTGGTATGGGTCGTTGCCATCGCCTATTCGATCCTGCAGCTGCGTCGCCATCTGTTCATCGACGTGGTCAGCGGTGCAGCGTTGGCCCTGGCCGCCGGTTGGCTCAGCCAGGCATTCGGCCGCACCCGGCGCGCCGTCCTTCAGGAGGATCCGCAATGAACGACCTGGCCCTTCCGATCGTGGTCATGCTGCTGATGGTGACCGGTGAAGCCGTGATTCTGCGCTGGGTACGCCGCCAAGCCGTCGACTGGCACGACGTGGTGTTCAACCTGAATTCCGGGCACATCGTGCTCTGGCTGTTTCGTGGCCTGGAAGTCCTGTGCTACGGCCTCGTGAGCACCTACCTCAACCTGGATCTGCTGGATGCCTGGCCCTCGTGGGCGATCTGGGCGTTCGCCTTCCTGGCGTGGGACTTCTGTTTCTACTGGCTTCACCGCTTCCACCATCATGTCGGTGTGCTGTGGGCCGTGCATGTGGTGCATCACCAGGGCGAGCACTTCAACCTGTCCTTGGGCGTGCGCAACTCGTGGTACTCGTCGCTGACGTCGATTCCATTCTTCGTGGTGCTGGCGGTGCTGGGCGTGCCGTTGCACGTCTTCGTCGCCGTGTCGATCCTGCACTATTCGATGCAGTTCTTTAACCACAATGCACTGACGCCCACGCTGGGCGTGTTGGAGACGCTATTGGTCACGCCGGCGCATCATCGCGTGCACCACATCAAGGACAGGGCCTACTCGGACAAGAACTTCGGCGGCACCTTCATCGTCTGGGACAAGCTGTTCGGTACGTTCTCGGGGCCACCCTCGACGCCTCATGCGTACGGCATCGGCGGGCCTCGCTCGTCGGCCAACCCGTTCTGGGCCAGCAACGTGCCGTTCCTGCGCTACCTGCGCCTGCCCGGAGCACCGCGCGAGACGCGCGGCGGCTCACATGTTTCAGGGGTAGGTGTCTTCAGCGGTGCGCTGTTGCTGTTCGCGCTGGTGGTCGGCTACATCTACCAGTACGGCTACGGCTATGACGCCATCCACTGGCCACAAGTGGCGCTGTTCATCGCGCTGGTGCTGGGTTCGGTGGCGCTGGGTGGCATGAGCGAGGCCAGGACATGGAGCATTCCGGTCTGGCTGCTGGTCGGTCTCGGTCTGCCGCTTCTGTTCCTGGGCTATTGCGGCTGGTCGCAGCTGTACTGGCAGGTGCCCATGGTCGCGCTCGCCCTGCACAGTCTCGGCGTGGCCGTGGCCTGTCGCCATGCAAGCCTGGCCACTACCACGCCAGAGGGGGCATCACATGACTGAAACAAGAGCGTCACTCTCATTCCCGGTCGGCGACGAACAGGCGTTTCATCGTGCGCTCAAGCGGGCGGCGCGCGCCTACCTGGGCGACGACCATCGATACGCCAATGCCCGACAGCGGCTCACGGCCTTGCTGTTGACCGTGCTGTGCGGGGGCTTCTATGGCTTGAGCCTTCTGCAAGAAACGTCCTGGTCATTCGTGACCTGCTACTTCGTGTTCATCCTCAGCAGCATGCTGTTGAACGTGATGGTGTTCCACGACGCTGCCCACAACGCGTTTTTCCAGGCGTCCTGGGCGAACCGGCTGCTGGGGCGGTTGATGACCCTGCCACTCGGCATCGACCCTGATTACTGGCGTGCCCGGCATGTGCAATTTCATCATGTCTACGCCAACGTCGAGCGTTACGACCTGGACACCGAAGAGAACGGCGTCCTGCGACAATCCCCTTTCCAGCGCTGGCGCAGGCACATGCGCTATCAGCACCTGTACTGGCCGTTGATCGCTGCATTGTCCTTGCCGTACATCGCCTGGGTATTCGACTGGTCGGACCGCCTGGGCAAGACGCCGCTCAAGGCCAAGCGCCTGTTGCCCGGAAGGCGAGGGTGGGCCGTCTTTCTGGCGAGCAAGGCATGCCATTTCCTGCTGGTGCTGGTCGTGCCGCTGGTGGTGTTCGACGGGAGCTGGACGACCGTGCTGCTGGCCTATCTGTCGAGCCAGATGCTGGCGTCGCTCTGGGTCGTCTTCCTGCTGCTCGGGACACACTGGGCCGATGCAGAATTCTATGAACCCCCTGAAACCACGGTGATGCCCCATGGCTGGTATCACCACAACTTTTCCACGACCTGCGACTGGCAGACCTCGCCACGCTGGCTGCATCACGTATTCGGCGGGCTCAACTTTCATCTGACCCACCACTTGTTCCCCGGCTGGAGCCATCGGCACTATCCGGCGCTGGCCGCGATCATCGCTGAGCTGGCGCCGCGCCATGGCCTGCATTATCGCTGCATCGACTACCGCGAGTTGCTCAGGCAGCAGCGGCTGTTCCTGCGCAGCATGGGGCGGGCGCCTGCGGGTGGCGAAGAAGTGTGACGAGGGGGGCAGGGCAGGGGCGTCGATGGGTGTGGGTCATCGTCAGCTGGCTGGCATGCAGCAGTCGTACTCCGGCCGGTCTTGCCAGCGTGCCATCCTGTTGCTAGGGTCGACCCATGCCTGCTCATCGCCTCACCTCGACCCCGACCACCACGACCGCCACAGGCGGCCCGTGCGAAGTGTCGTGAGCCGGTAGCACACGTACTTCAAAAGGCCCGCCAGCGATGGACAGGGCCTTTTTTCATGCCCTTGCGTCGCTGGCTCATTGCAAGGAGATGCACGCATGTTCGCTCTGTTGATACTCGACGTTCAGACAGGTCTCGTTCACGGCTCGGAAACACCCTGGCGCTGCGACGCGTTGCTGGAGACCGTGAATGGGTTGATGGACAAGGCGCGCAGTGCCGGCGCCCCGATCTTTCTCGCGCGTCACGTCGGCCCCGCCGGCTCGCCCCTCGAGCCCGGCAGCGCACTGACGCGGATCGCGCCAGAACTCAGGCTGGCGGGCACAGAGGTGATCTTCGAAAAGCGGCGCCCCAGCGCGTTCGAAGCGACCGACCTAGCCGATCGATTGCGCGCCAGTGGTGTGACAGGGATCGTGATCGCAGGGATGAAAACGCAGTACTGCATCGACAGCACCTGCCGAGCAGCGCGCGGCCTCGGGTTCGACGCCGTGCTGATCGCAGACGGCCACACCTGTTCCGACACACCTCAGCTGCATGCCGAGGCGATCGTCGCGCATCACAATGCGACGCTCGAGGGGGCGTTTTGTCGGGTGGTTCAGGCGCAGGCGTGGCGCTTCTAGCGGAGCATCAGAGGCAGGAGACGATCATCAGCTCAGCAATGAAGGGTGCTTGTCAGCACGTAGTAGCGCCAGAGGCGCACCCTTGTAGCCGATGTTCGTCCTGCGACGAGGTGCGCAACCTCTATCGGCGAGCCGAGCCACGAGCAGCGCCCGAACATCCGTACAACCCGTTTCTTATCGACTGCACATCGCTTCAAGAACAGCGACCTGAAACCAACGTCGATCAGCATCGAAGCTTCCAGCTGGGACCAGATGAAGGGGTTGAACGTAGGCAGCTGGGCGTGGCCCTCATGAGCCGAGCTGGATAGACCACGCAGCGTCCGCGTCGAAGGCTGCAGTTCAAGCCCCCTGCAGCCCCTCGATACTCAGGCGCATTTGTCCCGTCACCCACTCCAGGAACACTTCACACTTACCACTTCCCTTGAACGGTTTGGGCGATAACAAGCAGTACCTTGATCCATCGCGGCTGAACCCGAAGGGTGCGATCAGTTGGCCGGACTTGAGCTCATCCTGAACCATCAGGGCCGAAGACAGGCTAACGCCCAGTCCTGAGGCAGCGGCCTGGATACACAGATAGAAATGTTCGTAATCCAGCCTCGTCGAATCGGGTGTGGAGATGCCTTGCGCGCGTATCCAGTTTTCCCACGCTTGCGGTCGCGTCTTGCTATGCAGCAACGCCACGCCATCCAGTTGGCGAGCATTCTGCCAGCATGATGGGAGGCACACAGGGCCTACCCATTCTTCGCAGAGTGTCTCCGCGTAGACCGAGGCATCACGGTAAAAGTCATCTCGTCTGACGGCCACGTCCGCGCCCGAGCGACGGAAATCGATAGGGCCGCCTGCCGTAAGCAGTTGTACTTGTAGATGAGGGTAGGCCGCCTGAAAGTCAGGCAAGCGCGGGATGAGCCATTTCATCGCGATCGTAGGTTCGCAGGAAACCACCAGCGTCTCTTCTCGAGATTCGCGTTGTAGCGCACACAGCGTTTTCTCCAACTGCTCGAAGAACGGACCTGTGAGGCTGTACAGCTGCCTTCCAGCATCGTTCAGAAACACAGCGCGGTTGCGCCGTTCGAACAGGTCGAATCCGAGGGCGTCCTCCAATTGCCTGACTTGGCGACTGACAGCGCCGTGAGTCACATGAAGAAGACGAGCGGCCTGGACGAAATTCTGGGTGCGCGCGGCCACGGTGAAGAAGTGGAAAGCCGTGAGGGCCGGCAGTTTCATGAGCGATGAATCCTCACATAAATCAGCGTATATAAATCGATTTTCTTGGGCACCACAAGCGACCATGCTCTGGCTGGATCGCGACTCAGTGGTGAATCAGGAGGACATCAATGAAGACGAGGTGCCGCGTCATTTCCCAAGACACGCTCGACCATGTCTACTTTGCGAGTCAGCACAGTCTGTACTATCTGTGCGAAAACATCGCCCGTAACGATTGTGCGTTCTTGCCCTCTCGCCAAGTGATGGGGCTACTCAGCGCGATCGATCCAGACGCTGTCGCCAGTTGGGCTACCTTTCAGCGCAGTTGGGATCGTCTGGAACAGGACAGCTTCATGCGTGATGGAGGGACCTATCGTTTTCGCCGTCATGCGACCTACAGCGTTGCACCGGGCCAAACCTCCGCACGGCAAGAGCCTCATCAGCCTCATTATCAGCGTCTGGAGTACAACCCTCTCAACGGAGGCATCAGTCGGGAGTTCGCTCCGGTTGAGTCAGAAATGCTCCAAAACAAGCTGCTGATAGCCACGCTTGAGCTTTGCTGCACACTGTTCGGTCGAATGGCGCCTTTCTTCGCCTGGCACGTCGAAGTCCACCAGTTTCGAATTTACGCTTCGCAACGCGAGGTATCACCCACCCCGGAAGGCGTGCATCGCGATGGGGTCAACTTCATCCTCATGATGATGGTGAACCGAGTCAACGTGATCAATGGCGAGACCCATCTCTATGACCTCGATGGACGGCTTTTGCGCCAGCACACGCTCGTCAACGAAATGGAAGCCGCCATCGTCAACGATGAACACGTCATGCATGGCGTAACGCCGATCTTGCAACTTGACCCCGGGCAACCTGCGTTCCGGGATGTCTTGGTGGTCACGTTCAAGAAGCGTTGAACAAACACACGGCGGACTGAACACGTACCGCGAGGGAGTCATCCATGAACGAATTGATAGCCGTGGCGGCAATCACACTCCTGGCTGTGATCAGTCCTGGTCCGGACTTCGCGATGGTTACACGTACCAGCTACACCCATGGACGGCGCAGTGGGTTACTGGCGGCCTTCGGCATCGGCTGCGGCGTGCAGGTGCATGTGTGTTACACCGTGTTCGGCGTGGCGCTGCTCATTACCCATTCACCGGTCTTGTTCATGGGCATGAAGCTGCTGGGAGCGGGCTACCTAGTGTACCTGGGATGGAAATCACTCACGAGTCACTCATCGTTGGAACTGGATGTGTCGAAAGGGACGTCTCCTTCAGCAGGTCAATCGTTCAGCCTGGGGTTTTTCACCAATGCGTTGAACCCCAAAACCATGTTGTTCGTCGTCGCTACTTACAGCCAAGTTGTTCAGAACACACCGTCATGGAGCGCCAATGTTGCGTATGGGCTATTCATGTCGGCAGCCCATTGGATCTGGTTTAGCCTGGTTGCACTGTTCTTTTCGACCGAGGCTCTACGACAGCGCCTGCTTGCCAGACAAGGCATCATCGACAAGGTGATCGGCTCGGCATTGATCGGGTTAGGGGTCATGCTGGTCCTGCCAGGCGTTGGTCGCTGATGCCTAACTCGAAAAAACTGGCCTGTATCGATCTGGAAGGGGTTCTGATTCCCGAACTCTGGCCGAAGATCGCGGCGTTGACGGGCATACGGGCCTTGGCGACCACCACGCGAGAGGTGTCGGACTATGACGCCCTGATGTGCCAACGTATCGCGTTGCTGCGCGAGCATGGTCTCACGCTGAGTGCTGTGCAGCACCTCGTCGAGACGGTCCAGCCGTTTCCCGACTCGGCAGCGTTCCTGCGTACGCTCGCCGCCAAAGGGTATGAGGTCATCCTGATCTCCGATTGCTTCCGGGAACTAGCGGCGCCCATGCTCCGGTCGTTGGGCAGCCCTGCCATCGCGTGCCATCGCTTGCTGACGGACTGTGAGGGATTCATTTCTGGTTGCGACTATTTCCCTCGCAGAGGCAAGGAGGCGCATGTGGAACATGCTTTGGCCAGGGGGCTGCACGTGGTGGCAGTGGGCGATGCCTTCAATGACGTGGCAATGCTTCGGCAGCCAAGGGTTCTTGATCAATCCATCCCCGGCGACATTGGAAGCCGTGCCGGATATGCGAGTAGTCCGAAGTCTTGGAGAGATTTTGAGCGCGGTGATATGAGCCTTGGCGCCGTTCGACACGAGGTACGACGGCAAGCAAGACGGCTTTACCAGTCATCTGAACCATCGCACTAGTCACAGCCTGACCGCCCAAGCACGAACCTGCGTAGGCGCTGCCACGACCCACCGTGCCCATGAGGCCTCGGCGTGCTTACAGGCAATGAAGCGTGTATCACCTGCACCTGCGCATGGGGCGCCAGTGCCAGAGCGCGTCCATGCTCCCGGTATTCGATGCCGCATACCTCATGCGGCAGACTGGCCAGGTAGCGGTTGAGGTGCTCCCCTGTGAACGGCGTGTCCAGAGCCGCGATCCAGCCACTGAGGTCACACTCGACGAGGTGGTTGCCATGGTGCACGGCCGGGCCTTTGTCGACGCCAGCAAACCGCAGCAGGCCTTCGCTCTCGAATCCGTGGCGTCTCTGGACGGTAACGTGGTCCACGGGACAAAGCCCGTTTTTCCTGATGCCGTCCAGGCGGCTCGAATCGGTACCATGGTAGATCCGTATCTGGTCGAAGTAGATGAGTGCGACAACGTAGTAGGCACGAAAAGGCTTGATGCCTTCATCACGAATGCTGCGCACGCCTGTCTTGAGCCCGTAGTCGCACCTGTAGTTGTCCGTGGTGCGGTACAACCTGGCAACGCCATGGGCGTGCATGGCCACTGAATCATAGAGGACGGTGCTCGGCAGTTGGGTCAGGGGCTTGCCACTGACGGTGCAGAAGGCGTCGACCAGGGCGAACCCGTTGTGGCAGCCAGCGCAGGTGTTGATCTGTTTAGGAAGGCCATGGGTGAGAGCCGTGCAGTGAGGGCAGAAAACCAGCATGGGTGGGTCCATGAAAAGGTGTGTGGGTATGGTACGTGAAAGTTGACGAGGGACGGGACGGCCAGTGATGTGAGCAACTGCCAATCGCAGTCCTGGCTTCGCGGGCAAGCCCGCTCCTGGGACCGCAGTAGTTTGGGGATTACGATGTGACTACGAATGCAAGAGTAGTCCTTACTAGGGTGCCGAACCGGCTGCGACCTGTTCTTCCGGCGATGCGCGTGGACTTCGCGCTTTTGTGTGGCTATGACTAGAGCGGGACAAACGGTAGAGTCCATGCATGCGTCGCTGACGTACGGGGCTGCCCAGCCGCACCTGGCACCCCTGAATGCATATCCGTGACCAGCAAATCGTACAGGACGACTGCATTGCTCATGCGTATGCGCTCCCCGCGTCGTGCCCCAAGAATTTCCTATTCACGAGCCTCACCATGACCACTTCGCCCCGCACCCCTGCAAAACCAGGCCTCTACCAACTTCACATCGCCCTGGCGGGCAGCGATCCTCTGATCTGGCGCCGCGTGATCGTGCCCCAGACCATCACCTTGGCCCGCCTGCACCTTGTCATCCAGGTCGCCATGGGCTGGGAAAACGCTCATCTGCACCAATACCTGATCAATGGCGTCTGGTACGGCGTTCCTGACCCGGACGGTGAGAGCACGATCACGTCCCAGGCGCGTCGCTCGCTGGTCAAGACACTGGGCACGGAGACCACCTTCCGTTATGTCTACGACCTCGGTGACAGCTGGGACCATGTGGTGACGGTGGAAGCGGTGGTGCCACGCAGCAAGTACCGCAACCTGCCGACCTGCATCGCTGGCGAGAACGCTTGCCCGCCGGAAGACATCGGTGGCCTGGGTGGGTACGAAATGATGCTCGAAGCGCTCGGGGACGCTCAGCATCCGGAATATGGCCTGTTCAAGGAATACTTCCCGTACGGGTTCGATCCAGAAGACTTTTCGCACCGCGACACGAATTTCTGGTTGAAAGGGCTTGAGGTTTGAGGGGCGCCTAGAAGGCCAGACGCATGCGCTGCAATTGGTCCTGTACGCCGCCTGGGAGCAGACAAGTGTCCAAGTCCTGCACCCAGGTGAACCCGACCTTGTCGTAGAGCGCCAAGGCTGCTCGGTTGGACTTGAGCACCGTCAGTTCAATACCGGTGAAGCCGATGCGCCGTGCATGGCGCATGACGGCTTCGAGCAGCGCCGCCCCATGGCCATGTCGGCGAAACTCGCGCTTGACCTGCATGCCCAGCAGACCCAACTGCGGATCGCCCTGAGGACGACAGAAGCTGTCCGGGAACGCCTCGGCCGAGCCGACGATCTGCCCGTTCTGAACGGCCACGTAGACGGGCCAGTCATGCTGCTCCACGGCGACCAGGGCGCGCTCGATGGCCTGGATCGGCGGCGCCTGGGTCGAGACCGAAAACAGGCCTTCGCCACTTACCTCGGCGAACAGCGCATGGAAGCCTGCAAAGTCGCTGGCTTGGATCTTCCTGATGTCCATGTGTTTCCGTACCGTGCGGGTGTTCAGTTACGCATCATGCTCGGCCAGGGTACGGTGCAGAAGATCGCAGGTATTGATCTGTGACACGGTTATCACTTTGATCGATTCCATAAGGGCTGCATGCGGCCAAGTTGGGCGCCGGTTCATGAAGGCAGGACGCTGGGTGATGGAGCGTTCCATTTCGCGTGTTCACGCGCATGCCTGCTGAAGCCGTCTCATTCTTCGGAACAGTCGTCGAGCGTCAGCGCGGCCAACTGCGACAGCAGGGTCAGGTGTTCGATGGCCTGGGTTTTGTCCAAGTACTTGAGCTTGGCCGCCCCGCCGAGCAGGATGGCCGGGCAGAAGCCGTACATCTCATCGCTGCGCAGCGTACCGAATTGCGCCTTCGCGCTGTCGAACAGGCCGTTGAAATCGTTCTCCTCGGGCGTCACGGATTGCAGGAAGCGTTGCAGTTCGCGGCTCCATTCGTCTCGGGGAATGTCCATGTTGTGAATCATGAACGTCGACGAACAGCTGTCGATGGTCAGATACAGTCCGCTCTCTTCGCCCCACAGGTAAAGGTCCCCGAACGCGCTGCGTGCAAACGTGTGGTACGTATCGAGGTGGGACAGGGGGTGGCCCTCTAACCAAGCCTCCACGACGCCTGCGTACGCCTGCGGATCGACCAGCCAGAACAAACCGTCGCCATAGCCGCACCAGCCGTAATCACGCCAATGGTCCAACAACAGGTCAGGCAGCTTGTCCTTGTAGTCTTCTAACCGCGAGGCGGGAACGGCTTGTCGGTCGAAGGGCTCACCGAAGTGGGCAAGGCAGTGGTTGAGTGTGGTGGTCATAGTGTCAGTTCATGAGGGTTTAGGGGGGTGTGGAAAAGGTAAGTCTGGGTCAAGTGGTCTACGAGGTAACGCACTGATGTCTGCTGCTGAATTGCGCCTTGATGTGTTTGGCGACAAGCATGGGCAGCCGTCGAGCGAACGCATCAATACAGATCGGAAAGCGTAAAGGGCTCCAAAGGGGACAGTTGCGACAAGAAGGTGAGGTGCTCAATGGTGTTCACTTTTTCCAGGTTCTCCAATTTTTCACTGCCGCCCAGCATGAGCGCAGGAACGAAGCCATACATTTCGCCGCTCTTCAGAGGTCCGAGTTTTTTCCGCGCGCGGCTGAAAAAGCCTAGAAAGTCGCTACTTTCGATACTGGGGTTCATGAAAAAAATCTGGCTTTGTCTGTTCAGCGAGTCTTCAGTGGTACCCAGTTCATAGGCGCAGTAGCGAGACAAGACGCTTTCAATTTTCAGGGAATAACCTGTTTTTTCGCCCCATAGGTACAAGCATCCGAATGCAGTGCGTGCGATTACATGATAGGTATCCCTTGCTTCGAAGGCTGTTCCCCCAAGCCACGAGCGTACAACGCTTTCGTATTCAGCTGGGTTGACTATCCAGAAAATGCCGCCTGCATGAGCGCTCCAGCCATAGTCCTCCCAGTAGTTTAACAGGCGTCCAGGTAATTTATTCCTGTAATGTTCAATGGCCGTTGATGGCGCCGGTGTGTGTGAAGTTGGATTTCCCATTTCTTCTATAAAAAGGCTGACTGCCTCATTCATCAAAATTCCTTATTTTAAATTTTACACGTGAGAATGTATGTTTTCGTGCCGGCGGGGAGGCCTCATTGTGATCGAACAGGTTTCTTGTAAGCTGAGTCAGATAAACGTTTGCAACGAAAACGTGCTCAGCGGTGCGTATATTTTCGGTGCAACTGAGCATTCATGGATAAAGGTTTGCCAGTGTGTAGGGCTCTAAGGGAGCGAGCTGCGCCAGAAACGTCAGGTGTTCTATGATCTTGAGCTTTTCTAAATTTTTCAAATCTTCGCTTCCACCAATCATCAGCGCTGGAACGAAACCATATATTTCGTCACTTTGCAGGATGCCGAGTTTTCTTTTAGCAGGGTCGAAGAGGTCTAGGAAATCGCTGAATTCGAAGCTGGCAGAAAGGAAGAAGCTCAAGCATTGCCTGTCCAGGTCTTCTGCAGTCGTCCCTGGTCTTTTATAAGCATAAAGCGAATAACAACTCTCAATGGTCAGGGACTGCCCCGTCTTTTCGCCCCACAAATAGAGTTTTCCAAATGCAGTGCGTGCGATGACATGGTAGGTGTCTCGCGTCTCGAACACTGTGTCTTTGAGCCACGCGCTAACGACGCCTTCATACTCCTGAGGATCTACGATCCAAAAAATTCCGTCTGCATGGCCGCTCCAGCCATAATCCTGCCAATAATTGAGCAGGCGCTCTGGCAATATTTTGCTGTAACGTACGATGCTTGATGTGGGTACAGCTTTTTGAGTGATCGGGGTGCCCATCTCGTCAATGAAAAGCTTAATAGCTTCATCCATTCTAATCCTCCTTTCGATCAGCTTCATGCGAGGTGCCACCGCATATAAGGTAAGCTGCAGACTTGTAATATCCAGCAACGGATGAGTGTGGTCATAAGTGCCTATAGACGCTCTCTCGTTGTGAACGTATGCAAATCAGAGGTCTGAAAAGCCATAAGGCTCAAGCTCGGCAAGTTGAGACAGTAAGGTGAGATGTTCGAGGGTCTTGACCCTTTCCAGGTGATCGATATGCTCAGAACCTCCAAGCATTAATGCTGGAACGAACCCGTACATTTCGTCGCGTGTGAGCGTGCCCAACTTTCGATGCGCACGCTCAAACAGGCCGGCAAAATTGTTGTATTTGACCTCTACCGACAAGAAGAAATTTTTGACCATTTTATTCATTTCACCAGGGCGCAGCCCTAGGTTTTGGATCGCACAGCGTGAAAATACGCTATTGATTACGACTGAAGGGCCTGTCGTTTCCCCCCACAAGTAAAGATCTCCGAATGCGCTACGCGCAATGAGATGATAGGTATCGCGCGTATCCAAACATGTGCCTTCGATCCAATGGGTCAAGACGCCTTCGTATTCTTGTGGGTTGACGGTCCAGAACAAGCCTTTTCCATAGCCACCCCACCCATGCTCTTGCCAATAGTCAATAAGCTGATCGGGGAGCTTGCCTGTGTACAGTGCAATACTGGACTCTGGCACTGTCTGGCAGTCCATTTGAGCGCCTATTTTTTCAATAAATCGGGAAAATACAGCATCCATAAAAGTCTCACGGCGCTTAGCATTTGGTTAATTTTAAATTCAAAAAAGTGGAAGATCGCTCTGCGATGGGGATTTGTTCGGCCATGTGCTTTATTCCTTTTATTCTCTTTCCCCATTGAGCGCCTATGCTCGAATTTACTTGACGATCACCGAAGTCCGCGATGATGTCTTTCCCTCCTGCCACTAGATCTGGATTGTGCAGGCCCGCCAGTTGCCGCATTATTGCTTTTGCCTCACGCTTGGCGGTCGCTTCGGCTTTGACCTCATCCATGATTCTTGAATATTCAAGTTGAAGACGGTTTTGTAGTGTTTGCTCAAGGGCTTCACGTGCTAGCCGTGCAGCTGTTTTGTCACGATTTTTTGGGTTAGCAATATTCTCCAAATACTCCTCAACCGTCAGCCGGTTCAATCCCCCTTCCTGCCCCTTCAACTGCCGCACAAACTCATCACCCTTCGACGCCGGCAATCGATCCGCCCTGAAACACTCCACCTCATGCACAGGCATGGTAGTCGATTTGCCCTTGCCTGACCCTTCGTGGCGATCATCCGGTTTTGGGGACGATGACGACCCGTTTCCCTGGCCGCCCTCAACCCGTCGCGGCTCGGGAGTCTTCAGGTCAGGATGCCGCTTGAGCTTGTCTTCATGCTTGAGCATCCATTGCGCGATCCTGCTGCCCCGTGCGCTGCGCTGCATGTCCTGGGCGAGCACCATCGCCGAGCCGCCACCTCGTGTCAGGTAGGCGACGATCGCGCCGAGCAGCAGAACCACCACGGCTTCGTGGGACCGCGCAATGTCCCATGCGCCTTGCTGGGCCGCCGTGGGGTCGTCGTAGAAGGTGTTCAGGGGGTCGTTGGGCAATTCTCGCGGGCCGCGCCACGCCGTGGCGATGCCACGCACATATCCCTCGATGATGGCCGGGAGCCCGTCCATGAAGAACTCGGCGACCGACGCCAGGCCCAGGATGCTCAGCAGCCAGCCACCGGCCTGGGCGCCGATCAGCGCGCCGCTCGCTGCGCCCGGCACGGCGCCGATGCCAGCGGCGAAAAACCCTACCCCCCCACCGATCACGGCGCCGGTCACCGTGCTGCCGACGACGATCATGGCCATTTCGGCCACCACCTCGATCAGGTCGTCGAGGATGTCGTGGATATCGAGATCGGCGAAGCGTTTGAGCAACTGGTGGGCCGCTTCACGTTCGGCCAGGTCGCAGGCATGACGAACGCTCCTGATTCTGCGCCGGAGCAGGTGAAGACTCGCACGGTGGGGGGAGCCATACGCGCTGAACGTGGGTGAGTACGGATCGGGATTGGCCGGGGCATGAACGTCGAACAGGTGTTCGACCTTGGTCTCCAGCGTCAGCCAGTCGAGAATCCACGTCCATGGGATCATGCGTCGCTCCTGCGCAATGCCAGTCGTTCAGGTAATAAGCGGCCAAGTCGCGCGCTCGATAGCGATCGACAGTTGATAAGCCGATGTCAGGTTTATTCGCGTGCAGGCGCGCACGTTCCGAACTTGGAATAGGATCTTTGTTAACGAAAAAGTGATCGCGTGTACGGCAGTTGAACAAAAGCGCCGCATTTAACTTGGAAAGGCTTAAGTAACGGTCATGTAAAAGCGGCGACAGGCCAAGCGTAAGTAAGGCGCTATGCGCGTTGCAACCGCTTAAGTGTAAAAGTTCGATATTTGGGAAGGGGACTACAAGGTCGTAGGAAAAGTGGAAGAATTCCTACAACAAAATTACATAATTTAAACGCGTTGTTGTCCGTGGGTATTAGCGCTTCCTGTTTCAACAGGAAGCGCACACCCGCGACGGTGCCCCTCTCACACCTGCGCCTTCGCCCGAGCGTCGCGTTCGTGCGCCTCGAGCCACTGCACCACCCGATCCGCATGCATGGGCCGGGCGAACAGGAAGCCTTGCCCTTCATCGCACCCCCAGTCGGCCAGCAGCACGCGCTCGATGTCGGTCTCGATGCCTTCGGCGATCACTGTGTAGCCGGTCTTGCGCGCCAGGTCGATGATCGCCCTGACCAGGCGCTGGTCCTTCTCTTCGGTCGCGAGGTTGTGGACCAGTGTGCGGTCGATCTTGATGATCTCGGCGGGGAGGTCGCGCAGGTAGACCCAGTTGCTGTAGCCCGAACCGAAGTCGTCGATGGCGATGCGCACGCCGGCCTGGCGCAGCCGGTGCAGCTGCGAGCAGACCACCTCGGGCGAGCGCATCAGCGAGCTTTCGGTCAGTTCGATCGAGAAGCTGCCGCGGGGCAGGGCCTGCTCGGCCAGCAGGCCGATGATCAGGTCGGCCAGGCGGGTGTTCTCCAGGTCCGGCGCAGCCAGGTTGATGGCGATCGGCATGTGCAGGCCTTGGCGGTGCCACGCACCGGCCTGTTCGATGGCGGCCCGGGCCACGATACAGCTGAGGCTTTCGATGAGGGCGGTCTTTTCCGCCAGGGGGATGAACTCGGCAGGCGAGATCGCCCCCAGCACCGGGTGGGTCCAGCGCAACAGTGCTTCGACGCCCGTGCAACGGCCATCGCGCAGGGAGACCTTGGGCTGGTAGTCCAGGCGGAACTGGTCGCTCGAATGAATGGCCACCGACAGGGCGCTCACCAGGTTCAGCGCCCGTTGCTGCGCCGCGTCGATCTCGGGTTGATAGAGCGTCCAGCCCAGGCCCTTGGCGCGGGCATTGTCGGAGGCGCCGACCACCAGGCGCATGTGGTCCTGGTCGGGCGGCGTCTGCGCGTCGATGGGCAGCACGCCGATGCCGATGTTCATGTGCAGCGGGATGCCGTCGTTGACCAAGGGCACGCTGAAGCGGTCGAGGATCAACTGGTAGAGCAGGGGGCCATCGCAGGGTGCTTCAAGAAGCAGGCCGAAGCGGGTCGGGCTGACCTTGTACAGGGCATGCTGGGGAGGCAGCAGCGCAAGAAAGCGATCCCTGATGGCCAGCATCATGTCGCTGGCGAAGGTGTAGCCGAAGGCCTTGACCACGTCGTTCAAGGCTTTGGGAGAGATCACGTCGATCGCCACCAGCTCGGTGGCGCGCTTGGCCCTCATCGACAGCAGGATGTCCTGTTCGAGCTTGGAGCGGTTGTACAGACCGGTGGGCGGGTCGATGTACGACGCGCTGCGCAGGTTGTTCAGGCGGATCATCACCAGCTCGGCCATGTGCTGCAGGAACGCCGCCTGCTTTTCGCTCATCGCCCCGCGCGGGCAGGTGTCGGCCACGCACAGGCTGCCCAGGCCCAAGCCGTCGGTCGAGAGAATCGGGTAACCGGCGTAGTAGCGCAGTTCCGGATCGGCGACGATCAGAGGAAGGCTGGCAAAGCGCATGTCCTGCCAGGTGTCGAGCACCTCCAGCAGGCGCGGCTCGAGAATGGTGTGCGCACAGATTGCCTCGTCACGTGGCGCCGACTCGACGGCCAGGCCGATCTGCGCACGGAAGATCTGGCGTTCGCTCTCGACGATGGAGATGAACGCGATCGGCGCATCGAGTACGGAGGCAGTCATTGCCACGAGCTTGGCCAGGACCGGATCCTCCTGGCTGCGCGCCTCGGCCTCCAGGTCCCTGAGCATGTGCAGCCGAGCGTCTTCGTGCGCCGGCATCGGGCAATACTTGACTTGCATGGTTCATCCAGGTTGGCGGGACTTCTTCGCTATGCTTATCGGCACACGAGGCCAGATATGAAGGGCGCACTGACAAGCGGTCGTGCACGGATCGAACTTGGCGGCGTGGCGGCCCCTCGTATCGACATAGGCGTTGCCATTTCAAGAGGAGAACTGCCATGCCCTCGCCAGACGATCAGGGTCTGCCACCCGTGGATCCCTTGCCCGGTTCGAACAACCCGCTGAGCCCGGGCCGTGTCGATGTTCATCCCTCACGTGATGCCGGCGTGGAGCAGTTGCCCGACGATGACGATCACCGGCCGATCGACGGCGGCGACACACCGCTCGACCCGCAGCCGACGAATGAAGAAACCGACAACGCCGAGTTCGATGGCCAGCCCGACCCGCGTTGACGCCCGTATTGCGTGTGCTCTTTGGCCCGCGGATGCGGGCTTTTTTACGCCTGGCGTTTGGCTGACCGGGCCTGTGCCTTCCGATGATCACCCGATTTGAACCTGGGGCTCATTCCTCGACTCAACCTTTGGTGACCCCGTGAACCGAACCCTGGCCCTGATGAGGTTTTCATGAACGCTATCGAACTGCTGACCAACGATCACAAGACCGTGAAGAAGCTGCTGGAAGACCTGACCTCGACCACCGAGCGCGCCGTGAAGAAACGTGCCGAGTTGTTGGACAAGCTGAACTACGAAATACAGCTGCACACGCAACTGGAAGAGGAAATCCTCTACCCCGCGTTCAAGAAGGCGGGCAAGAAAGAAGAAGCGACGATGTACTACGAGGCCAAGGAAGAGCACCGCACCGTCGATGCGCTGGTGCTGCCGGACCTGATGAAGACCGACACCGGCACCGTGGAGTTTTCCGGACGCGCCAAGGTAATGAAAGAGCTGCTCGAACATCACATCGAGGAAGAGGAAAGCGAGATGTTCCCCAAGGCGCGCGAGCTGTTTTCCGACGCCGAGCTGGAAACCCTGGGCCAGCAGATGGAGCAGTACAAGAAAGACTTCAAAGGCGCCCAGCACGCCGCATGACCTTGGCCATGCGCACGGTGGCCTGAGGGCCTCGTGCGCCTTGTCTTCGTGGCTCAGCCCGCCTTCGCAAGACCAGGCTCGACATGCGCGATGGCCGCAGCCGCTTCAGGGTCGTTGACGGCCTTGGCCAGCAACACCACCTCCTGGTACTTCTGCGCCGCGAAGGCGAGAAAGTCTTTCAGTCCGTCGCCCCGTCCCGTTTCGAGCGCCAGGTCCACCGGGGCGTGCAGCAGGGCGCACGATGGCGCCACCCACAGCCGATCACCCAGCCGCTCGGCCGCATGGCGCAGCACCTCGATGGCCTTGTCCACGTCACCGCCCGCGGCATGACGCCCGTCGACCACGCCCAGCGACAGGGTCTTGTAGGTCGGCAGGCGGTCGAGCAGGGTCGGGTATTGCTCCGGCGCGCACACCAGGTCTATGTGCAAGCCTTCGACCGGCAGGTTGGCAGCCAGCCCGAGGTTGTCCTGCAGGCCGCCGAAGTAGGTGGTGATCAGCTTCTTCAGCGGGGCGCGCTGGAGCAGGTTGTAGACACGCTCGTAGGCGTTCTTCCAGGCCTGGGGCAGGTCCAGGGCCAGGATCGGCTCGTCGATCTGCACCCACTCCACGCCCTGGTCGGCCAGGCGATGGAAGATCTGGTCGTACAGCGGCAGCAGGCGCTCGACCAGCTCCAGTCTGTCGAAGGCTTCGTCCTGGGCCTTGCCCAGCCAGAGGTAGGTCAGCGGGCCCAGGATCACCGGCTTGACGGCGTGACCCAACGCCTGGGCTTCAGCGACTTCCTCGAACAGCTGCGTCCAGCTCAGCTGGAACGTCTGGTCGGCGCTGAACACCGGCGCCTGGTAGGCGTAGTCGGTGTCGAACCATGGGGTCGTTGTCTGGGCTGCGGTGTCGTCACCACTGACGGTCTCGGCCGTCACCTCGCGCGCCATGGCGAACAGCGTGTGCAACGTCGGTGCCGCATCGCCCTGCGGTCGAGCATGCTCGGGGATGACACCGAAGGTCAGGGAGTGGGTCAGGACCTGATCGTGCCAGGCGAAGTCGCCCACCGGCAGCAGGTCGAGGCCGGCCTCCTTCTGCGCCTGCCAGTGCGCAGCGCGCAACGCCCGGCCCACGGCCCGCAGGCCGGCCTCATCCAGCATACCTCGGCAGAAAGCCTCCTGGGCGCGCTTCAGTTCACGGTCGCGCCCGATGCGCGGGGATCCCAGGGTGTGTGCAACGGCCATGTGTCGAAGTCTCCAATCAGATGCATGCAGTTTGCCGAGCCTTCGAGCCTGAGAAAATCTCATTTAATTCGTTTTGATGGTGAAGAATTCTAATGCAGTCGCTGCCTTGTTCCGTGGGTACCGTCGAGCACCCGACCGACGCCGGCCTTGAAACCCGTCGATCTCCCCTTAATATGTGTCGGCTATGGAGCAGGGGTAGTCTCACCCTCTGATCACGCGAGCGCGTCCATCGAAGGACCGTTCACAGACTAAACACCCGAAGAGGTACAGACGTTGGCCATCATCCACCCCAAAGTCCGCGGTTTCATCTGCACCACGACCCACCCGAAAGGCTGCGAACTCAACGTTCGCGACCAGATCGAGGCGACCCGCGCACTGGGCGTTCGTGAAGACGGGCCGAAGAAGGTCCTGGTGATCGGCGCCTCCAGCGGCTACGGCCTGGCTGCGCGCATCACCGCAGCCTTCGGCTTCAAGGCCGACACCCTGGGCGTGTTCTTCGAAAAGCCTGGCACCGAGACCAAGCCTGGCACCGCCGGCTGGTACAACGCCGCGGCGTTCGACACGTTCGCCAAGGCCGAAGGCCTGTACAGCAAATCGATCAATGGCGATGCCTTCTCCGACGAAGCCCGCGCCAAGGTCATCGAGCTGATCCAGAACGAGATGGGCGGCAAGGTCGACTTGGTGATCTACTCCCTGGCCTCGCCCGTGCGCAAGCTGCCGAAGACCGGTGAGCTGGTGCGTTCGGCCCTCAAGCCGATCGGCGAGCCGTACAAGTCGACCGCCATCGACACCAACAAGGACACCATCATCGAGGCCGCGATCGAGCCGGCTTCCGAGCAGGAAATCCAGGACACCGTTACCGTCATGGGTGGCCAGGACTGGCAGCTGTGGATCGAGGCCCTGGCCGAGGCCGGTGTGCTGGCCGAACAGGCACGCACCGTGGCGTTCAGCTACATCGGCACCGAGATCACCTGGCCGATCTACTGGCACGGCGCCCTGGGCAAGGCCAAGCAGGACCTGGACGACACCGCCCAGCGTCTGGACGCCACGCTGTCCCAGACCCTCGGCGGCGGTGCCAACGTGGCCGTGCTCAAGTCGGTGGTGACCCAGGCCAGCTCGGCCATCCCGGTCATGCCGCTGTACCTGTCGATGGTCTTCAAGGTGATGAAAGAGCAGGGCATCCACGAAGGCACCGGCGACCAGCTCAACCGCATGTTCCGTGACCGTCTGTACCGCGCCGACGGCCAGCCAGGCGAGGTCGACGAGAAGGGCCGCCTGCGCCTGGACGATTGGGAACTGCGCGACGACGTGCAGGACGCCTGCAAGGCGCTGTGGCCGCAGGTGACCACCGAGAACCTGTTCGAGCTGACCGACTACGCCGGTTACAAGCGCGAATTCCTGAACCTGTTCGGCTTCGAGCGCAGTGACGTCGACTACGACCAGGACGTGGCGACCGACGTGCAATTCGACTGCGTCCAGCTGTAAGCTTCGCCCCGAACCCGCACGGCTTTCGAAGCGTGCGGGTTTTCTTTCGATTTGAAACTATTTGATACAAATTATTTCACGTGCGCGCGAGCATTCTTCCCGCTTCTAGCCTATACCGCTTCCTGGGGAAGCAGGTTCATCAGCTAGGGGAACGAAGATGGGAGCGAGTACGTTGTTGCAAAAGCTCAGGCAGAAAGGCCTGAAGCGTTCATTGAAGACGGCCTTCGAACGGTACGTGTTCTTCCATTGGGAATTGATCTGGACCGAGCGTGACCTGAGCCTGCCGATCGAGCGGTTCAAGCTGCGTGAGCATCCACCGCTCACTCGTCTCGACATCACCCCAGGCAATGTCCACCGGTTCCAGCGGCATTTCGGTGATCGCGTGGGCGTCATGCGTGAGTTCGCCGAGCAAGGCCATGTCGGTCACATGTGGATCGACGAGGCCGGCGATGTCGTGGGCGTGATGTGGTCGACCACCGACGATTACTACGACAAGCACTACTACGGCTGCACGTTCAAGGTAGCGCCAGGCCAGTACTTCGCCCACAGCGGGGAGCTGATCCGCCGCTACTACGGCACGCGCCTGTCGCAGACCGCGCAGCTGACCATGTGGGAATGCATGCGCGAGAAGGGCTGCACGACGACGATCGACGTGGTCGAAAGCCACAACGTGCCGGCCATGCGTCTGCACATGCGCATGGGGTACGTCGAAATGGGGCGGATCACCCACGTGTACGGGCTGTTCGGGCGCTGGCGCCTCTTCCGCGAGACGACCTACCAGGGTTCACGCCTGGAACAGCTGTGCCGGCCGCTGGTGCGCGGCGTGGCCACGGCGTGACGCGGGACTGGCCTGGGCGTGCCCCAGACCAGGGCCCATGCCATGGGTGTCAGGCCAAACGTTCCAGCGGGCGTTGCGCGAAGGTGACGCCCGCCAGGCCATAGGTGATCAGCGCCCGGATGTTGGCATGATCGGTCCCGTCCGGCGTGGCCTGCACACTGCGGTAGTGCTCGCCGAACGCCAGCAGCGCCTCCTGGTCGCTCAGCCCTTCGAGTACGGCCAGGCCCAGGGTCTTGCAAGAGCCTTCGTTCTGCCCGGCGGCGTTGTGCACGTCGCCGTTGTCGAACGCTTGCGGCGTATAGCGGTAGTGTTCGGCGATGAACGCCAGCGTGTCGGCGAAGGCATGCTCGCCAGAGGTCAGGCGGGCGCGCAGGGTGGCCAGGTCAGTCACGGGGTTTTTCCTTTTTCGAAGGCCGCCTGCTGGGCAGGGCTGGCATCTGTCTGATAACGGTCTTTCCACTCGGCATAGGGCATGCCGTACACCGCCTCGCGGGCATCGTCCAGGCTCACCTCGAGCTGCTGTTCGTCGGCGGCGGCCTTGTACCATTTCGACAGGCAATTGCGGCAGAAGCCCGACAGGTTCATCAGGTCGATGTTCTGCACGTCGGTACGGCTGCGCAGGTGTTCGACCAGGCGACGGAACGCAGCGGCCTCGAGTTCGAGCTGTTGTTGGGGCGTCATGGGCGACCTCCTAGGCGATTCGGTTCTTCAGATGGCGGCCACCGTTGATGACCACCTGGCTTCCAGTGCTGTAGCGGCTGTCGAGCAGGAACATCACGGCGTCGACCAGAGGGCCGGCGCCTGGTTCGAACTCCAGCAGGGCTTTTTTCAAGGCGTGTTCACGGTAGGCCTGGTCGCCGTCTTCCTTGAAGATCAGCAACCCCGGCAGGATCCCGTTGACCCGCACGGTCGGTGCATATTTCTCGGCGAACGACAGTACCATGTTCTGCAGCGCGGCCTTGGTCGCGGCATAGCCGATGTGGCTCTTGCTGCCGCGTGACGAGGTCTCGTCGCAGATGTGGATGATGTCGGCCTTCTCGACCTTCGCCAGCTGTTCGCCCAGCGCCAGGTTGAGGTGATAGGGCGCCTCGACATGCAGCTGGAACATGGTCTGCAGTTGGTCCAGGCCGTCGTCCAGCCAGAGCGAAGCGTTGTGCACGATCGCGCGCAGGCCGGGGTAGTCGTTGCGCAGGTGGTCGATCAGCGCCTGGCGCTCGGCCGGCACGCACAGATCGGCCTGGAACGGGATGATGTTCGGGTGCGCGGCGTCGGTGCCGATGCTGCGGCTGGTGCTGACCACGGTATGGCCGGCCTTGGCCAGCGCGAGTGCCAGGGCCAGCCCGACTCGCTGACTGGCGCCGGTGACGAGAATGGGGCTGTTCATGTGCTGGGTGGTCAACGGTGTCTGCTCAGTGTGAAGATCGTTGAGCATAACCGAAGTCCAGGGCCTCGCGCAGGCATGCGCGGCGGGCGGGGCTCATTCCTGCAGCGGGTCATGCACGTCCGGGTGCACCCGCCGATGCGCCTGGAGGATGTAGTCGCGCAGGCGTTCGATCTCGTCCTCGGCGCTTTCGCTCAGGTCGTAGGCCGCCAGACGACTGTCGATCTGCCGCCGCTTGAAGCCGCGCAGACGGATCGGCACCTCGCCCGGCGGTGCGAAGCGCATGTTGAAGCGCGTGGGTGTCCTGGCCGTGCCCTGCGCTTCCAGCAGGACCCCTCTGAACGAAATGTCGCGCACCCACAGCCGGCTGGCACGGTCACGGTCGTCGAGCAGGGCGACCGGCGTCTCCAGCGTCAGGCGCCACGGCCGCAGCATGGGCCCGTCTTCGTAGATGTCGGGCATGCCCAGCTGCAGGTGCAACGCGTGGAATTCGTCCTCCACCAGGTGCAACGGGAAGCTGATCTGCTGGTTGTTGATGTGCGCCTGCAGGGTGACCTGCTCGTGGCCGACCAGACGCGTGAGCAGGTCCTGGACCCGCCGGTCGCCGTCCACGCGCAGGCTGGGGCCCGGATCGGCCGGGCTGGCCTGAGGAAGGCGCTGCATGTCCAGGATGAAATCCAGCTCATCCTGAGTGAGAAGGTTGTCTGACATGGTCGAACTCGAAGACGCTCATCAAGTGCGGCGATCGCGCGGGCAAGCCGTGCAGTCGCGTTGAAACATTGCCCACGCCTCGTCGGTGGGGCTCCGGCTGTCGTCACGCGAAAGAGCGTTCGGCGCATCACAGGCAGCATGGCCGACATCATAGCTCAGGACATGTGAAGACCGTGTTCATGCATTGGCCTTTTGCTATCGATGAATCCGCGTATCCTACGGTTTCACTCTGTTCGGAACCTTCACCCGATGAAAGTCGCCATCATTTCAGGAACGGTCTACGGCACTGCCGAGGACGTCGCTCGCCACGCCGCCACCCTGCTGGGCAAGGCGGGCTTCGAGACCTGGCACTCGCCGCGCGGCACGCTCGCGGACATCCAGGCGTTCGCGCCCGAGGCGCTGCTGGCCATCACCTCCACCACCGGCATGGGCGAGCTGCCCGACGACCTGATGCCACTGTACGACAGCCTGCGTGACACCCTGCCCAGCCAGTGGCGTGGCCTGCCGGGCGGCGTCATCGCGCTGGGCGATTCGAGCTACGGCGACACCTATTGCGGCGGCGGCGAACAGCTGCGCGAACTCTACACCGAGCTCGGCGTGCAGGAGGTGGTCCCCATGCTGCGCCTGGATGCCAGCGAAACGGTCGACCAGGAAACCGACGCCGAGCCCTGGCTGGACGATTTCATGGGCGCCCTGAAGGGGTAGGGCGACATCGTCTCGGCACGACCGGCCATAAAAAAAGCCGCTGTCCAGAGGCAGCGGCCAATCGAGACGACAGATCAAGGAGCTTCAAAATCCGCGTCGAGGTACCCATCGGCAGGGGTGAAGAGGGGGAGTTGTCACCCCTGCCAATCAGTTGGTCCAGCATAAGCGCTTGACCCTGAAGGAAATACCACCGGTTTTGACATTCACTGTTGCACGTCAGGCAACAGTCAGCCGCTTGCTGCGTCGCCCCCCACGCCGTCCTCGGCTTGATAGCCCATTCGCCAACTGCTCGCCTGCGCCGCAGCGAGCAGGCGTCGAGCCGCGGGCCCTCGTTCATCGGCATCGAAGGTCGACGCCGGACCGACTACCGTCATGACCGCCGCGATCTGGCCTCGGGCATCGAGAATGGGCGCCGACAGCGCATCGACCCCGGGTAGCAACGACCCATGCACATGGTGCAGGCCACGCTCGCGAATCGCCTGCAGCGTGCGCAGCGGCTGGCGATCGTCGCCGAACGCGGCCAGCGCCTCATCGAGCAGGCTGGCCGTCTGGTGCTCGGGCAGGTAGGCCGCGAACACCAGGCCGGTCGAGGACGACAGCAACGGCAACACCGAGCCGATCTGCGTCACCAGCGTCACCGCGCGCGCCGCCGGCTCAATGCTGACCACCGTCGCGCCCTGGTTGCCCCAGACGGCGAGAAAGCAGGTTTCGTTGAGTTCATCGCGCAACTGCGCCAACGGCAGCGCCGCCACTTTCAAGACATTGATGCTGCCCAACGCCGCCAGGCCGACGCGCAAGGCTTCACGGCCGAGCGCGTAGTGGTTGGTGGCGGCCTCCTGCTCGGCGAAACCGCTGGCGATGAGCGCCTGAAGGTAGCGGTGGACCTTGCTCGCGGGCATGCCGACGTGCTCGGCCAGGCGCGACAGCGAGGTCGAGGGCGCCAGCTGGGCGAGGGCCTTGAGGATGTCGGTGCCGATTTCGGCTGAACGCACCTTTTGCTTGCCCGTGTCGGGAGCGGAATTGACGTTGGCCATGGGCAGGGCATCCAGTGAGTCGGGGGTCGCCTTTATAGCTTGACGATCGGCGGCGGGCAAATTACGTTTATCGTAATCTGTTTACGATAAAAACAACGCGTTCGCCGAATCCGCCAGGGTTCAGTGCGAGCACCCACCAGCGGCTGGGCTTTCCGGCGCACGGAGGTACAGATGACAGCCAGCGCGTCTTCGGACATTCACTACCAGAGTGGCTGGGGCAACGAGTTCGCCAGCGAGGCACTTCCCGGCGCCTTGCCGGTCGGGCAGAACTCGCCGCAGCGGGCGCCCTACGGGCTCTATGCCGAACAGCTTTCAGGCACCGCCTTCACCTTGCCGCGCACCGAGCAGCGGCGCAGCTGGCTGTACCGCATCCGCCCGTCGGCCCTGCACCCACGCTTCGAGCGCCTGGCCCATCAACCTCTGGCCGATGCGCTGGCGCAGGGCACGCCGAACCGCTTGCGCTGGGGCCCTCACCCGGTGCCCGAGGTGCCTACCGACTTCCTCGATGGCTGGCTGCCGATGGCGGCCACGGCAGCGGCGGAGCAATCGACAGGCGTCAGCGTGTCCCTCTACCGTGCCAACCGCTCCATGGAGCGTGTGTGCTACAACGCCGACGGCGAGTTGCTGCTGGTTCCGGAGCAGGGGCGCCTGCGGGTGGTGACCGAGCTGGGCGTGCTGCAGGTCGAACCCTTGCAGATCCTGGTGTTGCCCAGGGGGCTGAAGTTTCGCGTCGAGCTGCTCGATGCCCAGGCGCGCGGCTACCTCGCCGAAAACCATGGCGTGCCCCTGCGGCTGCCGGACCTGGGGCCGATCGGCAGCAATGGCCTGGCCAACCCGCGCGACTTCCTGGCGCCCGTGGCCGCCTACGAGGACCTCGAACGGCCGACCCAGCTGGTACAGAAATTCCTTGGCACGTTCTGGGCCTGCGAGCTGGGCCATTCGCCCCTGGATGTGGTGGCCTGGCATGGCAACAACGTGCCCTACACCTATGACCTGCGCCGCTTCAACACACTGGGGACGGTCAGCTTCGACCACCCCGACCCGTCGATCTTCACCGTGCTGACCTCGCCAAGCAGCGTGCCTGGCATGGCCAACCTGGACTTCGTGATCTTCCCGCCTCGCTGGATGGTGGCGCAGAACACCTTCCGCCCGCCCTGGTTCCACCGCAACCTGATGAACGAGTTCATGGGGCTGATCCAGGGCGCCTATGATGCCAAGGCCGAAGGCTTCCTGCCCGGCGGTGCCTCGCTGCACCCCTGCATGAGCGCCCACGGGCCGGATGCCGACACCTGCGCCAAGGCGATCGCTGCCGAGCTGCAGCCGCAGTACCTGGCGCACACCATGGCCTTCATGTTCGAGACCTCCCAGGTCTTGCGGCCCACGCACCAGGCCCTGAGCAGCCCCCAGTTGCAGCCCGACTACGACCAGTGCTGGGCGACCCTGCCCCGCACCTTCACCCCGGACCGGAGATGACCGATGAGCCAGACCGCCGTTGCCCGCAGCTGGGTCGAACATGCCAACGGCCATGCCGACTTCCCCTTGCAGAACCTGCCGCTGGGCATCTTCAGCCGACCGCGTGAAGCACCGCGCTGCGGCGTGGCCATCGGCAACGCCATTCTCGACCTGCAGGCCGTTTCGGCTGCCGGCCTGCTCGACGGGGCGGCCCAGGCTGCCGTCGCGGCGACCGAGGACGGCACGCTGAACGGGCTGTTCGCCCTGGGTGCGGCGCCACGCGTGGCCCTGCGCGAGCGCGTGCAGGCTCTGCTGGCCGAACACAGCGAGCATCGCACCCGCCTGGAAAGCGCCCTGTACCCCATGGACGATTGCCAGATGCACCTGCCGGCACGGGTCGGCGACTACACCGATTTCTATGTCGGCCTGCAGCATGCCACCAACGTCGGCAAGCTGTTCCGGCCTGACAACCCCTTGCTGCCCAACTACAAGCACGTCCCCATCGCCTACCATGGGCGCGCCTCGACGCTGCGGCCCTCGGGCACGCCGATGCAACGTCCTCGTGGCCAGACCCTGCCGGCCGGCGCGGCCCAGCCGGTGTTCGGCCCGAGCGCCCGGCTGGATTACGAACTCGAGCTGGGCTTGTGGATCGGGCCAGGCAATGCCTTGGGCGAGCCGATTCCGATCGCCGAGGCCGGGCAGCACATGGCCGGCCTGTGCCTGCTCAACGATTGGTCGGCGCGGGACATCCAGGCCTGGGAATACCAGCCGCTGGGGCCGTTCCTGTCCAAGAGCTTCATGACCAGCCTGTCGCCCTGGGTGATCACGGCCGAGGCGCTGGCGCCTTTCCGTCGTGCGCAACCCGCCCGTCCGGCAGGCGATCCACAACCGTTGCCGTACCTGTTCGACCCCCAGGACCAGGCCCAGGGCGCGTTCGACATCGAGCTGGAGGTGCTGCTGCTGACCGAGCGCATGCGCGCCTCCGGGCTGCCGGCCCATCGTCTGGCCTGCAGCCATGCGCTGAGCATGTACTGGACCGTGGCGCAGATGATCGCCCACCACAGCGTCAATGGTTGCCAGTTGCAGCCAGGCGACCTGTTCGGCACCGGCACCCTGTCGGGCACCGACCCAGGCTCGTTCGGCAGCCTGCTGGAGATGACCGAGGGTGGCAAGCATGCGGTCGAGCTGGCGAATGGCGAACGACGACAGTTTCTCGAGGACGGCGACGAGATCATCCTGCGCGCGCGCTGCGTGCGCGAAGGTCAGGTCAGCATCGGGTTCGGCGAGTGCCGTGGCAGGGTGATGCCCGCGCAGTGAGGGGGTGGGTATGGAGTTGTTCACCTATTACCGTTCGACCGCCTCGTACCGGGTACGCATCGCCCTGGCGCTCAAGGGGCTGGAGGCTCGGGCGCTCCCGGTGAACCTGCTGACGGGGGCGCAACACGACGCTGACTACCTGGCCGCCAACCCCCAAGGCCGCGTGCCGGCCCTGCGCCTGGAGACAGGGCAGGTCCTGACGCAGTCCATGGCCATTCTCGAATACCTGGAAGAACGCTGGCCCACGCCGCCGCTGCTGCCAGCCGACCGGCTGGCCCGTGCCCAGGCGCGCAGCATCGCCGGGGTGATTGGGTGCGATGTCCACCCCTTGCACAACGTGGCTGTCCTGCAACGACTACGGGGGCTTGGGGTGAACGAGACCGACGTGCAGGCCTGGATTGCGCACTGGATCGGTCGTGGTTTGGCGGTTGTGGAGCAGATGCTGGGCGAGGAGGGGTATTGTCTCGGCGACGCGCCGGGGTTGGCGGATGTGTTCGTGGTGCCGCAGGTGTATGCAGCCCGGCGCTTCGGCGTAGGGCTGGAGGCCTGTCCACGAATCCAGCGGGTGATGGCGCTGGCGGAACGGCATCCGGCCTTCATCGTTGCCCATCCGCAGGCACAAGTGGATACGCCAGGCTGATCAGGCGGGACCCTCCCATCCAGCCGCGGTTGGTCCAGTGTCCCGGCAGTACCTCACAACCTGGACCGCCTCACTGATCTGGAAGACCCGCACAAGCCCTTTGTGTGCGGGCTTGCCCGCGATGCAGGCGGCGCCTGAACGTGCCCTATCGCTGGCAAGCCAGCTCCCACTGGCCTCCGTTCCAAGCCACTACCTGGCATTAGCCCAGTCACCGGCCACGTGTGGGAGCGGGCTTGCCCGTGATGCAGGCGGCGCCTGAACGGGCCCTATCGCTGGCAAGCCAGCTCCCACTGGCCTCCGTTCCAAGCCACTACCTGGCATTAGCCCAGTCACCGGCCACGTGTGGGAGCGGGCTTGCCCGCGATGCAGGCGGTGACAGACCGGACGCCATCGCGGGCAAGCCCACACAGGATGGACTGCGTTTGCATGCATCATGCTGGTGCACCTATGGGAGTCCGTCCGGCGCTCCGGCTGCGGCAGCTCACCCGTCGTCACGACCCTGCCTCAGTGAAGAGAATGCCCCGTCACCGGCAAACGCCCCAGCCGCTCGCTCAACCGCAACCGCTGCACCGGGTCGTCGCTCAACAACAGGGCATGCTCGAGATCGAACCGCTCCGCTTCCGGGCAGGCCAGCCGCTGGTACAGCACCGCGCGTGCGACGTAATCCGCTGCGCTCGGCGCGCCCAGCTGCATGACTCGCTCGGCGTCGATCAGCGCGGCCAGGGGTTGATCGTTGTCGGCATGCAACTGACGCAGGTTGCGCGACAGGCGCTGCAGCATCTGCGACGGCGTAGCGACCTGAAGGTGGTCGGCCGTGAGCGACACCTGCGCGCCATACTGGCGGGCCAGCAGTTCACGACAGTCGGCCGGGTACAGGCGTCGCCCACCGCAGGGGTCGAGCAGGTAGTCGGCACCGGGCACCCGCAGCAGGAAATGCCCCGGAAAATTCACACCCTCGAGCGCGATATCCAGACGCCGCGCCAGTTCCAGTGCAAGGATCGCCAACGGTAGTGGTTGGCCTCGGCGCCTGAGCAACACCTGGTCCAGCAGGGCAGCATGGGGCCGCAGGGGGAATTGCTCGTCTTGTTGAAAACCGAGCGCATTGAGCTGGCGCAGCAGCAGTTGGGCGAGTTCGGCCGCCGGCAACGCAGGCAGGTGAACCTGCACCTCATGCTGCACGTGTTGAACGTGCAGCAGCCAGGCCTCGGGGACGACCTTTCGATTATGCTCGGCAGCGACCCACAGGGCGGCCTCGACCAGGTTCGGCGGATCGTGTTGCAGGCAGGCCAGGCAAGCGTGACGTGGATTCATGAGGCATCTCCCGACGTCTTAACTATTAGCTGCCGGGCCCCGGTTCGTCCAGTGAACGCGTGTGAACGTATCAAGGCGTCACGCCTTGGGTTGGCCGCTGGATCAGTCGGCCTTGTCTTCGAGCAACTCGCCCAGTGCATCCGGCTGGCTCTTGAATGCCCGGGCGAACACATCCCGGTGCCTGGCCATGTAGATGCCTGCCTCTTCGACCTGTTTCTCGTTCAATGACGGTACGGCTTTTTGCAGCACGTCGGCCAGGCGTTCGGCCAGTTCGAGCATCTTGTCATGACGATCTGCTTCGGCTTTATCCATGAACAAACGCTCCGGGTCGCGACTGCTGCGGTACACCACTTCGACGGCCATTCATCACCTCTATGCCTTTATCGCTGTCTGTAGATTGCTGTATCTATATACAGTATTCCGTATTCGCGTGCTCAACGCAAGCCGCAAGGTGACCGTCGATCCTCGCCTCGACGTGCCCCGCGACACGCGGTCGCCATCTCAGACAAGGGCTTGGCCCCGTGCCTGCATGGCTACAACCGTCATACGCATGACGTACTTTTCCATCCGTCGCCTTGGGAGCCGGACACCGTGAACATCAAATGGGCTGAAAAACTGCGCAAGGGGCTGCATGGCTCTGCCGACTCGCTGGGCAACCTGTGCGTCGAGTCGTTCCACTACCTGGCCTTGTTCGGCATCGGCGGGGTGACCGCCTGGGCCGCGGTGATGACCTTCCTCGAGATGCTGGGGCAGGGCGGCGCGAGCGTCGACGACATCCTGCTGCTGTTTATCTACCTGGAGCTGGGGGCCATGGTCGGCATCTATTTCAAGACCAACCACATGCCGATCCGCTTCTTGCTCTACGTGGCCATCACTGCACTGACGCGCCTGCTAATCGGCGACGTCTCGCACCACAAGGCGCCCGATGTGGGGTTGCTCTACCTGTGCGGTGGCATCCTGCTCCTGGCGTTTTCCATCCTCGTGGTGCGGTACGCCTCCTACCGCTACCCCTCGGGGCGTGCGCTAGACGCCCAGGGCAAGGACCTGGACGACGGCAAGTGATCGACCACCGGTGAGAGACATGGCGCTCAGAGGGCGATGCCGGTCACGGGTGTGGATGAGGCAGACGGGCGCGGATCACAGGGCATGCCTGGCAGCAGGGGCAGGGCGTCTCCAGCATGCTCGGCCTCGAGGTCCAGGCGAATGCTGTCGATCAGGTGACGAAGGCGCTGGGGGTCGTTGCGCTGCTCGGGGGTGATCAGGCGCTTGGCGGCCACGCCGTGCTCGGTGGACAAGGTCAACGTGATGCTGCCATCGAGCCGCTCGATGCTCAGATTGACCCGGTAACGCGGGGCGAAGGCATCGCTGATGAGGTTGAACGGATTGTTCATGGGGCCGGTTCTGTGACGAAGGACGTGCAAGGATTGACCGGCGACGATGAAGGTTGGTTCACGCAGGGCAGCGGCACTGGCCACCGAAGGCAGGGAGCGCCCTGTCGCCTCGATGGACGAACAGGACGCAGGTCGGAACGCAAGGCATGGAGCCTCGCGTTCGGCGCATCGGTCAAGCTTTCGAGGCCTTGGCCTCTTCCAGGGCTTGCAGATCCTGCAGGCCTTCCAGCTCTTGCGCGTCGTCCGGAGCGTTCAAGTCCGGGTCTTCGATCAGTTCCGGCACCGCGCGCTTGTCGCGCAGCTTGCCGTACAGGTGCTCCAGCGCATGGTCGAGCTTCTCGGCCGCGCCGTCGATGGCCAGCTCGAGCGAGGGCGCGTTGTGGGTCACGGAAATCGGCTGGTGGCCCTTGGGACGTGCTTCGAGCTGGCAACGCTTGTCATCGGCCCCTGACTTGCCACCGTTTTCGTCGCTCAGGTGCACCTCGATGCGGGTCAGGTCTTCCTCATAGCGTTCGAGCGCGCTGTTCAGGGTGGTCGTCACCCAGTCGTTGAGACGGATGCCGCCTTCGATCTGATTGCTGCTGTTGACTTGGATCTGCATGGTTCAATCCTTATTCAGCTGGCTCGCGAGAGGCCCTTGCCCTGGCCGAAAAGGCCAAGGGATCTATTGCCTCTTGACTCCAAGGTCGGGCAAAAGTGCATGGAAATCAACCCCCTTGGCCAGATAAATGTCCTGTTGCAAAAGGACCGTGCCAGCCGTCGAGAGGCGGCGAATCGCGTTAGAACTTGGCAGGCTGGAGCAGGTATGGCGTGACAGCTATCCAGAGAAAATCACCCCGCCAGGTCGGCGCCTTCGTCTCTCGACGCACCTTGAAGCCGACGTTCACGGCACCCCTCATCTGATGTGCTTGCCACGTGGCGCTTGGCATATGAGAATCCAACTCATTACTATTGCATCCTCATTTCTTCCCTCTGGACACCCGCGATGAAAAGCAACGCCGCCAGGCTCAGGCTCGATTACCGACTGGCCGTCGTCTCGCGCTGTCTGGCCGCCCTGCTCGGGGGCTACCTGCTGGCGTCGATGGTCAGCGTCGGCTTCGCGCTGATGCTGCCTGCCGCGCAGGTCGACGCCGTGCTCATCGGCTCGATGCTGTCGTTCGTGTTCTACGTGCTGGCTTTCCTCTGGTGCTTTGCCTGTCGCAGCGCCTGGCGCGCCTGGCTCGGTGTGCTGGCGCCGAGCCTGGTGCTGGGGGCAGTCAATGGCCTGGTCTACGGAGTGGCCCATCCATGAAAGAGGGCTTCCGCCAGGCGATGGCCTGGTTGCACACCTGGCTCGGCCTGATCTTCGGCTGGCTGCTGTTTGCGATCTTTCTGACCGGGACGCTTTCGTACTTCAAGGAAGAGATCAGCCACTGGAGCAAGCCGGAGATCCAGCGCCATGCACTCGACCCCGCCGCCAGCCTGGCGCTGGCCCAGCGCTACCTGCAGGCCAATGCCGCCGATGCCAGCAGCTGGTTCATCCGTCTGCCCAGCGAGCGCGAGCCGGCCATCAGCGTCAACTGGCGCGACAAGGACGCGGTCGGCCGCCGAGGCTTCTCGGGCAAGGAACTCGACGCACGCAGTGGAGAGGTCGTGGAGGCCCGCGAAAGCCGAGGCGGGGACTTCTTCTACCGGTTCCACTTCCAGCTGGAAATGCCCCATCCCTGGGGGCGCTGGCTGTCGACCTTCTGCGCCTTCATCATGCTCCTGGGGCTGGTGACCGGGATCATCATCCACAAGAAGTTCTTCAAGGAATTCTTCACCTTCCGCCCAGGCAAGGGCCAGCGCTCCTGGCTGGATGGCCACAACGCCCTCGGGGTGCTCGTGCTGCCGTTCCACCTGATGATCAGCTACAGCAGCCTGGTGATCTTCATGTACCTGATCATGCCGGCCGGCATCCTCGCCAGCTACGGCAGCCCCGACGGTTACTTCGCCGACCTGTTCGGGCGTGACCAGGACGTGCCCGCCGCGGGCATCGCGGCGCCCCTGACCGCGTTGCCCGGCCTGTACGCCAAGGTGCAGGCGCAGGTGCCAGGCGCGCGCATGGGCTTCATCCAGGTGCAGAACCCCAACGACCAGGCGGCCCGCGTGAGCTTCACCCGCTCGGCCGCCGACCAGGTGGCGTACAAGCGCAGCGAGACATGGACGTTCGACGGCGTCAGTGGCGCGACGCTGTCGCAGGGCGCACCGGAAAGCGTGGCCATGCTGACCTCCTTCACGTTCGTCGGCCTGCACATGGGCAACTACGCTGGCCCTTGGCTGCGCTGGTTGTACGCCATCTTCGGTATGGCGGGCACGGCGGTGATCGGGACCGGCCTGGTGATGTGGCTGGGCAAGCGGCAGCTCAAGCATGCCAAGCAGCCCCACCTGCCCGGTGAGCTGCGCCTGGTGGAAGTGCTCAACATCGCCAGCATGAGCGGCCTGCTGCTGGGTGTGGCGGCGTTCTTCTGGGCCAATCGCCTGTTGCCGGTGGCGCTCGAAGGGCGCGCCGGTGCAGAGGTCGACGCCTTCTTCATGGTCTGGGCCGCGGCGTTGGTCCACGCTGCGCTGCGCCCGGGGCGTCGGGCCTGGGGCGAGCAACTGACGCTGGGTGCGCTGGCCTTCGCCGGCCTGCCGCTGCTCAACGGCCTGACCACCGGCCAAGGCCTGAACCATTCCCTGGCCGTCGGTGATTGGGCCATGGCCGGCTTCGACCTGACCGCCCTGGCCACCGGGCTGCTCCTGGCCTGGACCGCACGGCGCATGCTCACCGCACCCGCCGTGGTGATCAAGCGTGCCCCCCGGACGGTCAAGGCCGCCCGTGAGGGCATGGCCGACGTGGAGGCCAGCTGATGCTCGGCGTGGCCATGCTGGCGTTCGCCGGGCTCGCCGCCCTGTGCCTGGCGATGGACAAGCACGCCAACGATCTGCTCAAGCGCAAGCTGAGTCGGGCACAGTCACGCCTGGTGCGGGTCGCAGGCTGGGGGTTGCTGCTCGTGTCGCTGCTGCTCGCCGTGCAGGGGCAGGGCTGGGGGCATGGCCTGGTGCAGTGGGTGGCCGTGTCCATGGCGGGGCTGCTCGTCTGGGTCTTCGGCCTGCCGTATCAGCCGCGGATCGTGCTGGGCCTGGCGGCGGTCAGCCTGGTGCTGGGGCCGGTCCTGGCGCTATGGCCGACCTGAGCCTCGAAACGCGGCGCGGTACTCGCCCGGTGTGGCTCCCAAGGCGGCACGGAACCGGTTGCTGAAGTGGCTGGCGCTGGCGAACCCGCACTGCAACGCCACCTGGCCCAGCGGCAGGTCGCTGTCGCGTAGCCAGCGGCAGCCATGGGCCAGGCGGCGAAGCAGCACGTAGCGATGGGGCGGCAGGGTGAAGCTGACCCGGAACATGCGAGCGAAGTGATAGCTGGACAGGTTGCAGCGCAGCGCCAGCTCGTCCAGCGTGAGCGGCCGGTCCAGGTGCGCTTCGATGTAGTCCACCAGGTGGCGACGCTGATGCGGCGCCAGTCCTCCTTTCAGGCGCAAGCCCTGGCGCAGACCGACCTGTCCGAGCAAGGCATGGTCGATGATCGTCTGCCCCAGGCTGCTGGCCAGCAGCCGTTCGCCAGGCTCCTGCCAGTCCAGGGCGATCAGACGACGGAAACGCGCCGCCTGGTGGGGGTCGTCGAGAAAGGTCGCCTCGTGCAGTTGCAGCTCTCGAGGCTCACGGTCGAGCAGGCGCACGCAGCCCAGGGCGAACTGCTCCTCGCTGACGTACAGGTGCGCCAGCCGGATCGCGCCGTTGACCACCCAGTTGGATTCATGCCCGGCCGGCATCACGCACAGCTTGTTCGGCGCGCCCTTGGCACCAGGCTGTTGGCGCCGGAAGGTGCCGGTGCCATCGGCGATGTAGCACGACAAGGTATGGTGGGTCGGCGCCTGGTAGTCGCGGGCATCGTCGCGGTTGCACCACACTGCGGCCGCCATGCCGGTGTCCAGGGTCGCGCTCAGTTCCAGGCGCGCGTTGGGCGAGGCCTGCATGCTGTTGAAGACGTCTAGCTGGTTCAGTGGGGTCATGGGCGCTTCCTCTGTGGCCATCGTACTGCGAGAGGCGAGGTAGGGCAGCAGGGTGCTGCGCAAAACCGCAAGTTTGTGCAAGCGCGTCCTGGGTCGCCGGTCGACACTGTCGGCCTGAACCCAGGAGTGCCGCCCCATGAACCTCTCGTTGTACGTCCTCACCGTCCTGATCTGGGGCACCACCTGGATCGCCTTGAAGTGGCAGCTCGGCGTGGTGCCCATTCCGGTCTCGATCGTCTATCGCTTCGCCCTGGCCGCGCTGATCCTGTTCGCCTTGCTGGTGCTCAGTGGCCGCCTTCAACGCATGGACCGGCGCGCGCACCTGATCTGCCTGGCCCAGGGCCTGTGCCTGTTCTGCGTCAACTTCCTGTGCTTTCTCAACGCCAGCCAGTGGATCGCCAGCGGTCTGATCGCCGTGGTGTTCTCCACCGCCACCCTGTGGAATGCCCTGAGCGCACGCCTGTTCTTCAAACGCACGATCGCGACCAACGTGATCGGTGGCGGCGTGCTGGGCCTGCTGGGGTTGGGCCTGCTGTTCTGGCCGGAACTGAGCCACCACCGCGTCGGTGAGCACACGCTGCTCGGCGTCGGCCTGGCGCTGGCGGGGACCTTGTGCTTTTCCGCGGGCAACCTGCTCTCCAGCGTGCAGCAGCGCGCCGGGCTCAAGCCGATGACCACCAACGCCTGGGGCATGCTCTACGGTGCCCTGGCGCTGGCGCTGTACTGCGCGGTGGCGCAGGTGCCGTTCGGCATCGACTGGAGCGCACGCTACCTGGGCGCCCTGGCGTACCTGGTCATCCCCGGATCGGTGATCGGGTTCACCGCGTACCTGACCCTGGTCGGGCGCCTGGGGCCTGAGCGGGCCGCGTATTGCACCGTGCTGTTCCCGCTGGTGGCGCTCAACGTGTCCGCCCTGGTCGAGGGCTATCAGTGGGCGGCGGTCAGCCTGGCGGGGCTGGCGCTGGTGATGGCCGGCAACGTGTGGGTGTTCCGCACGCCCAAGGTCCGCTGTCCAGGCCTGACCGGCACCACGTCGCTCGCGCGGTCGACAGGCTCGAGATAGACACTACACTGAGTGCAGACAGCCCTCTTCGAGACCGGCCATGCCGCGTTCCAGTTTCTGGAAAAGACCGCTGAGCTACCGCGAAACTCAAGTGTGCTGTCTGATCGCGCTGGCCATTCACCTGCTTCCCCTGCTGCTGGCTGATCATTTCTACATCGATGACAGTTGGCGCTCGCTGGAGGCGGGTAGCGCCTGGGCGGTCGAAGGCCGGGTGCTGATGCAGTGGCTGTACGCCGGATTGTCGTTCAGCGGCACTGCCCCCAATCTGTTCCCCTTGCCCTTGCTGCTGGCCGCCATGCTCGCCGCCCTGGCCCTGGCACGCCTGGTCTGGCATTACTTCGAGGCGCCGACCGCCAGTCATGTGCTGGTGGTGTTGCCACTCTGGTACAACCCGCTGTTTCTGCAAAACCTGTCCTATCAATACGACGGCGCTGGAATGGCACTGGCACTGGCGGCCTGCACGATGGGCATCGTCACGCCGGTCTACCGATGGCGTGATGCCCTGGCCGGTGCCCTGTGGGTAGCCATCGCCTGCAGCTTCTACCAGATCAGCCTGAACGTGTTCGCCGCGCTGTGCTGCGTCGAAGGGGTGCGCCGTGTCGTGGAGGGGGCCAGGTTCGAGGCGGTGTTGCGCCAGGTTCTGGGCCGTCTGTCACAGTTGGGGGGTGGATGCCTGGTCTACTACGTCACCGCCTACCAGGCCATGGGCCCTGTGCGTCAGACGAGGGTGCCGCTGGACAGCCAGTGGTGGGCGACGATGCTGCAACGGCTGGTATGGATCTATGAGCGCATCGCGCTGCTGGTGACACCCGGTACGCTGTGGTTCATCGGCCTGTTGTCGGTATTGGCGCTGGCCAGCCTGACGATCGCGGTCGTCCATGTGCTTCGGCAACGAACGCCTGGGGCGCACCGATTCGGGCTGCTTGCTGTGTTGATCGTTCCCCTGCCGCTCCTTGTGCTGCTGGTGCCTGGCTTCACGCTGGGGTTCGCGGTCTTCAACGATGGCGCGCGTACGCTGATGGCCTTCGGTGTGCTGATGCTGCTGGTCGCCTGGCTCGCCCATCGCGTGCTGGTGCGGGTGCACCCCTGCCTTGGCTGGAGCCTGGCCGTGCCGCTGCTGGCCATGCTCACGTTCGCGTTCGCCCACGGTCGGGTCATGGTCATGCAGAAAGAGCTGCAGCAGGCCGTTGCCTTCAGCCTGGCCAAGGACATGACATCCCAGCCCGGCCTTGCCGGGTTGGCGTGCTATCACCTGATGAGTGCGCCCAACGGTCAGTGGTTGCCAGCCGCCAGGGGCTCCTATGCCGCGATGCCTGCCTTGCGCTACGTGCTGAACATCGACTTCTTGGTCCTGCCGGAAATGCTGCCCAGGCTGGGCGTGGACGCGTTCAACTGCGCGCCGGGACTTGACAGGGCACAGGTGCTCCAGCGAAGCCCTGAGCCACAGGTGGACACCCTGTTCTATGCCATCCACCGCGTGGGTGATGTGGGCTACGTTTTGATGAAAGCGCCCCGCGACCCAGAAGGCTCGCGCGGGTGAGCCGTCGACGGTTCGCGCGCTATGCGCTGGTAGGCGTGGGCAACACGACCACGCACGGGCTGGTGTTCTTCGCACTGCACCAGGCCTTGGGCTGGCCTCAGGCACCGAGCAATGCGCTGGCGTTCGGCTTCGCAGCCAGTCTGTCGTATTGGATCAATGCGCATTTCACCTTCGCGAACGCCCCCGGACCTGAACGCTATGTGCTGTTCCTGGCTGGCATGGGGGCGTTGAGTCTGGCGACCGGGTGGGTCGCCGACCAGCTGACGTGGTCGCCGTGGCTCACGATCTTGGTCTTTTCCGCCATCAGCCTGGTCGCAGGGTATGGCTATGCGAACACCGTGGTGTTCAGAAGGAGCGTGCGATGAACATTTCCCTGATCGTGCCGGTGTTCAACGAGCAGGCCACGGTGGAGCGCTTTTACCGGGCCGTGCGCGAGGCGCCGACGCTACAGGCGATGACGGTCGAGATCCTGTTCGTCAACGACGGCAGCAGCGACGACACCGAGGCGATCTGTACGCGCCTGGCCGAGCGTGACGAATGGGTCACGGTGATCAACTTCTCGCGCAACTTCGGCAAGGAGTCCGCTCTGTTCGCGGGCCTCGAGTACGCAGGCGGTGAGGCCATGGTGCCGATCGACGTCGACTTGCAGGACCCGATCGAGGTCATCGCCCAACTGGTGGAGCGCTGGCAGCAAGGCGCCGACGTGGTGCTGGCCAAGCGGCGCAGTCGCAGTGCCGATACACGGCTCAAGCGCTGGAGTGCACGGATGTACTACCGACTGCACAACCGTATCGCCTCGACCCACATCGAGGAAAACGTCGGCGACTTCCGTCTGCTCGACCGCAAAGTGGTGACGGCCATCCGGCAATTGCCCGAGCAGCAGTTGTTCATGAAGGGGGTGTTGTCCTGGGTCGGCTTTCGTACCGAGATCGTCGAGTACGACCGGCCCCCGCGTGTGGCCGGAAGCAGCAAGTTCGGGGGCTGGCGGCTGTGGAACCTGGCGCTCGATGGCATCACCTCGTTCAGCACCGTACCACTGCGCCTGTGGACCTACGTGGGCGGCGCCGTTTCGCTGGTAGCCTTGCTGGTCGTCTTGTACCTGCTGATCGACACGGTGGTCTTCGATGCCGATGTGCCTGGCTACCCCTCGCTGATGTCGGCGATTCTGTTCCTGGGCGGCGTTCAGCTGATCGGCATCGGCATCCTGGGCGAGTACATCGGGCGCATCTATCAGGAGACCAAGCACCGCCCGCGCTATGTAGTGCGCAAGGTCCAGGGCAGGCAGCGCCAGCCAGGCTAGCGCGATGCCTTGGCTGGCTGGCGGCCGCGTCTCAGCCTTTCCAGACCTGCGGGTTGACCAGGTCCCGTGGCCGCTCGCCCAGCAACGCCGCGCGCAGGTTGTCCAGGGCACGGTTGGCCATGGCTTCGCGGGTCTCGGCGGTGGCCGAACCGACATGGGGCAGGGTCAGCGCATTGGGCAGCGCGAACAGCGGCGAGGTGGCCAGGGGCTCTTTCTCGTAGACGTCCAGCCCGGCGCCCCGAATGGTACCCGACTGCAGCGCCTCGATCAGCGCCGCTTCATCCACCACCGGCCCCCGAGCGATGTTGATCAGGAAGGCGCTGGGCTTCATCAGCGTGAGTTCGCGCGCACCGATCAGGTGGCGCGTCGCGTCGCTCAGCGGCACCACCAGGCAGACGAAGTCCGACTCGCCCAGCAACTGATCGAGGCTGCGGTACGCGGCGCCTAGTTCCTGCTCCAGTGCAGGCTTGCGACTGTTGCCGGTGTACAGCACGCGCATGCCGAAGCCCAGGTGCCCACGGCGGGCGATGGCCGCGCCAATGTTGCCCAGGCCGACGATGCCCAGGGTCTTGCCATGCACGTCGCTGCCGAACAGGTTCGGCGTGACGCTGGCCTGCCAGCGGCCGGCCTTGGTCCAGGCGTCCAGCTCGGCGACACGTCGGGCGCTGCCGATGATCAGCGCGAAGCCCAGGTCGGCGGTGCTTTCGGTCAACACATCAGGGGTGTTGGTGAGCGCGATGCCGCGTTCGTTGAAGTAGTCCAGGTCGTAATTGTCGTAGCCGACCGAGACGCTCGACACCACTTCCAGCTTGCCCGCGCCTTCGAGCTGCGCCCGCCCGAGCTTGCGGCCCACGCCGATCAGGCCGTGGGCCTGGGGCAGCGCTTCGTTGAACTGGGCGTTGAGGTCGCCTTGCTTGGGGTCAGGCAGGATCACGTCGAAGTCGTGCCGCAGGCGCTCGGCCATGGCGGGCGTGATACGGCTGAAGGCCAGGACGGTTTTTTTCATCGGACAACCTTTCTGCAAGAGGGTGGAAGGGGCGAGATGCGGTGTGGTTGGCGCGCCAGGGCGCGTGTCGCGGTTCGCTGAACGCACGATGGGCGGCAGACCGCCTTCGCAGACGGTCCCTTCGGCTCAGGACCGACTGCGGGTGCTGCGCATTACTCGATAGCAACCTACCATTCCCGTCCCGGGGCAGACAGCCCTCTTTTCAGTTCGCGATCAGCAGCTCGTGGGTCTTGAGGTCCGCCTCGTGCGCCGCGAGGATCTCGGGCAGGGAGTTGCGCAGGTATTCCACCCAGGTCTTGATCTTGGCATCCAGGTACTGCCGCGACGGATAGATCGCATACAGGTTCAGCTCCTGCAGCCGGTATGCCGGCATCACCCGCACCAGGCTGCCATCGCGCAGGCCGTCGATGGCCGAATAGATCGGCAGCACGCCCACGCCCATGCCGCTGCGGATCGCCGCCTTCATGGCGTCGGCGGAATTGACCTGGAAGGGGGACTGGGCAATGGTCGCCACTTCCTGCCCTTGCGGCCCGTCGAAGCTCCATTTCTCCAGCGGGATCACCGGGCTGACCATGCGCAGGCAGGCGTGCTGGCTCAGGTCCGCCGGGCGCTGTGCCACACCGTGGCGCGCGACGTAGTCCGGCGAGGCGCAGACGATGCTGTAGGTGATGCCCAGCCGCTGCGACACGAAGCCCGAATCGGGCAGCTCGCTGGCCAGTACGATGGACACGTCGTAGCCTTCGTCGAGCAGGTCCGGGACGCGGTTGGCCATGGTCAGGTCGAAGGTGACGTCCGGGTGCGTCTCGCGGTAGCGCGCGATGGCGTCGACCACGAAGTGCTGGCCGACGCCGGTCATCGAATGCACCTTGAGCACGCCAGCCGGGCGGGCATGGGCGTCGCTGGCCTCGGCCTCGGCTTCCTCGACGTAGGTGAGGATCTGTTCGCAGCGCATCAGGTAGCGCTTGCCCGCCTCGGTCAACGCGATGCGCCGGGTGGTGCGGTTGAGCAGGCGTGTCTGCAGGTGCGCTTCCAGGTTGGAAACCGCGCGGGAGACGTTGGCGGTGGTGGTGTCCAGTTGCGCGGCAGCGGCGGTGAAACTGCCCACCTGGGCCACGCAGCTGAAGGCACGCATGTTTTGCAGGGTGTCCATGGGTCGCTCTCGAAGTAGACGACGGATTGTGACACGAACAAGCCAGCGCCGGCCGTCAGACGAAAGCCTGATTATCGCGTTTTCGGTAATAAAGATTCGCAGGAATCCCTGCTTATCGCCAGTGCGCCGGCCTCCTAGAATTGCGCCGCCCCTCTTCCCTGCTCGGAAACCGCCGTCGTGCCGCGTCGCCTCATCGGAGCGCTCCCTGCGCTCAGCGTCTGTGTTCTTGCCTTGACCCTGACGGGCTGTCTCTCCACCGCAGGCATCGCGCCCCGGAGCAAGGCCCCAACGGCCGAGACCCTGGATACCGATGCGGCCATCCGCGAGGCGGTGCGCGAGGCCGGCTGGCCCGCCCAGCAGTGGTGGCGCGCGTTCGGCGACACGCAACTCGATCACTGGGTGACGCTGGCACTGGCCGGCAGCCCGAGCCTGGCGCTGGCCGCTGCCCGCGTGCGCGAAGCCAAGGCGCTGGCCGGTGTGGTCGAAGCCGACGAGCACCTGCAAGGCACCGCCCAGAGCACGCTCAAGCGGCATGCCTGGCCGGAGGATCAGTTCTACGGCCCTGGTGCGCTCTCGGGCGCCGACACCTGGGACAACCAGGCCAACCTCGGGCTGAGCTATGCCCTGGACCTGTGGGGCCGTGAGCGCAACGCCAGCGAGCAGGCCCTGGACCAGGCCCATGTGCGCGTGGCCGAGGCCCGCCAGGCCGAACTCGAGTTGCAGAACACCGTGGTCAAGACCTACATCGGCCTGTCGCTGCAGTTCGCCCGCCGCGACATCGTCAGCGACGAACTGCACCAGCAGGAGCAGATCGTCGCCCTGGCCGAGCGTCGCCTGGCGGCCGGCATCGGCACCGAATTCGAACTGAGCCAGGCGCAGGCGCCGCTGCCGGAAACCCATCGGCAGCTCGATGCCCTGGACGAGGCCATCGCCCTGGCACGCAACCAGCTGGCTGCGCTGGCCGGTCAGGGGCCGGGTGCAGGGGCCAGCCTCACCCGACCGCACCTGAACCTGGGAGCGCCGATCGGCTTGCCCTCGGCGCTGCCTGCGCAACTACTGGGGCAGCGTCCTGACGTGGTCGCCCGTCGCTGGCAGGTGGCTGCCCAGGCGCGTGGCCTGGATGTCGCCCAGGCCGACTTCCTGCCCAACGTCGACCTGGTCGCCGGCCTGGGCTTCGTCGCCACGGGCGGCGGCGCGCTGTCCTTCCTGCAGGGACGCAAGTTCAACTACAGCGTCGGCCCCGCCCTCAGCCTGCCGGTGTTCGACGGTGGACGCCTGCGCGCGCGCCTGGGCGTGGCCGCAGCAGGGTACGACGAGGCCGTCGCCCAGTACGACCAGACCTTGGTGAACGCGCTCCGCCAGGTATCGGACCAGTTGATCCGCCGTCACTCGCTGGACGTGCAGGCGCGCCTGGCCGCCGAATCGGTCGCCACTGCCCGCAAGACCTTCGACATTGCCACGCTGGCCTTCGAGCGCGGCCTGACCGGCTACCTGGAAGTGCTCAATGCCCAGACGCTGCTGTTCCGCCAGCAGCAGATCGAACGGCAGGTGCAGGCGGCGCGCCTGGTGGCGCAGGCCGAGCTGGTGACCGCCCTGGGCGGTGGCGTGCAGGCCGGGCGCGACGTGCCTGGTGCTCAGCAGCAGGCCATACCGCCCGTGCCGCCCGCGCTGGCCGTCTTCGAGCGCCGGGCGGCCGCCCGATGAGCCTTGCCCGTTCGCCGATTCGCTGGCTGGGCACCCTGGAGTGGCGGCGCGGGTTCTTCGCCTGGGCACGCACCGATGGGGTGACCTGGGTCTACATCGTCAAGGTGCTGGTCGCGGCCTTCCTGACGCTCTGGCTGGCCATGCGCCTGGAGCTGCCCCAGCCGCGCACCGCGATGATCACCGTGTTCATCGTCATGCAGCCCCAGAGCGGCCACGTGCTGGCCAAGAGTTTCTACCGCATCCTCGGCACCCTGGCCGGTTCGGCGATGATGGTCACCCTGATCGCCTGGTTCCCGCAGAACACCGAGCTGTTCCTGCCTAGCCTGGCGCTGTGGGTCGGGCTGTGCTCGGCCGGGGCGATGCGCTACCGCACCTTTCGCGCCTACGGCTTCGTGCTGGCCGGCTACACCGCCGCGATGATCGGCCTGCCGGTGCTGGAGCACCCGCAGGCGGCGTTCATGGCCGCCATCTGGCGCGTGCTGGAGATCTGCCTGGGGATCCTGGTCTCGACCCTGGTCAGCGCCGCGATCCTGCCGCAGTCGGCCAGCGCGGCCATGCGCAACGCCCTGTACCAGCGCTTCGGCGCGTTCGCCGGCTTCGTCGTCGAGGCCCTGCGGGGCACGGGGTCGCGCGAGCGTTTCGAGCAGGACAGCGTGCGCTTCATCGCCGAAGCCGTGGGCCTGGAAAGCCTGCGCAACGTCACCGCCTTCGAAGACCCGCACATGCGCCGGCGCAGCGGTCGCCTGATGCGCATGAACAGCGAGTTCATGGCCATCGGCACGCGCTTCAACGCCCTGCATCAGTTGCTTGAGCGCCTGCGCCTGCGCGGGCCGTCGCAGATCGTCGATGCGCTCGCGCCGGGCCTGGACACCCTGAGCGAGCTGCTTTGGCCGTATGCCGGGCGTGCCCTGACCGACGCCGATGCCGTGCGCCTGACCCTGGAGCTGGCGGCCTACAAGGACGGCCTGCAAGGGCAGGTCCGCGCCCTGCGCGCCGCCTTCCTGGAGCGGGCGCCGAGCGAGGCGGAGCTGCTCGACTTCCATACCGCCTTCGAGCTGTTGTACCGTTTCATCGACGACCTCTACAGCTATGCCCAGACCCATGCGTCGCTGGCCGCCCATACCCACGAGCGCGAGCGCTGGGACGAGCCCTACGTGGCCCAGACCAGCTGGCTGGTCTCGCTGGCCGCCGGTGTGCGCGGTGCGGCGGTGCTGTTGCTGCTGGGCAGCTACTGGCTGCTCAGCGACTGGCCGAGCGGGGCGATGATGACCCTGATCGCCACGGTCACCGCCGGCCTCTCGGCCGCCTCGCCCAACCCGCGACGGCTGTCGTTCCAGATGGCCTGCGGCACCCTGCTCGGGGCGCTGGTGGGGTTTTTCGAGACCTTCTTCGTGTTCCCGTGGATCGATGGCTTCGCCTTGCTGTGCCTGGTGCTGGCACCGGTGTTCGCGCTCGGCGCCTTTCTCGCCTCGCGCCCGGCCTATGCCGGTTATGGGGTCGGCCTGCTGGTGTTCTTCGCCATCGGCAGCGTGCCCAACAACCTGACGGTGTACGACCCGTACAGCTTCATCAATGACTACCTCGGCATGCTCCTGGGCATGCTGGTCTGCGCGGCGGCCGGCGCGATCATCCTGCCGCCCAACAGTCGCTGGCTGTGGACGCGCCTGCAACGCGAGCTGCGCGAGCAGGTGCTGTGGGCGATCAGCGGCCGTCTGCGCGGCCTGGGCTCGGCCTTCGACAGCCGCACCCGCGACCTGCTGCACCAGGCCTATGGGCTGGCGGCCGGCCAGCCCAAGGTGCAAGGCGAGCTGCTGCGCTGGATGTTCGCGGTGCTGGAGATCGGTCACGCGATCATCGAGCTGCGCAAGGAGCAGGCGAACGTGCCCGTGCACCCGGCCTACGCCGAATGGCAACCCTGGCGCCAGGCGATCCGGGTGATGGGCCGCGCGCTGGCGCGGCTGTTCCTGCAACCGAACCCCGGCAACCACGAACGCGCGCTGTGGGCGGTCGACCAGGCGATTGCCAGCGTCCAGGCCGCCGATGAGCCCTTCGCCCGGCATTTCGACACCTCGGTGCTGCGCCGGGTGCAGAGTTACCTGCACTTCATCCGCAGCTCGCTGCTCGACCCCCGTTCGCCGCTGATGCCGGCACAAGGACTGCACCATGCCCCGTGAGATCGCCTTCCATGGTGTCTACCTGCCCACCATGACCTTGATGTTCCTGTTCGCCGCAGGCCTGGCCTGGGGGCTGGATCGCTGCATCGCCCGCCATGACGGCTACCGCTTCTTCTGGCACCCGGCGCTGTTGCGCCTGAGCCTGTTCGTCTGTCTGTTCGGCGCCCTGGCGCTGTGGGTCTACTGGTGAGAAATCCGCGATGAAAAAGTTCTTCAGCCTGTTCGCCACCCTGCTGGTGCTGACCGCTGCCGTGGTCATCGGCCGCCAGCTGTGGCTGCACTACATGACCACGCCCTGGACCCGCGACGGCCGCGTACGTGCCGACATCATCAACGTCGCCGCCGACGTGCCCGGCTACGTGGTGGACGTGGCGGTCCGCGACAACCAGCGGGTCAGCAAGGGCGACCTGCTGATGCAGATCGACCCGGCGCACTACCGCCTGGCCGTGCAGCAGGCCCAGGCACTGGTCGCGTCGCGCAAGGCGACCTGGGCGATGCGCAAGGACAACGCCCGCCGCCGCGCCGACCTGGACAACCTGGTGATCTCCCGCGAGAACCGCGACGACGCCGACAGCGTCGCCCTGGCCGCCCAGGCCGACTACCAGCGCGCACAGGCCGCCCTGGCCGCCGCCGAGCTGAACCTGGAGCGCACGCGGATCGTCGCCACCGTCGACGGTTACGTCACCAACCTCAACGTGCACCGGGGCGACTATGCGCGCACCGGCGAGGCGGTCATGGCCGTGGTCGACGAGCACTCGTTCTGGGTGTACGGCTTCTTCGAGGAAACCAAGCTGCCGCACGTGCGGGTGGGTGACCCGGCCGACCTGCAGATGATGAGCGGCGAGCAGTTGCAGGGCCATGTCGAGAGCATCGCCCGCGGCATCTACGACCGTGACAACCCCCAGAGCCGCGAGCTGGTCGCTGATGTCAACCCGACCTTCAACTGGGTGCGCCTGGCCCAGCGGGTGCCGGTACGGATTCACCTGGACCAGGTGCCGGACGGGTTCCTGCTGGCGGCGGGGATGACCTGTACGGTGGTGGTACGGCCGTCACAGGGTTAGTCCCGGTCGTGCGCAGTGGCCCGAGGAGGGCTTCTGAGGTTCAGGCGACGCCTACCAGCACCGGCACGCTCACCTGGTCGATCACCTTGGCGCTGATCGATGGGTCGAGCAGCCGGCCCAGGCGTGACAGGTGCCGGTGGCCCATGATGATCAGCTCGCAGTCCAGCGTGGCCGCCTGGGTCACGATCGCCTCCACCGGCGTCTGGGCGAGCAGGGCGCCGGTGCAGGCGAACCCGGCCTCGCGCAGGCGCCGCAGCGCCCCGGCCATGGCTTGGTCGGCCTGGCGCTGCTCGTCGCAGGCCGCGGGAAAGTCGTCCAGTTCCTGTTCGGTGAAGACGGCCGGGCGCCCGTGCACGGCGAACGTCGCATCGATCGCCAGCACCACGTGCACGGCATGGGCCTGCGGGGTGCAGTAGCGCTCGGCCAGGTCCAGCAGGGCATGGGAGGCGACGGAGGCGTCGATGGCGATCAGGACGGTGCGGGGCATGGCAGGGGCTCCTGGGCGGTGGTGATGGCAGGCGCCGCGTTGCGGACGATCCCTCGTCGAAGGCCTGCCGGAATCAGGGCCAACAGGTGTAACACCCCGGCCCCACGCGGGAAATGCCCGCTGCCGCACTCACCGATTGCGTTCGGCGCAATCCGCGCAACTGGTAAGCTTCGTGCCCCACCTGCCACGGACACCACGCATGCAACTCCCGGACATGAACCTGCTGGTCGCCCTCGATGCCTTGCTCGATGAAGGCAGCGTGGTGGGCGCAGCGCAGCGCATGAACCTGAGCCCGGCGGCCATGAGCCGGACCCTGGGGCGGATTCGCGAGGCGTTGGGCGACCCTATTCTGGTCCGCGCGGGGCGAGGGCTGGTACCGACTCCCAGGGCACTGGCGCTGCGCGAGCAGGTCAGTGCCCTGGTCGAGCAGGCCGGGCAGGTGTTTCGCAGTGGCGACGAGGTCGACCTGGCGAACCTGGACCGTGCCTTCAACATCCGCACCAACGACCTGTTCATCGCCCTGTACGGTGCGCAGCTGCTGCGCATGATGCACCAGCAGGCGCCCCGCACGGTGCTGCGCTTCGTGCCGGAGACCGGCGGCGACGACGATGCCGTGCTGCGTGACGGGCGCACCGACCTGCTGATCAGCTCGAGCATCGACCTGGGGCCCGAGATCAAGGTCCAGAGCCTGTTCCATACCCGCTACATCGGCCTGGCCCGGCGTGATCACCCGATCTTCGAGGCGCCGATCACGCCCGAACGCTTCGCCGCCTACCCGCAGATCAGCGTGTCCCGGCGTGGGCGTGCCAATGGGCCGATCGACGTGGAGCTGGCCAACTTCAAGGCGCAGCGCCGGGTCGCCTTGATCACGCCCAGCTTTCATTCGGCGATGTTCTCGCTGCCCGACTCGGACCTGCTCCTGCCGATGCCGGCCAACATCCTCAACAGCGTGGCCAAGCTCGACCTGCCGTTGCGCTCGTTCGAGATCCCGCTGTCGATGGAGCGGGTCACGGTGATGCAGGCCTGGCACCCGCGCTTTCACCATGATCCGGCGCACCGCTGGTTGCGGCAGCTTCTGAAGCGTTGCTGCAGCGCCGACCCTGAGCGTTGAGGCGCCCACAGCCGAAAACCCACCCGGCCCATAGGCTCAGCGGGCGTGCGGCAACAGCACGCGCCAACTGCCTGATTCGTGCGTCAGACGCATTCTAAACCTGCCGACAAGTCAGTTTTCCTCAGCCCGCCGCTCTCCTAGAATGCCCAGCTTCCCTAATTTGTTGCTGGAGATGTCTGCTCCATGGCGTCGCTGTCCCTGTCTTCCACCGCGCCTGTCGCACCGCCGGCTGCTGCGCCTGCGCACACGACCTTCGGCCCACGGGTGGTCACCGGGCTGTTCGGCGTACTGCTGGCCGTGCTGTGCGCGGGTCTCAACGAAAGCGTGATCAAGCTGTCCCTGGCCGACATCCGCGGTGCCATGGGCATCGGCGCCGATGAAGGCGCCTGGTTGCTGGCGGTGTACTCGGCCGCCTCGGTGTCGGCCATGGCCTTCTCGCCCTGGCTGGCGACGACCTTCTCGTTGCGCCGGTTCACCTTGACGGCGATCGGCCTGTTCGCGGTGCTGGGCCTGGCCCAGCCCTATGCCCCGAACCTGCACAGCCTGATGCTGCTTCGGGTGCTGCAAGGGCTGGCGTCCGGCGCCTTGCCGCCGATGCTGATGAGCGTGGCGCTGCGCTTCTTGCCGCCCGGCATCAAGATCTATGGGTTGGCTTGCTATGCCCTGACTGCCACCTTCGGGCCCAACCTGGGCACCCCGCTGGCCGGGTTGTGGACCGAGTACGTCGGCTGGCAATGGTCGTTCTGGCAGATCATCGTGCCCTCTCTGCTGGCGATGGCCTGCGTGGGCTGGGGCTTGCCCCAGGACCCGCTGCGCCTGGAGCGCTTCGCCCAGTTCGACTGGCGCGGTGTGGTCCTGGGGCTGCCGGCGATCAGCTGCCTGGTCCTGGGCCTGAGCCTGGGGGATCGCTGGGGCTGGTTCGACTCGCCATTGATCACCGGGTTATTGGGCGGCGGCGTGCTGTTGCTGGTGCTGTTCCTCTATAACGAGTGGTCCGAACCCCTGCCGTTCTTCCAGCTGCGCCTGTTGGCCCGCCGCAACCTGAGTTTCGCCCTGGTGACCCTGGCCGGTGTGCTGATCGTGCTGTCGGGCAGCGGCAGCCTGCCGTCGGCGTACCTGGCGCAGTTGCAGGGCTACCGGCCTGCCCAGGTCAGCCCGTTGATGCTGCTGGTGGCCCTGCCTCAGCTGGTCGCACTGCCCTTGACCGCCGCCTTGTGCAACATCCGTGCGGTCGACTGCCGCTGGGTGCTGGCCACGGGCCTGGGCCTGATGGCGCTGTCCTGCTTCGGCAGCCATCTGCTGACCTCGCAATGGATCCGCGACGACTTCTACGGGTTCTACCTGCTTCAGGTGTTCGGCCAGCCGATGTCGGTGCTGCCGTTGCTGATGATGTCGACCAACGGCATGACCCCGCAGGAAGGGCCGTTCGCCTCGGCCTGGTTCAACACGGTCAAGGGCCTGTCGGCGGTGGTCGCCGGTGGCCTGCTCGAGGCGCTGGGGACGCTGCGTCGGCATTTTCATTCCAACCACCTGGTCGACAGCCTCGGCAATGCACCGCTGATCGACGACCGCGCCGCCGGCCTGGCCCAGCGCATTCACGAACAGGCCGCGGTGCTGACCTCGGCCGACCTCTATCTGGTCGTGGCAGGAATCGCCGTGGCCTTGATCGGTCTCATTCCTCTGGTCCCTACCCGGGTCTATCCACCGCGCGCGGTGGCGTGACCTGGGGCTGCATTCGGAATTCTTCGCATGAACAACCCTCGCAAGACCCTCATCATCGGCTCGGTGCTCGCCGTGGCCGTGCTGGCGGCCCTCGTCGGGCCCTGGCTGCTCGGCAGCGATGAACGCCAGAGCACCAACGACGCCTACGTGGTCGCCGACTACACCGTGGTCGCACCGAAGGTCGCCGGTTTCATCGAGCAGGTGCTGGTCGAAGACAACCAGCAGGTCAAGGCCGGCCAGTTGCTGGCGACCCTCGATGCACGGGACTACCAGGCCGCATTGGAAGCCGCCGAGGCGCAGCGGCTGGTCGCCCGTGCCCAGAGCGTCGATGCGCGGGCCACGCTGGAGCGGCAGCAGGCGCTGATCGCCCAGGCCGAGGCTGCATTGCAGGCGGCCAAGGCCGAAACGGCGTTCGCCAGCCAGGAAGTCGGGCGTTATGGCCGCCTGGCCGAGCAGGGCGCGGGCACCGTGCAGAACGCTCAGCAGGCCCGCAGTCGTGTCGATCAGGCGCGAGCCCGCCAGGCCAACGCCCAGGCCGCGTTGCAGGCCACGCGCAAGCAGGTGGACGTGCTGCAGGCGCAGATCGCCAGCGCGGACGGCCAGCTCAAGCGCGCCGAGGCAGGCGTGGAACAAGCGCGCCTGGCGCTGTCCTACACGCGCATCACCGCACCGGTCGACGGCATGGTGGGCGAGCGCGCGTTGCGCGTGGGCGCCTACGTCAATCCAGGCGCCCGATTGCTGTCGGTGGTGCCGCTGCACCAGGCCTACGTGCTGGGCAACTTCCAGGAGACGCAACTGACCCATGTGCAACCGGGCCAGGCGGTCACCCTGCGTGTCGACACCTTCGGCGACGCGGTGCTGCACGGCCATGTGCACAGCATCGCCCCGGCCACTGGCGTGACCTTCGCGGCGGTCAAGCCGGACAACGCCACGGGCAACTTCACCAAGGTGGTCCAGCGGATCCCGGTGAAGATCGTCTTCGACGACGGCCAGCCTCTGCTGGCGCGGCTGCGGGTCGGCATGTCGGTCGAGGCGACCGTCGACACCCAGAGCGATCGTCTGGGCGGCGCGCAGGTCAGCGCACGATGAGCGCCCTGACACGCCTGAGCCCGTGGCTGGCCATTCTCCTGCTGACAGGCTGCACCCTGGGGCCGGATTTCCAGCGTCCCGACGCACAGGCCCCTGTCGCCTGGGAGCCCGTGCAGGGGCAGCGTGCTGCCAGCCAGCCTGAAGCGCAGCCCCTGCAGATGCGCTGGTGGGACACCTTCCATGACGCCCGTCTCAGCGCCTTGATCGAGCGCGTTGCCCAACACAACCTCGACCTGAAGATGGCCAGTGCGAGGTTGCTGCAAAGCCGGGCACTGCGCAGCAGCGTGGCGAGCGACGAGGTGCCGTCGGTCGGGGTCCAGGCGGGCTATGACCGCGCACGCAACAGCGCCGAAGGCCTCAACGACCCGTCTGGACGCAGCGGCAAGTCGGCCTACGATCTCTGGCAGGGCGACTTGGTCGCAGGCTGGGAGCTGGACCTGTGGGGGCGGGTGCGCCGCCAGGTGGAAGCGGCCGATGCCTCCGTCGCCGTGGCGGAAAACGACCGGCGCGGCGTGCTCCTGGCCTTGCTGGCCGAAACGGCGGGTGACTACATCCAGTTGCGTGCGACCCAGCACACCTTGCGGGTGACGCAGGAAAACCTCGACGTCGCCCGGCACAGCCTGAGGCTTTCGCGCAGCCGGCAGGCCGAAGGGGTCGCCACGCGCCTGGACGTGGCCCAGGCCAGCGCGCAGGTGGCCTCGATCGAAGCACGACTGCCCAGCCTCGAAGCACGCCGTGACGATCTGATCAACGCGCTGAGCCTGTTGGCTGCCGAGCCTCCACGCAGCCTGCAGACGACATTGCTGGCCGAGGCCGACCTGCCTGCACCGCGTCAGGCCTTCGCCATCGGCGTGCCGTCGGAACTGGCCGCGCGTCGCCCGGACATCCGCCAGGCCGAAGCCCGGCTGCACGCCGCCACTGCGAACATCGGCGTGGCCCAGGCGGACTTCTACCCGAGCATCCGGTTGTCAGGCAGCGTCGGCTTGCAGGCCATGCAACTGTCCGATTTTGCCGGCTGGGATGCGCGGCGCTTCGCTTTCGGCCCGCAGGTGTCGCTACCGATCTTCGAAGGCGGGCGCCTCAAGGGCAATCTGCACCTGCGCGAGGCCCAGCAGCAGGAGGCGGCCTTGAACTACCGCAAGGTGGTGCTTGGCGCCTGGCACGAGATCGACGATGTGCTGCGCCTGTACAACGCCAGCCAGTTGCGTCGGGATCACCTGGCCGAGGCAGTCAAGGAAAACCGGATCGCCCTGGAAACGGCCCAGCGCCAGTACGTGGAAGGGGCGGTGGATTTCGTCAACGTGTTGACCGTGCAAGGCGCCTTGCTGGCCAGCGAAGAGCAGTGGATCGACAGTTCGGCTGCCGTGTCGCAGGCATTGGTGGGGTTGTACAAAGCCCTGGGCGGTGGGTGGCAGGCGTTCGAGTAGTCGAAACCGTCCAGGCTTGGAGAGGGGGGAGCAGGCTGGTCAGCGTCGTTCGATGGCCATGACGAGGCATACGTCCACAGGTCATTGTTGCATCCACAGGTTCATCGGCCTGGTACAGGCAAGCGCAGTCCTCCTGTGGGAGCGGGCTTGCCCGCGATAGCGTCCGGCCCATCACCGCCTGCATCGCGGGCAAGCCCGCTCCCACACAGAGGGTGAACCGCTCTGTCAGATCAGTGATTGGGCCCGCAGGGCTCATGGAATCAGCCCATGGGATGGAGCATTGATACGGACGTGCACGACCTGCCTTCTGGCAGCTCGCACCGCCCTTGGCGGACGCTGGCTTGCCAGCGACGGCGCCTGACCAGTTATCGTCTGCATGGGGACACGTACCCAACCGTGGCCTAAAGCGAACGCAGCAAACCAAAACGTCTCTTCAGTACCCAATCCAACCACCGTCGCGGCACCCAGCGGGCCAGCCAGGGCAGCGCCAGGCTGCCGTTGCCTACCCGCACGCGGATCGGGACCGGACGGCGTGAACACGCCTGCAGTACGTCATGCGCCAGCACCGTCGCCGGCGTCGGTCGGTCCAGCGAGGCGCGGGCCCTGGCACGGACGCCGTCGCGCAGTGGCCACCACGGCGAGTCGGGGGTCAGTACCTGCTCGGCCTGACGCTCCGCGTGCGTGGCGAAGCGCGAAGCGATGGCCCCTGGCTGCACCTCCATCACCTGGATACCGAATGGCGCCAGCTCCAGGCGCAATGCATCGTTTACCGCATGGACGGCCGCCTTGGACGCGCAATAGGCACCCGCGAACGGCGTCACCAGCACGCCCGAGACGCTGCCGACGTTCACCACCAGGCCTCGGTTGCGGCGCAGCAACGCGAACAGCGCGCGCGTCACGTCCACCAGCGCGAACACGTTGGTCTCGAACTGCCGACGCAGCGCCTCGCCGCCACCGTCCAGCAACGGCCCCATGGCGCCGTAGCCCGCATTGTTGATCAGCACGTCCAGCCCGCCTTCCTCGGCCTCGAGCCGCTCGGCCAGGCGCGACACGCCCGCGGCGTCGGTCACGTCCAGGGCGTACCCACGCAGGCCGGCAGCATTGAGCCGTTCGACGTCCTCATGGCGGCGCGCCGTGGCCCAGACGCGATGGCCCGCATCGCGAAACGCTTCGGCGAGGGCGTGGCCGATGCCACTGGAACAACCGGTGATCAGAACGACGGACATGCAGGGTTACCTGTCAACGTGAAGGGGCGGGTCAATCCGCGAAGCGGCCTTGCACCTGCTCGGCGCGGAACGTCAGCGTCTGCACCCGATAGCCGGCCCGTACCGGTGGCAGAGGCAGGCAGTCGGCCCAGGCGGCGCCCGGCTGCAACTGGCCCGGGCCCTGGTAGCGTGGCGAGTCGTAGGTGTTCTCGGCCAGGTTGATCGTATCGCCTGGCGCATAAGCAGCGACCTGCCAGCGCAGCGCGACCAGGGGCACGTCGTTGCCATTCTTCATCTCGACCCGCAAGGCGCGATCGGCCGGGCATTGGTCAGGCGCGTAGTGCAGGCCAAGCGCGAGGCGCGCCAGCTGGGTCGCCTCGCGATGATCCTGCCAGGCGACCCAGACGGCGACCAGCCCCAGCCCACAGACCGCCGCCAGCGAAATCACCAGCGCCTTGGCCGGATAACGCAGCAGCAACACCAGCCAGGTGAGGATGAGCAATGCGCCGATGATCATGAGGGCCATGTCCTTGGAGTGAAGGTGACATCCTATCCCGTCAGGGGTGTGCCTTCAAAAGGCCTGTGTCGCGGCAAGGGCTAGCACTTCTGCCAGTGGTCCGGCTTTGAGCAAAACCTTTAGGGTTTTTACAACGCTGCATCACGCAGTCATCAGAGGGTAAGAACATGCAAATCGAACACATGGTCGCTGGCGCTTTGCAGACCGACAACGCCACCGGCTCGCTGTCCGCCACGGTTTCGCCCGCTGGATGGGTACCTGGCAATCAATTCGTCGCAACGTCGGTTCATTTCTCTCGGACCGAGAGCACGGTGGGTGTCCTGGGCATGATCCGCGAGGAGCGCTCTGACGGCGCTCAAGCCTCCGATCCGATCTACATGTTCCTGGGCTTCCCCACCAGCATCAAGGATGGCGATCATGAGATTGGCGATAAGGAGACAGGCGTGTGGGCCTATTTTGCCGGCTCGACGGGCGGTTATGCCACAGGTGGCAAGGTTGGAGGCCTCAAGTGGGACAAGGACGCAGGCACCCTGCAAGTCGCTCACTTCGAATTCGACGGCAAAGCCGAGAACGATAAAGCGTTTTCCATCACTGACGGGAGGTTCTATGTCGAAGGTGAGAACGCGCTGTCATCCTTCGACAGCAGCGAGTTGACGGCGACTGGCTCCGGCTCGGCGTCGATCAGTCCGGCGTTCATGACGATCGATCAGTTCACGGCCAACCGCTTCGAGCTTCATTACGACGCCAATGCATCCAAAGGCTTTGTCACCTTGGTGGAGTACGATGAGCAAAACGTGGGACGTGCAGGCGCACGCCTTGGCTTCAGCGTGGCTGAAGGCGTCGTGATGCCTGACAAGGCTGCACTCCTGGTTGGGTATGGCTTGTACCCGGCAGACCCTGACACCTTCACCATCACAGAGGCTTCATGGAATGAGGACAGGACGCACGTGGCCTTCACCTACACGTTCAACCTCAGACGCTCGAACGAACCACTGACCGTTGTGAATGGCAAGCTTGATGTGAGACGTGGCTGATTGCCGATGGGTCATCCTGAGCCTGGCACCTGACGCCGTGCCCTGGCGTCAGGGCACCTGTGCCGTGTCGCCTCAAGGCGCCTCGTCGCGCAGAAAGACCAGTCTGTCTGCGTTCGAGGCGTCTTGTTCATACCGATACCCCTGCGCATCGAACGCCTTCAGTCGCGCAGGATCCTCGACACGCTCCTGGATCATGAAGCGCGCCATCAGTCCACGGGCCTTCTTGGCGTGGAAGCTGATGATCTTGTACTGCCCGTTCTTGAAGTCGCGGAACTCGATGTCGACCACGCGTGCCTTGAGCGCGTCACGCTTGACCGCACCAAAGTACTCGTTGCTCGCCAGGTTCAACAGCACGTCGTCGCCCTGGTCGGCCAGGGCCTGGTTCAGCCCCTCGCTCAGGCGCGTGCCCCAGAAGGCGTACAGGTCCTTGCCCCGGGCATTGGCCAGGCGCGTGCCCATCTCCAGCCGGTAGGGCTGCATCAGGTCCAGCGGTCGCAGCAGGCCGTACAACCCCGAGAGCATGCGCAGGTGCTGTTGGGCGTAGTCGAAGTCATCTTCGCTCAGGCTGTCGGCGTCCAGTCCGGTATAGACGTCGCCCTTGAACGCCAGCAGTGCCTGCTTGGCGTTGTCTGGCGTGACGTGCGCCGACCAGCTGCCGAAGCGCGCGGCGTTCAGCCCGGCCAGCTTGTCCGACAGGTGCATGAGCTCGGCGATCTGCTGGGGCGAAAAATCGCGCAATTGATCGATCAGCAGCTGGGCATGGTCCAGGTACTGCGGCAGGGTATGGCGCTGGGTGACCGGCGGGGTTTCGTAGTCGAGGGTCTTGGCAGGTGAAAGTACGGCCAGCATGGTTCGGCTCCTGAAGTCAGCGGACGATTCTAAAGCGGCTGGCAGGTCACGCCAAACCCCATGGCCTCGAACTGCCACGATCGGCTGACGACGGCTATAGTACGCGGCTCGTCCACAGGGAGTTGCCGCATGCGTGTCGCCTGGATCGTCCTGGCCGTTTTCCTCGCCACCGTGGCCCAGGCCGCGCCGACGCCGTTCGTCAGCCTCGACCGCAGCGTCTGGCCGGAGCGGCTGGACAGCCCGGTGCTGTTCGACGTCGCCTCGCGCGCGCAGATTCTCTCCTTCGCCCAGGTCCTGCACGACAGTGAGGGGCTCGATGAGCAGGCCCTGGCCGACCGCCTGCAGCTGCGCCAGATCAACCTGCAGTCGGTGCGTGCCGTGCGCGCCAGGATGTGGGGGCGACTGTGGGACAACTACCAGCAGGCCCTGCAGAGCTGTGATCTGGATGCCTCGTTCTGCTTCCCGGCCGAGTCCCTGGCCGAATTGCGCACCTTGGCCGCGACCTTCGATACCCAGGTCGGCGCGTTCTACGCCGGCTGGATCGAGCCCAGCCGGCAGTTCCACGTGCGCTACCTGGATGACCTGCTGCGCAAGGCCGCGCTGCTGCCGCGCCTGGAAAGCGAGGTCCAACGGTTCCTGGACCCTGAAGGCACGGGCGGTACGTTCGGCGACCGCCTGTTCCTGCTCAGCGTCGTCGGCGGCCCTGACCTGACGGATGGCGCGTCCGAAACGCTCGCCCACTACTTGCGCGAGCAGCAGGTCTCCGCGCTGTTCTTCGTGCTGGGCAGCCGCTGGCAGCAGCGTCGCGACGCCACGTCCGCCGCCACGCTGCGCGAGCGCTATGCCGGTCACTGCGTCGGCCTGCAAGGGTGGGAGTACCGCTCCCACGCGCAGTGGCAGGATTGGCAAACCTCGCTGCAGCGCAGCCAGGCCAGGATCCAGGGCGATGCGCCCCAGCAATACGTCGGCTGGTTCCGCCCGCCCTATGGGCAACGGCGCCAAGATGGCCAGGCGTTCATGGCCGCTCGCCAGCTACGGGTTTCGCTGTGGGACATCGACGCCCAGGACAACGGGCCGCTCAGCGCCGAGCAGTCGGCGCAGCGCGTGCTCAGCCTGATGCTGCTCTGGCGCCACGGCATCGTGCAGTTCAACGAGACCTCGGCCAAGGCGCAACCTGCGGTGCAGCAGGTGCTGACGCTCACTGCGCAGAGCGGCATCGGCTGGGCCGATTGCCATGGGGATTTCCAGGCGCCGCCCGTGCGTGAGGCCGAGCAGGGCACCGAGGTGTTCGTGCCGGCGGAGGATGAACACGAGGAGGTTGACCACTGACTGTAGTCGCACCTGGACGACAAACCAAGGCGTGTGGTCAGTCGGAAGAAATAAACTGCGCAACCACGGGAAAAGACTTTTGCCTGCCATGGGTTTGCGGTATGTAGGAGATGGACAGCCGAATCCTGCAGCACAGGTGGCGTCATCCAGGCCCGCATGGCTGCAGGTGCGCTCCCCGCCCGTAACGACGCGGATACGGGGAGAACGGTGTCACTTCGCGGCGCGGTGATAGCGCGCCGTCTGGCTCCCACATAAGGTGACAGAGTATGGATGACCAAGGACGCACCCCTTCTTCCGACCAGCCAATCCTGTATGTGCTCGATACCAACGTCCTGATCCACGACCCCAATGCATTGCTCAACTTCGAGGAGCATTACGTCGCCATCCCGATGACCGTGCTCGAAGAGCTCGACAAGCTCAAGGCCGGCAAGCACACCGTCGCCGCCGAGTGTCGCCAGGCCATCCGCCTGATCGACCAGACCCTGGGCGACGCCTCGCCCCAGGACGTCGAGCGCGGCGTGCCGATCCAGCGCGGCAAGAGCGGCCCGAAAGGCTACCTCTCGATCCTGATGACCCCGCGCAACGACCCGGCCCAGCTGCTACCGGAAACCCTCAACGACAACATCATCATCAACCAGGTCCTGGAAGTGCGTGCCCGACGCAAGGACCTGAGCGTGGTGCTGGTCACCAAAGACATCAACATGCGCCTGAAGGCGCGGGCCTGCGGCATCGCCGCCGAGGACTACAGCACCGACCAGCTGGTCGACGACGTGTCGCTGCTGTCCAAGGGCTACCACTCGGTGACCGGCTCGTTCTGGGACCGGGTCGACAAGGTCGAGACGCGCCAGGAGCGTGGCCGCACCTGGCACCGCGTCCACCTCAACGAAACCATCGCCCCGGTGCACGTCAACGAGTTCATCATCGACGAGCAGGGCTTCGTCGGCTGGGTCAAGGGCGTGCGCGGCGACGAGTTGCTGTTGCTCGACCTGCATCAGGAGCCCTTGCTGCACCAGGAGGCCTGGGGCCTCAAGCCGCGTGACATTCACCAGGCGCTGGCGCTGTTCGCGCTGCTCGACCCGGACATCCACCTGGTCAACCTCACTGGCGCCGCCGGCTCGGGCAAGACCATCCTGGCCCTGGCCGCCGCCATCGAGCAGACCATGGTCAGCAAGCGTTACCGGCGCATCATCGCGACCCGCAGCGTGCAGGGGCTCGACCAGGAGATCGGCTTTCTGCCCGGCACCGAGGCCGAGAAGATGGAGCCCTGGCTGGGCGCCATCACCGACAACCTCGAAGCCTTGCACATGGACGACGAGAACACCCACGGCAGTGTCGAGTACATCCTCGAGCGCGTGCCCTTGCAGTTCAAGTCGCTCAACTACATCCGCGGCCGCAGCTTCCAGCAGAGCTTGATCCTGATCGACGAGTGCCAGAACCTCACGCCGCACCAGATGAAAACCATCATCACCCGGGCTGGCGCGGGTTCCAAGGTGGTCTGCCTAGGCAACCTGGCGCAGATCGACACCCCTTACCTGTCGGCCCCCAGTTCCGGGTTGACCTACCTGACCGAACGCTTCAAGGACTTCCCCCACGGCGTGCACATCACCCTGCAAGGCGTGCCACGTTCGGTCCTGGCCGAATACGCCGAATCGCACCTGTAAGGCTTCTCCCTCCCGCCGGGCGCCTGGCCGCCCGGCTTTTTCCGTTCCGGGAACCTCGGCGTCGGGTTTACACTCTTTGCCTCTTACCGGAGGAAAACCGTGCTGACCCATCTCGATTCCCAAGGGCGCGCCGCCATGGTCGACGTCACCGACAAGGCCGTCACCGCCCGTGAAGCCATCGCCGAAGCGCGGGTGCGCATGCGCCCGGAGACGCTGCGCATGATCGTCGACGGCGAGCACCCCAAGGGCGACGTGTTCGCCGTGGCCCGCATCGCCGGCATCCAGGCCGCCAAGAAGACCAGCGACCTGATCCCGCTGTGCCACCCGCTGATGCTGACCAGCGTCAAGGTCGAGCTGCACGCCGAGGGCACCGACGCGGTGCACATCCGTGCGCGTTGCAAGCTGGCCGGGCAGACGGGCGTGGAGATGGAGGCCCTGACCGCCGCCAGCATCGCCGCGTTGACGATCTACGACATGTGCAAGGCCGTCGACAAAGGCATGGTCATCGAGCAGGTGCGTCTGCTGGAAAAGACCGGCGGCAAGAGCGGCCCTTACCAGGCGGAGGCATGATGCAGGTTCGAGTGGTGTACTTCGCGCGTTACCGCGAGCGGATCGGACGCGAGGGCGACACATTGGAAGGCACGTTCACCGTGCTCGACGACGTGCGCCGTGCGTTGCTGGCCAAGGGCGATGCCTATGCGGTATTGGGCGAGCAGAACCTGATGTGCGCGCGCAATCAGGACCTGTGCCGGCTCGACGAACCGGTCGCCGAGGGCGATGAAGTCGCCTTCTTCCCACCCGTGACCGGGGGTTGAGCATGAGCGTTCAGGTCCAGCAGGCCCCCTTTCAGCCCGGCCAGCAACTGGAGGCCTTGCATGCTGCCAACGTCGGCGTGGGGGCGGTGGTCGGCTTCGTCGGCTACGTGCGCGACTTCAACGATGGGCGCGACGTCGCCGGAATGTTCCTCGAGCATTACCCAGGCATGACCGAGAAGGCCCTGGCCAAGATCGTGGCATTGGCACATGCGCGCTGGCCCCTGTTGAACGTGCAGGTGCTGCACCGTATCGGTGCCCTGGCACCGGGCGAGCCGATCGTCTTCGTCGGCGTGGCCAGCGCCCATCGCCAGGCCGCGTTCCAGGCCTGCGACTTCATCATGGACTACCTCAAGACCCAGGCGCCGTTCTGGAAAAAGGAAACCACGCCCGACGGCCCCCGTTGGGTCGAAGGGCGCCAGAGCGATCAGGACGCGGCGCAGCGGTGGTGAGAAGGGCGGCAAGTGGCAGGGTTCTGTAGCTATGGGGAATCCACTCGCCGCCTTTGCGCTGCGCGGTCGCGCAGAGGATAGGGTGATGACCAGCAGGATTGAAAGGCTTGATCGCTGAGCGATTTCCGGAGCCGCTCATTTGTAGCCATCTCGTCACAAGACCGGCTGTCACGGCCCTGTGGGAGCGGGCTTGCCCGCGATGGCGTCCGGTCCGTCACCGCCTGCATCGCGGGCAAGCCCGCTCCCACAAAAGGGCGTGTGCCGGTCTGTCAGACCAGCAATGCGGTCCAAACCCATGACGCCGGACTGGCCGCGGTTAGACACGCAGGGCTCACAAGGTCTGTAAATCATTCCCTCCAAGATCAACAATGTCTTTATGAGCGCTGTTGTGCATTCCTGCGCCGTCTACCAGCATTCAGCTTGCTGTGAGCCCTCAGGAGGAGAATGTACGATGCACTAAGCTGTGGTCTTTAGGCTTGAGGTCTCTTCATGAAATATCACGTTCGTCCTGGAACAAGCGCAGATGCAGCAGCGATTAGCCGTGTAGTGCTAGCCGCCCTGCGTGAGTCAAATTCACAAGATTACCCGCCTGATGTGATTGCTCAGGTTGAACGGAGCTTTGCTCCTGAAGTCGTCATCGCACAACTTGCTAAGCGCAGGGTTTTCGTAGCATTGCTGGGCGAAAAAATTATCGGCACTGCTGGGCTCGACGGCGACGTAGTCAGAAGTGTTTTCGTTGATCCAGCTCACCAAAAGGTCGGTATAGGTCGGTATTTGATGGAGGTTATTCACGCAACTGCTGTTCATGCCGGCATCGGGACTCTACGCGTGCCATCGTCGATCACAGCTGAAGAGTTCTATAGCGCGTTGGGTTATCAGAAAGTCCGCGACGAAGTGCATGGAGCTGAGCGCACCATCGTTATGGAAAAACGGCTTTAGGATCAGCCCCACTATCTACCATCTGGCAGGCAATGGTTTAGCGATATCATGCGCTCTCCGGGCCAGCGAGCGCGTCAGTACATTCCCAGACAGCAATATGGATCATGCTCACTCATGTGCGCCGATGGATCAGGAACATGATTACAGCCACCTGATTTGCTGATAACGCTGGCTTCGATGCCATGGCTGATGGCAACACGGGACAGGGTTGTGCCAGTTGTAGACGTTTCTGAGCGCCCCAAGCTTTGAAGGGGGCTGGCCAACGCCTTGTCATCGCGTGAAACGCTTGGCGACAAGAGTGAGGGTGGCCGCTTGAACATACGCGGCCACCTTCTTCCTTGAAGCTGGCATTTGAAAAATGCATTCGCCGGACGGTTGCAGCCTGCCGTTCAAGGCGTGCGCTTGGGCACCGCCGCCAGCAGCTCCTGAGGCGGCATTTCGCACTTGATCTTGCGGCCGAGCAGGGCTTCGATCCCGGGGAGCTGGTAGGAGTCGTCCTCGCCGGCGAAGCTGATCGACACACCACTGGTTCCGGCGCGGCCCGTGCGGCCGATGCGGTGCACGTAGTCGTCCGGATCTTCGGGCAGGGTGAAGTTGATCACGTGGCTGATGCCGTCGATGTGGATGCCGCGGCCAGCCACGTCGGTGGCCACCAGCACGCTGACGCGGCCTTCGCGGAAGTTCTCCAGGGTGCGGATGCGCTTGTGCTGCGGCACGTCGCCCGACAGCTGGGCGGCGTTGATGCCGTCGCGCACCAGACGCTCCTCGATGCGGCGCACCTCGTCCTTGCGGTTGGCGAAGACGATCACCCGCTGCCACTGGTTGAGGGTCACCAGGTTGTACAGCAGTTTGTACTTGTCGCTGCCGGCCACCGCATACACATGCTGCTCGACGGTGTCGCTGGCGACGTTCTCCGGCTCGATCTCGACGATCGCCGGGTCGGTGGTCCACTGCTTGGCCAGGTTCATCACGTCTTCGGTGAAGGTCGCGGAGAACAGCAGCGTCTGGCGTTCGCTCTTGGGGGGCGTCTGCCGGATGATCTGACGGACCTGCGGGATGAAGCCCATGTCGAGCATGCGGTCGGCTTCGTCCAGCACCAGCACCTCGACCATGTCCAGGTGCACTTCGCCGCGCTGCTGGAAGTCCAGCAGGCGGCCCGGCGTGGCCACGAGGATGTCGCAGTAGCGCGCCTCGAGGCTCTTGAGCTGCTTGTCGAAGTCCATGCCGCCGACGAAGGTCATCACGTTCAGGCCGCTGTAGCGGGTGAGGGCCTTGGCATCGTTGGCGATCTGCACCACCAGCTCGCGGGTCGGCGCGATGATCAGCGCCCGTGGCTCGCCCATGTAGCGCTCCTTGGGCGGGGGTGTCTGCTGCAGCTGCGAGATGATCGAGATCAGGAACGCGGCGGTCTTGCCGGTGCCGGTCTGGGCACGGCCGATGGCGTCCTCACCACGCAGGGTATGGCCCAGCACCTGGGCCTGAATGGGCGTGCAGTAGGGGAAGCCCAGGTCGTGAATCGCGTGCATCACCGTGTCGGACAGCGCGAAATCATGAAAGCGTGTCTTGCCCTCCTGGGGCTCGACCACGAAGTCCTCGCGTTTCCACAAAGAGGCTTGAGGCTTGGGACGCGGTGGTCGTGCGCGCTGCGGCGTGTTCGCGGCAGGCGCGACAGTCGGGGCGGCGACCGGCGGTGTGGGCGGCGTGGGCGCGGGCTGCGACACGGCAGGCGCAGGTGTCGTCGGGGCCGCTTCGGCAGCCTGGACGGGCGCCGTGCGGGGCGCCATGGCAGCGGGGACGGCGGCTGGCTGAACGCCGGCCTCACCCATGCCAAAGAGTTTCTTGAGTGCCTTGAGCACGGTCATCTCGTCGATTGGTTAAGGAATGTACGGCGGGCAGTGTAATGCAAGAACCCGGCTCGGCGCAGGTTATTGCCGCGACGAGCCTGGCCAAGGGCGCGCTCAGCGTAGTTTTTCGCTCAACCAGTCGTGGATGTCGCTCAGTTCGGCGACCACCACTTCATGCTCCATGGGGTATTCCTGCCAGCGCGCCGGGACACCCCAGGTGTTGAGGTACTCGAACGCCGTGCGGCCCATGGACGGCACCACCACCGGGTCGTGCACGCCATGCAGGCACAGGGCTGGCGTGCGCTGCTGGCAGGCGCTGAGCTGGTGCTCGTCGCCGAAGGTGGGGGCGTAGGTCGAGAGCGCCAGCACGCCGCCCAACGCTTCCTGCCACTGGACGTAGGCCGTGTGCAACACCACGGCGCCGCCCTGGGAGAAGCCGGCCAGTACGATGCGAGTCAAGTCGATGCCCTTGGCCCGCTCGGCCTCGATCAAGGCGATCACCCGCTCGGCGGAGGCTTCGAGCTGCGCCTCGTCGATGGCACGTGCCGGCGTCATGGCCTTGATGTCGTACCAGCTGGGCATGGCGTAGCCGCCATTGATGGTGACGGGCTGGGTCGGCGCCTGGGGCAGGATGAAGCGCGTGCTCAGCAGACGTTCCTGGAGAAACTCGGCCACGGGCATGAAGTCATAGCGGTCAGCGCCCAGGCCATGCAGCCAGATCACACAGGCGTCGGCGGTCTGTTGCGGTTCGAGGATCAGCGGGTCGGTCATGAAAGCTCCTGGAAAAGACGCACGCTCTGCGCGGAACGGGGAACGTGACGGAGGCGTGAAAGACCTCGAAGCATGTCACGGCCCCGCGAAATTTCCTATGCACATGCGTCGATCGAGGTCGGGCCGCCGCGGCAGCCCGACCCAGGCTCACCCTTCCGGCGGGGTGGCGACCGGCGCCGGTGGCGGTCGCATGCCGACTTCGGCGACCAGCTTGAGCGGCTGCCCGTTGCGCATCACTTCGATCACCACCTTGTCGCTCGGCTTGATCCGCGCCACCTGGTTCATCGACTTGCGCCCGTCGCCGGCCGGCTCGCCGTTGATGCTGAGGATCACGTCGCCGACCTGCAGGCCTGCGCGCTGCGCCGGGCCTTCGCGGAAGATGCCGGCCACGACGATGCCGGGGCGGCCTTTCAAGCCGAACGATTCGGCCAACTCCTGGCTCAGGGGCTGGACCTCGATGCCGAGCCAGCCGCGAATCACCTGGCCGTGTTCGATGATCGACTTCATCACCTCCAGGGCCAGCTTGACCGGGATGGCGAAGCCGATGCCTTGCGAGCCGCCGGACTTGGAGAAGATCGCGGTGTTGATGCCGATCAGGTTGCCGTTGGCATCGACCAGTGCACCCCCCGAGTTGCCGGGGTTGATGGCCGCGTCGGTCTGGATGAAGTCCTCGTAGTTGTTCAGCCCCAGCTGGTTGCGCCCGGTGGCGCTGATGATGCCCATGGTCACGGTCTGGCCGACCCCGAACGGGTTGCCGATGGCCAGCGAGACGTCGCCGATGCGGATGGTGTCGGAGCGGCCGATGGTGATCGCCGGCAGGTCGGTGAGGTCGATCTTCAGCACCGCCAGGTCGGTTTCCGGGTCGCTGCCGATGACCCGTGCCAGTGTCTCGCGGCCATCCTTGAGCGCCACCACGATCTGGTCGGCACCGGCGGTCACGTGGTTGTTGGTCAGCAGGTAGCCTTCGCGGCTCATGATCACCCCCGACCCCAGGCTGGACTCCCAGCGCCGCTGCTTGGGCAGGTTGTCGCCGAAGAAACGCTTGAACTGCGGGTCCTCGAACAGCGGGTGGGCGTTCTTGCCGGCGGCCTTGCTGGCCTTGGTGGTGTACAGGTTGACCACGGCCGGCGCCGCCACGGTCACCGCGTCGGCGTAGGACACCGGGCCCTGCACGGTCTGCGTGGTCTGTGGCGCCTGCTGCAGGTTGACGTCCTGGCTGGGCAGGCCCACCCACTGGGGAAAGCGCTGGATCACCAGCAAGGCGATCAGCACGCCGGTCAGCAATGGCCAGGCAAAGTAACGCATGGACTTGAACATCGATCACATCCTGGAAAGGGCAGGGTGGGTGACGGCACACCCGGGAACGCGCGCGATCATACACATCCCGTGTCGCGACGACGATGCCGGCGTGCGATCGCGCCCGCCAGGCGACGGGTTTGCCCGTGTGACGGCCGCCCTTCGTATAATGGAGGCCTTTTCGGGCGCAGGTCCGACCACCCGCCGTATGGAGGAGATACCCGATGGCCGTTGCCCTGAATACCTTGGTCGAGGAAGCCGAACGCTACCTGGCCAGCGCGAAGATCCAGGATTACTGCCCCAATGGTCTGCAGGTCCAGGGCCGGCCCCAGGTACGCCGCATCGTCAGCGGCGTGACTGCCAGCCAGGCCTTGCTCGATGCGGCGGTGCAGGCCGACGCCGACCTGGTGCTGGTGCACCATGGCTATTTCTGGAAGGGCGAGAACCCGTGCATCACCGGCATGAAGCAGCGACGGCTCGCCACCCTGCTGCGCAACGACCTCAGCCTGCTGGCCTTCCACCTGCCCCTGGACGTGCACGCCGAGGTCGGCAACAACGTCCAGCTCGCACGGCAACTGGACATCACGGTCGAAGGGCCGCTCGATCCCGGCAACCCGAAGGTCATCGGCCTGATCGGCTCGCTGGCCGAACCGATGCCGGCCCGCGACTTCGCGCGTCGCGTCCATGAGGCGCTCGGCCGCGAACCCCTGCTGATCGACAGCGAGCGACTGGTCAGCCGCGTGGGCTGGTGCACCGGGGGCGGGCAGGGCTACATTGACGATGCCATCGCCGCAGGCGTGGACCTGTTCCTCAGTGGCGAGGCGTCCGAGCAGACCGTCCACAGCGCCCGCGAGAACGGCATCGGTTTCATCGCCGCCGGCCACCATGCCACCGAGCGCTACGGCGTCCAGGCCCTGGGCGACTACCTGGCCCGGCGCTTTGCCGTCGAGCACCTGTTCATCGACTGCCCCAATCCGGTCTGACGACAGCTACAGTCCAGCAGCAACCTGTGGGGCATGCCAGCGATAGCGACAGTGCCGACACCGCTGTCATCGCTGGCAAGCCCCACAGGTTCAAAACGCGTTGCTCGCAGCCCGAAACCCTCAAACCTCACGGCATATGGTTAGACTGTTTCGGTCTATCCCGCTGCCTAAATAGAACAGTGTCGCTGTGATAGAGTGCCCTGCTCGAACACGGCCCGACGGCCGTCCATAAGATCGTTTTTCGTGAGTAGCCATGGTCGACAAACTGACGCACTTGAAACAGCTGGAGGCGGAGAGCATCCACATCATCCGCGAGGTGGCCGCCGAGTTCGATAACCCGGTGATGCTCTACTCGATCGGCAAGGACTCTGCCGTGATGCTGCACCTGGCGCGCAAGGCTTTCTTCCCAGGCAAGCTGCCGTTCCCGGTGATGCACGTCGACACCCAGTGGAAATTCCAGGAGATGTACCGTTTCCGTGATCGCATGGTCGAGGAGATGGGGCTGGAGCTGATCACCCACGTCAACCCGGAAGGCGTGGCGCAGGGCATCAACCCGTTCACCCACGGCAGTGCCAAGCACACCGACATCATGAAGACCCAGGGCCTGAAGCAGGCGCTGGACAAGCATGGCTTCGATGCCGCCTTCGGTGGCGCGCGTCGCGACGAAGAGAAGTCCCGCGCCAAGGAGCGCGTCTACTCGTTCCGCGACAGCAAGCACCGCTGGGACCCGAAGAACCAGCGCCCGGAGCTGTGGAACGTCTACAACGGCAAGGTCAACAAGGGCGAGTCGATCCGCGTCTTCCCGTTGTCGAACTGGACCGAGCTGGACATCTGGCAGTACATCTACCTCGAAGGCATCCCGATCGTGCCGCTGTACTTCGCCGCCGAGCGCGACGTCATCGAGAAGAATGGCACCCTGATCATGATCGACGACGATCGCATCCTGGAGCACCTCTCCGACGAGGAGAAGGCCCGCATCGTCAAGAAGAAGGTGCGTTTCCGCACGCTCGGCTGCTACCCGTTGACGGGTGCGGTGGAGTCCGAGGCCGAGACGCTCACCGACATCATCCAGGAAATGCTGCTGACGCGAACGTCCGAGCGCCAGGGCCGGGTCATCGACCATGACGGCGCCGGCTCCATGGAAGACAAGAAACGTCAGGGCTACTTCTAACTTCAGGGTTACTCCATGTCGCACCAATCCGATTTGATCAGCGAAGACATCCTCGCTTATCTGGCTCAGCACGAGCGCAAAGAACTGCTGCGTTTCCTCACCTGCGGCAACGTGGATGACGGCAAGAGCACCCTGATCGGGCGCCTGCTGCACGACTCCAAGATGATCTACGAGGACCACCTCGAGGCCATCACCCGGGACTCGAAGAAATCCGGCACCACCGGCGAGGACATCGATCTGGCGCTGCTGGTCGATGGCCTGCAGGCCGAGCGCGAGCAGGGCATCACCATCGATGTCGCCTACCGCTACTTCTCCACCGCCAAGCGCAAGTTCATCATCGCCGACACGCCCGGCCACGAGCAGTACACCCGCAACATGGCCACCGGCGCCTCGACCTGCGACCTGGCGATCATCCTCGTGGACGCGCGCTATGGCGTGCAGACCCAGACCCGTCGCCACAGTTACATCGCCTCCCTGCTGGGCATCAAGCACATCGTCGTCGCCGTCAACAAGATGGACCTGAAAGGCTTCGATGAAGGCGTCTTCGAGTCGATCAAGGCCGATTACCTGGCCTTCGCCGACGCCATCGACCTGCAGCCCAGCAGCCTGCACTTCGTACCGATGTCCGCCCTCAAGGGCGACAACGTGGTCAACCGCAGCGAGCGCTCGCCGTGGTACACCGGCCCGGCGCTGATGGAAATCCTGGAAACGGTGGAAGTCGCGGCCGATCGCAACTTCACCGACCTGCGCTTCCCGGTGCAGTACGTCAACCGCCCCAACCTGAACTTCCGCGGTTTCGCCGGCACCCTGGCCAGTGGCATCGTGCACAAGGGCGACGAGGTCGTGGTCCTGCCGTCGGGCAAGAGCAGCCGGGTCAAGTCGATCGTCACCTACGAAGGTGAACTGGAGCACGCCGGCCCTGGCCAGGCCGTGACCCTGACCATGGAAGACGAGATCGACATCTCCCGTGGCGACCTGCTGGTGCATGCCGACAACGTGCCGCCGGTCACCGACCAGTTCGACGCCATGCTGGTGTGGATGGCCGAAGAGCCGATGCTGCCGGGCAAGAAGTACGACATCAAGCGTGCCACCAGCTACGTGCCGGGCTCGATCGCCAGCATCGCCCACAAGGTCGACGTGAACACCCTGGAGCGGGGCGCGGCCAGTGCCTTGCAGCTCAACGAGATCGGCAAGGTCAAGGTCAGCCTCGACTGGGCGATCGCGCTGGATGGGTACGAGAGCAACCGCACCACGGGCGCCTTCATCGTCATCGATCGCCTGACCAACGGCACCGTCGGCGCCGGCATGATCATCGCACCGCCGGTGCTGCCGCACGGTGGCACGGGTCAGCATGGCACTTCGTCGCACGTGAGTACCGAAGAGCGTGCGCTGCGCTTCGGCCAGCAGCCTGCCACGGTGCTGTTCAGCGGCCTGTCCGGCGCGGGCAAGAGCACCCTGGCCTATGCCGTGGAGCGCAAGCTCTTCGACATGGGCCGTGCGGTCTACGTCCTCGACGGCCAGAACCTGCGTCACGACCTGAACAAGGGCCTGCCGCAGGACCGCGCCGGTCGTACCGAGAACTGGCGCCGTGCTGCGCACGTGGCGCGTCAGTTCAACGAAGCCGGCCTGCTGACCCTGGCTGCCTTCGTCGCGCCGGATGCCGAGGGCCGCGAACAGGCCAAGGCCCTGATCGGCAGCGAGCGCCTGATCACCGTCTACGTACAGGCATCGCCCCAGGTGTGCCGCGAGCGCGACCCGCAGGGCCTGTATGCCGCCGGTGGTGACAACATTCCGGGCGAAGGCTTCCCGTACGACGTGCCGCTGGAGGCCGACCTGGTGATCGACACCCAGAGCGCGAGCGTGGAGGAAGGCGTCAAGCAGGTGCTGGACGTGCTGCGCACGCGTGGCGCGATCTGACGCACGACGCTCGACTGAAAACCCGCCATGGCGATGAGCCTGGCGGGTTTTTTCATGGATGATCGACAGGCAGAAGGATGAAGCCCTGCCAGGCTGGCAAGGCGGCGCGACCAGCAGCAGCGTGTAGACGATCGCGACTCCAGGACCCTTCGCAACACCTTCAGTCATGTCCGAGCGCGCAGATCGCAACGGTGGCATAAGCTTATGCCAAACCACTGGAGGCATTAGGTCATGGGCGATGCTGACGACCGCTACGGTTTTTCCACACGGGCCATCCACCATGGCTACGATCCCCAGGCCCATCAAGGCGCCCTGGTGCCTCCGATCTACCAGACCTCAACGTATGCCTTCCCCACCGTCGAGCACGGCGCGGCCTGTTTCGCAGGCGAAATCGACGGACACTTCTACAGCCGTATTTCCAACCCGACCCTGGCCGTGCTGGAACAGCGCGTGGCGTCCCTGGAGGGGGGCGAGGCGGCCCTCGCCCTGGCCTCGGGGATGGGCGCCATCACCTCGACCCTGTGGACTTTGTTGCGGCCAGGCGATGAGCTGATCGTCGGCCTGACCGTCTATGGCTGCACCTTCGCATTCATGCACCACGGCATCGGCCAGTTCGGCGTCACGGTCCGGCACGTCGACCTGGACGACCCGGTGGCGTTGGCCGCCGCCCTCACGCCGCGTACGCGAATGATCTTCTTCGAAACCCCGGCCAACCCCACCATGCGCCTGGTGGACATCGCCCGCGTGGTCGAGGTGGCGCGTCGCCATGACGTGCTGGTGGTGGTGGACAACACCTATTGCACGCCTTACCTGCAACGCCCGTTGGCATGGGGGGCCGACCTGGTGGTGCACTCGGCGACCAAGTACCTCAGCGGCCATGGCGACATCACGGCCGGTCTGGTCGTGGGCAGCGCAGCACTGGTGGGGCGGATTCGTCTGGAAGGGCTCAAGGACATGACCGGCGCCGTGATGTCGCCGCACGATGCCTCGCTGCTGATGCGCGGGATCAAGACCTTGGCGCTGCGTATGGACCGTCACTGCAGCAACGCCCTGGCCGTGGCGCAGCGGCTCGATCGGGCGCCTCAGGTCGAGCAGGTGCGCTACCCAGGGCTGGAACGCTTCGCCCAGCATGCCCTGGCGCAACGGCAGATGCGCCTGCCGGGCGGCATGATCGCCTTCGAACTCAAAGGTGGCGTGAGGGCAGGGCAGCGTTTCATGAATGCCTTGCAGCTGTTCAGCCGGGCTGTCAGCCTGGGGGACGCCGAATCCCTGGCGCAGCACCCGGCCAGCATGACGCACAGCGCGTACAGCCCCCAGGAGCGTCTGCAGCATGGCATTTCCGAAGGGCTGGTGCGGCTGTCGGTCGGGTTGGAGGATGTAGAAGACCTACTGGCGGACGTCGATCAGGCGTTGCTGGCCTGTGGATGATGAGCTTCAACGCGGTGCTTTACCGCTCATCGCGGGCAAGCCCGCTCCCACACCTGTAGCGGTCACCGGGTCATGCGAGCCGTACGGCTCTCTAGAGCGGTCTATCCTGTGGGAGCGGGCTTGCCCGCGATGAGGGCGGTGCAGGCACTGCGTTCATGTCCTGCTCGTCCTGCCTTGAGCGGCATTCGCCGCCGCCCACAAAAAAGGCCTCTTGCGAGGCCTTGGTGTCACTGCGCGATTCAGCGCTTCAGTCCATAGCTTTCATCGAGCATCCCCGGCGCATCGGGCGCCTTGGTCGCGTAGTCGCGAGGCGCCTCGGTGTCCTTGGGCGGGGTCAGGCGATCGCGGTGCGGCTGCGCGGCTTCGGCGTGCAGCGACGCCAGCAGACGCTGACGGGTCAGCTCGTCCAGGGCCAGGCGGTTGGCGCCGTCGGCCAGGTGATTCTGGACGTCCTGGTAGCTCTGGGTCAGGCGCGACACCAGGGTGGCGGTGCTGTTGAAGTGGGTGACCACTTCGTTCTGGTACGTGTCGAAGCGCTGCTGAATGTCATCCAGCTGACGCTGGGTGCTGCTCGGCACCGCTTTGGGCAGCAGACGAGCGAGGGCGAAACCGACCACGACGCCGACCACGAGGGCCAGGGTGGGTAGCAACCAAACTAGAAGCGAGTGTTCCACGAGTCCTTCCTCTCTAAACGGCTTTGCTTTACGTTACCGGCTCAGACCTGCGCTGTATACCGCGAGCGATCGCCAATATGCCAGAACAGAATTCCCAAGCTAGACGAGTCGACCTGTCCTGAGGTCACGGAGTAGTGCCTTGCTCATCCGCGAAACCCCGCTGTTCATCGACGGCCCCTGCGGCCCGCTGGAAGCGTTGCACCTGGACGTCACCGACGCACGTGGCGTCGCGCTGATCTGCCACCCCAACCCGGTCCAGGGCGGCACCCTGCTCAACAAGGTGGTCTCGACCCTCCAGCGCACTGCACGCGACGCCGGCTACGCGACGCTGCGCTTCAACTACCGCGGCGTCGGCCAGAGCGCCGGCAGCCATGACATGGGCGCCGGCGAAGTGGCCGACGCCGAGGCCGTCGCCGCCTGGCTCGGCGAGCGTTATCCTGGCCTGCCGCTGGTCGTGCTGGGCTTTTCGTTCGGCGGCTTCGTCGCGGCCAGCCTGGTCGGCCGACTCGAGGCGCGCGACACGCCGGTGCAGCACCTGTTCATGATCGCACCAGCTGTGATGCGGCTCGGCCCAGACTTCCCGCTGCCAGAACGCTGCACCCTGACCGTGGTGCAGCCGGATGCCGACGAAGTGGTGGCGCCGACGCTGGTCTACGAATGGTCCGACGCACTGGCGCGCCCCCACGAACTGCTGAAAGTGGCAGAATGCGGACACTTCTTTCATGGCAAGCTGACCGATCTGAAGGATCTGCTGCTGCCGCGTCTTTCGAACTGAGCCAAGCCTGATCAAGCGATTACCCATGACGACACGGATTCTCACCGGTATCACCACCACTGGCACGCCGCACCTGGGCAACTATGCCGGCGCCATTCGCCCGGCGATCCTCGCCAGCCAGCAGCCTGGCGCCGACTCGTTCTACTTCCTCGCCGACTACCACGCGTTGATCAAGTGCGACGACCCGCTGCGCATCCAGCGGTCGCGCCTGGAAATCGCCGCGACCTGGCTGGCCGGTGGCCTGGACCCGGACAAGGTGACCTTCTACCGGCAGTCGGACATCCCGGAAATCCCCGAGCTGACCTGGCTGCTGACCTGCGTCAGCGCCAAGGGCCTGCTCAATCGCGCCCACGCCTACAAGGCCTCGGTGGACAAGAACCTGGAAAACGGCGAAGACCCGGATGCCGGCGTGAGCATGGGGCTGTACAGCTACCCGGTGCTGATGGCTGCCGACATCCTGATGTTCAACGCGCACAAGGTGCCGGTCGGGCGTGACCAGATCCAGCACGTGGAAATGGCCCGTGACATCGGTCAGCGCTTCAACCACCTGTTCGGCCAGGGCAGGGAGTTCTTCGTCATGCCCGAAGCCCTGATCGAGGAGAGCGTGGCCACGCTGCCGGGGCTCGATGGCCGCAAGATGTCCAAGAGCTACGACAACACCATCCCGTTGTTCAGCAGCGCCAAGGACATGAAGGACGCCATTTCGCGCATCGTCACCGACTCGCGCGCGCCAGGCGAGCCGAAGGATCCCGACCAGTCGCACCTGTTCACCCTCTACCAGGCGTTCGCCACGCCTGCCCAGGCCGGCGAGTTCCGGCAGGCGCTTCTGGAAGGGCTGGGCTGGGGCGAGGCCAAGCAGCGTCTGTTCCAGCTGCTCGACGGTCAGCTGGGCGAGGCACGCGAGCGCTATCACCACTTGATCGAGCGTCCGGCGGATCTGGAAGACATCCTCCTGGCCGGCGCGCAGAAAGCACGCCGTACCGCATCGCCGTTCCTCGAGCAGTTGCGTGAAGCCGTCGGCCTGCGCTCGTTCCGTGCCAGCGCTCAAGTGGCCAGCGGGGCCAAGAAGAAGGCTGCCAAGGCTGCGCGCTTCGTCAGTTTCCGTGACGACGATGGCAGCTTCCGCTTCCGTCTGTTGGCTGCCGATGGCGAGCAACTGTTGCTGTCGCGCCGTTTCGCCGACGGCAAGGCCGCTGGCGCCGTGAGCAAGCGTCTGCAGCAAGGCGATGCGCTCGACCTGCGCGCCGAGGCGACGGGCTTCAGCGTCTGGCTCGACGGCGAGCAGGTCGCCGACAGCCCGACGTTCGCCGACGTCGCAGCGCGTGACCGCGCCATCGAAGGCCTGCGCGCTGCGCTGCAGCCCGTTCAGGACTGAGACAATCTGACGCAAGTCCGATTGCCATTACCCGGGGCCGTCGCTACAGTGACGGCCCGCTTTTGTTGCCTTGCTGACCACTTATGACGCCTCTAGAACGCTATCAAGCCGATCTGAAACGCCCCGACTTCTTCCACGATGCGGCGCAGGAAACGGCAGTGCGCCACCTGCAGCGGCTGTACGACGATCTGCTGGCCGCCGAGCACGACAAGCCTGGCCTGTTCGGCAAGCTGTTCGGCCGCAAGGAGCAGGCCCCCGTCAAGGGGTTGTACTTCTGGGGTGGCGTGGGGCGCGGCAAGACCTACCTGGTCGACACCTTCTTCGAGGCGCTGCCGTTCAAGCAGAAGATGCGCACGCACTTCCACCGCTTCATGAAGCGCGTGCACGAAGAGATGAAAACGCTCAAGGGCGAGAAGAACCCGCTGACGCTCATCGCCAAGCGCTTCTCTCAGGAGGCCAGGGTCATCTGCTTTGACGAGTTCTTCGTCTCCGACATCACCGATGCCATGATCCTCGGCACGCTGATGGAAGAGCTGTTCAAGAACGGCGTGACCCTGGTGGCGACCTCCAACATCGTGCCCGACGGCCTGTACAAGGATGGCCTGCAGCGTGCGCGCTTCCTGCCGGCGATCGCGATGATCAAGCAGAATACCGAGGTGGTGAACGTCGACAGCGGCGTGGACTACCGACTGCGGCATCTGGAGCAGGCCGAGCTGTTCCATTACCCGCTCAACGACGCTGCCCACGAAAGCCTGCGCCAGAGTTTCAAGGCCCTGACGCCCGAGTGCACCGAGGCGGTGGAGAACGACGTGCTGGTGATCGAGAACCGCGAGATCCACGCGCTGCGCACCTGCGACGACGTGGCCTGGTTCGACTTCCGCGCCCTGTGCGACGGCCCGCGCAGCCAGAACGACTACATCGAACTGGGCAAGATCTTCCACGCCGTGCTGCTCAGCAACGTGGAACAGATGGGCGTTGCCACCGACGACATCGCGCGCCGCTTCATCAACATGGTCGATGAGTTCTACGACCGCAACGTCAAGCTGATCATCTCGGCCGAAGTGGAGCTCAAGGACCTGTATACCGGCGGGCGCCTGAGCTTCGAATTCCAGCGGACCTTGAGCCGGTTGCTGGAGATGCAGTCCCACGAGTTCCTGTCGCGGGCGCACAAGCCTTGAGTGCAGGGGGGCAGTCAGTAGGCTGATGCCGGGGCCGTGGCTTGGAATGAGGGCCAGTGATAGCTGGCTTGCCAGCGACAGGGCCTGCTCAGGCACCGCCTGCATTGCGGGCAAGCCCCACAGATGGGCCGCGCGCTGATGTGCCAGGGCGCCGCCTGTGTCTCGGTTGACGCTATAACTTGCTCACTCCCTGGAGCTGCCGAGCGAGTTGCCGCTGCATGAGGCCCACGCGTTGTGCCTGGAGGGGTTGAGTGGCTGATTTTACGGCCCCTGCGGGGCCGATCGCGGCACAGGGGCCGCTCCTACACCGGAGCGATGGTGTTCTGTCAGATCAGCACTGCGGCCCTCCTGTAGGAGCGGCCCTGAACTGGTCAAGTAATTTTGGACACCGATTAAGGTTTATGCCGCCGCTTTGAGCTTTTCCTCCATGGCTACGGGAGTTTCGTAGCCGTTGTAGCTGTGGAGGCGCTTGAGGTTATA
>NZ_JAAMQI010000017.1 GCF_013523165.1 Pseudomonas entomophila
CGTACAAACAGATCGTCTGTGCGGCCATGCGCAAGCTGCTGCACCTGGTGTATGGCGTGGTGAAATCCGACAAACCATTCGACCCTCAGATCGCACTTGCGATGTGAGGATCAAGACGGTATCTACAGGTGACCGCGATGACCTGCACCACTGCGGTGGCACTACGGGTGTAGGAGCGGCCCCTGTGCCGCGATCGGCCCCGCAGGGGCCGTAAAATCAGCCCCCTTATCCTTCAGGCAAACCTGCCCGCCAAGCTCCGTCCATACCCGCTCACTCTCCCTCTCCCTCCGTATCATCCCGCGTGATCACCGAAATCTTGCCATTGCGCTCGACAATCGCATACTTGATCCGCTCCACTCGCTCCACCCCCTGATTGGCCCGTGCCGACTCCAAGATGTCGTCCTCGGTCAGCCGACACCGGCGCATGCGCCCGCGCAAGAAGCGTCCGTCCTCCACCACCACCGTGGCATGCCCATCCAGCAGACGCGCGGCGCGGGTCGACCGGACTTTGATCAACGACAACCCCACATCGAGCACGATCAGCGTGCTGATCACCAGCACGGCATTGGTGAACGAAAAGTCATCGCCCAGCAGCGCCTGCTGGGTGGCCTCGCCGATGATCAGCAGCAACACGAAGTCGAAGGTGGTCAGGTCAGACAGCGAACGGCGCCCTGCTACCCGGAACAGCACCATCAAGGCGATGTACATCGCCCCCGCGCGCAGCACTGCATCCATGGTCGATCCTCAGGGGTAGACGAAGGTGGCGAAACGCACGGCGCTGCCCGAACCGACCCGAGCTTTACCGACGATCGAGCCGACGCTGTCGTTGCGCAGGCTCAGGTAAAGCCGTGCGACCCCGTCGGCGTCGGTCTTCAGGTGCAACAGCAAGGCGCGCCCCTGACTGACCGACGCCGTCGGCTGCGGCTGCATCGACTCCACCGTCAGGTCACGGAACATCGGCCCGTCGAGCAACAGCTTGACCTCGGTCTCCGGTGCGCCCTTGACGCGGATATCGACATGCTCGGCCGCGCCGTTACGGCTGAAGCGCGCATACTCGACCTCGACACGGCCATCGGCGCTGGCCACCGTGCGATGACTGGCCGGCCCATTGCCGAACACGCCCGCCAACGCTGCGATGACCACCGCCAGCAAGACATACCAGCCGATGCGCTCGAACAGCCACACCCGCCGCTGCATGGACACGTCCTCCCGGACCGGGAATTCCCTGGACACCTCATCCTGCTCCATCGCCATGACACTCTACTCCGGCGCGGCCCTCAGGCCCGTTCGCCCTGTAACCAACGTTGATGAAAATGCATCAGTTGCACCAGCCCATGCATTGTGGCCTGGTGCAGCACCGCCTGGCGCTCGCCGAAGAACCGCTCGGTACGGCTGAAGATCGCGGGCGCCCCATGGCCTGCGAACCCCCAGGCGAAGCACACGGTGCCCGGCGCGATATCACCTTGCGCCTCGGGCCCTGCCACCCCGGTGGTGGCGATCGCCACATTGGCCGAGCTGTCGTTCAAGGCGCCCGCCACCATCTCTCGGGCAACCTCCTCGCTGGTCAGGCCGCAGCGCTCGATTGTCTGTGCCCGCACACCCAGCAACCGCTGCTTGGCCTCCGGGGAATACACCACATAGCCGCTTTCCAGCACGCAGCCCGTACCCGGTTTCTCGGACAACAACGCCACGATCCGCCCGGCCGTGCACGATTCGGCCGTGGTCAGCACCAGCTCATGCTGCTTGAGATACTTGAGCACCCGCTCGATGGGGTCGATGCCCATGACCTGTCCCTCGATCTGTCTGTTTGCCGATAGACGTCGAGGGCCTGGCAATGGTTCAGGCCAGGCACGGCCCGCGCCTTTTCAGAACGCCACAGGGCCCTTCGGCTCGTGGATGGGGCAACCACTGTGCTGCCGACGAAACGCGGCGGAGTGCTCGTAAGCCGCCTTGCGCACCCGCATCACGCCCCCGATCGGTCGGTGCGCCGCCAGGCCCTGCCAGGGGCTGAAGGCCATGTCATGATCGACCTTGCGCACGCCCTCGTCCGTGTAGCCCTGCTGTGGCGGCACGTGGATCCGTGCCACGGTCACATAGGGGCTGACGTCTTCCGGCCAGACCACAGAGGCATCCTCTACCGGCATCTGCGCCAGGTCGGTGGCCAACTGGATACGTACGTCCCACCCGCCCCCCTGTTGGCTGAGCACCTCGTCGATCACCCGGCGCAACCCATTCTCGTCACCGTCCAGGTCGATCGGGCGATCGGTCAGGGCCGTCAGGCCAGGCGACACTGGCGCCACGCTCAACTTGGCGTAGTAGCGCCCGTACAGCAGCGGCACCGAGGTATAGAACGTCTCGCCCAAAGGATGGGTCAGCGGGTGACCGCCCAGGCTCTTGAGCGTTGCGCTTTCACCACCGACCGCCTCGACCACCGCTTCGGCGCCGCGCAGGCCGGCCGACAGTACACGCTTGGTCAGCGGCATGCGATCGGTGGTCCTGGCCAGCAGCTTGAGCGTCTTGAGAAACGCCTTGGGGTTGGCGGCAGTGAACGCGGGCGCATTCTGCATCACGAAATCCTGGGTGACTTCGCCTTCGCTACCCGGCAGGCGCTCGCCGCGCACGCCAATCACCTTCAGTGCCAGCCCCCGTGGCGTGGAGACCCGGTCGTCCAGCAGATCACCAGGGTTGGTCGACACACGCATCACCACCGGGTAGGTGCCAGGCTGGCTGAACAGCCCCTGCGCCAGGGGCTCGGGCAGGCCGTCGAACACTTGCACCTGACCATGCATGAAGGCATGGGCCTTGGCATGCACGCTGCGCACGGGGTGTTGGTAGTGCGCGTTGGTCGTCTCGAGGATCGTGTGCAACGCTTCGATCAGCCCTTGGGTGGTCTCCTGTTCATCTTCGGCCACCTGTTCGAATTCGGGGCGAAAAGGCAGTGGCTGGGGGGTCACGGTCGTCATGGTCAGTCCTGCGTCGGCCAGGCGTCGATGGGCGCCTTCGGGCTTCCCAGATGACAATTGGCCATCAGCGGTGTTCCACATGCTCCCCTGCACTTCGTCGCCTGCTCCCACGCGAGGGCCTGACATCCTGCACGGCTTATCGCCTGGCGCTTGCAGCTTGTCGTCCGGTCCTTACAATCACCGTGATATCACGCACCGCTCACGTACCTCTGCAGGCCTGCCGCCCATGGCACTCGACCCCATCACCATGCTCACCTTGACCATCGCGCTGGCCGCGGCGGCTGCGCTGTACCTGGCCATCGAATGGGGCAGCGTGCGCGAGCAGTCGTTGCTGTACTGGAGCGCCGGGTTCGCCACCATCAGCGTGGGCTGCACCCTGTCGCTGCTGCGCAGCCAAGGCCTGCTGGTGGTCGGCATCTGGTTCGCCAACGGCCTGCTGATCACGGCGCACTGGCTGTTCCTGCTGGGGGTGGCGCGCTTCACCGAGCGCGGGCTGTCACGGGCCTGGTACCTGATCTTCGTCTGTTGGCTGGCCATGCTGGCGCTGCCGGCCGAGCCGTACTGGTCCAAGGTCATGACGGTGGTCAATGCCTCGCTGGTGGCGTTGCTGTCATTGCGCGCCAGCTTCCTGCTGCGCCCGCACGGCCGCTCCCTGAGCGTGGGGGCCGTGCAGTTGCGCCATGTGCTGTTCTTCCATGGCGCCTTCTACATCGCCAAGGCGGCCATCGCGATCCTGCCCGGCACCCTGCTCGACCTGGCGGCGCTGCGCGGCGAGATCATCCAGGTGTCGTTGGTCGAGGGGGCCATGGCGATCATGTTGATCGCCCTGTCGATGACCGGGACAGAGCGCCATCGTCGGGAAAAACGCATCGCCCGACTGGCCGCGCGCGACCCCTTGACCGCGCTCTACAACCGGCGCGCCCTGGAGGTCCGGGCCCCCAGGCTGCTCGAGGAGGTCTCGGCGACGAGACCCGGCGGGTTGCTGCTGATCGACATCGACCACTTCAAGCAGGTCAACGACCTGCATGGCCATGCGGCCGGCGATCAATTGCTGGTGATGCTGAGCGAGCTGATTCGTGCGGTGCCTCCCTATGGCGCCCTGCCCGCGCGCCTGGGCGGCGACGAGTTCGTGATCCTGCTGGCCGATACTTCGGCCGAGGCGCTGCGCACGGTTGGCGAGACCTTGCGCGCGCGCTTCCACGCCGCAGCGGCCTTGGCCTTCGAGACGCCCGACCCGGTGACCCTGAGCATGGGTGCCAGCCTGTTCGACACCCCGGGCGCCCACCTGACGGACGTGATCGATCGCGCCGACAGGGCGTTGTACGCGGCCAAGCGCGCAGGCCGCGACAACGTGCGGCTGATCGACCAGACGACGGCCATGGGTGTATTGCTTCAGGTGGACTGACACGCGGATCGGTCGATGGCCTCCACGTGAACCGCGCACCGCTCGACAGGCTGGCAGAACCTTTCCTCGCGCTGCTCACTCGTACGCTTAGGCACACGAAACGTCAGTCTTTAGAGGGAGCACCACCCTATGCGGCTCATCCATCCCGCAGCCCGTTATCGCCCTTACACTTCTGCGTCCGGCGGCTGGGGGTCGGCCCATTCGGTGATGAACATCCTCTGGCGCGAGCAGGCCCTGCGCAAAGGCCCCCTGGCACTGCTCAAGCAGAACAAGCCCAAGGGCTTCGCCTGCGTCAGCTGCGCCTGGGCCAAGCCGGGCGACCCACACGCGCTGGAGTTCTGCGAGAACGGCGCCAAGGCCACGGCCTGGGAACTCACCGCCCTGCGCACCGAGCCGTCGTTCTTCGAGCGCCATACCCTGACCGAACTGCGCGGCTGGACCGACTATGCGCTCGAGCAACATGGGCGCCTGACCCACCCGCTTCACTACGACGCTGCCAGCGACCGCTACCTGACCACCTCCTGGGAGGAAGCCTACACGCGCATCGGCGCCACGCTGAAGACGCTGCAGCCTGACGAAACCGTGTTCTACGCCTCGGGGCGCGCGTCGCTGGAAACCTCCTTCATGTACCAGTTGCTGGCCCGGGCCTATGGCACCAACAACCTGCCGGACAGCTCCAACATGTGCCACGAGAGCACCTCGGTCGGGCTACAGGAAAGCATCGGCGTGCCCGTGGGGACGGTGACGCTGGAAGACTTCGAGCACACCGACTGCCTGTTCTTCTTCGGCCAGAACGTCGGCAGCAACAGCCCGCGCATGCTCCATCCCCTGCAGGAAGCCCGCAAGCGCCACGTCCCGATCATCACCTTCAACCCCTTGCGCGAGCGAGGACTGGAGCGCTTCGTCAACCCGCAGTCCCCCTCCGAGATGCTCGGGCCGCAGTCCACCGTGATCAGCACCCAGTACCACCAGGTGGCGATCGGCGGTGACACGGCCGCGGTCATGGGCATCGCCAAGGCGCTGCTGGAGATGGACCGTCAGGCGTCGGCCCAAGGGCATGCCCCGGTGATCGACCGTGCCTTCATCGAGACCCACACCGAGGGGTTCGACGACTTTCTCGCGAGCGTCGAGCGGCACACGTGGGACGCGCTCGAGCAGCGCAGTGGCCTGAGCCGCAGCGCACTGGAGGCCGCCGCCACGGTGTACGCCCGCAGCGAACGGGTGATGATCGTCTACGGCATGGGCATGACCCAGCATCGCCACGGCGTGGAAAACGTGCAGATGCTGGTGAACCTGCTGTTGCTGCGCGGCAACATCGGCAAGCGCGGCGCCGGCATCTGCCCGGTGCGCGGACATTCCAACGTGCAGGGCCAGCGCACCGTCGGGATCACCGAAGACCCGGCCAAGGTGCCGGTCGAGAAGATCGAGTCGCTGTTCGGCTTCAAGGTGCCCGAGCACAAGGGCATGGCGACCGTGGATGCCTGCGAAGGCATTGTCGAGGGTCGGGTCAAGGCCTTCATCGGCCTGGGGGGCAACTTCCTGCGCGCCATCCCCGACACCGATCGCATGGAGCCGGCCTGGGCTGGCCTGAAACTGAACGTGCAGGTGGCGACCAAGCTCAATCGGACCCACCTGGTGCCTGGCGCCGACGCCTGGCTGCTGCCCTGCCTGGGTCGTATCGAGATCGACCGCCAGAACGGTCACGAACAAGCCTACAGCACCGAGGACAGCACCGGCTGCATTCGTGGCTGGCGGGGCACGGCCGAGCCGGCCAGCGAACACCTGCGCTCGGAAGTGGCCATCGTCGCCGGCCTGGCCCAGGCCATGCTCGGAGGGCGGACGCAGATCCCGTGGGAAGCCTGGCGCCAGGACTATGCGCTGATCCGCCAGGCCATCGGCCAGGTCTACCCGGAGATCTTCCACGACATGGAGGCCCGGATGTGGGAGCGCGGCGGGTTCCATCGCCCGCTTCCGGCGACCCGCCGCGAGTGGGCGACCCCGTCGGGCAAGGCGCAGTTCAAGGTGCCCAACGGGCTGGACGAAAACCCGGACATGGCCGGTGACGTCACGCGGCGCGACATCGTGCAGTTGATGACGCTGCGCAGCAACGACCAGTTCAACACCACGGTCTACGGCTACGAAGACCGTTTCCGTGGCGTCAGCGGCACCCGCAGCGTGATCTTCCTCAACCGCAACGACATCGTTCGCCTGGGCTTCGCGGCCGGGGACTGGGTGCGCGTGCGCACCGCCGTCGATACCCAGGTGCGCCGTGAGGTCGGGCCGCTCCAGATCATCGCCTACGACATCCCCGAAGGCTGCGCCGCCGCCTATTACCCCGAGGCCAACCCGCTGATCCCGCTGTGGCACTACGCCGAGCGCAGCAAGGTGCCGGCCGCCAAGTCCGTGCCGATCACCCTGCACCACGCCCGGCCGGAGCAGAGCGACCTGGACCATGCCGTGCCCGAGAAGGACCAGGTCATCTGACACGGCCTGACGCGTCCCGGGTCGCCTGACACGGGGCGCGTTCAGCGACGCGTGAGCATCCCCAGGGTCAGCAGGATGGCCAGCAGCGCGATCGCCGTGGCGATCAGCCCCAGGTGGTCCAGGCCGAAGGTGGTGATGCCGGCGCCCCCGAGGATCGCCCCCAGACCGATGCCGGCGTTGGCGGCCGAGATGTTCAGGGTCGCCGCCAAGGCCTGCGCCCGACCACCAGCCTGCATGACGCGAACCTGGCAGATCGGGAACAGCGCCGTGTAGGCCACGCCCCAGGCGATCAAGGCGACGATCACCCAGAGCCCATGAGCGGCAGCCGGTACGGCGGCCAGCATGCCGACCGCCAGCACCACCAGAAACAGCAGCATCGCCCCCAGCGGGCTTCGGTCCACCAGATAACCACCTAGCTGGTTGCCGACCATGCCGACCGCACCGAAGCCCATCAGCCACCAGCCCACCTGCCCTGCCGGAACCCCGGCCAGTTGCTCCAGGGTGTCGGCCAGGTAGGTATAGGCTGTGAACATGGCGGTGAAGGTGAGCACCGACAGCAGCACATGGGCGATGAAGCGCGGCTCGCGCAGGATCGCGGTCTGCCGTTCACCTTCGGCCGCTGCCGGTGCACCTGGCAAGGACGGCATGACCCGGTGCATCAGCAGGGCGATGGCCACGCACACCCCGGCCAGCAGCCAGAAACTGCCGCGCCAGCCAACGGTGTCGGCCGCCACGGTGCCCAACGGCACACCGAACACCAAAGCGGCCGAGATGCCCAGGTACACCCGCGAAACGGCCTTGCCCGCGTTGCCCGGACCCGCCAGTTGGCTGGCCGTCTCGCTGGCCGTACCCCAGAACACGGGCAGGCCGAGCGCCGGGATGAAACGGGCCAGCGCCAGCACCCAGACATTCGGGGCCACCGCTGCCAGGGCATTGGCGGCAGTGAACACCAATAGGATGCAGGTGAACAGCCGCTTGCGTTCGACCCGGGCCAGACGGGCCGTGAGCCAGGGTCCACAGAGCATGACGGTGAAGGCGAACAGCGTGACGGTCTGACCGGCCAACGCCACCGAGATGCCCAGGTCACGGGCCAGGGCCGGCAGCAGGCCGAGAATCAGGAATTCGGTGGTGACGATGATGAAGGCGGCGACGGCCATGATCAGGATCGGCAGGCCCGACCGGGTGGACGCCTGGGCGAACGGCGCCGCCTCGAGGGTGGATGTGGACGACATGACACTTGACTCCAAACGATTTGCCGTCAGGCTATTGGAGAATCTGCGGATGATCTCGGGTAAAACATCCTGATTGCCCGGACGTGAATTCCTGAATGGGGAGCAATCGATGCAAGGTTCCGAGCGGCTCAAGGGCTTGGATGTGTTCGTCGCCGTGGCGGACCTGGGCGGTTTCACCGCTGCGTCCGATCGCCTGAACCTGACCAGCTCGGCCGTGGGCAAGCGCATCGCCCGGCTCGAAGCGCGTCTGGGCGTGCGTCTGTTCCAGCGCACTACGCGGCGCCTGACCCTGACCGAGGCCGGTGCATCGTTCTACCGGACGTGCGTGTCGGTGCTGGCGGAACTGGAAGAAGCCGAGACGGCCCTGGTCACGCACGATCACGAGCCGCAAGGGCGAGTCCGGATCGACCTGCCAGCGTCCTACGGGCGCCTGCACGTGTTGCCGCTGATTCTCGACTTCGTGCGCCAGCATCCACGCCTGCAACCTCACGTGTCGTTCTCCGACCGTTTCGTCGACCCGGCGCACGAAGGCATCGACATCGTCGTGCGCATCGGCGGCTCGGACGCCTGGTCCGCCGCCTTGGGGCATCGCTACTTCGGCGCACAACGCCTGGTGTTCTGCGCGTCGCCCACGTACCTGGCGGCGCATGGCGTACCGCAATCGGCCGCTGACCTGGACCATCACCATTGCGTGGGCTACGCCCACGGCGACGGGCAGGTCAGCCCCTGGTTCTTCAAGGGGCGCCAGGCGGGCGATCAGGAGCGCCGCGTGGTGCAGACGCGCATCGCGGTCGGCGATGGCGAGGGCGAAGTCGCGGCCGTGCTGGCAGGCCATGGCGTCGGGCAACTGCCGACCTGGCTGGTGCAGCGGCACCTCGACACCGGGGCGTTGGTCGAGGTACTGCCCACCCTGGCGACCGATGGCCTGCCGATGAACCTGGTCTGGCTCAAGAGCCGCGAGGGCCTGCCCAAGGTGCGCGCGCTGCTGGATTACCTGGCCGAACGCCTGGCACCGTTCGGCAGCCTGGAGCCGACGCGGTCGGCTGGCCATTCAGGCATTGTCGACGCCCAGGGATGAAGGGGACGCCAGTTCTTGCCCTTCGAGCAATCCGGCCGCCTGCGCCAGGATGGCGACGATCTCCTCCCGGACTCGCCGCACCCGAGCGACGGCGCTGTCGGCGTGACCGACCAGCCAGAGCGTTTCCTGCAAGGGCATGGGTGTCGGCAGGCGCTGCAACCCCTGCGCCAGAAAACACGGCAAGATCCCGACCCCCAGGCCTGCACTGATCGCTGCGCGCTGACTGTGCAGATGCGTGGTGCGCAGGTCCGGCTGGCGCCCGGTCAAGGTTTCCAACCAGCCCCTGGCCGGCAGCTGAAGCTCGCCGGCCCAACCGACCAGGCGCACGCGTGACAGGTCCGTGTTCAGGCCAGGCGCCGCATACAGGCCATACGCCTGCGTGCCCACCCGCTGACGTGTCAGGGCGCCCTGTTCCGGTTTGACCAGACGCAGGGCCAGGTCGGCCTCGCCTCGGGCGATGCCAATGGGCGTCACGCCCGTCAGACATTCCAGTTGCAGCGCAGGATACTGCCTCAACAGCGGCTGCAACGCCGGCATCAGGATGTGATCGAGCAAGGTCTGAGGTGCGGCCAGGCGGACGGTGCCGCTTACCGTCTCGCCTGGCGTGCCATGGGCGGTGAAGCGCGCGATGGCCGCCTCGACCCCCTCGGTCTCGCTCATCAAGCGCTGCGCATCGTCCGTGGGCAGATAGCCGCTGGCATGCCGCACGAACAACGAGGTCCCCAAGGCACTTTCCAGCGCGCCGATGCGCCTGCCCACCGTCTGGATGCCCACATTCAGATGACGCGCCGCGCCGCTCAAGCCGCCGTGACGCATGACGGCGGCGAAGTACCGCAGGTCATTCCAGTTCAGGGGGGTGTTCATGGTTGGAAAACTGTCTTCCCTCTATCGTCATGGGTGTCGAAATGGCGCGCGGGGGATGATAGGTCACCCGTTCACAGAGTATCCAGCATGACACAGCAAACACCCGAACAGGCCAAGGCCTTGATTGGACGCTACCTCGACGCCTTCGCCCGGGGCGATGCCCAGGCGACCCTCGCGTGCATTCATCCACAGGCCATCTGGCATATCGATGGCGATCCCGAGGTGGTCACGGTGGGCCTGCTTCAGGGGCGCGAGGCCATCGCGACCTGGTTGGCGCGTTTCCCCGACGGTTTCCAGGCACAGACGTTCTCCATCCGCTGCCTGCTGAGCGATGGGCAGGACGTCGTCGCCCTGGGTCGCTTCCGGCACCGCGTGCTGCCTGGCACGAGCCTGGTCGACAGCGACTTCGCCATTCGCTTCACGCTCAAGGATGGCTTGATCGTTCGTTACCAGATTTTCGAAGACTCGCTAACGATCGCCCAGGCACGTGCCACGGGCTCGCCTGCCCGTCAGCTGCCGGTGGAGGGCGGGCGTCTGGGCTGGAACGACGTGGGGAATGGCAGCCCGGTGATGTTCTTGCATGGGCTGTTCCTGGATCGCAACGTCTGGAACCCGGTGATCGAAGCCTGCGCGGCCACTCATCGCTGTGTGGCGTTCGACATGCCAGGCCATGGCGTCAGCCAGTGGCGGGCCGGGCTGACGCTTGAAGGCATGGCGCGCACGTTTGCGTTATGGGCACGGGAGAACGACGCGGTGCCTTTGACGATCGTGGGGCATAGCCAGGGCGGCATGGTGGCGCTGCAACTGGCGGCAGCCTTTCCCGACCTGGTGAAACGTGTGATCGTGATCAACACCAGCGCACGCGAGGAACCGGCCGAACGCCTGCCCGTCTGGCGCAGGCGCCACGAACGGTTGCTGACGGGCGCAAGCGAACAGGTGTTCAACGAGGTACAGGCTTTCGCCGGTCGACCTGCGCCCTGTCTGTGGCAATCGGCCGAGCAGGCACGGCAGCGTCAGGTACTGCATCAACAGGCGCCGGCTGGCTTGGCCATGGCCTTGCAAGCCGCCGTGCTGGAGCGCAAGGACATGCGCGCATGCCTGGCGCGGATTCGTTGCCCGGTCACGGTATTGGCGGGTGGCCAGGACCTTGCGACACCACCTGAGCTGGGCAGGGAAATTGCCATGTCGGTGCGTCGAGGGGTCATTCAGGTGGTGGAGCATGCCGGGCATCAGTTGCCTACGGAAGCGCCGGACATCATCGCCGAAGCGATCATGAAGGATCATCGGGCGGCATGAGCTGAGCGTTCGGAAATGGGCTTGCCCGCGATGGCGCGGGTGCAGACGCCACCCCATCGCCCCCCCCTTCAACGCCTTCGAAGGGCATGGCGGCACGCGCCGCCATGAAGTCCCTTCGCCGATTGAGGTTCAGTGCGCCGCCCCAGCGCTCTGCCGTGGCACACCCTGCGCCTCCACCGTCACCGGCATCTCCGGCAATCGGTTGTTCATCACCCGCACGTTGCGCACCGGGTGCGCGAAACGCACGTCCAGGTCGCGCAGCCCTTCCAGCAGCTGCAGGTTGATCTCCTGTTGCAGGTCCATGTAGCGGTTGTAGTCCGGGCTCTGGACGATGTACACGACCTCGAACAACAGGCGGCTCTCGTCGAACGACAGAAAGTGCGCCCGATCGAAGCGCGTGTCCGGCTGGCGCTCGATGATCCCGCGCAGCATGGGCGACACCGCGCGCACCTTGTCGGCCGGCGTGTCGTAGCTGATGCCGAAGGTGAAGACGATGCGCCGGGTGTCCATGCGCTTGTAGTTGTGCAGGGTCTGCTTGAGCAGGTCGGCGTTGGAACACACCACCTGCTCGCCGCTGAGGCTGCGGATACGGGTGGTTTTCAGGCCGATGTGTTCGATGGTGCCGGCCACGTCGCCGAAGACCACGAAGTCGCCGATTTCGAACGGCTTGTCGAAGCCGATCGAGAGAGACGCGAAAATGTCGCTGAGCACGGTCTGCACCGCCAGGGCCACGGCGATACCGCCGACGCCGAGGCTGGCGACCAATGCGGTGATGTCCACGCCCAGGTTGGCCAGAATCGACAGCAACATGATCGCCCAGACCACGATCAGGCCCAGCACCGAGACGATGGTGGTCATGACCGGATTGAAGTGCCCCTTGTCCTTGTGGAACAGCAGGCCACGCCCCCAGAGACGTACGCAGGCGTCCAGCCAGAGGGCCACCTGCAACGCGAGGACCACGAACCAACCATGGGAAAGCCCCGCACGCCAGGTGCCGGGCAGGTCGATCAGTTTCAAGGCCAGCAGCAGGGAAAAGACGAACAGCAGCACGCCGCTGGTCCGGGTGACGATGGCCTTTGCCCAGATGCGGCCCTTGTGACCGCCGACCGTGTCTTCGTCATGGGCCAGGCGCCTGCGCAACAACGACACCAGGCTGCGCAACACCAGATGAATGACCACGGTCGCCGTCGCGACGATTCCGATGTTCAGCCAGACCGTCGTGTCCAGCCATGCCTGCCACTGCATCGTGCCTCCTCGAAAAAATTCACTGGTAAACAGTTCCTTTTTCGGAAGGCTCAGGGCTCAGAAGTTCCCGTCGATGTGACCGGGGCCGGCTCGCCGGGTCATGGCGACCGGCCATCTGGCAGGCTCAGCGGTAGCGTTCGAGCCAGTGTGCGTAGGGGGCTGGCAGCGTCCACGACGCCTTGTCGACGCCCAGCTCCTTGGCGGCGAAATAGGCCCAATGGGGGTCGGCCAGGTGCGCGCGCCCGACCGAGACCAGGTCCAGCTGACCTGCCTCGACGGCTTGGTGAGCAAGTTGCGGGGTACCGAAGCCCCAGGCCGAGGTCACCGGCAAGTCTGCTTCGCGACGCACGCGCTCGGCGATCGGCCCCATGAAGGCCGGGCCCCACGGGATGTTGGTGTCGGGGATGGTGAAGCCCACGCTCACGCTCAGCAGGTCCAGACCGCCGGCCTTGAAACGGCGCGCCAGCTCGATGGACTCGGTCAGGGTCTGCTCGTCGCGCCCGTCGTACTCGATCACACCAAAGCGTGCGGTCAAGGGCAGGTGCTCTGGCCAGACCTCACGCACGGCCGCCAGGGTTTCGAGCAGGAAGCGGCTGCGGTTATCGAAGCTGCCGCCGTAGGCGTCGGTGCGCTGGTTGGAGTGCTCCGAGAAGAAGCTTTGGCCCAGGTAGCCGTGGGCGAAATGCAGCTCGATCCACTCGAAGCCAGCGTCACGGGCGCGGCGGGCGGCATCGACGAAGTTCTGCTGGACGCGGGCGATGTCCTCGAGGGTCATCGCGCGCGGCACCTTGGGCAGGTGCTCGCCGAAAGCGATGGCCGAAGGGGCGATGGTCTGCCAGCCGCGCGGGTCATCGTCGGCGATGTGGTCATCGCCCTCCCAGGGACGATTGGCACTGGCCTTGCGGCCGGCGTGGGCGATCTGGATGCCCGGGACGCAGCCGGCGGCCTTGATGGCCTTGACCACCGGAACGAACGCGTCGGCCTGTTCGTCGGTCCAGATGCCTGCGCAACCGGGCGTGATGCGCCCCTCGGGCGCCACGGCCGTGGCTTCGACCACCAGCAGGCCGGCGCCGCCTCGGGCCAGACCGGCCAGGTGCACGTGGTGCCAGTCGTTGATCAGGCCGTCATCGGCCGAATACTGGCACATCGGCGGGATGGCGATGCGGTTACGCAGCGTGACGTCCTTGAGGGTGTAGGGTTGGAACAGTGCAGACATGGACAAGCTCCTTGGGAGGCTCATGTGTTTTCGATAGTTCGATCATAATCGAACTATGGCATTTGATGAAACCCCCGTTATCATGTGCGCCATGCGATCCTACAAACACCCTCACCCTGATGACTTCATGCTCGAGCGCGTTCTCTACGCCTTGAGCGACCCCGTTCGCCTGGACATCGTGCGCTGCCTGTCCACGGTGGAGGAAGCCAGCTGCGGCGAGCTGGACGGTGGTCGTCCGAAGTCGAGCATGTCCCATCACTTTCGTGTGCTGCGCGATGCCGGGCTGGTGCAGACCCGTAACGTGGGGACCACCCACATGAACTCGTTGCGGGCCGAGGCCATGCAGGCGCGGTTCCCAGGGTTGCTGGCGTCGGTGCTGGCGCAGCGGTGAGGTGAGTGTGCCGGGCGAGCCTGTGCGCCTGGAGGGTTGAAGCTGGGTGTCTTGGCTGCACTGGCCATGGCAGGGGGACGCTTTTGCAGGACTGTCTTTGTGGGCCCTGGCGGGCCCAATCGCGGCACTGGGGCCGCTCCCACAGGGGTCGAGTCGGTCTGGCAGGCCATCGTTGAAGATCGGCTTGTGAGCAGTCCACACCGAGTGCCAGCCTGTGCGTCTGGAGGGTTGGAAAATTGCGGCACTGGGGTGAACCACACCTGTAGCCGCATGATGGCGTCGCAGGCCATCGCGGTCTTCTGTGGGAGCGGCCCCAGTGCCGCGATTGGGCCCGCAGGGCCCATGAAAACAGCCACACCCTACGGCCGAGGAACACAAGCGTCTCAGCCACGCCCCAGGCTCTTCATCAATGGCGCATCTGGATACCCGGATGTCGCAATCAGACAACGGCCTGGCGCTGGCAATCGATCGCCCGCCTCGCTTGCTCGCCATACTTGCACCCCTGGAATGACCCTGCGCCACGGGTCGTTCCGTGCGACACCGCGAGTCGGCAGCCTCGCTTCACAATTCCAACGCTGCGGCGCCCCTGTGCATCGGCCTTTGCGCCTGCACGCCTTTGACCCTCATTCGAACAACCTCGCGCCACGCGGCCAGCAAGCGCCCGCGCGCACTTTCGTGAAGATCTGACTGCCCATGCTCGCTACTTCCCTCCCCGGCGCACACGTCTCGACCGGCCAGCGCACCGCGTTGCTCGTGGCACACCTTGCCGCCGTGCTGTTCGGGCTCACCGGCATCCTCGGTGCCTTGATCCAGGCCGACGCCAGCGTCATCACCTTCGGCCGTGCCACCGTCGCCTTCATCGCCCTGGGCTTCGTGGCCGGCCTCAAGGGCACACGTCTGCTCGACGCGCTGACCTGGCGCAACCTGCCCACGATTCTCCTGACCGGAACCTTGCTTGCCGTCCACTGGGTCGCCTTCTTCATCGCCGTCAAGGTGGGGGGCGTGGCCATGGCGACCCTGGGGTTCGCCGCATTTCCAGCGTTCATTGCGCTGATCGACGTGCTGGTCCTGCGCGAGCGTCTGGCTACCTTCGACACCTTGCTGCTGATGCTGGTCTCGACCGGGCTGGTCCTGGTGGTGCCATCGCTCGACCTGTTCGACCAAGGAACGCTGGGTCTGGCGTGGGGGCTGGCCTCCGGCTTGGCCTTCGCCGTGCTGACCGTGGTCAATCGACGCCGCGATGCCAGCATGAACGCCCTGCAGGTCGCCTTCTGGCAGAACGTGGTGGTCGCCGTGCTGGTCGGCCCGGTCGTCTTCGGCGCCTCGGAGGGCCTTCGGCTACAGGGCGATGACTGGACGCACCTGATCCTGCTGGGCGTGTTCTGCACAGGCCTGGCGCAGTTTCTGTTCGTCAAGAGCCTGGAAGGCCTGCCGGCGCGCACGGCAGGCATGATCATCGCGCTGGAGCCGGTCTATGCGATCGCCGGGGCCTGGTGGCTGTTCAGCGAACAACCTTCGCTGCGCATGCTGTGTGGCGCGTCGGTGATCGTGCTCGCCACGCTGATGAGCGCTGCACGCAAGGCGCCCGCTCACTGACAGGCACGCCCTCCTTTGCCCCTCCGGGCGACGGTGGGCGTGGCCAGGTCATTGCAACCAGGGCGGTGGCGGCTCCTGGTCCTTGGCCGGACCTTGTTCGGCTTCGGCCCTGCCTGCGCGGCGGCGCGCATCCTCGAAGCGGGCTGCCTCGATTTCCCGCAGCACGCCCCCCACATCCGCCTCGTGGGTGTCGTCTTCGTACAGCCCCGTCAATGGCGCATCCGGCGTGAGCTGCCCGGCCTGGTACAACGACCAGATCTCACGCGCGTACCGCGTCTGCCTGATCGACGGGTCGAAGCGGCTGAAGTAACCGCTCATGTTCTCGACATCACGCTCCAGCATGCTGAACGCATGGTTGTTGCCCGCAGCATCCACCGCCTGAGGCAGGTCGATGATCACCGGACCGTCGGGACCGAGCAGCACGTTGAATTCGGACAGGTCGCCATGCACCAGGCCGGCGCACAGCATCAGCACCACCTGGCGGATGACGAACTGGTGATACTCGCGGGCCTGCTCCGGCTCCAGCACCACATCGTTCAGCCGCGGCGCCGCATCCCCGTCGGCATCGGTGACCAGTTCCATGAGCAGGACGCCGTCCAGGAAGTCATAAGGCTTGGGCACCCGTACACCGGCGCTGGCCAAGCGGAACAGGGCCGCCACCTCGGCATTCTGCCAGGCGTCCTCGGCTTCCTTGCGCCCGTACTTGGAGCCCTTGGCCATGGCCCGGGCCTGGCGACTGTTACGCACCTTGCGCCCTTCCTGATACTCGGCCGCCTGGCGGAAGCTCCGCTTGTTGGCTTCTTTGTAGACCTTGGCGCAACGCAAGGCCTGGCCGCAGCGGACCACATAGACCGCTGCTTCCTTGCCACTCATCAAAGGCCGGACGACTTCGTCGACCAGACCGTCCTCGATCAGCGGTTCAATCCGTTTTGGTGTCTTCATCGGGTGTTTTCTGGATACTGCGTGGCCGAACACCGGGCCATGGTCTCACAGGTGACGGCAATACGCTTGCCTGTCGAAACGCCCATGGCCCGGACCTGCCAGGCTGCCCGGCCTGGGCCGGACAGCCTTTTGCCTCACGGGGTGCGCGTCACCCGCCAGACCGTGTTGGCCAGGTCGTCGGCGATGATCAGCGCACCTTTCGGGTCCACGGTCACCCCGACCGGGCGGCCACGGGTCTTGCCATCGTCGTCACGGAAGCCCGTGGCGAAGTCGACCGGTTCACCGGCCGGCTTGCCGTCGCGGAACGGCACGAAGATGACCTTGTAACCCACCGGATCGGATCGGTTCCAGCTGCCGTGCTCGCCGACGAACACACCGTCGGCGAAGCGCTCGCCCATGGCCGGCAGCGAAAAGTCGACGCCCAGTGCGGCCACGTGCGAGCCCAGGCTGTAGTCCGGCTTGATGGCCGCGGCGACCTTGGCCGGGTCCTGCGGCTGGGCGCGCGGGTCGACGTTCTGGCCCCAGTAGCTGTAGGGCCAGCCGTAGAAGGCGCCTTCTGTCAGCGAGCTGAGGTAGTCCGGCACCAGGTCCGGCCCCAGTTCGTCGCGTTCGTTGACCACTGCCCAGACCTGGCCGGTGCCGGGCTGAATGGTCAGCGCCGTAGGGTTGCGGATCCCGGTCACGTAGGGCTTGTGCGCCCCGGTCTGGGCATCGATCTGCCAGACGACCGCACGGTCCACTTCGGCTTCCATGCCGCGCTCGGTGATGTTGCTGTTCGAGCCGATGCCCACGTACAGGAAGCGACCGTCGTCACTGACGGCCAGGGACTTGGTCCAGTGGTGGTTGATCTGCGACGGCAGTTCGGTGAGCGTGACCGGCGCACCACTGGCCTGGGTCTGCCCCTCGGTATAGGCGAAGGTCACCAGGGCATCCTGATTGGCGACGTACAGCTTGCCGTTGGCCAGGGCCAGGCCATAGGGCGCGTTGAGGTTCTCGGCGAACACCGTCTGCACCTCGTAGCGCCCGTCGCCATCAGCGTCACGCAGCAGCGTCAGACGGTTGCCACCCTTGACCTGGGTATTGCCCTTGGCCTTGATGTAGCCGGCGATCACATCCTTGGGCTTGAGCTTGGCGGCATTGCCACCGCGGCCTTCGGCGACCAGGATGTCGCCGTTGGGCAGCACCAGGGTCTGACGCGGAATCTTCAGGTCCTTGGCGATCGCCGTGACCGCGTAGCCTTCCGGCACCGTGGGGGTACGATCGCCCCAGGCACTCGGCTCGGCGATCTTCATGCTCGGCAGCAGGCCGCGCTGCTGTTCGGGCAGTTTCGGGTCCGGGCCGCGAGCCTGGGTCTTGTCGGGGTCGGTGTCGCCACAGCCGCTCAGCAGCAGGGCCATGCTCAAGGCCGTCAATGCATGGGTCGATTTCATACCACCTCCTCCGAACGCAGGCCGGTCAGGCCGATCCAGGCCGTGATCAGCGACAACAGGGCCACGATGGCGGACAGGACGAGGCCCGAGGGCATCATCGCCCAGGCGTCCTTGGCATGCTCGAACGCACCGACCAGGCCCAGCACCCACGTGACCAGCAGCAGCACGAAGTACAGCGCCGGGCGACCGCCCTTGCGCTCGGCGCGCACCAGGTTGACCAGCGCGAACAGCAATGCCAGCCCGGCGAAGAGCAAGCCGCCTGCGATCAGCCACGACGCGAAGTTGCTCCACTGGATCTGGTAGGTCTTGGCATAGGCGATGTCGCTGAGCAGCGCGCCCAGAAACAGCGGTACGGCGCCTGCGAGCAGGATCGCATGCAGCGGCCCGGGCCGGCAGCGATGAAGGGGGTAGGCAGTTGCGGTCACGGCGGTCTCCTCAGGGTTCAGCGACCTGGATCACGGCTTGACGTGGATACGCTGGGCCATCAGGGTCGCGCGGACGTTGCAGAGAAAGTGATTGCACCTTGACAGCTTTAGTTCACCGTCCGCCCTTGCTCAGACTCATCGGGCCCGTCGCGCGGGGGAAAATTTTGTTAACAAATTGTGAAAACAATATAAAAGAATTGATATTATCTGCGTTGAATTCTCATTTGCGAACGCGCTTCACTCGCGTCCTTTCGCTCGACTCAGGAACAGGCTCCCTTGAACCCTCGTTTTTCTGCCCTCGTACTGCTTGCCGGTGTCTGTAGCCACCCCCCGTCCCTCATGGCCGCTACCGAAGTGGTCCTGCCCAACATTCAGGTCGAAAGCAACAGTGAAGCCGACGGCGGCTTGAGCAAGGGCTATCAAGGCCGGACCGCCAGCAGCACCACCCGCCTGGGGTTGTCCAAGCAGGAAACGCCGCAGGCGGTGACCACCTTGACGCGCGAGCAGATCGATGACTTTCGCATCAACGACGTCAGGCAGGCCCTGCGTGCCGCGCCATCGGTCACGGTCGAGCAGATCGAAACCGATCGCACGATCTTCACCTCGCGTGGCTTCACCATCGATACGTTTGAGTACGACGGCATGGGCATGCCGTTCGCGGCGACGACCCTGATCGGCGCGCAGGACCTGGCCGAATACGAGCAGATCGACGTGCTGCACGGCGCCAATGGCTTGATGAGCGGCACGGGCAACCCGTCGGCCACGGTCAACTTCGTGCGCAAGCGCCCTACCCTCACGCCCCAGGCCTCGATCGGTGTCAGCGCCGGTGCCTGGGACAACCGGCGCATCGCCGCCGACGTGTCCGGCCCGCTCACCGACAGCGGGAACGTGCGTGGGCGCTTCATCTATGCCCATGACAAAGGCAATTCCTACCTGGATCGCTATGGCCACGAGCTGAACGTGGCCGCCGGGCTGCTGGCGTTCGACCTTTCCGACGCCGATACCCTGACCGTGGGTTTCTCCCAGCACAACAGCGATGCCAATGGCAGCAGCTGGGGCAACCTGCCCCTGGTCGATGCCAGCGGCCGGGCCCTTCACTACAGCAGCCGCAGCACCAGCGTGGGCCAGCCCTGGACCTACTGGAACCTGCACACGCAACGGGCGTTCGCCGAGCTGACCCACGCGTTCGGCAACGGCTGGAACGGCAAACTGACGGTGACCGGTGTCTCGCAGAAGCAGGACACCAACATGTTCTACCTGTACAACGTGGTCGGCGACGCTGCGACCTCGTACGCCAGCGACACCACCAGCGACGAGCATCAGTTGATCGGCGAGGCGCAGCTCTCCGGGCCGTTCACGCTGCTGGGCCGAGATCACGAGCTGACCCTGGGCGCTAACTATGGGCGTACACACCACACGGAACGCGGCTACAACGTCAGTGAGGACGGCTATTTCGACTCGTCCTTCTCCGAAGCGCTGGCCGGCCGCATCCTTCGACCCTCCTTGGCCTATACCAGCGAAGCCAATACCCAGAACTTCACCGACCGCCAGAAGAGCCTGTACGCCGGGGCCCGCTTCAGCGTGATCGACGACCTGCACTGGATCCTCGGCGCACGGATGCTCAGCGCCGACGGCGAAGGCGACAGCTACGGCAGCTCGCACTACACCCGCGAGCACGGCAAGGTCACCCCGTACACCGGTCTGGTGTATGACCTGACCCCGCAATGGGCAGTGTATGGCAGCTGGACGCAGATCTTCAGCCCGCAGTACGAGGCAGGCCTGGATGGCGGATTGCTCGACCCTCTGGAAGGCACCAGCGCCGAGGTCGGCATCAAGGGCAGTCTCATGGACCAGCGCCTGGACCTGTCCGCCGCGCTGTTCAAGACCCGTCAGGAGAACGTCGCCGCCAATCCGGTGTACGAGGGCAATCGCTACCTGTACGAAGGTGTGGACTACAAGAGCCACGGCATCGAGCTGGAGGCCTCGGGCGAACTGCTGCCTGGGCTGAACGTGCTGGCCGGCTACACCTACGTACGGATCGAGGACCCGGAGGGCGACAAGGCGCGTCAGTTCGTCCCCAGCCATAGCCTGCGCAGCCTGCTCACCTACCGCCTGCCGACCCTGCCGCAGGTCAAGGTCGGTGGCCGTTTGAGCTGGCAGAGCGCCGTGCGCAGCGACACGTATCATGAAGCGCGCCAGGAGGCCTACGCCTTGCTGGACCTGATGACCACCTACGACATCGACGATCACTGGAGCACGTCGCTGAACCTCAACAACGTCACCGACCGCAAGTACCTGCAATCGCTGCAGACCGGCAGCAGCTCGAACTACGGGGCACCGCGTAATCTGACGGCATCGGTGACCTGGACCTACTGAAGGCGCCAGGACTTGGAGGCGCCGACGCTGTCGACGGCGTTGGCTTCTATGGGGCTTGCCAGCCATGCAGGCGGCGACGGGCCGGACGCTATCGTGGGCAAGCCCGCTCCCACAGGTCCGTGGTGGCCGGCCTTACCGCGGCATGGTCGTGGGGGTCTGGACTGCATCAATGCTCTGATAGATCAACGCACTCCCTTGTCGGCGATGACGGCAGTCGGCGCGCCCTGTGGGAGCAGGCTTGCCCGCGATGGCGGCAGTGCAGGCGCCCTCGCCAGCCAGGCGGATCACTTCTTTTTCTTCAACGCCTTCAGGCGAGCCTTGGCCTGCTTGACCACCTCGGCGCGCTCGCCCTTCTTCAGGCGCTTCCACTCACGGATCTCGTCCTTCAGCCGCCCGCACCCGGTACAGACGCCGTCACGGACCTTGCAGTTCGAGGTACAGGGGTTGTCGCTGTCTTTGCCCAACTCATCGTCTCCCACAAGTGGCGAGCATGCCTATGGCTTCGACACGGCCATCGGGCCGACGACTCAACCGCAGCGAGGACGCGGCTAGAAGAAGCTGCGCTGGGCCTTGAGCATGACCATGCTGTCGCACTGGGCATTGATGCCCGAATACACGTCGCAGCCGCTGCCGCTCAGGTCCGAACCGCTGTAGATCAGGTCCAGGTCCATTCCCAGCCAAGGCCGCGACAGTTTCAGGGACCAGTCGCTGAAGGCGTTGACCTCACCGCCACCGCCAATGGTGAACGGCGTCCCTAACCGATGATGCGCCACCTTGAACGTCACGCCGATGTCGAGCAGCGGCACCTGCCCCAGGTCGGCGTACAGCGTCCCCGTCCGGTTGTCCGGGTTGTCGTTGAGCGCCCCACCCAGGCGACTGCCGAACATCGACAGGCCGCCGTACACGGCATGGCTGTCACCGCCCGAGATTTCGGGGTAGCTGTAATGGATCATGCCCACTTCGTACCCCAGGCTGGTGTCGAAGCGGTGGCGATAGCCCAGGTAGCTGTCCAGTTGCAAGGTGGCGGTCGGCGCAATGCCCATGCTCGGGGCGAACTGGCCGAAATACACGCCACTGGGGTGGGTGAAGTCCAGCCCCCCATGGAACGAGCTGACGGCGCTCGGCGCAATCAACCCTTGGGCCATGCTGCGCGAGGGGGTGGTACCGAGCTTGAAGTCGAAGTCGCCCAACTGCCGCTGGATCTGCTGGGCCCAGGCACCTGGGCTGAGGAGGACCAGGGCGGCCACCAGCAGAAGAGGCCTGGTCATGCCGGTCTCCTGAAGAGTCTGTTCTAGAGGGGAAGGAGGATACCTGCGTCGGCCACTGGTAGATGACCGTTCGTCGAGCCGTCACGTCGTACGGCTCACCGTTTCAGCTTCGACGAAACGGCCGCCAGCCCGACAGGGCATGGGCCCCGCCGCGCTGGCGGCCGCTTTGACGCCCCTTCTGGATGAGCGTCGCGTCGCGATCGGTCGATCAGTCGAGCAGGTCGGCAGGGACCTGACCGCCGTTTTCCGACAGCTTCTTCAACACTGCCTTGTGCAGCCACAGGTTCATGGCAGCCGAGTCATCGGTCGAACCGGTGTAGTTCAGTTCCTTGGCCAGCTCTTTGCGATTGGTCAGGCTGCTGTCGATGTTCAGCAGCTTGAGCAGGTCGACGATCGAGGTTTTCCAGTTCAGCTTCTCGCTGTTCTGGGCAGCCAGGCCATCGAGCTTGGCCGCGACGTCGACCTGTGACAGGGCAGCCGGGGCTGGCGTGGAGGCCGAGGCCGTCGCCCCTGGGGTGGTCGACGCGGAGGCGTCTGCCGAGGCGGCGCCGCCACCTGCGGTAGACGCGTCGCTGGCCGTTGGTGCGGTGCCCTGATCGTGTTTGCGCAGGCCCAGTTTTTCGAGGATGGTGCCGAAGAGACTCATGTCGATTTCCTTTCTCTGGAGGGAATGATCAAGCGGTGGGCATGACCGACGGACACACAGGCCCATCGGTTGCCCGGTTACGATCAACGGCCTTTGAGCGGATCGTTCGGTGGCGTGATCGAGGCATCGCGACGTACGGCGCCTGGATCGTTCTGGACCTCGACATCGGTGCGACGAACCGTGTCACGGATGGTTTCCTGATGGTCGCTGGACTGCTTGCCCACGCTGACCTCCTCCACCACGCGTGCCGATTTCTCGACCACGGCCTGCTCGGCGGTTTCCTGGATCTCGATCGAGCCGGCCTTGAAGCCGTCCAGGTCGGCTGCAGTGGCCGGACGGTCCACCGGGCGACGTTCGATGTGGGCGTGTTCCTCGTGCAGGTTGACCGTCTCTTCGACAGGACGCTCGCTGAGGCGCGAGACCACGCGAACACGGCCGGTGGCGACTTCGCGCTTGCCGACGCGCAGGTCTTCCTCGATCACCGGGATCGACGTGCGGCCCGTGGCAGTGTCGAGGCCGGCAGTGTCGAGGCTGCGGTCCACGACATCGGCGCGGTCGGCGCCCAGGTGGGTGCCGGCGACGTGCGTCGTGGCGCCTGTGTTTTCGCGGCTCCAGCCAGCGACACGCTCATCGACGTCGATGGCACCATTGCGCTCGAGAATCTCCTCGGCCTTGTCGGCCTGCTCGTCGCTCATGACCGTCACGGTCAGCACGGCAGCGCCGCGGCGGGACAGTTCGGGGTAGGCGGTGGCATAGCGGTGCGGCTTGTTGGCATCGTGTTCATCGGTGCCGAACAGGGAGCTGAAGAAATGGCTGACCTTCTCGCCGAAGGACTCATGATGAGCAGGATCGTCGGCACGCCCTTCGGCGGCATGCAATTCAGAAGACGACAGTTCGATATTGCTCTCGAGCACGTGTTGGGCCAGCAGATCGCGCTTGGCGGCCTGGGCTTCGGTCAGGGTGTCGAAAGCGGCAACGAGTGTATGAGTCATGCGTCTCTCTCTTTGCGGGTAATGGAACTGGGGGTCCGGGCAGCGGCAGGAGTGTCGCCTTGCGGGTCGTCGGTCGGCGCGTTGCGGTGCGTGAGCACGATGTCTTCACGGCGCAGGCTGACCGTCTGTTGGAACGGGACGTCTTCGACGAAAGGCCGGATATGCAGCTCTTCCTTGAGCACCAGGCGTTTTTCGACGACGAGGACTTCTTCGAGTACAGGAATGATGGTCACACCGTCCTCGACACGCGTCTGTGGCGGATGGTCCCGGTCCACCGGCGTGCCTTTGGCGACGCGCTCGACCGAAGCCCCTTCCTTGCGCAGGGTGTCGCGAACCACCTGTTCATGCGAATGCACCTGTTTGTCCACGGTGGTGATACCCGTGACGACAGTGCGCTTCGACAGGCTGGCTGCTTCTTCCAGCACGGGAATGGACGCTTCGTGGTGATCAGGTCGGGTGTCCATGACGCAACGCGTGTCCTCGAAATCTCATGGGTTACCCTTAACCTGAGTGACGCGAATGCACCTCGGTTCAACCGAATTGCCCTGCTCGGCCGACGAATGGTCGGCGGGTCGGCCGCCGGGCAAGGCAAGACTTTGCCAGGCAAAACCCGGATAATGCCGGCCTGTCGTTCTTCTACGGTTCTCTTCGTGGCCTGCGCCCTCCTCCTGAGTGTCGGCCGCGTCATGCCTTTTCGTTTCACTCGTGCTCACGGTGCCCCCCGCAATGGAAATCAAAGTCAACTTCCTCGACAACCTGCGACTTGAAGCCAAGTTCGACGATTTCACGGTGGTGGCCGACCAGCCGATTCGCTACAAGGGCGATGGCTCCGCGCCAGGCCCGTTCGACTATTTCCTGGCCTCCTCGGCGCTGTGCGCGGCGTACTTCGTCAAGCTGTACTGCCAGAGCCGCGACATTCCGACCGACAACATCCGTCTGTCGCAGAACAACATCGTCGACCCCGAGAACCGCTACCAGCAGATCTTCAAGATCCAGGTCGAGTTGCCGGCGGACCTGTCGGACAAGGACCGCCAGGGCATCCTGCGCTCCATCGACCGCTGCACGGTCAAGAAGGTCGTGCAGACTGGTCCCGCGTTCGTCATCGAAGCGGTCGACGACCTCGATGCCGATGCCCAGGCCCTGCTGATGCCGGCCCTCGATGCGTCAGGCCGCACCGAGGTGCTGGGCAAGGACCTGCCGCTGGAGCAGACCATCGCCAACCTGTCGGCGCTGATCGCCGACCTGGGCATGAAGATCGAGGTCGCCTCCTGGCGCAACATCGTGCCCAACGTCTGGTCGCTGCACGTGCGCGACGCGCAGTCGCCGATGTGCTTCACCAACGGCAAGGGCGCCAGCAAGGAGGCCGCCCTGGCGTCGGCGCTGGGCGAATTCATCGAACGGTTGAACTGCAACTTCTTCTACAACGACCAGTTCTGGGGCGAGGACATCGCCAACGCCGCCTTCGTGCACTACCCCAACGAGCGCTGGTTCAAGCCGGGTCGCCGCGACGCCTTGCCCAAGGAGATCCTCGACGCCCACTGCCTGGCGATCTACAACCCCGACGGCGAACTGCGCGGCTCGCACCTGTACGACACCAATTCCGGCAACACCGAACGTGGCATCTGCGCGCTACCCTTCGTGCGGCAATCCGATGGCGAGACGGTGTACTTCCCGTCCAACCTGATCGAGAACCTGTACCTGAGCAATGGCATGAGCGCCGGCAACACGCTGGTCGAAGCCCAGGTGCAGTGCCTGTCGGAAATCTTCGAGCGTGCGGTCAAGCGTGAAATCCTCGAAGGCGAGCTGGCCCTGCCCGATGTGCCCGAACACGTGCTGGCCAAGTACCCCTCGATCCTGGCCGGCATTCGCGGCCTCGAAGAACAGGGCTTCCCCGTGCTGGTCAAGGACGCCTCGCTCGGCGGTGACTTCCCGGTCATGTGCGTCACCTTGATGAACCCGCGTACCGGTGGCGTGTTCGCCTCGTTCGGCGCCCACCCGTGCCTGGAAGTGGCGCTGGAGCGCAGCCTCACCGAACTGCTGCAAGGCCGCAGCTTCGAGGGCCTGAACGACTTGCCGCGGCCGACCTTCGAGAGCCAGGCGCTGACCGAGCCGAACAACTTCGTCGAGCACTTCATCGACTCCAGCGGTGTGGTGTCCTGGCGCTTCTTCAGCGCCAAGGCCGACTTCGACTTCGTCGAGTGGGACTTCTCCGGGCAGGGCCAGGCGTCCACCGCCGACCAGGCCGCCGCGCTGTTCGGCATCCTCGACGCGCTGGGCAAGGAGGTCTACATGGCGGTCTACGAAGACCTGGGCGCTGCCGCCTGTCGCATCCTGGTGCCGGGCTACTCGGAGATCTACCCGGTCGACGACCTGATCTGGGACAACACCAACAAGGCCCTGGCCTTTCGCGGCGACATCCTCGACCTGCACCGTCTGGACGACACACGTCTGCAAGCGCTGCTCGAGCGTCTGGAAGACTGCGAGGTGGACGACTACACCGACATCGCCACGCTGATCGGCGTGGAGTTCGACGACAACACGGTCTGGGGCCAACTGACGATCCTCGAGCTGAAGCTGCTGATCCATCTGGCCCTGCAGCAGTTCGAAGAGGCGCTGGACCTGGTCGGCGCGTTCTTGCAGTACAACGACAACACGCTCGACCGCGGCCTGTTCTACCAGGCCATGAGCGCCGTGCTGGAAGTGGTGCTGGACGATGAGCTGGAGATGGCCGATTTCGAAGGCAATTTCCGTCGCCTGTTCGGTGATGCGCGCATGGACGCGGTACTGGGGTCGGTCGATGGCAGCGTGCGCTTCCATGGCCTGACGCCGACCAGTTCGAAGCTCGAAGGGCTGGACCGCCACCTGCGCCTGATCGACAGCTACAAGAAGCTGCACGCAGCCCGTGCCCGCGCTGCGGGCCTGAGCGACTGATCCGGCTGCCACGACCCGATCGGGCGGCCCGGCGGCCGCCCCTCACGTGGTAGAGTGCGCGCGTTCATCGCCTGCAGGATTTCCCCATGCCACAGCTGTCTACAGACGCTCACCTGCCCAGTTGGGCCCAGGTCAGCGACCGTCATCCGTGCGACGCCCTGCTCCTGGGCAACGGCGCCAGCCGGGCGATCTGGAAGCCGTTCGGCTATTTCTCGCTGTTCGAGCACGCCCAGCAGGTCCGGCACAAGGCGCTGGGCGTCAGCGACCAGGCCCTGTTCAAGTCCCTGGGCAGCGAACTGTTCGAGCCGGTGCTCAGCGCGCTCAACACCACGGTGCGCGCCAATGCCGCCCTGGCCATCGGCTCGACGGCACCGCTCAATCGCTACTATTCGATCAAGGAAGCGTTGATCCACGCCGTGCGCGCGGTTCACGTGCCCTTCGGGCGTTTGCCCGAGGCCACGCTGCAGCGCCTCAACACCGAGCTGCGGCGCTATGCCAGCGTCTACACCAGCAACTACGACCTGCTGCTGCCCTGGGCCCTACAACAGGCGCCTGACGGGTTCGCCAGCCGCTTCGACGAGCAGGGCTTCTTCGACGTGCGCCAGCGACCCGGCAACGGCACCCAGGTGTGGCACCTGCACGGCGGCCTGCACCTGCTCAAGCTTCCCGATGGCAGCACGCGTCAACGTGCGGCGCGGGCCGGCGAGCTGCTCGATGGCTTCGCCGTCAACCTGCCCGGCGAAGTGCCCCTGTTCGTCAACGAAGGGCCGAGCGACGACAAGCTGCGGGTCATCCGTCAGTCGGACTACCTGAGCGCAAGCCTGGGCGAGCTGGCGCGCGAGCGCCGTGGGCTGTGCATTCTGGGCCAGCACCTGGACATCGGCGACCAGCACCTGCTCGAGGCCATCCGCCAGGCCCGCCCCCAGCACCTGGCCATAGGCCTGCGATCACTGGGCGATGCGGCGGTCCTCAACCAGAAGCGCCACTTCAGCGAGCGGTTCGCCGGGCTCGCCAGTACGCCCGTGCATTTCTTCGATGCCGCCAGCCACCCTTTGACGATGCCGGACCTGGCCCTGGCCGTGCCCACGCCGCGTCGTTGACGACGGCTTCAGCGCGCCGTTGCGGATGACTCGGCGAGCCAGCCATCGGCGCGCAGCAGGGTTTCCAGGCAGTGCTCGCGCACGCCGTAGAAGCGCTTCAGGTCGTCGATCCGCGCCAGCTGCGCCGCATTGTCGGCGGGCTGGGCGCGCTTGACCGCCAGGATCATCTTGTTCTTGTTGGTATGTTCCAGCGAGATGAACTCGAAGACCTTGGTCTCGTAGCCACAGGCCTCGAGGTACAACGCCCGCAGGCCGTCGGTGAGCATTTCGGCCTGCTGCCCCAGGTGCAGCCCGTACTGCAACATCGGCTGCAGGACGTCGGGGCTGTGCAGCTGGGGGCGGATCTGCTTGTGGCAGCACGGCGAGCACATGATGATCGTCGCGCCACAGCGAATGCCCGTGTGGATCGCGTAGTCGGTGGCCACGTCGCAGGCATGCAGGGCGATCATCACATCGATCGCCGCAGGCACCACGCTGCGCACGTCCCCGCATTGAAAGTCCAGGCCAGGGTGGTCCAGCCGCGCGGCCGCGCCGTTGCACAACGTCACCAGCTCCTGACGCAATTCCACGCCTGTGACCTGCGCCTGACGGCCCAGTCGGTCGCTGAGGTAGTCGTGGATGGCGAAGGTCAGGTAGCCCTTGCCAGAGCCGAAATCGGCGACCTTCACCGGCTGCCCGGCGTCCAGGGCGGCAGCGCCCAGGGCATGGTCGAAGACTTCGATGAACTTGTTGATCTGCTTCCACTTGCGCGACATCGACGGGATCAGCGCCCCTTGCGCATCGGTCACGCCCAGGTCGCGCAGGAACGGGCGTGACAGGTCCAGGTAGCGTTTCTTCTCGCGGTCGTGGCCGGTCGAGGTCTGCTCACGGGCCACGGGCGCGCCATGTTGCTGGAGCATCGGCTTGCCTTTCTTGCTGAAGGCCAGCTGGGCCTCGCCCTCGTCGCTGAACAGGTGCGCGTTGCGAAAGCTGCCGGGCAACAGCTCGGCGATGACCGCGAGCGCCTGCGCCGTCGGCAGGTTGCGGGTAATGTCGCGGGTCTGGTGGCGGTAGACCAGCGACAGGCAGTCTTGCGCCTTGATCCGTACCGGCTTGGCGATGAGGCGCTGCAAGGTCTCGTCGGCGCCGACGGGGCGGGCCAGGACCAGCTTGCTCAAGCGCTGCCCTTCGAGCGCAGCGGCCAGCAGGGCCAGGAACCGGTCACGCGCATCGGGCGTGGAAGCAGCAGGTGTAACGGACATGGGACAGGGTGCCTCGAAGAACGGATGACGCGCCAGGAGCGCTGTGGCCGGCATTCTACGTCGAGGGCGCTGCCGGGCGCAGCCTTTGTCGATGGGCGCACCGGGCCGCGCCGTTTCTCGCACGCACACAGGGATGCCGTGATGGCGCCGGGATAGCCTGGGGGCTGGCGCTGCTCACCGCCCTGTCGATCGCGACGTGCACCCGGCGGATGGGTGGCGTTGCGGTTGGCGTAAGGGTGTGTGATTGTGTTGATGGGCTTCATGGGCCAGGCTTTTCAACATCTTTGCCCAACACGATGTGGACCACATCGCTGCTCTGGCAGCGTGGTTCAGCCCCCTGTGGGAGCGGGCTTGCCCGCGATGCAGGCGGTGATGGGTCGGACGCTATCGCGGGCAAGCCCGCTCTCATAGAACATAAAATATCTTGTTGATTTTAAAAGGAATAATTTCAGGATTTTGTGGGCCCTGCGGGCCCAATCGCGGCACAGGGGCCGCTCCCACATGGGACCGCGATTGCCTGTGCCACTGCGGCGGGTGTAGGAGCGGCCCCTGTGCCGCGATGGACCGCAAAGCGGTCCCAGAAATCGATCAGCGACACAGCATCTGAGCACTGCCAGCTATCGCCATGTTCTCTGCGCGACAGCGCGGCGCCGGGGCGGCGGGCGAACTCCCACAGGATGGACTGCGCTTGCCTGTATCAGGCCGGTGAAGCTGTGCGACACGCCTCTATCGCACGTCCGGCTGCAACGGGCCCTTCGACCCATCGTGCCTGCCTCTGCCTCAGTCCAACACCACCAACCGGTTCGGCAGCTCGTCCCGCGCCTGCGTCAGCGGCACGTGCACCGCCAGCAGCGCACCGCAGGCCTCGATGCATTCGACGAAGCCGTCCAGGGTCTTGCCCTGGCGCACCTGCTCGGTGAACCGGGCGATGATCCCGTCCCAGGCGCCGTCCTCCAGGCGCTCGGCCACGCCATGATCCACCAGGATCTCGACGTAGCGCTCTGCCTCGCTGACGAAGATCAGCACGCCGGTGCCTCCGACCGTATGGTGCAGCCGCTGCTCGAGAAACTGCCGACGCGCCAGGTTGGCGGCCCGCCAGTGGCGGACGCGGCGCGGAATCAGGCGTGTGGTCAAGGCCGGGAGGCGAAACACCAGGCACAGCACGATGAACGTCAGCCACTGGGTCAACAGCAGCAGGTTCACGCTCAGCCAGCCGAACACATAGTGCAGCACCCCCGGCACGATCAAGGCCACCAGGCTGGCCCACAGCAGCGGGATGTAGGCGTAGTCGTCGGCCCGTCGTGCCAGGACCGTGACCAGCTCGGCATCGGTGCCGCGCTCGACCCGGGCGATCGCTTCGGCCACGTGGCGTTGTTCGTATTCGCTGAGCAGTGTCATGCCGTCATCATCTCGTTGAGTGTCGTTCTACCAGCCACCGGACGAACCTCCGCCCCCGAAACCACCACCGCCGCCGCCAAAGCCGCCGCCTCCACCGCCACCGAAGCCGCCGCCGCCGAAGCCACCCCCGCCGAAACCGCCGCCCAGGCCACCGCCGAAACCACCGCCGCGACCACCACGGCCACCGCGGCCGCCGCCAGAGCCGAGCCCCTGCACCACCAGCACGAAGACGAACAACAGGACCACCATGCCCGCGCCCCATGGCACCGACTCGCCTCGGGAGGCATCATCGGCCGCCCGCTGCGGCTCGGCCAGGGGGTCACCCCCGAGCACCTGCAGCATGGCGCTGACCCCGGCGACGATCCCGTCGGCGAACGCCCCCTTGCGAAACGCCGGGGTGATCACGCTGTTGATGATCACCGAGGATTGGGCGTCGGTCAGCCGGTCTTCCAGGCCGTACCCGACTTCGATGCGCAGCCGCCGCTCCTGCTTGGCGACGATCAGCAGCGCCCCGTTGTCCTTGCCCTTCTGGCCGATGCCCCAGTGTCGCCCCAGCCGATACCCGTAGTCCTCGATGCTGTCACCGCCCAGGTCGGGCACGGTCACCACCACCAGCTGGTCGCCGGTCGCCTGCTCGTGCGCCTTGAGCATGTTGTCGAGTTGCTGGGTGCTGGCGGCATCGAGCAACCCGGCGGTGTCCACCACACGGCCGGTCAGCGTCGGAAACGCCGGCTCGGCCTGAAGGCTGGCACTGACCAGCCACAGGGCCAGCCAGACGAACGCCATCGCCCGGCGCATCAGAATTTCACTTCAGGTGCCTTGTCGGCGTTGGCGCTGGTCGCCTCGAAGCTCTCGCGCACCTTCAGGTCGCTGTACATCACGCTGTGCCAGAGTCGCCCCGGGAAGGTGCGGATCTCGGTGTTGTACTGCTGCACGGCGGTGATGAAGTCGCGACGCGCCACGGCGATGCGGTTCTCGGTGCCTTCGAGCTGCGACTGCAGGGCCAGGAAGTTCTGGTTGGACTTCAGGTCCGGGTAGCGCTCGGACACCACCATCAGGCGGCTCAGGGCACTGGTCAACTGGCCTTGGGCCTGCTCGAACTGCTTGAGCTTGTTCGGATCGTCCAGCGTGCTGGCGTCGACCTGGATCGAGGTGGCCTTGGCCCGCGCCTCGATCACGGCAGTCAGCGTCTCCTGCTCCTGACGGGCGTAGCCCTTGACGGTCTCGACCAGGTTGGGGATGAGGTCCGCACGGCGCTGGTACTGGTTCTGCACCTGGCCCCAGGCTGCCTTGACCTGTTCATCGTATTGCGGGATGTTGTTGATGCCGCAGCCGGCCAACAGGCTGCCCAGCATCAGCAACACCACCATCTGGACAGACTTGATCTGAGTCATCTGCATGTCGCGCACGCTCCCTGGTTCGCTCTCGAATAATCATGAATCGGGCATAATCGGCCGGTAACCGCTGGATCGGGCTGGCCCGATCGGCTAAAAAGCCCCGGCAGACTCTACAACAATAGTCGCTGAGCTTCTCTCATCGCGCGCCCGTCGCCGTGGATAGGGACAGCGGCCCAGAGAAAAGAATTCATGAAAAATCTCCGTGTGCTGGGCCTGGTCATCGTGCTGGCCAGCCAATCAGCCCTGGCCGCGACACCCGACCTTCACGACAAGGCAGCCTTCATCGACCACCTGATCGCGCAGATGACGGTCGAGGAAAAGGTCGGCCAGTTGCGCCTGATCAGCATCGGCGCCGACATGCCGCGGGAAAAGATCCGCGAAGAGATCGCCGCCGGCCGCATCGGCGGCACCTTCAACTCGATCACCCGCGACGAGAACCGCGCGATGCAGGACGCCGCCCTGCGCAGCCGTTTGAAGATCCCGATGTTTTTCGCCTATGACGTGATCCACGGCCACCGTACCGTATTCCCGATCAGCCTCGGCCTGGCCGCCACCTGGGACCTGGACGCCGTGGCCCAGGTCGGGCGTGTGTCGGCGCTGGAGGCAGCGGCCGACAGCGTGGACATGACCTTCGCGCCCATGGTCGACATCGCCCGTGACCCGCGTTGGGGGCGCACCAGCGAAGGGTTCGGCGAGGACACCTACCTGACCGCTCAAATGGGCCGGACCTTGGTCCAGTCGTTACAAGGCAAGGGCACGGATCAGGCCGACAGTGTCATGGCCATCGTCAAGCACTTTGCCCTGTACGGTGCCGTCGAGGGTGGGCGCGACTACAACACGGTCGATATGAGCCTGCCGAAGATGTACAACGATTACCTCCCTCCCTATCGGGCGAGCCTCGATGCCGGGGCAGGTGGCGTGATGGTGGCCTTGAACTCGATCAACGGCGTGCCGGCCACTGCCGACACCTGGCTGTTGCACGACCTGCTGCGCCAGTCATGGGGCTTCAAGGGGGTGACCGTGAGCGACCACGGCGCCATCGAGGAACTGATTCGCCACGGGGTAGCCCGCGACGGCCGCGAAGCCGCCAGGCTGGCGCTCAAGGCCGGGGTCGACATGAGCATGAACGACTCGCTGTACGGCCAGGAACTGCCAGGGTTGCTGGCCGCCGGCGAAGTCACCCAAATCGAGCTGGACCAGGCAGTGCGCGAAGTGCTCGGCGCCAAGTACGAGATGGGCTTGTTCAAGGACCCTTACCTGCGTATCGGTCAGGCCAAGGACGACCCGAAGGACGTCCACGCCGATGATCGCCTGCACCGTCAGGCCGCCCGCGACGTGGCGCGCCGCAGCCTGGTGCTGTTGAAAAACCGCGGGCAGACTTTGCCTTTGAAGAAAGACAGCACCGTCGCACTGGTCGGGCCTTTGGCGGATGCACCGATCGACATGATGGGCAGCTGGGCGGCGGCTGGCCGTCCCGAACAGTCGGTCACGGTGCGCCAGGGGCTGACCGAGGCCCTGCAAGGCAAGGGTCGCCTGCTCCATGCGCGCGGCGCCAACCTGACGGACGACAAGGCGGTCGTCGACTACCTGAACTTCCTCAACTGGGATGCCAAGGAAGTCGTCGATGATCCACGGCCCGCTACGGTGATGATCGAAGAAGCGGTCGAGGCGGCCCGGCAGGCCGATGTGGTGGTCGCGGTAGTGGGCGAATCACGCGGCATGTCGCACGAGTCGTCCAGCCGGACCAACTTGAATATCCCAGCGGTGCAACGCGAGCTGATCAAGGCCTTGAAAGCCACGGGCAAGCCCTTGGTGCTGGTGCTGATGAACGGCCGTCCGCTGTCGTTGGCGTGGGAGCGCGAGCAGGCCGACGCTCTGCTCGAAACCTGGTTCAGCGGTACCGAAGGAGGACACGCCATCGCCGACGTGCTGTTCGGCGACTACAACCCGTCCGGCAAGCTGCCGATCACCTTCCCCCGTTCGGTCGGACAGATCCCTACCTACTACAACCACCTGAGTATTGGCCGCCCCTATAACCCGGGCAGTCCGGGCAATTACACGTCTCAGTATTTCGACGAACCCAACGGCCCGCTCTACCCGTTCGGCTATGGCCTGAGCTACACCCGGTTCGCCCTCGGCCCGCTCACGCTGTCGACCGACCGGGTGCAGCAGGGCCAGGGCCTGAGCGCCACGGTCACCGTGCGCAACACCGGCGCCCGCGAGGGCGAGACCGTGGTGCAGCTGTACCTGCGCGACACCACGGCGTCCATGAGCCGCCCGGTCAAGGAGCTCAAGCACTTCCAGAAGGTGGCGCTCAAGGCCGGCGAGGCGCGGACGCTGACCTTCACCCTGGACGCCGACGACCTGAAGTTCTACAACGGTCAGCTGCAGCACGTGGCCGAACCCGGTCTGTTCGAGGTGCAGGTCGGGCTCGATTCGCAGGCGGTGAACGACGCGCGCTTCGAATTGTTGTGACCCTGACACGGCCCGGCTTCGCCGGGCTCGTCGAACCGTTGGCCTCCGAGGACCGTCCATGCCCTCCTTGCTGCGCTCGCTACGCCTGATCGTGATCATCCTGGTGGTGCTGGCCGGCGCCGTCCTGTGCGCCAGCTGGGCCCTGCAACGCGCCGAGCGTCAGGCGCTGGAAGCCGATGCGCGACGGGCCAGCGAGCAACTGCACGTGTACGCCAACGCCCTGCATACCCTGATCGAGCGTTACCGGGCATTGCCTGCCGTGCTGGCGCTCGACCCGGAGCTGGTCCAGGCCCTGCAAGGCCCGGTGGACACGCAGACGCAAGACCGGCTCAACCGCAAGCTCGAACGCATCAATGGCGCGGCGGCCTCCTCCACCCTGGAACTGCTCGATCGCCACGGGCTGGCGGTCGCGGCCAGCAACTGGCGCCTGCCGACCAGCTATGTCGGTTCCAACTACGGCTTTCGCCCGTATTTCCAGCAGACCCTCAGCCACGGCAGCGGGCGGTTCTACGCGGTGGGCGTGACCAGTGGGGTGCCGGGCTACTTCCTGTCCAGCGCGGTCAACGATGAGCGCGGACGCTTTCTGGGTGCCATGGTGGTCAAGCTGGAGTTCCCCGAGCTGGAGCGCGAGTGGCGCCAGGGCAACGACATCCTGCTGGTCAGCGATGCACGCGGCATCACCTTCATTGCCAATCAGCCCGGCTGGCGCTACCGGGAGCTGCAGCCACTGACGTCCGAGGACCGCGCTGACATCGCCGCGACCCGGCAATATGACAAACAGCCCCTGACGCCGTTGCAGCACCAGGTGCGCACGCAGTTCCAGGACAACAGCCGCCTGAGCCGCGTCCAGGGGCCCACTGGCACGGCGGACTACCTCTGGGAGAGCCTGCCGCTGCCTGACGATGGGTGGACCTTGCACCTGCTGCGTGCGCCGCAGGTCGGCAAGGAAGGCGTCAATGCCGCGCTGACCGGCGCCCTGGCCTGGTTGAGCCTGGTGTTCGCCGCCTTGTTCGTGAACCAGCGCCTGCGCCTGGCGCGCTTGCGGGTGCGCAGCCGCGAGGCGCTGGAGCAGCAGGTCGAAGAACGCACCCGGCAATTGCGCCTGGCCCAGGAGGGCCTGGTGCAGTCGACCAAGCTCGCTGCGCTCGGCCAGATGTCCGCGGCGTTGGCCCACGAGATCAACCAGCCGCTGACCACCCAGCGCATGCAGCTGGAAACCGTGCGCCTGCTGCTCGACCACGGGCGCCACGCGGACGCGCGCCAGGCGCTCGAACCGCTCGAGCAGATGCTGACGCGCATGAGCGCCCTGACCAGTCACCTGAAGACCTTCGCCCGCAACAGCCCAGGTGGCCTGCGCGAGCGTCTGGACCTGGCCGAGGTGGTCGACCAGGCCTTGCACCTGCTGACCACGCGCCTGCGCGACGAAGGTGTCGAGCTGGCGCTGTACCTGGCACGTCCGGCCTGGGTGCGGGGCGATGCGATCCGCCTGGAGCAGGTGTTGATCAACCTGCTGCACAACGCCCTGGACGCCATGGCCGCCAAGCCCTACAAACGCCTGGAGATCCGCATCGACGTGCAGGACGGGTCGTGGTGCCTGAGCGTGCTGGATTCTGGCGGCGGCATCGACCCGGCCCACCTGCCGAACGTCTTCGACCCGTTCTTCACCACCAAGCCGGTTGGCGAAGGCCTGGGGCTGGGCCTGGCGATCTCCTATGGCATCGTGACCGAGGCCGGCGGCCGGCTGAGCGTCGACAACGCGCCTGGCGGCGCCCGTTTCAGCCTTCTTCTGCCACGTGACCTGGAGCCTGCATGTTGAACTCGGTGATCGTCATCGACGATGAACACAGCATTCGCACCGCCATCGAACAGTGGCTCGAGCTGGCCGGCTTCCAGGTCCAGCTGTTCGCCCGGGCCGAACCCTGCCTGGAGGCGCTGCCCGCGCATTTTCCCGGCGTGGTGATCAGCGATGTGCGCATGCCGGGCATGGACGGCCTGCAGGTGCTCGAACGCTTGCAGGCGCTCGACGCCGATTTGCCGGTGATCCTGCTGACCGGGCATGGCGACGTGCCGATGGCGGTGGAGGCCATGCGCAATGGCGCCTACGACTTTCTGGAAAAGCCCTTCAGCCCGCAGCACCTGCTCGGCAGCCTCAGGCGCGCGCTGGACAAACGCCGACTGGTGCTGGAGAACCGCCGCCTGCACGAGCAGGCCGACCTGCGCACGCGACTGGAGAGCAGCCTGCTCGGCATGTCGCCGGGCATGCGCCAGTTGCGTCAGCAGGTGCTGGATTTGGCCGCGCTGCCCGTCAACGTGCTGATCCGGGGCGAGACCGGCAGTGGCAAGGAGCGTGTCGCCCGTTGCCTGCACACGTTCGGCCCGCGCGCCGGCAAGCCTTTCGTCGCGCTCAATTGCGCAGCGATCCCTGAAGCGCTGTTCGAGGCCGAGCTGTTCGGGCACGAAAGCGGCGCCTTCACCGGCGCCCAGGGCAAGCGGATCGGCAAGCTGGAGTACGCCGACGGCGGCACGGTGTTTCTCGACGAGATCGAGAGCATGCCGCTGGCGCAGCAGGCCAAACTGCTGCGGGTGATCCAGGAGCAGACCCTGGAGCGGCTGGGCGCCAACCGCAGTATCCGGGTGGACCTGCGCATCATCGCCGCGACCAAGCCGGACTTGCTGGAGGCGGCCCGGGCGGGCCGTTTCCGCGAAGACCTGGCGTATCGCCTGAACGTGGCCGAGTTGCGCCTCACGCCGCTGCGCGAGCGCCGCGAAGACATCCTGCTGCTGTTCGAGCACTTCACCCAGGCCGCCGCGCAGCGCCTCGGGCGTGCAGTGCCGCCGTTGTCGGACGGGCAACTGGCGCGGCTGCTGGGGCATGACTGGCCGGGCAACGTGCGCGAGCTGGCCAATGCGGCCGAGCGGCATGCCCTTGGCCTGCAAGCCCCTGAACTCGAGGCGCCGACCACCGCCAGCGCGCTGCAGGCACAGATGGAAGCGTTCGAGGCCCAGTGCCTGCGCGCGGCCTTGCGCCAGCACCGGGGCGAGATCAAGGCGGTGATGGAGCACCTGAACCTGCCGCGGCGGACACTGAACGAGAAGATGCAACGCCATGGGCTGGTCCGGGACGATTTTCTCGTGCGCGAATAGGCGGATTCTTGCCGATGCCTTTGGATGGATCGGCGGAAAATTGCTGGCCTGATAGGCTGACAATCCCTTGTGGGAGCCGGTCTCATCAAGGCGTGACTTTGGGTGAACGGTCCGCAGGCCGATACCCGCGCAAAGGCAATGGCCCTGCATGAACGCTACGGTTGCCTACCTTGGCATACCTTCTGCAATGACCTGGGCAGTCACCGCATGGCGGTGCACCCCACAAAAACAACGAGAAGGTCATCCCCCATGGAGAACACCACTTCCCTGCCGCGCAGTGAAGGCGTCTCGCCCACTGTGCACAAGACCACCGCCTCCCGACTCAAGTCGATCTTCAGCGGCTCGATCGGCAACATGGTCGAATGGTACGACTGGTACGTGTACGCCGCATTTTCGCTGTACTTCGCCAAGGCCTTCTTCCCGGCCGGCGACACCACCGCACAACTGCTCAACACCGCCGCGATCTTTGCCGTGGGCTTTTTGATGCGTCCGATCGGGGGCTGGCTGATGGGCCTGTACGCCGACCGCAAGGGGCGCAAGGCTGCGCTGATGGCGTCGGTCCTGCTGATGTGCGCCGGCTCTCTGGTAATCGCCCTGACCCCCGGGTACGAGACCATCGGCGTGGCGGCGCCGATCCTGCTGGTGGTGGCGCGCCTGCTGCAAGGCCTGTCGGTCGGCGGTGAATACGGCACCTCGGCGACCTACCTGAGTGAAATGGCCACCAAGGAGCGCCGTGGCTTCTTCTCGAGCTTCCAGTACGTGACCTTGATCTCCGGGCAGCTCATCGCCCTGGCGGTGCTGATCATCCTGCAGCAGACCCTGACCACCGAGCAGCTCTACGCCTGGGGCTGGCGTGTACCGTTCGTGATCGGCGCGCTGTGCGCAGTGGTGGCGCTGTACCTGCGCCGCGGCATGGAAGAGACCGCCTCCTTCACCAAGAAGAAGGCGTCCGACGAAAGCCTGATGCGCACGCTGCTGCGCCACCCCAAGGAGCTGCTGACCGTGGTCGGCCTGACCATGGGCGGCACCTTGGCCTTCTACACCTACACCACCTACATGCAGAAGTACCTGGTGAACACGGTGGGCATGAGCATCAGCGACTCGACCACCATCTCGGCGGCCACGCTGTTCCTGTTCATGTGCCTGCAACCGTTGATCGGCGGGCTGTCGGACCGCATCGGGCGGCGTCCGATCCTGATCGCCTTCGGGGTGCTGGGCACACTGTTCACCGTGCCGATCCTCAGCACCCTGCACACCATCCAGAGCTGGTGGGGGGCGTTCTTCCTGATCATGGCGGCGCTGATCATCGTCAGTGGCTATACCTCGATCAACGCCGTGGTCAAGGCCGAGCTGTTCCCCACCGAGATCCGGGCGCTGGGCGTGGGCCTGCCCTATGCACTGACCGTGTCGATCTTCGGCGGCACCGCCGAATACGTGGCGCTGTGGTTCAAGAGCATCGGCATGGAAAGCGGCTTCTACTGGTACGTGACCGGCTGCATCGCCTGCTCCCTGCTGGTCTACGCGACCATGAAGGACACCCGCACGCACTCGCGCATCAACACCGACTGACCCTGCGCGTGGCCTGAATCGCACAGAGGGCACCGCGCGGTGCCCTCCCCTGTGCATTTGCAGATCACCGAAGGCTTGGCACACTATGGGGCCCGTCCATCAAGAGGAAGGGCCACCTGGCCCAGCGTCCATGTACTCCTACGAAACCGCCCAGGGCCACGGCCTGCCCCACGATCCCTTCAATGCCATCGTCGGCCCACGCCCGATCGGTTGGATCTCCTCCCACGACCGCGAAGGCCGCCTGAACCTGGCGCCGTACAGCTTCTTCAACGCCTTCAATTACGTGCCGCCGATCATCGGCTTTTGCAGTGTCGGGCGCAAAGACAGCCTCAACAACATCGAGCAGACCGGCGAGTTCGTCTGGAACCTGGCGACTCGACCGCTGGCCGAGGCCATGAACCAGAGCTGCGCCGCGGTGCCGGCAGAGGTCGACGAATTCGCACTGAGCGGGTTGACGGCAACGCCGTCGCGCCTGGTCGGTGTGCCGCGGGTGGGCGAAAGCCCGGTGGCGTTCGAATGCAAGGTCAGCCAGATCGTCCAGCTCAAGCGTGCCGACCAGGCCCTGGTGCCCAGCTGGCTGATCCTGGGTGAGGTGGTGGCGGTGCACATTGCCGAGCACCTGCTCAAGGACGGGATCTACGACACGGCGGCGGCGCAGCCGATCCTGCGGGGCGGTGGGCCGGCGGACTACTTCGAGCTGGGCGAGCTGTTCAAGATGAGACGCCCGGAGGCGTAAGAAGGCCGTGAAGGCGCGTCGGCCGAACGAAGAGGCCCGACGACTACGCGCCCTCCCCCCACACCAGCTCGCCGTCTTCATCCACCCCTGTCAACCGCGCCAGCACCTCGGCGGCGGCTTCATCCGCTGCAGCGGCCCGTGGGAAGACCTGCGCGTCCAGCACCTTGTGAAACCGGGGGGCGCCCGGACCGTGGGCGGCCTTCACGGCAATCGCGGCATGGTAGCCGCCTTCGGTCGGCACCATCGCCGACACGGCTTCGAAGCCAGGGAACACTTTGCGGGCCATCGTGGCCTCCTGATCAGGATGGACGTGAGGGCAAGCCAATCACGTCCTGGTTGCCGGGACGCGTGGTCACTCTTCGACGCTCATGTATTCCTTGGCCCACCGGATGTAGTCTTCAGGCTGCGTGTAGGTGTGCGACAGCTCGGTGGCGCTCAGGCTTTCGGCCTGGGTCTGACGGCCACGCTGCTGGCGCAGGCAGTCGTAGGTGGCCTTGATCGCGGCAAAATACGCCGCGTGCCCGTCGACCACGATGCGCACGCCCAGGCTGGCCAGGCGTGCATCGTCGGTAAGCTTGGGGTTGCCGTAGGTGACCAGCATCAGTGGCACGCTCAGGTGTTCGGCGATGGCTTCGAGCTGGTCGAAATCCTTCACACCGACCATGCAGATCCCGTCGGCACCGGCCTCCTGGTAGGCCCGCGTGCGGGCGATGACCTGCTCGAGCGGCAGCACGCCGGCATTGGTCCGGGCGATGATCGACAAGGCCGGGTCGACCCGGGCCTCGAGCGCGGCGCGGATCTTGCCGACGCCCTCCTCGACCGAGATCAGGTCGGTCGACTTGCGGCCGAACTGGGCCGGCAGCAGGGTATCTTCCAGGGTCAGCGCGGCGACGCCGGCACGTTCCAGCTCGACCACCGTGCGCATGACGTTGAGCGCATTGCCATAACCATGGTCGGCGTCGGCCAGCACTGGCAACTGGGCGACACGGCCGATGCGCGTGGCCTGCTCGACGAACTCGCTCAAGGTGATCAGTGCGAAGTCCGGCGCGGCCAGCACCTGCAGGGAGGCTACCGAACCGCCCAGGATGCCGACTTCAAAGCCCAGGTCGGCGGCGATGCGCGCCGACATCGGATCGAAGACCGAGGCAGTGTGGTAGCACGAGCCCGAGGCGAGCAAGGCGCGGAAATCGGTACGCAAATCGTGATGTGAAGCCTTGGGCATGGTCACTCCGCAATAACAGTGAAGGTGAACGGGCTGACGACCGACCTCTGAGCGAGGTCCACCTGGCTTTTTCTCGCCGACGCCATCGGGCAGCCATGCCGGACAGGGTGGCAGAGGAATAGAAGGTTTGGGTTACAGCGGTGAACAATCAGGCGACCTCTTGACGCACCATCGTGGTGCGAAGCCCCGTGATTCGGCCTGTGTGGCGTGATCACCTTACCACGCCAGGTGGCATACCAAAATGAAAGCACCTATGCAGATCCGGCATAGGGGATGCCGGAATTACATAGTTAGCTATCAAATCAGGTACGCTATCCTGCGTCCTCGTACCTGACCTGCGACCCCGCCCGCCCTCTGCCCAGGCCTGCCCCATGACTGCCTCGCTCCTGCCGAACATTCCCCGTGCAACGCTGATCGCCCTGATGCTGGCGACGTTGCTGGGCGCGCTCGACCAGACCATCGTGGCGGTGTCGCTACCGGCCATTTCCGCGCAGTTCGGCGAGGTCGGCCTGCTGGCCTGGGTGGTCTCCGGCTACATGGTGGCCATGACCATCGCCGTTCCGCTCTACGGCAAGCTGGGCGACCTGTATGGCCGTCGGCTGATGATCCTGACCGGCACGGCGGTCTTCACCGTGGCGTCGGTGGCGTGCGCTCTGGCCCAGGACATGCCGCAACTGATCGCCGCCCGTGTGCTGCAAGGGCTGGGTGCGGGCGGGATGATCTCGGTCAGCCAGGCGATCGTCGGCGACCTCGTGCCGCCGCGCGAGCGGGGACGCTACCAGGGCTATTTCAGTGGCATGTACGCGGTGGCCAGCGTGGCAGGCCCCGTCCTGGGTGGCGGCCTGACCGAGTACCTGTCGTGGCACTGGGTGTTCTGGGTCAACCTGCCGCTGGGGGTGTGCACCTGGTGGGCGCTGCAACGCGCACTGGGCGCGCCAGGCCGCACGCGCCCCGATGCACGCGTGGACTATGCAGGCGCAGTCCTGCTGACGCTGGGCCTGGGCAGCTTGCTGTTGGGCGTCACCTGGGTCGGCCAGGGTCATGCCTGGACCAGCCCGGCCGTGATGGGTCTGGCCGCTGGCGCGCTGATCGCCCTGCTCGCGTTCGTCGCCCACGAACGTCGCACGGTGCAGCCGCTGATGCCGTTGCACCTGTTCGGCAACCCCGTGGCGGTGCTGTGCTGGACGACGCTGTTCTTCGCCAGCTTCCAGTCGATCTCCCTGACCATGCTCGAGCCGCTGCGCGTACAGAGCCTCACCAGCGCAGGTGCCGACAGCGCCGCCCTGCACCTGTTGCCGCTGGCGATGGGCCTGCCCATCGGGGCCTTCACTGGCGGGCGCCTGACCTCCCGAACCGGCCGCTACAAACCGCAGATCCTGACCGGCGCCCTGTTGATGCCGGTGGCGATCCTGGGCCTGGCCCTCACCCCGGTGCAGGCGAGCCTGCCCAGTGCGCTGTGCCTGCTGGTGATCGGCATCGCCTGCGGGTTGCAGTTTCCCACCTCGCTGGTCGGCGCGCAGAGCGCGGTGGCGCAACACGACATGGGCGTGGTCACCAGTACGACCAACCTGTTCCGGTCCCTGGGCGGTGCGGTGGGCGTGGCCTGTATGTCCAGCGCGCTGCTGGCGCTGATGCTACGGGCCGGGCTGGGGCAGTCGGAAGGGGGCGACGTGTTGCTGGGCAGCCTGCATGCGCAGGGTCACGCGGCGAGCCCAGCATTGTCCGGCGTGTTCCGCCACCTGCTGGAAGGCAGCGCTGCGGTCTCGCTGCTGGGGACGCTCGCTGCGCTGACGCTGCCGGATCGGCCCCTGCGCGGGCGCAGCTAACAGGGGAAACACGTCTTCACACACCTTCACAAAAGGTCATTTGCGCAGGGCCGGGCTCCAGCGCAACATGTCCAGCCCGGTGTCGGCCCACTTTTCGGCATCGCCCCGCAGGTCGAAACTGTCCGGCAGCAACAGCCAGCGCTTGACCAGCCCGTCGACGTAAGCGAACAGCGCGAGCGCGGCGCGGTCAGTGTCCAAGGTCTCTGGCAATTGGCCACGGCGCACGGCATTGGTGACGGCTAACGAGATACTCTCATGGCATTCGATGATCGAACTCTGCCGTTGCTGGCGAATCTCGCACATGTCGTCGGTGAATTCGCACTTGTACTGCAGGATCTCGTTGATTCGCCGCGTGCGCGAATCCTGCACCACCTCCCGGAACAGACGCACCAGCAGTTGCCGGGTGCAGCCCAGGGGGTCGAGTTCGTCTTCGCTTTCGCTGGCCCGGGCCAGCGGGTCGAGGGTCTCGCGCAGGCTTTCGAGCAGCGCTTCGATCAATTCGGCCTTGTTGTTGAAGTGCCAGTAGATCGCGCCGCGGGTCACCCCTGCCAGTTCGGCGATCTCCGCCAGGGTGGTGCGGGCCACGCCGCGGTTGTAGAAGGCCTTTTCCGCGGCCTCGAGGATCTGGTTTCGAGTTTCCTGGGCTTCCTCTTTGGTACGACGAACCATGGCAGTACAACCTCATCAGCGCCCCTGCGCTGGGCAAGCGCGGAGCGATCGTGCCGGGCTCGTCCCGAAAGGCGGCAGCCGGTCTCGTTTATCACGGCCAGGGCGGGCAAATGGCCGCACCAGCGCTGTTTACAAACAACCATGAATGTAAGTATATTCATTAGCAAGCTATTTATCCACTCGGCGATACCGCGGCTCACCCGGCGGTACTTGCCGGGTCGCCCGATTGCCTACAGCACACTTCATCACTTTTGAGCGTCCCCCTGCTCTTGCGACCCGAGGACTGTCATGCAACTCAAGCCAGCCGTTTCCGCTCTGGTTTCTGCCGTCGCCCTGGCCACCCTGCTCGGTGGCTGCCAGAAAAAAGAAGAAGCCGCGCCCCCCGCGCAAGCTCCTCAGGTCGGCGTCGTCACCCTGAAAGCGCAACCCTTCACCCTGACATCCGAACTGCCGGGCCGCACCAGCGCCTACCGGGTCGCCGAAGTCCGTCCACAGGTCAACGGCATCATTCTCAAGCGCCTGTTCAAGGAAGGCAGCGACGTCAAGGCCGGGCAGCAGCTCTACCAGATCGACCCTGCGGTCTATGAGGCCAACCTGGCCAATGCCCAGGCCGACGTCCAGGCCACCCGTTCGCTGGCCGGCCGCTACAAGCAGCTGATCGACGAGCAGGCGGTGAGCCGGCAGGAATACGACGATGCGCGCGCCAAGCAGCTGCAGGCCGAGGCCACGCTCAAGGCTGCCCAGATCGACCTGCGCTACACCAAGGTGATGGCGCCGATCAGCGGTCGCATCGGCCGCTCGGCCTACACCGAGGGCGCGCTGGTGAGCAATGCGCAGACCAACGCCATGGCCACCATCCAGCAGCTCGACCCGATCTACGTCGACGTCACCCAGTCGTCGGCCGAACTGCTCAAGCTGCGCCGTGACCTGCAAAACGGCCAGTTGCAGCGCGCTGGTGACAACGCCGCCAAGGTCCAGCTGGTGCTCGAAGACGGCTCTGTCTATGCACAGGAAGGCCGCCTGGAGTTCTCCGAAGTGTCGGTCGACGAGACCACCGGCTCGGTGACCCTGCGCGCCCTGTTCCCCAATCCGGACCACACCCTGCTGCCTGGCATGTTCGTCCATGCGCGCCTGAGCGCGGGCGTCAACCAGAACGCCATCCTGGCGCCGCAGCAAGGCGTGACCCGCGACATCAAGGGCCAGGCGACCGCGATGGTGGTCAACCAGGACAACAAGGTCGAGCAGCGCTCGCTCAAGGCCAGCCGCACGTTGGGCAACGACTGGCTGATCGAGGACGGCCTCAAGCCGGGCGATCGGCTGATCACCGAGGGCTTGCAGTACGTGCGCCCTGGGGCCGAGGTCAAGGTGAGCGAGGCCACCAACGTCAAGCAACCGGGCGAGCAAGGCCAGGCCGGCGCCGCCGACGCGGGCGGCAAAGGGGAGTAAGTCATGTCCAAGTTCTTCATTGATCGCCCGATCTTCGCCTGGGTGATCGCACTGGTGATCATGCTGGTCGGCGCCTTGTCGATCCTCAAGCTGCCGATCAGCCAGTACCCCAGCATCGCGCCACCGGCCATCGCCATTTCCGTGACCTACCCGGGCGCTTCGGCGCAGACCGTGCAGGACACCGTGGTGCAGGTCATCGAGCAACAGCTCAACGGCATCGACAACCTGCGTTACGTGCAGTCGGAGAGCAACTCCGACGGCAGCATGACCATCACCGCCACGTTCGAGCAGGGCACCGACCCTGACATCGCGCAGGTCCAGGTGCAGAACAAGCTGAACCTGGCGACCCCGCTGCTGCCGCAAGAAGTGCAGCAACAGGGGATCCGCGTGACCAAGGCGGTCAAGAACTTCCTGATGGTGATCGGTCTGGTGTCCGAGGACGGCAGCCTGACCAAGGAAGACCTGGCCAACTACATCGTCTCGAACATGCAGGACCCGATCTCCCGGACCTCCGGGGTCGGTGACTTCCAGGTCTTCGGCGCCCAGTACGCCATGCGCATCTGGCTCGACCCGGCCAAGCTGAACAAGTACCAGCTGACCCCGGTCGACGTGCGCACGGCGATCACCGCGCAGAACGTCCAGGTCTCCTCCGGCCAGTTGGGCGGCCTGCCGGCCGTGCCAGGCACCCAGCTCAACGCCACCATCATCGGCAAGACCCGTCTGCAGACCGCCGAGCAGTTCAAGAACATCCTGCTCAAGGTCAACCGTGACGGCGCCCAGGTGCGCCTGGGCGATGTCGCCGAAGTCGGCCTGGGCGGTGAAAACTACGCGGTCAGCGCGCAGTTCAACGGCAAGGCGGCCTCGGGCCTGGCGGTCAAGCTGGCCACCGGCGCCAACGCCCTGGAAACCGCCAAGGCGCTGCGCCAGACCATCGCCGACCTGGAGCCGTTCTTCCCGCCAGGCGTGAAGGCCGTGTTCCCGTACGACACCACGCCCGTGGTCACCGAATCGATCAGCGGCGTGATTCACACGCTGATCGAGGCAGTGGTGCTGGTGTTCCTGGTGATGTACCTGTTCCTGCAGAACTTCCGCGCCACGATCATCACCACCATGACCGTGCCGGTGGTCCTGCTGGGCACCTTCGGCATCCTGGCGGCGGCCGGTTTCAACATCAACACCCTGACCATGTTCGCCATGATCCTGGCCATCGGCCTGCTGGTGGACGATGCCATCGTGGTGGTGGAGAACGTCGAGCGGGTGATGTCCGAGGAAGGCTTGCCGCCCAAGGAGGCCACCAAGCGCTCCATGGGGCAGATCCAGGGCGCCCTGGTCGGTATCGCGCTGGTGCTGTCGGCGGTCCTGCTGCCGATGGCGTTCTTCGGCGGCTCCACCGGGGTGATCTACCGCCAGTTCTCGATCACCATCGTCTCGGCGATGGGCTTGTCGGTGCTGGTGGCGCTGGTCTTCACGCCGGCCCTGTGCGCCACCCTGCTCAAGCCGCTGAAAAAGGGCCAGCACCACGAAGCCAAAGGCGGCTTCTTCGGCTGGTTCAACCGTCAGTTCGACCGCAGCGTCAACGGCTACGAGCGCAGCGTGGGCAGCATCCTGCGGCACAAGGTGCCGTTCCTGCTGGCGTATGCGCTGATCGTGGTCGGCATGATCTGGCTGTTCACCCGCATCCCGACCGCCTTCCTGCCGGAAGAAGACCAGGGCGTCCTGTTCGCCCAGGTACAGACCCCGGCCGGTTCGAGTGCCGAGCGCACCCAGTCGGTGGTCGACCAGATGCGTGAGTACCTGCTGCGCGACGAGTCCGACACCGTGTCGTCGGTGTTCACCGTGACCGGCTTCAACTTCGCCGGCCGTGGCCAGAGCTCGGGCATGGCGTTCATCATGCTCAAGCCGTGGGAAGAGCGTTCGGCCGAGAACAGCGTGTTCGGCCTGGCCGAGCGTGCACAGCAATACTTCTTCAGCTTCCGCGACGCGATGGTGTTCGCCTTCGCGCCGCCAGCGGTGCTGGAGCTGGGCAACGCCACCGGCTTCGACGTGTTCCTCCAGGACCGCGCCGGGCTCGGTCACGAGAAACTGATGGAAGCGCGCGGCCAGTTCCTGGCCAAGGCGTCCCAGAGCAAGATCCTCGCCGGCGTGCGCCCCAACGGCCTGAACGACGAGCCGCAGTACCAGCTGATCGTCGATGACGAGCGTGCCAGCGCCCTGGGCGTGACCATTGCCGATATCAACAACACCCTGTCGATCGCGCTCGGGGGCAGCTACGTCAACGACTTCATCGACCGGGGTCGGGTGAAGAAGGTCTACATCCAGGGTCAGGCCAATGCGCGCATGAGCCCGGAAGACCTGCAGAAGTGGTACGTGCGCAACGGCGCAGGCGAAATGGTGCCCTTCTCCTCGTTCGCCCATGGCGAGTGGACCTACGGTTCACCCAAGCTGTCGCGCTACAACGGTGTCGAAGCGGTCGAGATCCTCGGCACCCCGGCGCCTGGCTACAGCACCGGTGACGCCATGGCGGAGGTCGAGCGCATCGCTGGCGAACTGCCGGACGGCATCGGCTTCGCCTGGACGGGCATGTCCTACGAGGAAAAGCTGTCCGGTTCGCAGATGCCGGCGCTGTTCGCCCTGTCGCTGCTGTTCGTGTTCCTCTGCCTGGCCGCCCTGTACGAAAGCTGGTCGATCCCGATCGCCGTGGTGCTGGTCGTGCCGCTGGGCATCATCGGTGCGCTGATCGCCACCAGCCTGCGCGGGCTGTCCAACGACGTGTACTTCCTGGTCGGCCTGTTGACCACCATCGGCCTGGCGGCGAAGAACGCGATCCTGATCGTTGAGTTCGCCAAGGAGCTGCACGAGCAAGGCAAGAGCCTGTACGACGCGACCATCGAGGCCTGCCGCATGCGACTGCGCCCGATCATCATGACCTCGCTGGCCTTCATTCTCGGCGTGGTACCGTTGACCATCGCCAGTGGCGCCGGCTCCGGCAGCCAGCACGCGATCGGTACCGGCGTGATCGGCGGTATGCTCAGTGCCACCGTGCTGGCGATCTTCTGGGTCCCGCTGTTCTTCGTCGCCGTGTCGTCGCTGTTTGGCAGCAAAGAGCCCAAGCATCCAGACACCCCTGAAACTTCACGTAATGAGGCTGGGCAATGACCAAGTCTTTGTTGTCCCTGGCGGTTACCGCCCTGATCCTCGGCGGCTGCTCGCTGATTCCCGACTACCAGACGCCGGAGGCGCCGGTTCCGGCGCAATGGCCACAGGGTCCGCAGTACTCCCCGGCCGAGTCGGCCGAGGTGGCGGCCGCCGAGCAAGGCTGGCGCCAGGTGTTCCGCGACCCGGCGCTGCAACAGCTGATCCAGACCGCCCTGGTGAACAACCGCGACCTGCGCGTCGCGGCCCTGAACACCGAGGCCTATCGCGCGCAGTACCGCATCCAGCGCGCTGACCTGCTGCCGACGGTCTCGGCCACCGCCGCTGGCTCTCGCCAGCGCTTGCCGAGCGGAGTCTCGCCAACAGGGCAATCGGCCATCAGCAGCCAGTACTCCGCCACCTTGGGCATCAGCGCCTACGAGCTGGACCTGTTCGGTCGGGTACGCAGCCTGTCCGAGCAGGCGCTGCAGACCTACCTGTCCAGCGAAGAGGCACGGCGCTCGACCCAGATCAGTCTGGTCGCCAGCGTGGCCAACGCCTACTACACCTGGCAGGCCGACCGCGAGCTGCTCAAGCTGACCCAGGACACCCTCAAGGCGTTCGAGCAGAGCTATTCGTTGACCCGCCGCAGCACCGAAGTCGGTGTGTCCTCGGCACTGGACCTGAGCCAGGCGCGGACCTCGGTGGAAACCGCCAAGGTCAAGCTGGCCCAGTACCAGCGCCTGGTCGCCCAGGACATCAACAGCCTGACCGTGCTGCTGGGCGCCGGGCTGCCGAACGACCTGCCCGAGCCGCCGAAGCTGGACGACACCAAGCTGGCCGACGTGCCGGCCGGCCTGCCGTCGGACATGCTGCAGCGGCGTCCGGACATCCAGGAAGCGGAGTACCTGCTCAAGGCCGCCAACGCCAACATCGGCGCGGCCCGCGCGGCCTTCTTCCCGAGCATCAGCCTGACCTCCAACGCCGGCACCCTGAGCGCCGACGCCGACGGGCTGTTCAAGGGGGGGTCGGGGACCTGGCTGTTCCAGCCGCAGATCAATCTGCCGATCTTCACCGCCGGTAGCCTCAAGGCCAGCCTGGACTACGCGAAGATCCAGAAGGACATCAACGTGGCCCGCTACGAGAAGACCATCCAGACGGCGTTCCAGGAAGTGTCCGATGGCCTGGCGGCGCGCAAGACCTTCCAGGATCAGGTTCAGGCGCAACGCGACCTGGTCGCCGCGAACCAGGACTACTATCGCCTGGCCGAGCGTCGCTACCGGATCGGGATCGACAGCAACCTGACCTTCCTCGACGCCCAGCGCAATCTGTTCAGCGCCGAGCAGTCATTGATCACCGACCGCCTGACCCAGCTGACCAGCGAGGTCAACCTGTACAAGGCCCTGGGCGGCGGCTGGTACGAGCGTACTGGTCAGGCCCAGCTGTAAGACCACACGGCCCCAGCGACAGGACACCGGATGAACATCTCATCGGGGTCCTGGCGCTGGGGCCGTCGTGTTTCTGTCGTCTACCGTGCCGCCCGGCGCGCCTCGGCAGAAGGCTGGCCGATGAAGCGCAACATCCACAGCCCCACCAGATCGCCTTGATGCGCGTGGGCCAGGCTGTTGATGGCCTTGTCGTAGACCGCTGGGTCGAAGTGGTGCTGGCGTGCCTCGAGCAGGGCCTTGGCGTAGTCGTGCACGAATTCGGGATGCCCTTGGAAGCACAGCACCTGATCGCCGATGTGATAAGCGGCGTAGGGGCAGAAGTCACTGGAGGCGATGACCTGGGCCCCCGGGGGCAGACGGGTGACCTGATCCTGGTGGCTGATGAGCAGGGTGAGTTCCGACGCCTCTTCATCCATCCCTGGCGCGTGCGCGTCCAAGGTGTAGCGATGCACCCCGACACCCCACCCTTGGGGTGCACGCCCGGCCTGCCCGCCCAGGACCAGCGCCAGCAACTGGTGCCCGAAGCACACCCCCAGCAGTTTCTCGCCACGCGCGTACAGCGAGCGCAGGTAGACCTTGAGTGTCTGAATCCAGGGATCGTCGCCGAACGAGTCGGCCTTGCTGCCGGTCACCAGGTAGGCGTCGAACACGTCGTCCTCGCCCGGGTAGTGCCCGTTCATCACGTTGTACACCTGGAACTCGGCAGCGACCGGCTGGCGTGCGAACAACTGCTCGAACATCTTTCCGTAGCCTTCGTACTGCGCGATCAGCTCGGGTCGCAGGACGTCGGTTTCCAGGATGCAGAGGCGTAGCGACATAGGGTTAATCCTGAACGACATAGTGTGGATGGACCCGTAGAGCGTGCCGCGAAAGCCGCGTACAAGCAAGGGCAAGCCATCTGACGAGTGGCGTTCGTCGGGTCGTTCGCATGTTCGTCGATCACCCGTGTCTAGTTCAGGTATGCCAGCGCGTTCAACGAACATGCCCTGCACTTCGCGCATAAGTTGGCATAAGGTTAGAACAAAGCGTTCTCAAGCGATCATCGCGCTGACCCTGCAGTGGGTTATATACCCTGTAAGAAGACAGGACGTGGAAACAGCGGGGGTTGCTGTCACGTTCCACTGTACGAGAAGGAAAGCCACGATCTATCAGGAATAACAAAAAGAAGGCAGTCCGCCATGTTCAGAGATTCGAAAGTCCGCCAGGCAGGTCTCATCCTGTTCGCCACGACCTTGTTGCTGATCTTGCCGAACCTGACCCGCCTGTTTGGGTGATGCAGGGGGGCAAGTTCACAGGCAGATCTTGAGCGCCCGAAAGCACTGCGCACCGAGGGGTGTCATACGTCGAGCGGTATTGATGCAGGGTTGTCTGATCCATCAGGTGGCTGACTGATGGGCCCTGCGGGCCCAATCGCGGCACAGGGGCCGCTCCTACAGTTTTGGACCGCATCGCTGATCTGTCAGCTCGATGCGATCCCCCTGTGGGAGATTCTATGGTTTCCACCAAGTGTGATGTGGGCCCTGTGGGCCCGATCGCGACACAGGGCCACTCACCCGTAGCCGCACCACGGCATCGTCCCCTGTGGGAGCGGCCCCAGTGCCGCGATTGGGACCGCAGGGCCCACGAGGTCAGTCACCACGGGTATCGCCGAGAGGGACTGACCACACCAAGATGACGCTTGCCTAGAGGCCCTATCACGCAAACGTGGCAGCCTCAGGCCAGCTCGGCCATCCGAGCCTTGGCCTGGCCCAGGCCCTTCTCCTGATGATCGCCACCCATGTTCAAGCCTTCGGCATGGACGAAGGCGACATCGGTAATCCCGATGAATGCCAGGACCTGGCGCAGGTAGGGTTCCTGATGGTCGCTGGCGGCGCCGGCATGCAAACCGCCGCGGGCAGTCAACACGATCGCCCGCTTGCCTTCGAGCAGGCCGACCGGCCCATTGGCGGTGTACTGGAACGTCACGCCGGCACGCAGCACATGGTCCAACCACGCCTTCAACGTACTGGGGATGGTGAAGTTGTACATGGGCGCAGCCAGCACCAGCACATCGGCCTGCAGCAGTTCGTCGATCAGTTCGTTCGACCGCGCCAGCGCCTGACGCTCTTCGGCGCTGTGCTGGTCCTCAGGCTTCATCCAGCCGCCCAGCAAGTCCATGGCCATGTGAGGCACCGGGGTGATGGCCAGGTCACGTACCGTCGGTACGTCTTCAGGGTGTGCGGCCTGCCACTGGGCGATGAAGTCACGGGTGAGCTGGCGGGACACCGAATCCTGTTGGCGAGCGCTGCTTTCGATGATCAGGGCGTGGGACATGGAAAACTCCGAAAATGAGGGGTGGCGATTCGATGGACGCAGATTACCCCCTTGACCTATCGATAAAAAAGCGCAAAAGTTCGGGTCAACCTATCGATAAAACCGTTCTTTCGACGGCTTCAGGAGCCTTGCATGAAAGCGCCTCGCGTCACCCTGGATCAATGGCGAACTCTACAGGCCGTCGTCGACCATGGCGGGTTCGCCCAGGCCGCCGAGGCCCTGCACCGCTCTCAGTCTTCGGTCAGCTACACGGTGGCGCGCATGCAGACCCAGCTGGGCGTTCCGTTGCTGCGCATCGATGGGCGCAAGGCCGTGCTCACCGAAGCCGGCGACATGCTGCTGCGCCGCTCGCGGCAACTGGTCAAGCAGGCCAGCCAGCTCGAGGACCTGGCCCATCACATGGAGCAGGGCTGGGAAGCGGAGGTGCGCTTGGTGGTCGATGCCGCCTATCCCAGCGCACGGCTGGTTCGGGCCCTGGCGGCCTTCGTGCCGCAGAGCCGGGGCTGTCGGGTTCGCCTGCGCGAAGAAGTGCTGTCGGGGGTCGAGGAGGTGCTCAAGGATGGCATCGCCGATCTGGCCATCAGCAGCCTCAACCTGCAGGGCTACCTGGGCACCGAGCTGAGCGCCGTGGAATTCGTCGCGGTCGCGCACCCCCAGCATGCCTTGCACCGGCTCGACCGCCAGCTCACCTTCCACGACCTGGAAAGCCAGTTGCAGGTGGTGATTCGCGACTCCGGGCGCGCACAACCTCGCGACGTCGGTTGGCTCGGGGCCGAGCATCGGTGGACGGTGGGCAGTCTGGGCACGGCAGCGACGTTCGTCGGCAGTGGGCTGGGGTTCGCCTGGCTACCTCGCCACATGATCGAACGCGAACTGCGCGAAGGCCTGCTCAAGCCCCTGCCGCTGGATCAAGGCGGCAGCCGACACCCTCTGTTCTACCTGTATGCCAGCAAGGACAAGGCCCTGGGCCCGGCCACGCAGATTCTCATCGACCTGCTGCACCGCTTCGACACTGCGCCGCTGGACGTGCCTTTCGTCGCACCTGCTCAAGCCTGACGCTCGGAACGCCTGCCCATTGCCAGGGTCCGACACTGAAGACACGTCGAGGCGGTCACATCGCGTCACAAACCGACGCCTTCGGGCAGCCTGACTACGCGCCACGCATGACTGGCGGCCGCTGGCGTTTCGCGGCACCCTACGCGCGTCATCACCGCGCCTGATCAGGCTCATCCGGCAAGCGCGGTCGTCGTATCCACCTCTCAAGGATCATTGCGCCCATGTTGAAACCCCTATTCCTGGCGGCCTGCTCGCTCGCCTTCGCCACCCAGGCCCTGGCCTCGGATGCACAGCCGCACGTTCAGCTGACCACCAGCCTGGGTACCATCGAGATCGAACTGGACGCCGAAAAGGCCCCGCTCAGCACCCAGAACTTCCTGAAGTACGTCAAAAGCGGGTTTTACGACAACACGATCTTCCACCGCGTGATTCCAGGCTTCATGGTGCAAGGCGGCGGCTTCACGACCCAGATGGACCAGAAGCCGACCCGCGATCCGATCCGCAACGAAGCCAGCAATGGGCTGCACAACGCCCGTGGCACCCTGGCCATGGCGCGCACTGCCAATCCGAACTCGGCCACCAGCCAGTTCTTCATCAACGTGGCCGACAACGCCTTCCTCGACCCCGGCCGCGATGCAGGGTATGCCGTGTTCGGCAAGGTGACCAAGGGCATGGAGGTGGTCGACCAGATCGTCAACGCGCCCACCGGCATGCAGAAAGGCATGCGTGACGTGCCGAAGGACCCCATCCTGATCAAGTCGGCCAAGCGCCTCGACTGAACCGGGGTGTCACACGGATGTGAACGACCTCGGTCGCGCAGAACAGGAGCCCAGATGTCCAAGCTGTATCGTCGTTTCGAGCAATTGATCGATATCTTCCGCGAGGCGCCCACCGAGGCGCCTCCCGGCAAGGTGTTGCCGTTCTACTTCTATTACTTGCGTCAGGTCTGGCCCAGCTTCGTCGCCCTGCTGGTGGTCGGGCTGGTGGCCTCGTTGATCGAGGTGGCGATGTTCAGCTTCCTCAGCCGCATCATCGACCTGGCCCAAGGCGCGCCCGACCCTGATTTCTTCAGCGCCCATGCCAGCGAGCTGACCTGGATGCTGGTGGTGGTGCTCCTGCTGCGGCCGATCTTCTTCGGCCTGCACGACCTGCTGGTGCACCAGACCATCAACCCGGGCATGACCAGCCTGATCCGCTGGCAGAACCACACCTACGTGCTCAAGCAGAGCCTGAACTTCTTCCAGAACGATTTCGCCGGCCGTATCGCCCAGCGCATCATGCAGACCGGCAACTCGCTGCGCGATTCGGCGGTGCAGGCGGTGGACGCGCTGTGGCATGTGCTGGTCTATGCGATGAGCGCGCTGGTGCTGTTCGCCGAAGCCGACTGGCGCCTGATGCTGCCGCTGCTGGCCTGGATCGTCCTGTACATCGCTGCGCTGATGCACTTCGTGCCGCGGGTCAAGGCGCGCTCGGTGGACTCCTCCGATGCCCGCTCACGGCTGATGGGGCGCATCGTCGATGGCTACACCAACATCGCCACGCTCAAGCTGTTCGCGCACACCGACCACGAGCGCCAGTACGCGCGCGAGGCGATCCGCGAGCAGACCGAAAAGACCCAGCTGGCCTCGCGGGTGATCACCAGCATGGACGTGGTCATCACCACGCTCAACGGCCTGCTGGTGGTGCTCACCACCGGCCTGGCGCTGTGGTTGTGGAGCCGATCGCTGATCAGCGTCGGCGCCATCGCCCTGGCGACCGGCCTGGTGATCCGCATCGTCAACATGTCGGGCTGGATCATGTGGGTGGTCAACGGCATCTTCGAGAACATCGGCATGGTCCAGGACGGCCTGCGCACCATCGCCCAGCCGGTGACGGTGACCGACCGGCCCGATGCCCCGCCGCTTCAGGTGCGTCGCGGCGGTGTACACTTCGAGCACGTGGCCTTCCATTATGGCCAGGGCAACAAGGTGATCGACGGGCTGGACCTGCAGATCCGGCCGGGGGAGAAAATCGGCCTGATCGGCCCGTCGGGCGCCGGCAAGTCGACCCTGGTCAACCTGCTGCTGCGCCTGTACGACCTGGACGGCGGGCGTATCCTGATCGACGAGCAGGACATCGCCCACGTCAGCCAGGCCAGCCTGCGCGCGCAGATTGGCATGATCACCCAGGACACCTCGCTGCTGCACCGCTCGATCCGCGAGAACCTGCTCTACGGGCGGCCCGAGGCGAGCGACGACGAAGTGTGGGAGGCCGTACGCGGCGCCCGGGCCGATGAGTTCATCCCGCTGTTGTCCGATGCCGAAGGGCGCATGGGCTTCGACGCGCATGTCGGCGAGCGTGGGGTGAAGCTGTCCGGCGGCCAGCGCCAGCGCATCGCGATCGCCCGCGTGCTGCTGAAGAACGCCCCGATCCTGATCATGGACGAGGCCACCTCGGCGCTGGATTCGGAAGTCGAAGCGGCGATCCAGGAGAGCCTGGAGACCTTGATGCAGGGCAAGACGGTGATCGCCATCGCCCACCGCCTGTCGACCATCGCACGCATGGACCGGCTGGTGGTGCTGGAGCAGGGGCGGATCGTGGAAGTCGGCAGCCATGCCGAGCTGCTGGCCCAGGGTGGGCTGTATGCGCGCCTGTGGCAGCACCAGACCGGCGGCTTCGTCGGCGTCGATTGAGCGCGAGGGCAAGGCCAGGGTTGTCTGACGAGGTGGCTGGCCGCACAATGCGCGCCTGGCACCTCGCCGGGCCCGGCGCCCACCTCGCGTGGCCGCCCTACCCGCTCGGCCCTCTTCCGCTTTGCCGCAGGAACCCCGCATGAAACTGGACAAACCCTCTGCCATCGCCCGTCGCAACGAAACGCTGACGCGCCCGGTGCTCACCCGCGACAACACCTTGTTCGCGGCCCTCGACCCCAAGCGTCAACTGTGGTGGTTCGAAGTGCCGGTCGCCTTGTTGCGCAAGGGGCAGCCCGATTGGGTCAACCTGCTGTTGCACACGCCGGACACCGACACCCTGCAACACCTGAAAGTCCCGGTCAATTTCCTGCGGGCGCATCAGGAGCAGATGGAAGTACGCAACGCCGGCAAGCGCCGTTCGACCATCAGCCTGGCCTTGAGCGCCGACCGCGACTCCCTGCTGCGCGACACCCGTCCCGGTGGCGAGCAGCTGGACTTCACGCCCTTCGTGCAGGCCTGATCAGGCCCGCTCGATGCGGTCGTCATGGATGACGATGCGCCCCTGCTTGAACAGGCCGCCGATGGCCTTCTTGAAGTTGCCCTTGCTGACGCCGAACAGCTGGCTGATCACCTCGGGGGCACTCTTGTCGGAGACCGCCAGCGTGCCACCGGCCTCTTCCAGGCGCGTCATGATCTGCTGTTGCAAGTCATCGGACAGGGCCTGACCGACCGGCTGCAGGCTCAGCGAGACCTTGCCGTCGCTGCGCACGTCTTTGATGAAGCCGGCTTCCTGCATCCCCGACCGCAGGAACTTGAACACCTCGTTCTTGTGGATCAGGCCCCAGTGACGGTCCTCGATGATCGCCTTGAAGCCCATCGGCGTCTCGCCCGCGATCAGCAGCCGCACCGGTTGCCCCGGCGTGTAGCTGGCTGGCGTGCGGTCCAGGTAGCGGTCCAGGCGCGCCGTGGCGGTGATGCGCCGGGTGCGTTTGTCGAGGTAGGCATGCACCACGCAGTAGTCGCCGATCTTCAGCGGGCGCTGCTCTTCGGAGTACGGCATCAACAGGTCCTTGGACAGCCCCCAGTCGAGGAAGATGCCGGCGTTGTTGATGTCCTTGACCTTGAGGCTGGCGAAGCCGCCGACCTGCAGCTTGGGTTTTTCGGTCGTGGCGATCAGCTGGTCCTCGCTGTCGAGGTAGATGAACACGTTCAGCCAATCGTCGACTTCGGTCGGGGTGTCCTTGGGGATGTAACGGCGCGGCAAGAGGATCTCACCGTCGGCGCCACCGTCCAGGTACAGGCCGAAGTCCGTATGTTTCACGATTTGCAAACTGTTGAAGCGCCCGAGCAGAGCCATAACCGATAAATCCTCCAGACAAGGCCGCCATTCTACACCCGAACAGGGGACACTGCCCGAACCGTGGTTGAACCGTCCTGGCCAGCGTCCGTCTACACCTGGGCATGCCTTGGCCAGGAATCGCTCATGCCCACACGCCTCTTGCTTCGCCTGCACTCGCTGCTGCTGAGCCTCATCGTGCTGTCGAGCCTGGCGGCCTGCAGCCGCATCGACCTGGCCTACCGCAACCTCGACGTCCTGGTGCCCTGGTCGCTCAACGACTACCTGGACATGAACCGCACGCAGAAGGACTGGCTCGACCAACGCCTGCACCAGCACCTGGCGTGGCATTGCCAGACCCAGTTGCCGGGCTACCTGGACTGGCTCGACCGAGTGCGCACGATGGTGGCCCAGAACGCCGTCACCGACGCGGCGTTGCGCCAGCGCACCGAGGAGGCGCGTGACGCCATCGGCCGGGTCGCCGAAGCGATCACGCCGTCGGCCACCGAGTTGCTGGCAGGCCTGAGCGACGCCCAGGTGGGCGAGCTGCGCGAGGCGTTCGCCAAGGACATTCGCGAGCGGCGAGCCGAGTACGTCGACACCCCGCTGGCACGGCAGATCGACGAACGTGCCGAGCGCATGGAGAAACGTCTCAAGCCTTGGCTGGGCTCGCTCAGCCCGGCGCAGCGCCAGCGCGTGATGCAGTGGTCGCAGGCACTGGGCGATCAGAACCAGGCCTGGATCACCAACCGTGCCGAGTGGCAGCGCCAGTTGCTGTTGGCCGTCGAGCAACGCCATACACCGGACTTCGCACCCCGGATGGCGCAATTGCTGCAGCACAAGGACAGCCTCTGGACGCCTGCGTACCGTCAAGCGTTCGATCAGACCGAGACCCAGGCGCGCAGCCTGGTGGTCGACCTGCTCAAGGACAGCTCGCCCGAGCAACGCCAGCGCCTGCAGGACCGGCTGGGCAAGGTGCGGCAGGATTTCAGCGCGCTGAAGTGCCTCAAGGAGGCATGACGCATACCTCGAACGATGGCGATCATCGGGGGTAAGGTGCGGCTTGGGCACCGCTCAAGAACCTGTTGGAGCGGGCTTGCCCGTGATGGCGTCCGGTCCGTCACCGCCTGCATCGCGGGCGAGCCCGCTTCTCCTGAGAAATTGACTCGGTCTGCCAAGGTAGGCATGCGGTCCAATCGGCGGGAGTCGCGTACACTCCCGGCCCGACGCCACCAAGCGCCTCTATCCTGCCGGAGTTCCATGTGCCACCGATCGCCCTCGCCCGTTTGCTGACCCTTGCCGCCGTCTGGGGCGCCAGTTTTCTCTTCATGCGGATCATCGCGCCGGTGCTGGGTACCGTGCCTACAGCCTTCTTCCGCGTGGCGATCGCCTGTCTGGGTCTGGTGCTGATCCTGGGCCTGGCGGGGGTGAAGTGGCGCTTCGAGGGCAAGCTGGGGGTGTGCATCATGCTGGGCATGATCAACTCGGGCATTCCCGCGACCCTGTATGCCGTCGCCGCCCAGGTGCTGCCCGCCGGCTATTCGGCCATCTTCAACGCCACCACGCCGCTGATGGGCGTGCTGATCGGCGTGCTGTGCTTCAAGGAGCCCATGACCCTGGCCAAGCTGGGCGGCATTTTCCTCGGGCTGCTGGGCGTCGGCATCCTTAGCGGTGCCGGGCCGGTGGCGCTCGATGCTCATCTGTTGCAAGGCGCGCTGGCCTGCCTGGCCGCGACCACCTGCTATGGCTTTGCCGGTTATCTGGCGCGCCGCTGGGTGGGCGGGCTGGACAGCCGGCTGGCGGCCCTGGGCAGCATGCTGGGCGCCACACTGCTGCTGACCCCGCTGTTCGCCTGGAGCGTATCCACCCACCCACCTGCACACTGGGGCGGCTGGGCGGTGTGGTCGTCGCTGCTGGGCCTGGGGCTGATCTGCACGGCGTTCGCCTACATCCTGTACTTCCGCCTGCTGGCCGAGATCGGCCCGGTCAAGGCCAGCACCGTGACCTTCCTGATCCCGGTGTTCGGGGTGCTGTGGGGCGCCTGGTTGCTGGATGAACCGCTGTCCTGGGCCCACGCATATGGTGGGGCATTGATCGCAGCGGCGCTATGGTTGGTGTTGAAACCTTCAAAGGTACGGTAATCGACTGTCGCTGAGAGGTACGTTTTGTGATGCACGGCCGATACACAGGCGCACGATTGCGGCTACCCTGAGGGTGCGACTCCCGGCACCGCCTCTGGCGCCATCTCTCAGTGACATTGAATCGACAGGGATACTGACCATGGGCACTTGGGCACTACACGCATTCGGCAATGATGAAGCAGCGGACTTTCTCGACGACCTGACCGCCAAGGGCGACCTCGAACTGGTCACCCAGGCCGTGCAGGACGCGGTCGAGCAGGAAGACTACCTGGAGGCCCCGTCGGCCGAGCTGGCGCTGGCGGCGATCGAGGTGCTCTGCGCACTGCGCGGCAGCCCGTCGCCGCTGTTTCAGGCGCAGAAAGACTTGCCTCAGTGGCTCGATGAGCAGGCCGGGCACGATGCTCAGGTGTCGAACGACACTGCCCTGCAGGCCATCGACCGGCTACTGGGCGGGTCGTCGGAGCTGGCCGAGCTGTATGAAGAGTCCGACGAGAACGAGGCCTGGCGCGACGGTGTGCTGGCGCTGCGCGAGCGCGTGGCCGGGCTGGCCGTCGAACCTCAGCGTCGGGCCCAGGCGGGCCGCTGAACGACGCTGAGGCCAGGGCCGCTTCCCACGTTCGACACGTGCGTCGATGCCGCTAGGGAAGCTGCCCGGGCACGCTGGATTCAGAACAGCCAGCGGAACAACAGGTACGCCACCACCACCGCCAGCACCGGCCGCAGCACGCGGTAGGCCTTAGGGTTGGCGCGCTTGAACGTCTTGACGCGACCACTGATGCGATTGCTGAAGCGCTTGCTCCAGGCATACGCCTGGTTGATGCCGCCCACACGTTCGTCGTCGGTGTTCTGCGGTGCGGTGGCGCGGCCGAGGAAGGCGCTGACCTTGCGGTTGAGACGGGTCATCAACGGGCTGGTCAGTGGCCGCTCCACATCGCAGAACAGGATCACGCGCGTCACGTCGGTCTCGTTCTTGACCCAGTGCACGAAGGTCTCGTCGAACATCACGTCCTGCCCGTCACGCCAGGCATACGGCTCGCCATCGACGTAGATCCGGCACTGGTCGGAGTTGGGCGTGGACAGGCCCAGGTGGTAGCGCAGCGAACCGGCGAACGGGTCACGGTGCGGGTTCAGGTGGCTGCCACCGGGCAGCAGCGCGAACATGGCGCCCTTGACGTTGGGGATGCGGTTGACCAGCTCCACGGTGCGCGGGCACAGCGCCTCGGCCGACGGCAGCGGCTTGTCGTACCATTTCAGGTAGAACCGCTTCCAGCCCTTTTTGAAGAACGAACCGAAGCCGGCGTCGTTGTCCTTCTCGGCTGCGCGGATGTAGCCCTCGTCGAACAGGCGCATGGCCTCTTCGCGGATCTCTTGCCAGTTGTCCTTGAGGATGTCCAGTTCAGGGAAGCGGCTGCGGTCCAGGTAGGGTTTGGACGGCACGCCGGAGAACAGGTACATCAGACTGTTGTACGGCGCGAACAGCGCCGAATGGTTGACGAACTGGCGCAGCACCGGCAGACGCGCCTTGCCGCGCAGGTGCACGAACAGGACGCTGCCGAAGAACACCAGCAGCACAGCCGCCTTCACGGCGAATGAAAAGGTCATGCGACACTCCTTCGGGAACAGGCAGGCGATGGCAGCCTGCCTGGAAAATCAGCCGTGCATCATAAACCCATCCGGCGCCGGTAAGAACACTCCGGGCCATCGAGCGGACGGGCGATGATGCACCGGCGCTGGCGCCGATGCCTTGCGCCAGCGCAATGACCGGGTGTCTGCCTGCGAGGGCGACGCGCCAGTCAGGCCTGCATCACTGCTGGATTTCCTGCTCGGTGAACAGGTCGCTGAACAGCATGCTCGACAGGTAGCGCTCGCCGGAGTCGGGCAGGATCACCACAATCGTCTTGCCCTGCATCTCGGGTTTCTCGGCCAGACGCGCTGCCGCAGCCATCGCCGCACCGCAGGAGATGCCGCACAGAATCCCCTCCTCCTGCATCAGGCGGCGGGCCATGGCCTTGGCTTCGTCGTCGCCCACGGTCTCGACCTGATCGACCAGCGACAGGTCCAGGTTGGCCGGCACGAAGCCGGCGCCGATGCCCTGGATCTTGTGCGGGCTGGGGGTGAGCGGTTCACCGGCCAGGGCCTGGGTGATCAGCGGCGAGCTGATCGGCTCCACCGCCACCGACAGGATCGGCTTGCCCTGGGTGTGCTTGATGTAGCGCGAAATGCCGGTCAGCGTACCGCCAGTGCCGACGCCGGCGACCAGCACGTCCACCGCGCCATCGGTGTCGTTCCAGATTTCGGGGCCGGTGGTCTTCTCGTGGATGGCCGGGTTGGCCGGGTTGTCGAACTGGCCGGGCATGAAGTACTGCGCCGGGTCACTGGCGAGCAGCTCCTCGGCCTTCTCGATGGCCCCTTTCATGCCCTTGGCCGGCTCGGTCAGCACCAGTTCGGCACCCAGGGCCTTGAGCACCTTGCGCCGCTCCAGGCTCATCGAGGCCGGCATGGTCAGCATCAGCTTGTAGCCACGGGCCGCGGCGACGAAGGCCAGGCCGATGCCGGTGTTGCCCGAGGTCGGCTCGACGATGGTCATGCCCGGCTTGAGCTTGCCGCTGGTTTCGGCCTCCCAGATCATGTTCGCACCGATCCGGCACTTGACCGAGTAGCCTGGATTGCGCCCTTCGATCTTGGCCAGCAGGGTCACCCCACGCGGGCCGATGCGGTTGATCTGCACCAAGGGCGTGTTGCCGATGGAGTGGGCGTTGTCAGCGTAGATACGGCTCATGGCAGGTCCTTGTAACCGTGCGGGGAAAACCCGAAGGGTAAGCCTGCCCGACCAGAGCGTAAAGCCCGCCAGAACTCGCCCCGCCCTTCAGGGTCCATCGCTTACCTGTTCTGGAGAGCCTTCGATGAAAGGTCGATACCGTTGGCCACTGGTCGGTCTGCTGAGCCTGGCGTTGCTGTTGCTGGTCGTGCACCTGGCCCTGCCTTCGCTGGTGCGCAACTACCTCAATGACAAGCTGGCCGACATGGGCGAGTACCGCGGCCAGGTGCAGGACGTTGACCTGGCCTGGTGGCGGGGTGCCTACCAGATCAAGGGCCTGAAGATCGTCAAGACCACCGGCAAGGTCCCGGTGCCCCTGCTGGAAGCGCCGCTGATCGACCTGTCGGTGAGCTGGCAGGCGTTGTGGGAAGACCAGGCGGTGGTGGCCGAGGTGACCTTCGAGCAGCCGGTGCTCAACTTCGTCGACGGCGGCAGCCGGCAGAACTCGCAGACCGGCCGGGGCACCGACTGGCGCCAGCAGCTGGAAAAGCTGCTGCCCATCACCTTGAACGAAGTGCGCATTCACCAGGGAACGTTGAGCTTTCGCAACTTCAATTCCAAACCCCAGGTGAACCTCAAGGCCACGCAACTGGAGGCCAGCATCCGTAACCTGACCAACGTGCGCGACCAGCAGGGCCGGCGTGACGCCAGCTTCGAGGCGAAGGCCCGCTTGTTCGGTGACGCGCGGGTCGAGAGCACCGCGACGTTCGACCCGTTCAGCGATTTCGACGACTTCGAGTTCCGTTTGCGTGCCACGGACATCCAGTTGCGCAAGGTCAACGATTTTGCCAGCGCCTATGGCAAGTTCGACTTCAATGCCGGCCATGGTGACCTGGTGATCGAGGCCCAGGCCGAGAAAGGCCGCCTGAACGGTTACATCAAGCCGCTGCTGCGCGATGTGGACGTGTTCAACTGGCAGCAGGACGTCGAGGACAAGGACAAAGGCTTCTTCCGCTCGGTCTGGGAGGCCGTGGTCGGCGGCACCGAGAGTGTGCTGAAGAACCAGCCCAAGAACCAGTTCGCCACGCGCGTGGAGCTGAGCGGCAACGTGCACCAGCAGAACATCAGTGCGCTGGAAGCGGTCCTGCAGATCCTGCGCAACGGCTTCGTCAAGGCGTTCAACGCACGGTACGAGCAGCCCAAGCCGGGGGCGTCGTGAAGGTGGCTTGGATCGTAGCGGTAACGTGGGAGATGGAGTCGTTTGACTTGGTGGGCCCTGCGGGCCCAATCGCGGCCGGTCCGGCGCCCCGGCGGGGGCCGCTCCCACAGGTGACCGCGGTAGCCTGCAACGTCGCGGTGGAGCTACGGGTGTAGGAGCGGCCCCAGTGCCGCGATTGGGCCCGCCAGGGCCCACATCTGCTAGTGGCTGAAACCCTAGAATCTGCCGCAGAGACCGTGATTATCTGCACCACTGCAGCATGGCTCCGGATGGAGCGGCCTCTTGCCGGGGCGCCCTGCCCGGCCCGGGCATTCCCCACCCAGGGTCGCCACGCTATAGTCGAGCCCACCCATTCCAGGCGCCCCCTGTGCGCGCCGGCCACTCGAGGAGCCCTGCATGAAGTTCGAAGGCACGTCCGCCTACATCGCCACCGACGACCTGAAGCTGGCCGTGAACGCCGCCATCACCCTGCAGCGACCGTTGCTGATCAAGGGCGAACCGGGCACCGGCAAGACCTTGCTCGCCGAGCAGCTGGCCACCGCCTTCGGCACCCGCCTGATCACCTGGCACATCAAGTCCACCACCAAGGCCCAGCAAGGCCTGTACGAATACGATGCGGTCAGCCGCCTGCGTGACTCGCAGCTGGGGGTGGACAAGGTCCACGACGTGCGCAACTACCTGAAGAAGGGCAAGCTCTGGGAAGCGTTCGAGGCCGAGGAGCGCGTGGTGCTGCTGATCGACGAAATCGACAAGGCCGACATCGAGTTCCCCAACGACCTGTTGCAGGAACTCGACCGCATGGAGTTCTACGTCTACGAAACGGGCGAGACCATCAAGGCCCGGCATCGCCCGATCATCATCATCACCTCGAACAATGAGAAGGAGCTGCCGGACGCCTTCCTGCGGCGCTGCTTCTTCCACTACATCGCCTTCCCGGACCGCGCCACCCTGCAGCGGATCGTCGACGTGCACTTCCCCGGCATCCGCCCGTCGCTGGTCAGCGAGGCGCTGGACGTGTTCTTCGACGTGCGCAAGGTCCCGGGCCTGAAGAAGAAACCCTCGACCTCGGAGCTGGTCGATTGGCTCAAGCTGCTGATGGCCGACGAGATTGGCGAAGCGGTGCTGCGCGAGCGCGACCCGACCAAGGCCATCCCGCCGCTGGCCGGTGCGCTGGTGAAGAACGAGCAGGACGTGCACCTGCTCGAGCGTCTGGCGTTCATGAGCCGGCGCGGGCCGCGCTGACGGGGGCCTGACCATGCTGCTCACGCTGTTCAACGAATTGCGCGCGGCCAAGGTGCCGGTCTCGCTGCGCGAATGGCTCGACCTGATGGCGGCGCTGCAGACGCACGTGGTGTTCGCCGACATGGACGACTTCTATTTCCTGGCGCGGACCGTACTGGTCAAGGACGAGCGGCACTTCGACAGGTTCGACCGGGCGTTCTCGGCCTACTTCCAGGGCATGGAGCGGCTCGACGAGCACCTGGAAGCGCTCATCCCGGACGAATGGCTGCGCAAGGCATTCGAGCGCTCGCTCAGCGCCGAGGAACGTGCGCAGATCCAGTCACTGGGCGGTCTGGACGCCTTGATCGAGGCCTTCAAGCAGCGTCTGGACGAACAGAAGAAACGTCACGCAGGCGGCAACAAATGGATCGGCACGGGTGGCACCAGCCCGTTCGGTTCAGGCGGCTACAACCCCGAAGGCATCCGCGTGGGCGATGCTGGCCAACGGCAGGGCAAGGCGGTCAAGGTGTGGGAGCAGCGCGAGTACCGCAACCTCGATGCCCAGGTCGAGCTGGGCACACGCACGATCAAGCTGGCCCTGCGGCGCCTGCGCCAGTTCGCCCGCGACGGGGCGACCGAGGAACTGGACATCGACGGCACCATCGACCAGACCGCCCGCGATGCCGGCCTGCTGAACATCCAGATGCGCCCCGAGCGGCGCAACACGGTGAAGCTGTTGCTGCTGTTCGACATCGGCGGCTCGATGGATGCGCACGTGCGGGTATGCGAGGAGCTGTTCTCGGCCTGCCGGAGCGAGTTCAAGCACCTGGAGTCCTATTACTTTCACAACTGCGTCTACGAGACGCTGTGGAAGGACAACCTGCGACGTGACGTCGAGCGGGTCTCGACCTTCGACCTGCTGCACACCTATGGAGAGGACTACAAGGTGGTGTTCGTGGGCGATGCCTCGATGGCACCTTACGAGATCACCCAGCCAGGCGGCAGCGTCGAGCACTGGAACGAGGAGGCAGGGCACGTCTGGCTGCGCCGGTTCGTCGAGCGGTTCGGCAAGCTGGTGTGGATCAACCCCTATCCGCGGGAAACCTGGGGCTACAGCGCATCGAATGCCCTGGTGCGCGAGGTGATAGGCGAGCGAATGTATCCGTTGAGCCTGCAAGGGCTGGAGGATGCGATGCGCTACCTGGCCAAGTAGCGTGGGGCAAAGGCGCGTGTACAGCAAGCGACTGGGTTGGCTGACGGGTCTGCGGCCCCTTCGGGCCCGATCGCGGGCAAGCCCGCTCCCACAGGTTCGTGATCGCCTGACCACTGCGGTGTAGCTACGGGTGAGCGGCCCGGCCGCGATCGTGCCTGCCAGGGCCCATATCAGCACGTGGCAGAAACCATGGACTCTTCCACAGGTCGACCGCAGTGCTGATTCTGCAGGTATCGCCTCCCTGCGCGTTCAGCAGGATGTCGCCTCTCTATGTGGGAGCGGGCTTGCCCGCGATCGGGCCCGCAGGGGCCGTAAATCCCGCGACGCCCTGCCCTGCCTACTGCGCCTCTTGCCACCGCCGCACGTATGCCTGCTGCTGCTCCCAGGCCAGTGTCTGTACCACGGCCCTGAACCTTACCTGCTCGCCTGGCAGGCACTGTGCCAGTCGCGCCAGCGCCAACGGCGTCAACGCGCCCAGGCGTGGGTAGCCGCCAATCGTCTGCCGATCGTTGAGCAGCACGATCGGCTGCCCGTCGGGCGGCACCTGCACCGCGCCCAGCGGGATGCCTTCGGAGATCATCGGCTCGCCCTGGTACACCAGCGCCGGCCCGAGCAGGCGCACGCCCATGCGGTCGGCGCGGGTGTCGAGCGTCCAGGCGCTGTTGAAGGCCTCGAACAGGCTGGTCCCGCTGAACGCCCCCAGCTGCGCGCCCATCACCACGTCAAGCACAGGGGTGTCGGACCACACCGGGCGCAAGGCCGTCGGTACCGTCGCATGCGCGGCAGGGCCTGTGCCACAGCACAGCGCCTGCCCCGTGGCCAAGGCCTGGCCCTGCCCGTCGAGGCCGCCAAGACCTTCGCGCCTTACCGTGGCCCTGCTGCCCAGCACCACGGGCGCCTGGAAGCCACCCTGGCCTGCCAGGTAGGCACGCGCGCCTTGCCGGGGACGTTCGAAGGTCAGGCGTTGGCCCGGGGCCAGGGTGAAGCTCGACCACGGCGCGAGGGGGCGGTCGTCGAGCCGTGCCCCCAGGTCGGCTCCGGCCAGTGCCAGGCTGCACGGTGCTTCGGCCAGCACGCTGAAGCCGCCCAGGGTCACCTCCACGACGGCTGCGTCGAGGGCATTGCCCAGCAGCCAGTTGGCCCAGCGCAAGGCGACCCAGTCCAGCGCCCCGCCCTGGGTGACGCCCAGGTGCCGCACGCCGAAGCGGCCGGCATCCTGCAGTTGGCACAGTGGCGTGCTGGCCTCGATGATCAGACGGCTCATGGGGTCGCCTCCAGCGGTGTGTCATCGCCCCCGAGGGCCAGGAAACGGGCATGGTCGATGGCGATGAAGCGTACGCGATCACCGGGTTGCAGCAGGCTGTAGCCTTCACGGTGGCGATCGAACAAGGCCACCGGCGTGCGCCCGATGAGGTTCCAGCCCCCGGGTGACACGGCCGGGTAGGCAGCGGTCTGGCGTTCGGCAATACCGACGCTGCCAGCGGTCACCCGCTGGCGCGGGGTCGAAAGCCGCGGGCTGGCCAAACGTTCGTCGACCAGGCCCATGAAGCCGAAGCCAGGCGCGAAGCCCAGGGCGAACACAGGGTAGTCGGCGCCACTGTGCAGGGCGATCACCGCCTCGCGTGACAGGCCGGCGCGAGCGGCGATCACGTCCAGTTCAGGGCCGACCTGCGGGTCGTACCACACCGGAACCTCGTGTCGACGCCCGTCGGCCTGAGCGTCCGGCCGCAGGTCGCTGAGTGCCTGCTCGATCAAGCGACGCGCCTGGGTGGGCGGCAGGTCGGTCTGGATCATGAGGGTGGTATAAGAAGGCACCAGGTCGATCACATGCGCGGCCAGTACCGTGGACACCTGCCGCGTGGCCGCCAGCAGCCAGGGCATGTTGTCCGGGTCGATGCGCTCGAACAGGCGCACCATGAAGGTGTCGACGGCGACCACCTCGAGACGCGGCGTCATGCCTGCTCCAGTGCGTCGAGCGCTTCACGGATCTGACGCACCGCGGCCACGGAGCCGGCATTGTCGCCGTGCACGCACAGGGTGCGGGCCGCCAGGCGCAGCGCGCTGCCATCGTCGGCGTCCAGGCACTCGCCCCGCGCCAGGCGCACGGCCTGCTCGACGACCCGGGCCGGGTCATGGTGCACCGCATTCGGCAGGCGACGCGAGCGCAGGTGCCCGCTGGCGGTGTAGGCACGGTCGGCGAACGCCTCGAACCACAGGGTCATGCCCAGCGTGTCGCCCAGCGCCTGGGCTGCCCGATCGTCGGCGGTGGCCATCAGCATCAGCGGCAGGTCGCGGTCATAGGCGCCCACGGCCTGCATGACCACGCGCAAGGTCTCGGGGTTGGCCATCATGTCGTTGTACAGCGCGCCATGGGGCTTGACGTAGGCCACCCGGGTGCCGGCCGCCTTGCAGATCCCGTCGAGCGCACCGATCTGGTAGTGCAGCAGGTCGCGCAGCTCGTCGGCGTCGCAGGCCAGGCTGCGCCGGCCGAAGCCGACCAGGTCCGGGTAGGCCGGGTGCGCGCCGATGGTCACCCCGTGGGCCAGCGCCAGGGCCACGGTGCGGCGCATGACGCTCGGGTCGCCGGCGTGGTAGCCGCAGGCAATGTTGGCGCAGTCGATGTAGGGCATGACCTCGGCGTCCAGGCCCATGTGCCAGGCGCCGAAGCTTTCCCCCATGTCGCAGTTCAATAACAGTCGTGGCACCGCAGGCTCCTTGGTCATGTGCAGGCGTCAGGCAGGGGTGGCGTCGACGGCCACCAGGGCCTGGTCGAGGTCGTCGATCAGGTCGCGCGCGTCCTCCACGCCGACCGACAGGCGCAGCAGGTCTTCGCCGATGCCCATCTGCTGCTTCTGCTCGGGGCTCAGGGAATTGTGCGACATGGTCCAGGCATGGTTGATCATGCTTTCGACGCCGCCGAGCGAGTCGGCCAGCACGAAGATCGACAGCCGCCGGACCACCTGTTCGGCGCCCGCGCGGCCGCCCTTGACTCGCAGCGCGACCACCGCACCGCCTGCACGCATCTGCCGCTGGCAGAGGGCATGCTGGGGGTGGCTCGGCAAGCCGGGGTAGAACACCTGCTCGACCTGGGGATGAGCCTCGAGGAACTGCGCCACCTTCAACGCATTGGCGCACTGACGCTCAAGGCGCACGTCGAGGGTCTTCAGGCCGCGCAATGCCAGGTAGCAGTCGAACGGGCCCTGGATCGCGCCGACGGCCATGCTGATCTTGCGCAACCGTGCCAGCAGCGTGTCGTTCGCGGCCACCACCAGGCCGCCGATCAGGTCGGAGTGGCCGCCGATGTACTTGCTCGCCGAGTGCATGACCAGGTCCACGCCCAGGCGAATCGGCTGCTGGTTCCAGGGCGAGCAGAAGGTGTTGTCGATGCAGGTGAGCACGCCACGGGCGCGCGCCAGGTCGCACAGGGCCTGGATGTCGACCAGTTGCAGCAGCGGGTTGGTGGGCGACTCGATCCAGATCAGGCCGGTGTTCGGCTGGATCGCTGCGGCCACGGCCTGCAGGTCGTTCAGGTCGACGTAGCGGGTGGTCAGACCGCTGGTGTGGGCGCGGTAGTCCTCCATCAGCCGGAAAGTGCCACCGTAGACGCCCCGCATCACGATGACGTGGGCGTCCTTGGGCAGCAGCTCGAGCACCGTGGCCGTGGCGTTCACCCCCGAGGCGCAGGCGACCGCGCCAGCGCCCTCCTCCAGGGCCGCCACGCAGCGTTCATAGGCGTCGCGGGTCGGGTTGCTCACGCGGCTGTAGGCGTAGTCAGGGTGCTCGTCGAGGCTGCGCTTGGTGAACGAGCTGGCCGTGACGATCGGCGGAACGATGGCGTTGTCGGCGACGCGATACGGATGGCCGGCATGCAGCGTACGGGTGGCGAAGTGACGGGGCTTGTCGGACATGGTCGGGCCTGTGGCGGATCAGCGGTCGAGGGATTCACTATGGCATATTCCGGGAAGCGTGTGAGGTACAGGCCCTGCGCGGCCGGTCCGGGGCCCGCAGCGAAAGCGCTGGTCCCTGCGCCGTCATTTGGCTAGTCTCGACAGCTCCCTCAGCGACCCTGCCGCCTACCCATGGACAGCTACGACCAGCACATCCTCACCCTGCTGCAACGCGACGCCTCGATGTCGATCAAGGACCTGGCCGAGGCGGTCAACCTGTCGACCACGCCCTGCTGGAAGCGGGTCAAGCGTCTCGAGGAGGACGGCTACATCCGCCAGCGCGTTGCCCTGCTCGATCCGGCCTTGCTCAACCTGGGCCTGACTGTGTTTCTCCAGCTCAAGACCCAGCGCCACGACAGCGACTGGCTGGCGCACTTCGCCGAGACGGTGATCGCCTACGAAGAGGTCATGGAGTGCTACCGCATGGCCGGCGACTGGGACTACCTGCTGCGCGTGGTGGTGGCCGACGTGGCCGCCTACGATCGTTTCTACAAGAAACTGATCACCCACACCGACGGGTTGTCCAACATCACGTCGTGCTTTGCCATGGAACAGATGAAGTTCACCACGGCGCTGCCCGTGCGGCGCTGAATCGCCCTCCGGGCCGTCGTGATAGAGCAGGCTGATCGGTCGGTCGGCAAAAGCAATTTGACGCACCCTCGTACCGGCGATAGGTTGGTTTTCAGACACGGCGCCCAAGCGCCCAGCACTCAGGCATAGACGTGGAATCGCACAGCTCGCCCCTGATCGACGGTTACGACCGGAAAATCGACTACCTGCGCATGTCGGTCACCGACCGCTGTGACTTTCGCTGTGTCTACTGCATGGCCGAAGACATGCAGTTTCTGCCGCGACAACGCATTCTTACTCTCGAAGAGCTCTACCAGGTCGCCGAGCGCTTCGTCGCGCTGGGCACGCGCAAGATCCGCCTGACCGGCGGCGAGCCGCTGGTACGCCAGGGCATCGTCGACCTCTGTGGCCGCATCGCCAGCCTGCCCGGCCTGCGCGAGCTGTGCCTGACCAGCAATGGTTCCCAGCTCGGACGCCTGGCCCAGCCGCTGTTCGACGCCGGGGTCACGCGGCTCAACATCAGCCTCGACAGCCTCGACCCCGAGCGCTTCCGCGCCTTGACCCGTACCGGCGACCTGTACCAGGTCATCGACGGCATCGACGCGGCACGCGCCGCCGGCTTTCGCCGCACCAAGCTCAACTGCGTGGTGCTCAAGGGCCGTAACGACGACGAGATCGTGGACCTGGTGCGGTTTGCCATCGCCCGTGAGCTGGACATCTCGTTCATCGAAGAGATGCCGCTGGGGGTGATCAGCGAACACGAGCGTGGCGAGTCCTATTGCTCCAGCGACGAGGTGCGCGCGCAGCTGGCCCGGCACTTCACCCTGATCGAATCGGCCGAGTCCTCGCTGGGCCCGGCGCGCTACTGGCGCCTGGCCGAGGCGCCCAATACCCGGGTCGGTTTCATTTCCCCCCACAGCCACAACTTCTGCGCCACCTGCAACCGCGTGCGCCTGACCGTCGAAGGCCGTCTGCTGCTGTGCCTGGGCAACGAGCACTCGCTCGACCTCAAGCAGGTGCTGCGTGCGCACCCCGGCGACAGCGAACGCCTCGAACAGGCCATCCGCAAGGCGGTGCAGCTCAAGCCGTACCGGCACCACTTCGAGGTCGGCGGCGAAGTGCAGATCCTGCGTTTCATGAACATGACCGGCGGCTGATCGCGTCGCCTCGGGAGTGCCATGATCGTTCCACCACGCGTCAACCTGCTGCGGGTGCTGTTCACCCTGAAGGGCTCGATCGTCAAGCGCATCGCCGGCCGCTGCCTGCTGGTGACCGCGCTGGCGGCGCTGATCGTGCTGGTCGAGCAGCGCTACCCCGCCCTGTTCTATCCCGTCAGCGCCACACCATTCACCCTGCTGGGGCTGTCGTTATCGATCTTCATGAGCTTTCGCAACACGGCCTGCTACGACCGCTGGTGGGAAGGGCGCAAGGCCTGGGGTCGGCTCTTGATCGAGACGCGCTCGTTCGTGCGTGAAAGCGTCGTGATCGAGGTACCCCAGGTACGCGCCGACGTGCTGCGCAGCCTGTGTGGCTTCGCCCACGCCCTCAACGCCGGGCTGCGTGGCGAAGACCCGGCCCGTGCCGCGGTCGCCTGGCTGCCGGTCCAGGCTCGCCCCAGCCCGCACAACCTGTGCGACGGCATCCTGCAAGCGGTCGGTGAGCGATGCTCGCAACTGGCTCGGCAGGGGCAGATAAGCGAATGGCGCTACACCGTGCTCGAACAGCGCCTGGTGGGCTTGAGCGAGGTCCAGGCCACCTGCGAGCGCCTCAAGCACACGCCCCTGCCCTTTCCCTACACGTTGCTGCTGCACCGCACCATCTACATCTTCTGCCTGCTACTGCCCTTCGCCCTGGCCGAACCGCTGGGCTGGCTGGCACCGCTGTTCACCCTGCTGGTGAGCTACACCTTCTTCGGCCTGGATGCGATCGGCAACGAGCTGGAAGACCCGTTCGGGCACGAAGAGAACGACCTGGCCACCGACGCGCTGGTGCGGACCGTCGAGCGCGACATCCTGGCGGCGCTGGGCCAGACGCCCTTGCCCGAACCGCTGGCGCCGCGCGGGCATGTGCTGAGCTGACGCGCCAGGCACGACAAAGATTGGCCAGGCACGGCGGACTTGGTTAAGGTCGGCGCACGCCCCTTCACCAGGCCCCGGCATGGACATCAAGCAACTGAAGTTTCTCATCGCCCTCGACCAGACCCGGCATTTCGGTCAGGCCGCCGCGCTCTGCCACGTGACCCAGCCGACCCTGTCGATGCGCCTGCGCAACCTCGAGGAGGAGCTGGACCTGGTGCTGGTCGAACGCGGGCAGCGCTTCGAGGGCTTCACCGAAGCCGGCGAACGCGTACTGGCCTGGGCCCGTACGCTGATGGCGGCGCACGATGGGCTGCAGGCCGAGGCCGCCAGCTGCCGCGGCCAGGTGGTCGGCCGCCTGCGCCTGGGCACGGTGCCGCTGTCCAGTTTCGACACCATGACCCTGCTGCGGCCGTTGCGTGAGCACTACCCCGAACTGCGCTTCGAGCTGTCGGCCCTCAGCTCCGAACAGATCATCGACGGCCTGAGCCGCAACCAGCTGGACCTGGGGCTGTGCTACCTGGATCAGGTCGACACGAGCTTCTTCGAGGTGCTCGAGCTGGGCACGACGACCATGGGCCTGCTGCATGACACCCGGCATTTCCAGTTCGATCAGGCGGCGCTGCGCTGGGAAGACCTCGCGCCCCTGCCGCTGGGCCAGCTGAGCCAGGGCATGCACTACCGCCAGTCGCTGGACCTGAGCTTCAGAAGCCGCGGCCTGCACCCGCTGGCCGTGCTGGAAAGCGATTCCACCTTCCACGTGCTGCAGGCGATCGATGCCGGGCTTTGCTGCGCCGTCATGCCACTGGGCTGCGGCTTGGAGCGTCTGAGCGAACACCTGCGCATCGTGCCGATCGACGACGCCAGCATCCACAGCCCGCTGGGGCTGCTGCAACGGCGCAGCGAACCGCGTTCGGCGATCGCCGAGCAGTGCTTCCTGCGGGCGCGCGACTGGTTCGCGCCCTGAACGGCCACCCTGCAGGCAAAAAAAACCCGCACGCTGGCGGGTCGAAAAGGTAAGGGAGGGATACCTCGCAAGCATTGACCCGAGGGTCGTCGAGAGAAGTCCGAAAGGATGACGAACGGTCGTCCATGAACGTTTCCTGAAACACGTCGAGGCCTTACGCGTTCAAGCGTTTTGTTCGACGACGTCCACCTTGTTCCCCACCACACTGCCCATCCTGCCATTCATCGGGACTGGCAGCCGTCCACCTGAACGTTGCCCCGCCTCTGCCTTTCGGAATCCTTACAAGCCGACCCGGCGAGCACGGGCGGCACCCCTTTTCCAGAGCGCTTCGGGCGCTTCGCAGCAGGTGGCCATCATGTGCGAATGCATCGTTCAGTCCCACAACGTTCAAGGTGCACTTGCACCGTTCGCTCAACCGGTGCTCGACGCACGCAGCGAGGCTGATCGGGCCTGCGCGCCATTGTCCGACGCGCCTGCCTCACGCGAGTCCCTGGTCAAACCCAGGATGCGCGTGCAGGCCATCCTCATGCGGGCCGGCCAACCGGTGACGCGCGACGTGCGCTGGGGCTGGACGCCCGAATGGTCCATGGCGCCACGCTCGCCGATCACGCGGCTGTCGCTGGAACAAGTGCTGCGCTCTCCACAATACGCTCGCCTGCGCCGTGACGGCCGCGCGTTGATCCCGGTCGAAGGGTGGTACGAGACGGCCAGCGAAGGCGCCGGCACTGCCCGTCGGCAACTGGCCTACATCACCGCCCGCCATGCGGGTCCCTTGTACCTGGCCGGCCTGGCCCATGTCGGCGTCGAACCCAGTGGCTGCGATGGCCTGGCCCTGGTGACGACCCTGGATACGGCAGGCCAGCAACGCCTGGTGGTGCTCGACGAGGCGCATGCCAAGGCGTGGCTGGCCCCCGACCTTGACTGGGAACAGGCTCAACGGTGCGTCCTGCCCCACGCGCTGGGGGTGGATCGACTGGAACACCTGTTCCAGGCCAAGCGCGGGTTCGCCTCGACGGCCCGTTGAACCTCTGATCACGCAGGAGAACGCATTTCATGTTGCGGGATGTCGCATTGCTGGAGCGTCTGTTGGTGGCCTATGGGCCTGGTGGACAGGAAGACGATGTTCGGGCCGTGTGCCTGGAAGCCCTGAACGAACATTGCGACGAGGTCCATGTCGACCGGGCTGGCAACGTCGCAGGGGTCATCCGTTCAGCGCATCCCAGCGACCCTGACGACAGCATTCGGGTCATGGCGCACCTGGATGAAATCGCCATGATCGTCAAACGCATCCGGGCCGACGGCAACCTCGAGGTCGTGGCCCTGGGCGGTGCGCAGCCGATCTGCTTCGGCGCCTGCCCCGTGGAGATCCTGGGCGACGAACAGCGCCTGCCGGGCGTGCTGTCCTACGGGTCGATGCATGCCTCTCAGGCGACCCCCACAGGACGTGACGTGCTTTCGGGCGATGTGCACTGGAACGACGTCCACATCGTGACCCGTCGCAGCGAGCGTGAGCTACAGGCCATGGGCGTGAGGCCCGGCACACGGGTGGTCCTCAGCCGACACTGGCGCCAACCGTTTCGCGTCAACGACGCCATCGCGGCGCACTTCATGGACGACCGCGCGCCCCTGGTCGCGGCGATCGAGGCGGCAGTCCTGGTCCGTGCGCAACGCGGTGCACTGCAGCAAGACGTCTGGTTCGTGCTCACCACGCTGGAGGAAGAGTCCAACGCGGGCGCCATGTACGCCGCCGCGCGGTTGCCAGGCGATACCACGCTCGCGTTGGAGGTAGGCCCTGTGCTGGAGGAGTACGGCACACGTCTGAGTGCCGACCCCATCGTCAACACCGGCGACCAGAAAGGCTACTACACCCCGGCCGTGGTCACCTCGCTGATGCGGGCTGCACGCCGGGCCGGCTATGCGCCCCAGGCGGCGCTGCTGGTGGACTTCGCCTCGGACGCCAGCGCCGTCATGAGCAGCGGCATCGCGGCGCGCGCCGGGTGCCTGGCCATCCCCACCGACAACACCCATGGTTTCGAGATCATTCACGAGCGCGGTATCCAGGCCTGCGCCGAGACCCTGGCCACGTTCCTGCTGGACCCAGCGCTCGAAAGAGCCGATCGGTCGCCCCGGTCGAACGACCCTGCGCGCTAGGCCTCACACCCAGACACCCATCCCGAAAGGAGAAACACCCATGGCCACACCCAAGGACAACCTGCTGGATTGGCTGCGTGATGCCCACGCGATGGAGCAGCAGGCCGAAAGCATGCTCAAGGGCCAGGCAGAACGACTGGAGCACTACCCCGAACTGAAACGGCGAATCGTTAAGCACATCGAGGAGACCAAGGGTCAGCAGAAGGCCCTCGACGCCTGCATTGCCCGTCTGGGCGGCAGCACCTCCACCTTCAAGGACCTGGCAGGCAAGGTCATGGCCTTCGGTCAGGCCTTGGGCGGCATGGTCATGAGCGACGAGGTGGTCAAGGGCGCGATGTCGGGTTATGTGTTCGAAAACCTGGAAATCGCGATGTACACGGTGCTGATCGAGGCCGCCGAGCAAGTGGGCGACCGTGAGACGGCCGATGCGTGCCGTGCGATCCTGGAACAGGAACAGGCGATGGCGAACTGGCTGCAGGAGCACCTGCCTGAGGTGACGCGTGCGTTTCTGGCGCGGTCGGCTGATCCGGAGGCAGAAGCCAAGCGCTGAGTGCAGGGTCTGAAAACAAGCGCGCCGGGTCTTGGACCCGGCGCGTGAGGACCAGCGATCAGCTGATCAGCGCTTGAGCGCCTCGCCACTGCCAAGGTTGGCACCGGTCAGCGGTTGGGCGTCCGGATCGGACATGGTCCTTTCCTTGAAGGCTTCCAGTGCAGCGAAGGATTCCTCGTCCAGCTCGACCGAGGCATTGCCGTCGCCACCGTCCACCGCCGGTTGTGGATTTTCCACGTAGACCCATTCGTCCATCTGGCCAGGCACGCCTTGCGCTTCGCCCTGGTTCCAGGCACCGCGCATGTCGTCGCCATGGGACATGTTGAAGTAGGTCTTGTTGAACTCCGCCACGCCGGGCAGCTTACCCTGTGGGAAGTTGGGCTGGATGCTGTGCAAGGCCTTCTCGAACGACTGCTGGTGAGCGATTTCACGGCTCATCAGGAACTGCAGCGCATCTCGGACCCCGGCATCGTCAGTGACGTTGATCAGGCGTTCGTAGACGATCTTGGCACGTGCTTCGGCCGCGATGTTGGAGCGCAGGTCGGCGGTTGGCTCACCAATGGTGTCAATGTAGGCGGCGGTCCACGGGATGCCACCGGAATTGACCAGTGCTGCACCACCACCGTAAAGCATGCTGGTGATGTGGGAGTCGTTGCCGGCCCCGGTCAGCGAACGGTACAGCTCGCCTTCGGACTCGACCCCTTCGGCCAACTTGCCCTTGGCACCCTTGTTGAGCATCACCACGATCGAACCGATCACTTCAAGGTGACTGAGTTCTTCGGTCGCAATGTCGTACAGCATGTCCTTGCGGCCTGCATCGTCTTCCGACACGGCCTGTGTGAAGTAACGCATGGCGGCGGCCAGTTCACCCTGAGGCCCACCGAACTGCTCGAGCAACAGATTGGCCAGGCCTGGATTGGGGCCGGCCACTCGAACGGTGTATTGCAGTCGCTTGTTGTGCATGAACATGTACGTATTCCTCTTCAGGCGTTCAGGGCGAATGGCCGCCCTGAACTTCTTCATTGGAAAATCAGCGCTTGTCGTCGCGCTGTTGACCATTGCCGTGGCTCATCTGGCCACCTTTCTTGCCAGCGTCCGAAGCGCGTTGCGGATCGTCGGCGAAGTTGCCGCGCCCACTCTGCCCGCCTTGACGGCCGGTTTCATTGCCGTGGCTGGTGCCGGAGCTCTGCCCTCCTTTGCGCCCCGCTTCCGACGCGCGTTCGCGATCGTTGGCGAAGTTGCCAGGGTTTTGGCTGCTCTGCGTGTCTTGACGATTAGCCATGATCTTTCACCTCATGTCAGTCCTACACAGGAACGTCTGTGTTTCTGTGTGACGTGCTCGCGGCGCAGACGTGTTCTTTTGTTTTTCGAACGCCTGACGAATTGCATTAAAGATCATTCGGTACAATGTTTAGCGCGCCAAAAGATGGGCATCTGCACAGCTAGGGCATACTGATGGCGTCGACCGACAAAGCGTTGGCACGCTATCGCTTTACAGGTGGAACCCATCTTCCCTGGACCGAGTCAGTTGCCTTACTGCCGCGCAGGCGCACCGGCCGTCCGGGTCGGCACGCTGCGGCGATCTTCACAAGGACACCTTCATGCCTGCACGTCGACAGCCTCCCGCCGCTTCTTCCACTCCTCATCCACCGGGCTTGGTGCGGGTGCGAGGCGCCCGTGAGCACAACCTGGCCAACGTCGATGTGGACATTCCGCGCGATGCGCTGGTGGTGTTCAGCGGGGTGTCCGGGTCGGGCAAGTCATCGCTGGCCTTTTCGACCTTGTATGCCGAGGCGCAGCGACGCTACTTCGAGTCCGTAGCCCCCTACGCACGGCGCTTGATCGACCAGGTGGGCGTGCCGGACGTGGACGCCATCGAAGGGCTGCCGCCAGCGGTCGCCCTGCAGCAGCAGCGCGGCAGCCCGAATGCACGCTCGTCGGTGGGCAGCGTCACGACCTTGTCCAGCCTGATTCGCATGCTCTATTCGCGGGCCGGCAGCTACCCGGCCGAGCAGCCGATGCTGTACGCCGAAGATTTCTCGCCCAACACGCCCCACGGCGCCTGCCCGCAGTGCCAGGGGATGGGCCGGGTCTATGAAGTCAGCGAAGCCACGATGGTTCCCGACCCCTCCCTGACCATCCGTGAGCGTGCGGTGGCCGCCTGGCCCATGGCCTGGCAAGGCCAGAACCTGCGCGACATCCTGGTGACCCTGGGGCATGACGTCGACGTGCCCTGGCGCGACCTGCCGAAGAAGACCCGCGACTGGATCCTGTTCACCGAAGAGACGCCCACCGTGCCAGTCTATGCCGGCCTGACGCCGGAGCAGACGCGCAAGGCCCTCAAGCAGAAGCTCGAACCCAGCTACCAGGGCACGTTCACCGGCGCGCGGCGCTACGTGATGCACACCTTCATGCACTCGCAGAGCGCCCTGATGCGCAAGCGGGTAGGCCAGTACCTGCAGGCCAGCCCGTGCCCCGAGTGCGACGGTAAGCGTTTGAAACGCGAGGCGCTGAGCGTGACCTTCGCCGGGCTGGACATCGCCGAGCTGTCGCGCCTGCCTCTGCTGGACCTGGCCCGGCTGCTCGACGAGGTCGCCGCTGCGGATTATCTCGACCAGGCCGAAGAGGCCGGCCCGGTGCTGACCCACCAGCAGACGCGCGACGCCCGGGCGCAACGGGTCGCCAAGGGCGGCAATCCCCACGCCGGCGGCCAGGACGTGCGCCACACTCACAACCTGTCGCTGGAAAAACGCCTGGCCGCCCAGCGCATCGCTGCCGAACTGCTCGAACGCATCACCACCCTGGTCGACCTGGGCCTGGGCTACCTGGCGCTGGAGCGCAGCACCCCGACCCTGTCCTCTGGCGAGCTGCAGCGCCTGCGCCTGGCGACTCAGCTCAACTCGCAGCTGTTCGGGGTGGTGTACGTGCTCGACGAGCCGTCCGCCGGCCTGCATCCGGCCGACAGCGAGGCATTGTTCGATGCCCTGCAACGGCTCAAGGCAGCCGGTAACTCGGTGTTCGTGGTCGAGCACGACCTGGAGATGCTACGCCGTGCCGACTGGCTGGTGGACGTCGGCCCGGATGCCGGCGAACTGGGCGGTCATGTGCTGTACAGCGGCCCTCCTGCCGGGTTGGAACAGGTCGAGGCTTCGCGAACGCGGCCGTACCTGTTCGCCACCCAGACCACGGCGCCACGTGTCGCCCGGCCGGTCGAGCACTGGCTGCGACTCGAGGGGGTGACGCGCAACAACCTGCACGATCTGTCGGCTGCGTTCCCCCTGGGGTGCTTCACCTCGGTCACCGGCATCTCCGGCTCGGGCAAGTCCAGCCTGATCAGCCAGGCCCTGCTCGACCTGGTCGGTGCGCACCTGGGCCAGGTGGTCGAGGCCGAGGACAGCGAGCAGCCGAGCCTGGACGACGAACCCCAGCCGACGAGCGTCGGCCGGGTAACGGCAGGCCTCGAGCGCATCAGGCGCCTGGTGCAGGTTGACCAGAAGCCCATCGGCCGTACGCCGCGCTCCAACCTGGCGACCTATACCGGCCTGTTCGACCACGTGCGCAAGCTGTTCGCCGCCACCGAAGCGGCCAAGGCCCGTGGCTTCGACGCCGGGCGCTTCTCCTTCAACGTGGCCAAGGGTCGCTGCGAGACGTGTGAAGGCGAAGGCTCGGTGAGCGTGGAGCTGCTGTTCATGCCCAGTGTGTATGCGCCCTGCCCCACCTGCCAGGGCGCCCGCTACAACCCCGAGACACTGGCGGTCACCTGGAACGGCCTGACCATCGCCGACGTACTGCACCTGACGGTGGACGAGGCCCTGACGGCCTTCGCCGAGCAGCCTGCGCCGCAACGCTCGCTGCAGTTGTTGCAGGACATCGGCCTGGGCTACCTGCGCCTCGGCCAGCCGGCCACCGAGCTGTCCGGCGGCGAGGCGCAACGCATCAAGCTGGCGACCGAACTGCAACGCTCGGCGCGCGGCGCCACGCTGTACGTGCTGGACGAGCCTACCAACGGGTTGCATCCGCGTGACGTCGACCGCCTGCTGGTCCAGCTCAACCGCCTGGTCGATGCCGGCCACAGCGTGATCGTGGTCGAGCACGACATGCGCGTAGTTGCGCAAAGCGATTGGGTCGTCGACATCGGCCCAGGTGCGGGCGCCGAAGGAGGCTCGGTGGTCGCCAGCGGGACACCGGGCGAGGTGGCGGCGTGCAAGGACAGCCGAACGGCGCCTTACCTGCAGCAGGCGCTGCGTGAGGGGTAAGGGTCAGGTGAGCAGGTTGTGAGCATCCAGTCGCCTTCGTGGGAGCCACTGTCTTTTGCTCGATTGGTGCTCCACATGAACTGGTTTTGTGGGCCCTTCTCGCTCAATCGCGGCCGGTCCAGCGTCCCGGCCGGGGCCGCCCACAGGTTACCGCGATAGCCTGCAACCCCGCGGTGGGGCTACGGGTGTGGGAGCGGCCCCAGTGCCGCGATGGGCCGCAAAGCGGCCCCTGAAATCGATCAGAAATAAAGTCTCTGCGCCATGCCAGCTATCGCCATGTTCTCTGCGCGACAGCGCAGTGCCGACGGTCAAGGATTCCCGCACAACTTTAGCCGCCTTCCGACATCCAACCTTCAACAATGCCTGGTCCGCCCCTCCGGCGACCCGGCCAAGGTGACCCGCTCCTGGAGACCTTCCCATGGCGATACGCAAGACCCTGCTGCTTTCCTGCGCACTGCTGGCCCTGGCTGGCTGCGCTGGCTCCGGTGACGACGCCAAGCCGCCGGCCACCACCCAGGTCGACCTGCAACGTTACCAGGGCACCTGGTACGAGCTGGCCCGCCTGCCGATGTTCTTCCAGCGCAAGTGCGTGCAATCCGAGGCTCATTATGCCCTGCGCGACGACGGCCGCATCGACGTCACCAACCGCTGCCGCGAAGCCGATGGCGAGTGGAACGAGGTCAAGGGCATCGCCGAGGAACAGGTGCCTGGGCAGACCGACAAGCTGTGGGTGCAGTTCGACAACTGGTTCAGCCGCCTGGCGCCCTGGTTGACCAAGGGCGAATACTGGGTGCTGTACCACGACGACAGCTACCGCGTGGCGCTGGTCGGGCACCCCAACCGCAAGTACCTGTGGCTGTTGTCACGCACACCGATCGTCAGTGACTCGGCGCGGGAACAGTTGCTGCGGGTGGCGCGGGATCAGGGGTATGACACGAGTGAGTTGGTGTGGCGCGAGCCGTGAGGGCGTGGCGTTCGAGATCAGCGCAGGTGAACCGCGCTGTCTCGAACGCAAGGCGTCTTCACCGTCTGGGTGTCGATCACCTCGCACTCGGCTCAGGTGCAGCCCGTCGATCCCGGCCAAAGCCTCTGACCGCCACCACCACCAGCAAGGCGCCGCACGCAGTCACCCAGGACACGGTGTTGCCAAACACCAGATAGTCCAGCGATAGCGTGATCAGCGGGACCAGGTAGAACAACACGCTGACCTGGCTGGCCGAGCCTTTCTCCAAGAGCCGAAACAGCAGAAGCACCGCCAACGTCGAGACGACGACCGCCATCCAGGACGCCGACAGCACGAACTGCGGCGTCACAGTCAGCCTGAGGTCGGTGAAAGGCAGAACGATTAGGAACAGGCCCGTCGCTGTGACAGCCTGGTAGAAGCCTGATACGACAGGGTTGAGGGTGGAGCCTTTTTGCACGATCGTGCCCACCGTGATAGCAAGCACGGACGCCAAGCCAAAGACCAGGCCTCCCGCTGTCACGGCCCCCAGGTCACGTGCGCCCCACAATGCCACCGTCAAGCCCACCAATCCAAGGCCCAGATAACCGTACCCTGCCCTGCCAATCGTCTCGCGCGCCAGCACCGGCGTCAGGATGGGCTGCAGCCCCAGGATGAGGGCGAGGACACCCGGCGTCAGGTGATGGTCGAGTGCCAGAAAATAGGCGGCTTGATAAACCACCTGCAATAACACGCCGGTGATCACCACCCGGCCAAGTACAGACCTGGGTAATCGTGACAGGCGAGCCAGTCGGCCCTGCTTGACCAGCCAGATCCAGGCTATACCCAGAGCGATCAGGGCGCCTGCTGCACGTACGGCGAGAAAGACCGAGACGGAAGCTTCTTCAAGACCCAGCTTGACGAAGATGGCGCCGCTGCTCCATAGGAGAAGAAAGATGAAGGGTGCTGCTTTATCGAAGCCTGTCATATTGTCATGTCGCCTTGGTGTACGTAATGACCATCAGCGTATTAATCAAACCCTGCGCCCATCGATACGAAACTTCCTTATCGAATGCGCTCTTCGCAACACGCCTGTCACGGCCCCCATCAAGCAGCCGATACTACGCCAGCCGTTGACCCGGTTCGCGCCAATAATTATGATCACCGCCATCTCTAGACATGATAATAAGTAACAAAATGAATCTAGACATGAACCAACTTCGCGCCTTCGTCACAGTGGCAGAACTCAAGAGCTTTTCTAAAACCGCTCATAAATTGTGTCGTGTTCAATCGGCAATCAGCCAGCAGATTCAAAAACTGGAACGGCAACTCGAGGCCGATCTTTTCATCAGAGATAAACGCCCTCTCGAGCTGACGGCACGGGGTGATCAGCTGTTGGCCTACGCTACTCGGATTCTGGCCATCAATGACCAAGCCCTTATGGCTCTGACGGAACGCTCATGCACCGGCACCCTCAGTATCGGGTCTTCCGACACCTACGCTTCCCATTATTTCGCCGACCTCATCAAGCGCTGCGCGCTGCGTTTTCCAGCGCTGCACCTAGACGTTCAATGTGGTTACAGCCGCGTGTTGTGGGAACGCTACGAGGCAGGTGATCTTGATGTCGTTCTTACCCAGGGTTGCCCTGAGCGCATCGCTTCGGAACTATTGCACTCGGAGCCGCTGAGTTGGGTCTGCGCTGGCGACAGTCGCGTGTTCGAACAGAGTCCACTTCCTTTGGCGTTGTTCACCAAAGGATGCGGGGACCGCGAACGGATCGTCAATGCGCTGCACAGAGCCGACAGGACCTACCAGGTGGGCTACCACAGTACCAGTCACGCTGGACTTCTCGCGGCGGTAGCCTCAGGTTGCTATGTCTCGGCCCTGTTACCCAGCACTACCCGGCTTGGCTTTCGCCAGTTGGGTGAAGCCGAAGGGCTACCCAGTCTGGGTCATGTGGAGATTTCGCTCGCGTACCACGACACCTCGCCCGAATCGCTGGCGACTCGTTTTGCTGAACAGGCTCGTGACTATTTTCAGGCTTGCTCCAGAGAAAGAGTGTCGGATGGCAATGTCTGACACCTGCCTTGCAGCCCTTCCAGCATAGCGTTGTGCTCAAGCAGTCTTTTTACGCTGCAGAACCACGCCACCGCACACGACCCAGCCGATCAAGCACAGGAAAAGCCAGGGATTCCACGTCAGCACGAATGCGAGGATCATCATGGCGGCAGGTGCGCAGATCATCCATTCCGCAAAGGTCAGCTTGGACAACCCACGGTCGCTCGGGTGTTTATCGAGCCCTGCGTCGAACGCGTACTGTTCGTGCCGACGTTTCTTTTCGTGATTGAGCGCCTCCCACTGCGTCTCGAACTTCTGTACATCGTGGGTGACGTAATGCCCGTTTCGATCTTTATCCATCGCCATCACTCGACGTTCATTGTGTAGGGCTTGCGCGTTTCGAGCATCTCGAATTGCTTTTTCGACTCATTCCACCGGGCGACGCCGTTTTCCTGGCTCATCTCAGGTGAGCCCGCTTGCACATAGCGGTAGTTCGAGAAGAACAGCACAGTGCTGTCAGCGCGGTAGGCTTCCTTCACGCCGAACTGATTGAACGCATCCTCGCTCAGCGCTTCATTGAAGGGCGCGCGGTAGACGACACCCGTGTTCAGGTCGACGAGCCCGCTCGCCGTGCAGCCCGTGCCGCAGCCATAACTGCTGAACACGTAATGGCCCGCAAAATTTGGCGTCTGGACACCCTCGCGAACGAAGGCGAACCGCGCGCGGATCTGATCATTCGCACCGCTCAGCGGGTACTTCAAGATTTTTGCGGCAATAGGCTCGACGGGTGAGTCTTCAAAACGATGCGTGGAATCCGCAAATGATTGGGCAGTAGACAGGGATAAGGCGAGCAGGCAAAACGCTTTCCATCTCATGACGGTACACTCCGTGTTTGAGCGCGGATTCTTGACCGAAACAGCGCGCGCTACAAGTAGGCGCCGTGCTGAGGGGGCTGTCAGATTGCCTTGGACGGCATCCGACCTTGCTGACGCTTGGTGAATGGCGCCTGCGCCAGGAACGCCTGGCTGCCAGTGAAGGCAGCGTGCCGTCAGCGCCGATTACCTGACGCAATGGCTCGGACCGGCCAGCGGCACCGTCCTCACATCGCTCTTATTCATCCTGACTGTCTTTGCGTGACCGTGGCGATACCGGTCTCGACATTGCCTTTTTCGCTTTGGCTGCCGCAGGGCTTTTCCCCCGTTTCGGTCCGGACACCATGCTGCAATTGGCCAGTGGTGAAGGATTCGCCCCAGGCTGCGCGAGCCGAGTGACTGACCCATCAGCCTTCACTGGGTCGAAATTGCTGCCGACGACCGATGGAACAGGCTTGTTCTTGACAGTCATCACCATACCCATCCGCACGCCAAAGAGGCGCAGCACGCCCTCTACCGTACTGAGCTTTGGATTCGACTTCCCGCTCTCCAGTTCGTACAGGCTTTTCGTGGACATCTTGCACATCGCCGCGAAGGTCTCCTGATCAAGCCCGGTGACTTCCAGCCGCAGACGGCGGATGGATGTCCCGATTGAGTCGAGCCCCACGGCGTTGCGCTTGACGATTTCTTCTATGAGCTGGGCACGCGCCTCAGGCTGTAGTTTTTTCATCGCAGCCCCCACTCCGCGAGTCGCTTGTCCAAGTTATTCACGGGGAGAGTGGCTGCACTGCGTGTCGATTCAGGCGCATCGACCAGCAGATCGGGTAACGCCCTGAATGCTTCGGCCGCACTCATCAACCGTTGCAGCAGAACATCTGGATCAGTGTAATCGGTAAGCTCAGCGCAATTGTCCCTCCACTGAGAAGACCCCTTGCGCTCCGACGCCCACTTTGTCGTTCGCGTGATCCCCTCATCATCCAGGATCATCGGCGCAAGGTCATAGATGGGCGCCAAACCAAACCTGCCATCCACACGCATGATGGACGTGTTGCGGCCGTGGTTATCGGTGTTTCCTAGAATCCGGTTCAGTAGATCACGCCGCACATACCCGAACACTAGGTCGTCTACTTCATCCTGCTGACTATTATCGCTCCATGCACCCTCGGAGAAAGCCTGAATAGTGAGTTCCAGCGGCATCGCCACACTTTGAATCAACACTTTTATGCTGATTGTCGTAGGGCTTCTCCTCTTAACCGGCAATACCATGCCGACTAGACGTGAAAACCCGAAGATAACCAGCATCACACTGCCGATTGCTGTTAGGAGACGGCTGTATCACGAATGCACCAGCCCGTGGACGGCCGGGCTCTTGCATGGAGCTGACCCTGCTGCTGCTTCACGTAAATCGGATAAATCCAGACATTGGAAACGTCAACTTCGGAAACGAAAAAGCCCCGCAGACGTTAATCTGCGGGGCTTCTCGATGTATGGCGGAGAGATAGGGATTTGAACCCTAGGTACTGTTGCCAGTACAACGGATTTCGAATCCGTCCCGTTCGACCACTCCGGCATCTCTCCAATGGCGCGCATCATACCAGCAGTTTCGCGAAAGGCAAACCCCTATCGCAAAAAAAATCACGCGGTATCAGGCGCTTGCGTCGCCCGGGCGCTTAGAGCGGCACACCCAGGCGGCGGGCGACTTCTTCGTAGGCTTCGATGACGTCGCCCAGGCCCTGGCGGAAGCGGTCCTTGTCCATCTTCTTGCGGGTTTCCTTGTCCCACAGGCGGCAACCGTCCGGGCTGAATTCGTCGCCCAGGACGATCTGGCCGTGGAACACGCCGAACTCAAGCTTGAAGTCGACCAGCAGCAGGCCAGCCTCGTCGAACAGCTGGGTGAGGATCTCGTTGACCTTCAGCGACAGGGTCTTCATGGTCGCCAGCTGGTCAGCAGTGCCCCAACCAAAGGCGACGACATGGGATTCGTTGATGAAGGGATCGCCCTTCTCGTCGTTCTTCAGGAACAGCTCGAAGGTCGACGGCTCCAGCTTGATGCCTTCTTCGACGCCCAGGCGCTTGACCAGGCTGCCGGCGGCGTAGTTGCGCACCACGCACTCGACCGGAATCATGTCGAGCTTCTTGACCAGGCACTCGTTGTCGCCCAGCAGGGCGTCGAACTGGGTCGGTACGCCGGCGGCTTCGAGCTTTTGCATGATGAAGGCGTTGAACTTGTTGTTCACGGTGCCTTTGCGGTCGAGCTGTTCGATGCGCTTGCCGTCGAACGCCGAGGTGTCGTTGCGGAACAGCAGGACCAGGCGGTCGGCATCGTCGGTCTTGTACACCGACTTGGCCTTGCCGCGGTAGAGTTCTTCGCGTTTTTCCATGATTGGGCTCCGCTTGCTTGAGTGGTGGGCTAGGCGATCTCGCGCCAGTCGAGCCCATGTTCCTGGTTGGCCACCTGGAGCCAGTCCGGGTCACACCCCAAGGTGTCGACGAACTGCTGACGCGCCAGATGTGGCAGGTTGTTCTTGCTGCTGAGGTGCGCCAGGACCAGGTGCTGCAAGTCCTGCCAGCCCAGCTCGGCGACCAGGTTGGCCGCCTGGTGGTTGTTCAAGTGCCCGAGGTTGCCACCTACGCGCTGCTTGAGGAAATACGGGTAATGCCCGCGAGCAAGCATGTCGCGGCAATGGTTGGACTCGATCAGCAAGGCATCGAGGCCCTGGTAGCGGTCCAGCAGCCAGCCGTCGTAGGTGCCCAGGTCGGTGAGCATGCCGAAGCGTCGCTGGCCGTCGTCGATCACGTACTGCAGCGGTTCCAGGGCATCGTGCTCGACACGCGCCGCACTGACCCGCAACGCGCCGATCTCCAGGGTCTGGCCACAGGCCAGGAACCCACGGGCCTCCACCGGCTTGCGCAAGCCGCGCAGCGTGCCCTGGCTGAGGTACACCGGCACCCCGTAACGCCGCGAGAGCAGGCCGACGCCGTGGACGTGGTCGGCATGCTCATGGGTGACCAGCACGGCGCTCAACTGCGCGGCCGAGACCCCGAGCAGCGCCAGGCGCCGCTCGGTCTCGCGCAGGGAAAAGCCGCAGTCGACCAGGATGTACGTGTCACCACTGGCGATCAGCGTGCCGTTTCCCTGGCTTCCGCTTCCGAGGACGGCGAAGCGCACTTAACCCAGACGGTCCTGAATGGCGCTCAGCACACGACGCGCGACATCGGCCGGCGCCACGGTGTTGATGTTCTTCTCGACCGTGACCTGGACGTTCTCGCCCACCTTGCTCAGGCGGATCTGGAAGCGCTCGGCGCGGGCTTCACGCTCTTCGGCGGTCGGCGCGCTGCCGAACACGCGGCTCAGCAGGCCGGGCTTCTGCTCCTTGTCCTCGGGCTTCTCGGACAGGTTGATGTAGTACAGGCCCAGGCTGCGGTTGACGTCCTCGACGCGCCACTCGCCCTGCTCCAGCGCACGGCCGACGCTCGACCAGGCGCGGTCCAGGTCGGCGCCCAGGTTCAGCACCGGGTTGCCGCTGCCGTCTTCGGTCAGGCTCACGCGGCTCGGGGTGTCGAAGTCGCGCTCGGCGAGCAGCGACACCGAACCGCCCTGTTCGGCCGAGCGGTTCATGCTGGCGAGCAGTTGATCGACCAGCAGTGCGTCGGCGCCAGGGTTGTTCGAGCTGGACGGGAAGTCCACGTCATCGCTGCTGCCGGCAGGACGCTCGGCGCTGACCACGTAGATTTCGCTGGTGTTGCGCTGTACGCCAGGCTCGACACGCACGCGGATGCGCACTTCGTTGTCGCGGCTGCTGGCGCTGCTGGCCAGGCGTTGGCCCAGGGCCGCGGACAGCTCGTCGAAACGCTGCCAGGTGCTGCTCAGCTCGCCGGTCTGCGGACGCTCCTCGGCGATGCGCAGGCCGTTGTCCTCGAAGAACTGGCGCGCCAGCGGCCAGACTTCGGCCGGGGCGTGCTGGGCCAGTACCCACCGGTTGGCGCCGCTGCGCTGCAGGGAATAGTCGCTGGCCGCGCCGGCCACCGACAGCGACTGCGGACGCGGCACCTCGAATTCGCCGGTGGCGTTGTCGTCGGCGACGTTGCGCGGGATCGGCAGCAAGGGGTCGAGACGCTTGACGTGGGTAGCGTCCTGCGGGAGCTGCATCGGCGCGTGCTGGCGCGCTTGCAGGTAATCACTGCCACGGTCACGGAAATAGCCGTCCTCGCCCCAGAGCCAGCCGCAACCGCTGGTGCTGGAAATGATCAGGGCAAGGGTGGAAAGACCAGCCAGTCGCTTCATGCGGTGTACTTCCTCGATTAAGCCAGTACGCCGCACTGGCGCAGGGCCTGGCGGACGACGTCGTGTTGGGAATCGCTCAGCCAGGTCAGCGGCAGGCGGATGCCGGTGTGCATGCGGCCCATTTCGGCCAGCGCCCACTTCACCGGGATCGGGTTGGCTTCGACGAACAGCTGCTTGTGCAGCGGCATGAGTCGGTCATTGATGGCGCGGGCCTTCTCGGCGTTGCCTGCGAGCGCGGCTTCGCACAGGTCGGCCATCTCGCGCGGGGCGACGTTGGCGGTCACCGAGATGTTGCCCTTGCCACCGAGCAGCATCAGTTCGACGGCAGTCGGATCGTCGCCGGACATCACCAGGAAGTCCGGGCTGACGCCGTCGAGGATCGCCTTGGCCCGGGCCAGGTCGCCCGTGGCTTCCTTGATGCCGATGATGTTCGGCACGCTCGACAGGCGGATCACCGTCTCGGCCTGCATGTCGCAGGAGGTACGGCCCGGCACGTTGTAGAGGATCTGCGGGATGTCGACCGCTTCGGCGATGTGCTTGAAGTGCTGGTACAGGCCTTCCTGGGTCGGCTTGTTGTAGTACGGCACGACCAGCAGGCAGGCATCGGCGCCAGCATTCTTGGCGTTCTGGGTCAGGTGCACGGCTTCGCGGGTGGAGTTGGCGCCCGTGCCGGCGATGACCGGAATACGGCCATTGACACGCTTGACGACGAATTCGATGACCTGGATGTGCTCTTCGACATCGAGGGTGGCGGACTCGCCGGTGGTGCCGACAGCAACGATCGCGTGGGTGCCGTTGTCCAGGTGGAAGTCGACAAGTTTGCCCAGGCTGTCCCAGTCAAGATGCCCTTGTGCATCCATGGGTGTGACCAATGCCACCATACTGCCCGCAATCATGAAGCTGCTCCTGCCGGAAAAAGAGAGCGGTAATGGTACTGGCGCCATCGGGCTTGTACAAGCGAAGGTGGCGGTCGGAGCATTCCCCTGGAGGCCGGTTTTCGCTACCCTTCCTCCTTTGCTCGGTACAATCCGGCCCGCCGGGCCGTCGACGATGCCCACCGCCAGTGCCCAGGCGCTCGTGACTGGGTCAGGGGCCTGTCACCTGCAGGTCCGACGTCGCCTTACCGACCGCCCATCGCTTTAGGAATGTTGCATGTCCACCGCACCCGTTCGCGAACAATTTCTCGTCATCAGCGCCCTGGGCGCCGACCCCATGGTGCTGGCCAACGTACTGAGCCAGGCCGCCTTCGACAACCGCTGCGCCGTGGTCAGCTCGCGCCTGAGCCGCCATGGCGAAACCAGTGCCCTGGTGCTGCAGGTCGGTGGCAGCTGGGACGCGCTGGCGCGCCTGGAAGCCGGCCTGCCCAGCCTGGGCAAGAAGCACGCCTTCACCCTCAACGTGGTACGCAGCGCCGACCTGGAAGTACGCCCGCAAGCGCTGCCGTACGTCGCCTACGTCAGCGCGGCCTACCGCCCTGACATCGTCAGCGAGCTGTGCCAGTTCTTCCTCGACCACCGCATCGAGCTCGATGCCATGACCTGCGACACCTACCTGGCGCCGCAGACCGGCAGCAGCATGCTCAACGCCACCTTCACGGTGATCCTGCCGGCCGGAACGCAGATCAGCTGGCTGCGCGACCAGTTCCTGGATTTCGCCGATGCCCTGAACCTGGATGCGCTGATCGAACCGTGGCGTCCGCAGAACCCGATGTGAGGAGCGCGCCCATGGCCGTCGAGATCGATCAACCCGTTGCGGACTTCATCGCCCAGGCCACTTCCGGCCAGACCGTCACGCTGTCGGCGCTCCGGGGCCGGCAGGTGGTGCTGTACTTCTACCCCAAGGACAGCACCCCCGGCTGCACCACCCAGGGCCAGGGCTTTCGCGACCAGCTCGACGCCTTCGAGGCCGCCAATACGGTGGTGTTCGGCATCTCGCGCGACGGGCTCAAGTCGCACGAGAACTTCAAGGCCAAGCAAGGCTTCACGTTCGAGCTGATCAGCGACAAGGACGAGGCGCTCTGCCAGCTGTTCGACGTGATCAAGCTGAAGAAGCTCTACGGCAAGGAGTACCTGGGCGTGGATCGCAGCACGTTCCTGATCGACCGGGACGGCGTGTTGCGCCAGGCCTGGCGCGGGGTCAAGGTGCCCGGTCATGTGGAGGCGGTGCTGGCCGCTGCCCAAGCGTTGAATCGCCAGGGCTGAGCGACGTGGCGTGATAAGGCGCCGGGGGTAGAGGGGCTTGGTGTATGGGCGCTGCGTGTCAGGGATACGGTTCAGTGAGGCGGTATCGGTGGAGGTTCGCCTGATACAGAGCAGGCGCTGATCTTATGGGCCCTGCGGGCCCAATCGCGGCACAGGGGCCGCTTGTATGGTAGGACTTGAAGGGAGGAGGAGGGACTAGATCCGCTTCTGACTGTTCGCGCAGTACAGACCGTGGGAGATTTCGCCCCTCCTCCCTTCACCCAAGCGCCG
>NZ_JAAMQI010000018.1 GCF_013523165.1 Pseudomonas entomophila
CTCCCCGAAGGCCCCGCCCAACACCGCGAACCCGACCCCCTGCCCATCCGGCACGAAGCGCGCCAGAAAGGCCTCGCGCCGCACCTCGTCCATGCCCGGCGCCTGCTCCCAGCGCGGGATCGACGGGTGACGCTCGGCCAGCAGACGTGCGACCTGCTCCAGATACTCGAAGCTGCTGAAGAATGCCAGGTAGTTGCCGGGTTGCCGCGCGTACTGCTCGGCGATCAGCTCGACGATCGGCGCTAGCGAGGCCTGCCGCTCGCGGTAGCGCGTCGACACATGACTGGCAATGCGCACCTGCAGCTGCTCGGCACGAAACGGTGCGGCCACCTCCAGCCAGGCGGTGTCGGCCGGCATGCCCAGCAAGTCGGTGTAGAACTGGCGCGGGCCGAGCGTCGCGGAGAACAGCGTGACGCTGCGGGCGGCGCTCATGCGCGGCGCCAGCAGCCGGGCCGGGACCACGTTGCGCAGGCACAGGGTGGCCAGCCGCCGCTTGCCCGGCCCCTCGCGCACGCTGATGTCGAACAGAAAGTGCTCGTCGAACAGCTCGGCCACGCGGGTGAACTGCAAGGCATGGAAGTAGAACGCCAACAGGTCGGGCTCGATGCCGGTCGGGGCCTGGTTCATCTGCTCCTGGACCACGCCGACGAAACGCTGCAAGGCGCGCAGGAGCGGTTCGGGCAACACCGCGCTGGCCTGGTACGGCGCACGCTGCTCCTTGTACAGGGCGTTCCAGGTGCGGTTGAGCCCGTCCAGCACGCTGCTCAGGCCTGCGGGCTTGCGCTTGCGCAAGGTGGCCAGCTGGCCCTGATCGAGGCTGGCGCTGTACATCTGCCGCCCACGCTCGACCAGGTTGTGCGCCTCGTCCACCAGCACCGCCGTGCGCCACTGGTTGGCCTGCGCCAGGCCGAAGAGCAAGGCGTGGGCATCGAAGTAGTAGTTGTAGTCGGCCACCACCACATCGGCCCAGCGCGCCATTTCCTGCCCCAGGTAGTAAGGGCAGACCTGGTGCGCCAGGGCCACGTCGCGCACACCGGCCTGGTCCAGCAGCGGCCGTTGGCTGGCCGCTGCGCGTGCCGCCGGCAAGCGATCGTAGAAGCCCTGGGCCAGCGGGCAGGACTCGCCGTGGCAGGCCTTGTCCGGGTGCTCGCAAGCCTTGTCGCGGGCGATCAGCTCCAGGGTTCGCAACGCCGGTTGCGGTGAGGCTTCGGTCAACTGGCGCAGCGCGTGCAAGGCCAGCGCGCGGCCTGGGGTCTTGGCGGTCAGGAAGAAAATCTTGTCGAGCCGCTGCGGCGTAGTGGCCTTGAGCAGCGGGAACAGCGTGCCCAGGGTCTTGCCGATGCCGGTGCTGGCCTGGGCCATCAGGCAACGCCCGGTGCTGACGGCCTTGTACAGGGTCTCGGCCAACTGCCGCTGGCCCTGGCGGAATGCGGCGTAGGGGAACTGCAATGCCTGCAAGCCCTCGTTGCGCGCCAGCAGCCGTTGCTCCTGGGCCTGGGCCCAGCCGAGAAAGTACGCACAGACCTTGTCGAAAAAATGCTCCAGGTCCGTCGCCTGCCAGGACTCGCTGATCACCGTCTGCCGGTCGCTGTCGACGTCCAGGTAGACCAGGGCCACCTCGATGCGCGCCAGCTGCCGCGCCTGGCACAGCAGCCAGCCATAGACCTTGGCCTGCGCCCAGTGCAGTTGCCGGTGATTGGCCGGCTGGCGCGAGAGGTCGCCGCGGTGGGTCTTGATCTCTTCCAGGCGGTTGAGCGCCGGGTCGTAGCCATCGGCCCGCCCGCGCACCCGCAGGCTCTGATACTGCCCCTCCAGCGCCACCTCGGCCTCATACCCTGCCCCTCGGCGCGCCACCACGCGGCGATGGCCGTCGATACCTTCCTGGGCGGTGGGTGATGGGGTGAAGCGCAGGTCCAGGTCGCCCACCTTGGCACTGAACTCGCACAAGGCGCGTACGGCGACGGTGTAGCTCATGGGGCGGCGCTGTCCCAGCGCACGTGGCAGACGTCCACCGGCAAGCCGTGTTCACGGCAGAATTCCAGCCAGCGCAGCTGGTTGTCCTGCAAGCGATCGCCCGGGCCTTTGACCTCGATCATGCGGTAGCGCCCCTCGTCGGGCCAGAACTGGATCAGGTCCGGCATGCCGGTGCGGTTGTTGCGGATGTCCTGCAGCAGCCGGATGAAGCATGCCTTCAGGTGCGCTGGCGGCAGGCAGCCCAGCGCCTGGTCGAGCACGTCTGACGACAGCGCCGGCCAGCAGACGAAGGGCGATTGCAGGCCTTGCTTGGCCTGGTGCACCTGGCGGATCACCTCGGCATGGGTGCCGGCATCGAGCCGCGCGAAGCAGGCCTCGAAGGCCTCGGCGCGGCGCAGCTGGAAGTCGGCCTCGTGCAAGTCTTGCGGCGCGCTCTGGAACGGGTGGAAGAACGCGCCGGGCACGGGCGCGAAGATCACCTCCCAGCACAGCAGCCCGAACAGCCCGTTGAACAGGGTGTTCTCCACGTAGTGCACCTGCCCGCCATGCTCCTGGTGCAGGTACTGGCCGACGGCACGCTCGACCCCGAGCGTGGCGTGCTCGGCCGGCAATACCAGGTGAATCAGGTTGGCCGCCGGTGCCTTGCGGCGCGAACGCGGCGCGCCGCCCAGCTTGCGCGCCAGGCGCGGCAGCATGCGTTCGAGGGCCTGGACTTCCAGGGCATTGGCCGGTGCCTCGGCCACCTGGGTGGCGAAGGCATGGGCAGCGGCCCACTGTTCACTGCGCTCGAGCACGCGGATCTGACGGATACGCGCCTGCGGGTGCTGGCAGTCGGCGTAGATGGCCGTGGCCTGTTCCCAGTCGCCCAGCCGCTCGCACTGCTGGCCCAGGCCGAACAGCAGGCGCGCCCGGCGTCGGGCCAGCCAGGGGTTGTCGGCGGCCAGCGCCGGCAACGCGGCGAACACCTGCTGCGGCGTGGCGCCCTGCTCCAGCTGCTCGGCACAGGCATGCAGCGCCATGGCCGCGGTCACGTCCTCGCGGCTGCGCAAGGCGCGGGAGTCGGCGCTGAAGGCCACCTGCTCGTAACGCGCGAAACCCAGGTCGGCCAGCACGAACTCCGACCAGTCCTGGTACAGGTTGCCGAAGAACAACAGCCGCAGCCGGTCGCACAGCGCTTGCAGGCGCCATTGCACCACGCGCTCGGGAAAGCTCGGGAACCAGGACGCCAAGGTCCGGGGTGGCAGGTCCAGCGCTTGCAGCTCGGCCAGCAGTTCGTGCTTGAGCGCCTTGGGCCGGCTCAACTGCCCGGCGAAGCACCGCGCCAGTTCGTCCTTGCGCAGCAGGCCGAACAGCTGCTCGACCCCCAGCTCGACCTGCTCGGCCACCCAACCGGTGTCGAGCAGCGGGGTCAAGGCGGCGTGGGTGCAGCCGATTTCCGCGTACTGGAGCTTGTCGGTACGAAACAGCTCGCCCTTGCGCATGACCATGCGCACCAGCAAGGCGCGCGCAGGGCGCGGCAACTCGGCGAACGTGCGGATGAACGCGCGCTCCTGCTCGTCGAGCAAGTCGGCGTAGCGCAGCTCGACCCAGTCGAGTACCTGTTGGAAGTTGTACAGGTAGTAGAAAGGTTCTTCGACGGAATGGGCGATCACGGTAGACAGGCGGCAAGGGGATTGACGCACTGGTTATACATACAGAAACCGACTCCAGGCAAATCGGCTGGATCAGCGGTCGGGCAACCCACACCGTGCCAGCCGCTGCCGAAGCAGGCCCACGGCCTGGCGCAGGTCGTTCAGACGGCCACCCTCCCAGGCCAGCAGCACGTGCTGCCGGTGCCAGCCCCGTGCACTGAACATCGGCCCTGGCGCGGCGTGCAGGCCCTTGGCCGAGAAGGTGCGCAGCACGCGCTGCACATCGATGTCCTGGTTGGCCCGCGCCCACAGCCCACGCCCGCCTGCCGGGCGCTCGAACACCAGCTGATCCGGGATCTGCCGGGCGATTTCCGCGCACAGGGCGTCCACCCGCAGCCCCAGCTCGCTGCGCACCACCTGCAAATGAGCATCGACCTGCCCCTTGACCAGCAACCGCGCCAGGGCGTGCTGGCGCAGAGGCGGCAGGTGGAAGTCGCGCCAGACGAACGCCTGGCGTACCGGCTCGTGGGCACTCAACACATAGACATAGGGCGCCTCGGCGCCAGCGCAGGCCTGCACCGAGCCGAGCACCAGCAACCGCTTCGGGTCGAGCGTATCGCGCAACCGCGCCGTCGGTGGGCCGTCGAAGCAATGGTCGCTGTCCATGTCGTTTTCCAGCACCCAGACCCGGTGCTGGTCGAGCAGCGCCGCCATGGCCCGCTGCGCTGCGGTCGGCACCACCCGGCCCAGCGGGCTGGCCAGGCAGGAGGGCAACACCGCCAATCCGATCCGTTCGTGCCGCAGCAGGTGCGCCAGCGCGCCCACGTCCGGGCTGCCCTGGGCATCGAGCGGCACGTCGACGATCCGGCGACCGGTCTGCTTCAGCAGCCACAACAGGCGCGCGCAGACAGGGGACGGCACCAGCAGTGCCTCGTGTTCCAGGCGCAGGGCCGCAAAGACGGTCTCCAGCAGCGCCTGCAGATCAGTCGCCAGGTAGACGTCCTCGGCACTCCAGCAGTGCACCGAGGCGTGGGTGTAGCGCGCGGCCAGGGCGCTGCGCAGCATCAGCGCCCCGGTCACACGCCGCTCGTTCACGTTGCGGCTGCCCTGCCGCGCCAGACGGCGCTCCTCGGTGAGCAGCGCGTGGTCCAGCGCCGGCATGCCGGGCAGCGGCGGCTCGAGCAAGCGCAGGCTCTGGTGGTCGTCCGACATCACCGAGGCCGTGAGGCGTGCACGTGGGCCACTGACCATGGCGCGGTTGATGTAGTAACCGGACTTGGGCACCGAACGCACGTAGCCCTCGTGCTCCAGTTGGTGATAGGCGTGCTGCACGGTCGACAGGGAGACTTTCAGGCGCCTGGCCAGATCGCGCAACGACGGCAGCTTGTGTTCGTTGCACACGGTGTTGTGACGGGTCAGGGTCAGCAGGTAGCGGTACACCGCCTGATAGGCGAACTCGCCCCCGTTCGACTTGCTCATCGGGCCGCCAGCCTCGATGCCGGAACCTTGTCGCTCGCAAGGCCATCCTGTGCCCAGTCGGGCAGTGCCTCCTCGCGCCAGGTCACGTGGGCGAACAGCGACCGCAGCCCGTGCGCGTACCCATCGTCAGCGTACAGAGCCTGCAGGGTGCCGAGCGGCAGCCCGGTGGCGGTGGTCAGCCAGCGGCCTACCGCTTCCGGGCAAGGTCGGCCCTGCAAGGCCTGGTGCAACAGCGGCAGCGCCACGCGCATTTCGGGGTAACGGCGCCGAACGAAGGCCTCGAGCCCCCTGCCGCGGCCCACGAACGGCGCGCTGAGCAGGCAGTCGAGTTGCTGGGACGACAGCGCATGGGCGCGCAGGAAGGTCCGGTAAGCCTCCTCACGCCACGTGTCGACCTGCGGCATGCCCTCACATGCCTGGGACGCTGACAACGGTCGGTGGCTAAGCCAGGGGTCGCTCGCCCGGGCGTCGACGGGTTCGTCGGGCAGCAGGTCGGCCAGCTCCACCACCTGCAGAGGCGGCCAGCTCGGCATGGGTTCGGCCACCTCGTGCCGCGCATGCGCAGTGCTCAGGCAATGGGGCGTCAGGTGTTCGTAGACCTGGGCCAGGTTGTCCAGCAGGCTGCGTGCGCAATACCGCACCCAGCGGTCGGCCGGCAACCCCATCGCCCGTCGGCAGCGTTGGCTCCAGGCCAGCAGCTGTCGCTGCCGGGCCGAGGGCAGCTCGGTGACCAGGGCACCCACGCTGCCTTGCGGGTCCAGCGCCTCGCGGCATGCCTTGGCCCGGGCCAGCACGTGCCAGCCTTGGAGCACCCGCTCGGGCTGGCCGTGGCACAGGTGCCCGAGGGTCAGCAGCCGCTCGCGTGCGGCCGCATCGAGCTGCGGATCGAGCAGGCGCCGCCCGCAGAACGGCACCACATGGCCGCCGTCGACCATCAGCAGTTCGACACGCGGGTCGTCCTCCAGGAACAGCCGGCTGAAGCAACGCTCCAGGCGCTCGCCCGACGGCATCCGATGCCCGCCCAGGGGCAGCAGCAGTACACGCAAGACGAAGGTCGCCGACCCGCGGCTGGCCAGGCTCAACTGCGCCGCCCGCAGGCAGCCCAGGGCGTGGCTGCTGCGGCCATCGCCGCTGAAGGGGAACAGCACGCGAAAGCGCGCGATCTCATCAGGCCCACCGGCGGCGACTACCAGCCGCTGGACCAGCAACTGCAACGCCGTACGCTGGGGCCGGCTCATGTCGTCCAACAAGCGCTCGAATACTTGCTTGTATATGTACTGCATGGCCTGGTCATGAATCGTACTTGCCATGTCATGCACCTCCTTGGCATCTGGGCGGGTTCTTCACGCGACACGTCATTGAATGAAGGCACGCAGGGGGAAGTACCCTTCGAAATAAGCGTCCTCCCCGAGCGGGCGAGCCCGTACTGGCGGCCTTCATTCGACCCAGTCCACGCCTGGCGCGGCCTGGCCGACGACTGTCACGGGGCCATTATCGATTCCCGAGGCGGGAATAACAGATACAGTTCAGGGTAAAAAAACCATTCAGACGGGTATTATCGAACAACTTTCATTCAGACTTTTTCAGCCAGTCGACGATAACAAAGTGCACACTGTAAGTTTGCCGACTGGACTATCGGCAATTACTTATAGTGTTGTAGGAAATTTCTTAACTGAGAAGCAACGAGGGCAGCGCACCGCTTGCAGAGAGAAGATGGCCAGACGCCCCTGACCATCACCTGCACAGGGTGTCAGTCGAGCGCCATGTCCAGCACCACGCGCCCGCCACACGGGCAACCGTCCATGTAGCGGTGCGCCTCGACCACCTGGCTGAACGGGTAGACCTTGACGATCTGCGGCGTCAGCAGGCGATCGGCCGTGAAACGGTTGATGACGTCCAGGGCCCGCGCCATCGCCACCTGGTCCTGGGCGATGCCCAGCTCGGGCTTGCCGGTGAAGTTGCCGATGCAATGCACGTGGAACTGGATGTTCTTCTGAAACGCCGCACAGGCCGGGAACGGTGTCTGGTTGCCGCCCTGCAGGCCGTACAGCACCAGGCTGCCACGCGGCGCCAGGACATCGCCCAGCAGTGACATCTGCGGCCCGCCCAGCCCGTCGAGGACCATGTCCACGCCGCGGTTGTCGGTGTACTTGGCCACCTGCAGCAGCAGGTCCTGCTCTTCGGTGACGATCACCTTGTCGGCGCCCAGCGCCAGCAGCGGTGCGCGCTGCTCGGCCTGCTTGGTCACCGCGAACACCTTCAGGCCCAAGGCCTTGCCCAGCTGCACGAAGGCCGGCCCGGCGCAGTGGCTGGCGTCGGTCACCAGCGCGGTCTGCCCCGGTTTGGCCCTGGCCAGCTCGACGTAGGCGAAGTAGGCGATCAGCAGCGGGGTGTAGTGCACGCTCGCCTCGATCGGCGAGAGCAGGTCCGGGTAGCGGGTGATGGCGGTACAGGGCAGCACCACCACATCGCCATAGACGGGATGGTCATTGGCGCTGGCGGCCGGGAAGCTGGCCACGCGATCGCCCACGGCGATGTCCTCGACCCTTTCGCCCACGGCGGTGACCACTCCGGCCATCTCCTGGCCGATGCCGGCCGGCAGGCGCGCCTTGGACGGAGCCAGGTTCTGCCGCCAGAGCACGTCGTACCAGCTGATGCCGATCGCCTCGACACGCACCTGCACCTCGCCCGCCGTCGGCGTCGGCTCGGTCTGCTGCTCGCAGCGCAGCACCTCGGCGGCGCCGAACTTGTGGAAACGGATGATGCGCGACATGGCCTACCTCGCCTGTGTGAACGTCGTATTACCTTGCACTGTATCGGGACATAGCCCGCCAAGCCATGGGCGATCATCGATAGTCGACATGCCTGACATCGATCGGCCGGGCACCTGGGCGCCCGACGTGCGGGAAAGCGATGCAGGGTAACAGCCTTTGGCTTTAGTATTCACCCCTGCCCCACCCCCTGGCATACAGGCCCAACGATCGATGAACCGTAACGACCTGCGTCGTGTAGACCTCAACCTGCTGATTGTGTTCGAGACCTTGATGCACGAGCGCAGCGTGACCCGCGCGGCGGAAAAGCTGTTCCTCGGCCAGCCGGCGATCAGCGCTGCGCTGTCGCGCCTGCGCAACCTGTTCGACGACCCGCTGTTCGTGCGCACCGGCCGCACCATGGAGCCTTCGGCCCGCGCCCAGGAGATCTTCGCCCTGCTCTCCCCGGCCCTGGACTCGATCTCCACCGCCGTCAGCCGCGCCGCCGAGTTCGACCCGGCCACCAGCACCGCGGTGTTTCGCATCGGCCTGTCGGACGACGTCGAGTTCGCCTTGCTGCCCTTGCTGCTCAAGCGCATCCGTGCCGAAGCCCCTGGCATCGTGCTGGTGGTGCGCCGGGTCAATTATCTGTTGATGCCCGCCCTGCTCGCCTCGGGCGAGATTTCGGTGGGCGTGAGCTACACCGCCGACCTGCCGGCCAATGCCAAGCGCAAGGTGCTGCGGCGCAGCCGGGCGACGCTGCTGCGCGCCGACAGCGTACCCGGCGCGATCACCCTGGACGACTTCTGCGCCCGACCCCATGCATTGGTGTCGTTCGCCGGGGACCTGTCGGGGTTCATCGACGAGGCGCTGGAGACGATCGGGCGCAAGCGCCATGTGGTGCTGGCGGTGCCGCAGTTCAATGGGCTGGGGAGCCTGCTTGCGGGGACGGACATCCTGGCGACGGTGCCGGACTATACGGCGGAGGTGCTGACGGCAGCGGGTGGGCTGCGGGCGGAGGAGCCGCCGATCGAGGTGGGGACGTTCGAGTTGCACATGGCCTGGCGTGGGGCGCAGGACAATGACCCGGCGGAGCGGTGGTTGCGGTCGCGGATTCAGGTGTTCTTCGGGGATCCAGACAGTGTGTGAAGGCGATCGCCAGAGGGTTCTGTCGCAGATCGTCAATGCGGCATTGGCAACCTGATGGGGTCGGTGAGGTGGTTGCAGCAGGTCGTGGACGGTGCAAAGGACAGGTGGATGATGCCCGCCTCCTCTTTGTAGCGCATGCAATAGGTGCCCTTGTCGAGGGTGATGAACTGTCCCTGGATCACGTCGAAACCGTCGGGCTCCAGGCCGCCTCCTGTGGTGTCCTCGCCTGCTCCGATGAATACCTGACCCGAGGGCACCCGCAGGTGGACGCTGCCGTCTGCGTCCGTCAGCAACGCCTGGACCCTGACCTGGTACGTGCCATCGCTCGGCAGATTCAGGAAGGCGATGGTGCCCGCGTTGATTTCCAGCAGTTCGTCGTGCGGGAGGCTCCACCAATCGCAGGTGTCGTCCAGGCGGTGGCGTATCGCTTGCGTATCGAAGATGGCCAGGGTGGCTGTGTCGGTGTGCAGGTGGAAGTCGAGGGTCATGGGGGGGCTGGGTAGGTCTTGTCGGGTTGGACTGGGTTCGGCAGTGGGTGGGATGCGCCTGTGCCGTGGAGTACCAACCCTGCAAGGTGATCGTGTCGAGGGATCGAGGGCAGGCCGGGTATATGGCGCCTACCAGTCGCCGCGCCAGGCTTCCAGATAGTCGTCGTCGCTTGGGAGGCCCACGGCGTCCCCTAGTGCGTACAGGAATTCGAGGATCGATTCCCTTTTGACGGTTTTGATCGAGTCTTCGAAGGCGTTGATTTCATGCATGCAGTGCTCGAAGCGTGAGAGCAGGAAGGCTCTGTCAGGCGTGTCGAGGGGGTTCAGGACGTCATTGGACAGCGTCGTAAGTGCGGATCGATATCGTAACGGAACCATGAGTGTCGCCACCGTTGGTCCAGCGATCAACCACGCGAAGCTCGCCCGCTAGGGGGTACTTGCAGCGAAGGCGGTCAGTGCCCAGCGCGTTGCTATGGGTAACCTATCAATCTTCTTCGTCGTCCCCTTTTTCACCAAGACACAGAGATTCAGAAAATTCCTTGAATGATTCCGACAAGATTTTCTGTGCGGCCAAATGATTGACAGCCATTTCAACATCAGGACGAAACACATCGACTGCAAAATACAGCACCTTACCTGACTTTTTTTCGAAGCAGATGAAGTTATTAGCCTCATCCACAGCAAAAGGTAAAATATGTGCAGGGACCACCTCTTTTTCCTGCATAGTCAGAATGAAACCAACAAGGTGCGAAGTGTCGCCATCGAGCATACGATTACAAACTTCAATCGGCTTGAAGGACTCGACTAAGATAGGCTCATAATCAACATCCTCGTTCCAGCACTCTCGACTAGGAGCACCTCCATTACAATCCAGATATAATGACTTGAATTCATCAGGGAAAGTAAATTCCAAGACATTTTCGACCTTTCTAATATCTGACAATTCGACAGGGTTATCACCCATGGATAAGAATAATTTTTCTTTTCTCATTTCAACAGCTCGCTCAAGATACAGAATCCCAAAACCCAGTTTTTAAAAACTGACATCATAAGGCATGAAGCCTGCATAGCCTTTCGCCTCAATGCAGGTGGGCGCGCTGCTCCACATACGATGCTGAAACCTGGACGTTAATCCCACGCATTGATCTCCGACTCATCCTTCAATCCAGACAAGAAGCTGTCAAAGGTCTCAGCCAGCCGACGATAGGCGTGCCGTTGGTTCTCGATAACCGACGAATCAGGATCGAACGCGTCAGTCGCATAGAAGCACACGCTTCCATCGGCCAGGTCGAGGCAGAAAAAATTGCCCCCTCCATCGATCGCAAAAGGCAGCAGTGTCATCGGCACCACCTGCCGCTCCGTCATGAGGGCATAGCATCCACCAAGGTACCTGGTTTCCGACGCGTCCTGTGCACCAGATGGCGATAGGGCCTTGAATTTTTTCACTCGTATCACGTCATGGTCGTCATCACCTTCCCAGCAATCTTTGTTGGGAACACCGCCGTTGTATGACAGGAACAAGCGTTTGAATGAAGCAGGCAAGCGGGCTGCAATCTGTGTTTCGAGCGCTGCGATGTCGGAAGCGCTGATTGCTGGATCAGAGCGTGACAGCGTGATCATGGGCATACCGGAACTGTCGAAACAAGCACATTGCCACAGTGGTCTGCAGGGCGCAACGCGTGACCTGGGCTTACACAGCATTCCGTTGACAAGACACAGGGTCAACAAGGGAACACACCTTCGGTATAACTGTTGAACATCATGTTCGCCCATGCACTGTCAGACGCCTTTAGAGCAGCGTCCATGATCAAGCCGAAATCGTCTGAGGCATACCCAGCCACCTCCGAGCTTCCTGTCAGGGCAAGTACCTTTTTGAACACATGCCCCCGAATCCTTGCGGCCGTCTTCTCATCTTCGAGGAACCGGTATGGCACCTTTAGCAATGCCTCGTACGAAGCAGACCATTGGGCATCGAAACGTTCGTCATCGCGCTGAGCGAGCAGCGTGTCCCAGTCATCGACGCCTGCCACGATGGTCTCAAAAAAATCCTTGCTGTGTAGCTTGTGCTCTACATCAGCCAGCGTATATCGCTTCATCCTGGTGCCTGTTTTCAATGTGAGTGTATCCAACAGCGACCTCACCCAGTCGAATAGATACCGTTCGAAGCAAGACACGTCGCTGGGTACGATGACGCGGTTGGGAACATTCGCATACATGGAATATCCGCGACTCCAAGTTCACGCGTTGGAACACTTAAGGCGGACCTCGTTCGACATCATCAATGGGTAAATCACGTGCGAATGATAGTGAGCGTCCCCATTAATCCAGAAAATCGTCGTTGACACGGCAGTAGAGCACTGCCTCTACGTAGTCATTCAACTGCTGAGCAATCGGCCTCGTGTCTAAAGTAGATACAATATCCTGTAGGGTAGGCGCTTCCACAAATGTTCTTTTACTCCTTTCCAGAGTGATTTCTTCAACCTCGGTGTCTGCAATATAGTAAGTGGCTGCCATGATCGAACTGGGCGACTCAAGATCACCATCGCCTTCTACGAAAATCCAACCCGTGTCAGGAAGTCGATTGACATCCTTTAACAATGCGTCAAAGCCATTGAAAATCTTCATTTTTATCCGTTTACCTCAATGCTCACTGGAGGCTCTCCTACGGTATCAGAAGCCGAGAGAAGCATGCGTTTGTACCCATGATTGTGCTATCGACGCGAACGACCGACCGAGTGCCAGTGCTTCTGGCTTACGGCGGAAGGCATGTCCGAGACATCAAAGTTCCTGGATAGCGCTTCGAATCATATCCGTGAAGAATGCTTCAAAACTTTGGTGGCTGATGCTCTTCTCGCCGGTGCGTTTGAATGATAGCGGTGTCTCGACGACGACGGGTTCACCCATACCGCCCATGATCGAGGTATCAATGGAGTAAATCGGACCATAACCAGACGCCTTGATCACGATCATGGAACCATCAGCATCCCCGTCCCTACGAGCGGTCTGAGTGGCGAAAGCCACACAGGGCATCTCCATGGCCTTCAGGCCATCTCCATGGCCTTCAGGCCATCTCCAGTGATCCCATAGTACGTATCGCCAGTAAATGACAAAGCGCCGTATGTCTTCAGAAAACGTCTGTACGAGTCGGGAAATGCCACACCCAAATCTGCTTCAAATTGCGCGATCATGCCGTCTGCAGCGCCGCCTGAATAAGCGGGCTCTTCACCACTCGCATGTATTTCAGAAGCCAAGAGATCAAGGTAAGTCATTTTTCATCCTCAAAGGAAATGCGTAATGACCTGAATCCTCTGGGAGGAAACAAAGCTCATAGGTGAAGCTCACGTTTTGACCTGCAGGAGCGCACAGGGTCAATCAGAGAGCCTTGGCCAATCTCAAAAAACATCGAGCCTGACGCATCACATCTGATACCTGGCCAAAAACTCATGCAGCGTCTCACTCGAATTCAATAGACGTGCCGACGAATTCTCCACTTCCTCGGCAGCATTATCATCAGTAATACTGACGAATAGTATCGGTTCGACACCCTCGATAGAATCGAACACCCCTTCTTTACTTGCATATTCAAGGGCCTGCACCATGGAGGAAATCACTGCCTGCTTGAAAGTGTCGAAATCCGTACGCTCCTCTGACTCCCTTAAAAGCTCACACACACGCTCGAAGTGTTGATCACCCCACCCTTCATAGACCCATTCGGAGGTCGCCCAGGTATAGGCAGCTTCCAGATCTTGACGATCTGCCTCATCCTCTGCCCTCAGTTTTATGTCTAATGCCTCCCACGAATTTGCTGCCAATGCCACTGTCATGGCACTGGAGTCCGTGTACAAGGCAATCGCGTAGACATGCTCACTTGGATGCGCGGCCAGCAACTCAGGCAATGACTGCCTTACAGCGCCTGCAATTTGTTCCTTGAGAACATCCCAATCCATTATCAACTTCTCTCCGTGCGTTGGACGTTTCGACCTAAACCTTATAATGCACAGTACCATGTGTGAGCCTACGGGCACCACTACGCTCACTGAAAAACCATATTGATACGCCTAGAGCGGTACCCGTCGCCATTTGCCCTCGACCACTGAACTGCTGGCAAGCCTATTTTCCAAGCCTCATACTTCTCAGAATACTGAATTTCGAAGCGTTACTGCATTCGTACACAGGCTCGACCTGGAACTGTCGACCACCAATTCCTTTGCAAACGTTGTCCTTCCACACTTCATAAGTTTGACTACCATGCCGCATGTGGCCAATAAAGGCAATCACTTTAATGCGTAGTTTGCACTGACTGCAATCGCATACTGTCTAAACCCTAAAATCAGTCTAATCAGAAACACAGCTGTGACTTTACATAGGCCATATCGACCATGAGCAACGGCTGCGCAGCATCAATATGCTCATTTCGACAAGCCGTTATGACAGGGAAATTTGGCCCCATACCGATACCCATGTAGCAATAGCCCATGACGTGCACGTCGACGTTTGGCCTTTCAACAGCCGCCACTACTCTCCATCATACAAGCCTATGTACTGCAAACCATTATAGAGCTTGCCCGGCATATCAGAAACCTCAACGCTCCCATCGGAGTACCACAGGGTGGCATTGGCCCTCACAATACCCAGCACCATGCATTGGGCTTTGAGATCGGGCAACCGGTCGCGGTCGACAGCTGAATCGACCAGCAGTTCATCAAGGCTGACCTCTTCCGGCTTGCGTGGCATGATCCCCATGAAATCTTCGTCATACCAGGAAATGCCAATATCCTTGCAAAACTCGCACACCTGATATTCAGGGTCATCAATCTCGACTGAATAATCCAGTTCGAAATAGCTCAGGTATTCTTTTTCAGACGAAAAATTCGTACCCACCCATACATGCACCTTGTCGTACTGTTCCAGCGTTTCCGGCTCCATTTTTATCTCCAAACGTTAACTTCCATCATGATCGAGCAAGTCTGTTCAAGCATCTGGCACATTATCATTCACTCTCTACCGTCGATAACCCTGTTGACCTGCAAGACTAGCCGTTGCGCTGAGAAGCGGGTTCGCAGACCATCGACCCTTGTTGATCATTGGGCCGGCGGTATCAGCATCTGGCGGCTTTTCGCCATTTGCTCAGCGCCAGGTCATTCAAGACAAGCGTACAGGCGATGCATACTGGAGACCAGCGCACGGCCAGCATGGGCAATCGACGCTCAGTCGCCATCGCAGAGGCGTACTGCCTGGGGAGCCGGGAGTACGATGCATCAGTAATCTAGGTCTTCCTCCGCTACCAAGGCTTTGCAGAAGCCGTCGAAAGAATTGGATAAAAGCCTTTGTGCCATGAGGTGGTTGAGGCTGAGATGGACATCCGCTTGGAAGGCATCGGCTGTGTAGTAGATGATTCGACCCGACGGTTTCTCGAAGCAAATGAAATTGTCTGCTTCGTCGAAAGCGAACGGCACCAGGGTTTTAGGGATTGCATTCTTCTGGAGCATCGCTGTTGCGAACCCGAGCAAATCGAACTGATCTTCAAGGGGTTCCTCGCCCACGACCTGTACAGGATTGAAAAACTCTATTCTGAAGGGTTCATACTGTGTATCTCCGTTCCAAAACTCAAGGTTCGGCCTCCCTCCATTACACTTCAGGTATAACGATTTGAACGCCTTAGGAAAGGTGAAATCCAGTGCCTTTTCAACTTCCGAAAACGCTTCAATCCGAACGGGCGGGCCGCCCTCAGATAGAAATAATCTTTGCATGCTTGATGAACCCCTTTGTATGCTGCTGCAGGCATGCAGCAGGACGCCTTGAAGAGTTTTATTTTTTTAGTACGCGTATTGACGAGCACGGGAGATCAACTAAGGCTACGCGTTGAAGCGCATCTAATACGCGCGTTCCGATCTATTCAATTTCCCTAAAATAGCCCAACATAGCGCAACCTGTTATACTCAGTCCGGATCGGCTCGGCAACCAACGTGCCGCTATCTGAATACCAAAATATGGCATTGGCCTTATCTATGCCTAACGTCAGGCAGGCGGCTTTCAAAGCGGCTATTTCACCAGGATCGACAGATGACTCTGAAAGGATTTCGTCCAGACTTACCTCCTTTTCTCTGCGAGGGATAATACCGATAAAGTCCTCATCGTACCAATCGGTGCCGATATCCCTGCAAAAGCCACAGATCTTGTAATCCGGATCACCCAGATCAGCTGTATAGTCCAGCTTGAAATATTTCAGATACTCCTCTTCTGGAGAGAAATTGCTTCCCACCCAGACATGAATTTTCTGGTACCGCTCGATGTCATAAGCATCCATCTTGTCGACCCTCGTTTAAACAGCGTCCCTTAAATTTCCACATCCATGAAGGTGTCGTGGTCTGCGTAATAATTCAATGTTGCACTGTATTCCCCGTGAGTGGCCTCGGGCTTCTGCTCCAGCACTGACCTCACCACATCGACACATTGCTGCCCCGAAAAAATATAGCTCAAACCTTCTGCTTTCACAGACTCAGGATACACCTCCTGATCGCTCTCCACTCTGGGATAGTCTGCCAAAAAGTAATTGGCTTCCAGGTTAAGGCCTTTGTCGTATTCACCGTACAAGCAAAAATCGTCGCCTTCATCCCCACTCCACTTCACATACTCTATGATCTCTGACAACTTTTAGAATCTGCTTTGAGCCAGCATAGAACCTCCTTACTACAATCTAGCCAATCATACCCTTGAAGCAGTAAAACCCAAGCGGTCTAGAAATTCAACGCTGGAGTGGCACTCTACGGACATTTGCGTTGTGTACCTGCGAACGTTTGTCGGCTGGCGACAGCGAAGCGAACGGCCAGGCCTCCCGGACCATGGCGTTGTAACTATTTTATCGCTTGTTGCCACTCGCTAAGCCACCTGAACAAAAAAGCACCCGTCAGCCCTTTCATTACCAAGGTCTTTGTTGACCAAAAGATACCCGACACCGTCTGTCAAATATAGCGCATCTTGGTATGGACTCGGGAAATCTGAAGAATAGACCTGGCATAAAAAGCTATAATGCTCTTCTATGGTCCGGGGTATCATAGCGCCAACCGGCGCATCAGCAGCAAACAGAGATGCCACGCTTATTTCCTTATCGCCAATTGTCTCTTCGACGAGATCCGCATATTGAAGCGGAATCGATGCTCGAGGCGAATGACAAGTTCTTCCTGCATTCGAGTGAACAACGAGAGTGTATGAAGGTACATCTTTTTGCTGGCTGACCTGATCATAAGAAATTAGATCAAGAAAGTATTCTTCAGGATCGTAAGTCGAGAAAACATGTAAAAAGCCTTCCGAGGGCAAGTCGCTCCTTTGCATTGTATCTCTGACAGCTTTGCAATCGAGGCTGAACATGAGCGTAAGTTCTTTGCCTTCAGGATTCTTAGGCCAACTTTCAATATAGGCTTTGTCACCTCCAAATGTAAACGCACCCCTTTCCGAAGTAAGGACTATTTTGAAAACCTTCATCTCCAGCCTCCTCATGGTATTCTTTTCGATGCCTTGCGCGCCTCAGAGGGTTTCCAAGATACCAAAATGCCCTCTAGACCTAGTTCGTTATTGACCAAGTCAAGATGCTTTTCACTCACACACCAAAACCATACGTTTTCTGCCACCTGCCCCAGAGAGCCATGCGACATGTCACTTAAAATCCACTCTCTTAAGCAGCGCTCACCGATTTTTAACTTTAAATGGGCATCATTGACAATATTCACAGGGTATACCATCCTAAGCTTTTCAGCCCTATATCGCTCTAACCCTCTCAACCTACCTCCTGTCTCTCTGCTAAAAATACTTGGACTCTCAAAACCATATATTTTTATTAAATTTTGACCCGCTGCATAGTCCATGGCTTCAGACACATCGCCAGCATGGTAAAATATTGCATAGTCCATTGAACCGGACATACTGAACTGGCCAATGAAATCTAGGAAATTATCCTGTGTCAGGTTTAATGAGCATCCTTGCGCATCAATATGATAAAATCCTCCGAAATCCTTTGTAGAATATCCAAAAGACGCACTCCACAAATACCCATCCTTACGTTCATGAAAAAGCCTGAAGGATGTTGCATCACCGTTTCCAATCGCAATCCTTAAGCCATCCAAAGAAGCCTCTACAAAATCTATATCTTCCTCTGACCTATCTTCTCGATATTTATAATACCCTGTGGCCGTTATACTCACGCCTATGACTTTGAAAAATAAAACACCCATTTCGAAAATATAACCAATCGGATTGGCCTCAATTCCGTATATCGCCACTCCATTTGTATTACTCACAACCTCATACCTCTATCCATACCCTTTCGATCCAGTCATTAAACGTATTTTTATCTAGATAACATTCAAGAATGATGCAGGACAATGCCTTCTCATTGCTTGGCACTCGGCAAGTTTTCGATCGGGTTGCCCACGTTTGTCATTACCGTCAAGTGGATGGGACTTTTTTCATTCTCTAATTGACGTGCCAACACTTGGCTTCCTGCCACTAAATTTGTGAAGACTCAAATCTCAGCCCTCGAACAGAGTGACGCTCAAAGATCATTTTTACACGCTCCTTGACAACTATATTGGCCATCTCTTCTTCAGCCCTGACAATATCGCTGGAAAGCTCCAACTTATCATCTAAGACAACTTTTCTGAACCATCTGGGTCCATTCGGCATAGTACTAATCAAAGGCTCACTGACAGAGCTTTCTAAATCCATAGCACGCGAGACACTTACAACATTAAATACTTTATAACCCACAAATGATTGCTCACCGGATATCAGGCTTGCATCCAAAAACTGAACCCCAGAAATTCCCTCACTCCCCATTAGCTTATACAATCTTGGCGAGATCAGGTTAGGACCATCACTGAAGAAAAAATCGTAGCCCAGCAACCTGGAAAGGCTTGCTTTTTTCGGAGCCTCGAAAAACAACTCCATCTTCTCCTTTAAAACAAGCCCTCTTTTGAATATAGCTCTGTCCCCGCCAGAGGGCATCTTCATCTTTAGCCAATAGCTTTCAGGGTAATCTTTCGAGATGGTCAAAATGAAATTTTTAGCCACAGCTTGCTCCCTTAACTCCCAGCGTTGTGCGTCAGCAAAAGCTTGTCGGTGGATAGCGTCGATGTGAAACATCTACTTTCGTCAAATGCCAGCTTGAGGGAAAGCATCATAATGTAATAACTATTTTCTATCATATATTCCGGTCCAACACTAGGCTAACTCGGCCTTTTGATATCAGGGAACAAAAACTCCTTGGAAGGATCCCAATTAACGCCAGTTCTCCTGTACGTATTGATCCTTGAAATTATCTTATCAGGATCCCCCACCATGCCGCAAAGCTCATATCGATAAATTGTATCCAAATCATGGCTTGGCGACAGGAAACTCTTTACAATGTCCGCACCAATATTTGAATAAGCCTTCGATAGACTTATCAATCTAGCCCCTGTATTCCCTGGAGTGCCGAATATTGCAGACAGCATATATTTTTCAACCGGCCTTCTATTTGGCTTAATCGACCCACCATCAATTACTCTCGAAAACATATTTTTGGTATTTTTGATTGATACAAATATCGCAAACAACACGTCGACGCTATTGAGATCTATTCCTTTCCACTCATCTTCTTCCGCAAACATATCAAATATCTCCAACAGATAGTTTTCCCTCATTTGCGAAATAGCGTAAATTCCTTTCTCAATTTCGAAGCTAAGCACCAATCCTTCTTGCCACTTCAGCGATTTCACCATGACGCAGCCCCTTTAACCTTTCCACCAGACTTTTTTACTCTAGTTTTAGCCTTATGCTTATCAGCAGCAGCAAGATAGCAGCATTTATTTGGATTTAATGCCAACAGAGTTTGGCCTGTGTGACGCACCCTTCAAACCATTTCTACCTTCGAATACTTTCTGCCCTAGTCCTCTTGCAGTATCTTTCCCTGCCTGACCATTTCCAACAAAAATTTTTGTCCCTGCCACTGCCGAATCCAGTTGTCCTTGGCCGTATCGAACTGCCGGACATCGAATTCCAGCTGGTTCGCCGCCGGATCGCAGCGGAAACTCTTGCTGGTCCTGATCAAACCGGTGTCACGGCTGCACAGCTGGCTGTTGACCTCATCATCGTACTTGATCTCGCCACGCAGCTTATCCAGCGTGCGCAACGATCTTCTCGCGAGGTCGTACTCGTAACGCCGGTGGATCGAGTTGTTGGCATGCTCCCCATACAGCGCCGTCTGAGCGTGGTCAGGTTGTTCAAGGAATCGTATGCATAACCCAGCGTGCCGTCGGGCGTGACTTCTTTCGTCAGCCGGCCCAGCACGTTATAGGCGTACTCAGGCTTTTCCCGGTAATCTCTATGCGCTTGCCCACATCGGTCGAATGCCGCTCGACGCTCAACAATCGGTCGACATCATCGTAGGCGTATGTCTGCTTGGCGTCGCCGTTGAGCTTGGCGATCAACCGCCCGATCTTGTCGCGCTCGAACAGGGTATGGCGTTCGGGTCGCTCGCCGCGCTCCCCATAGCCGATCTCATCCAGCCTCGTGAGATGCCCGGCGATGTCGTAGCTGAAGCGCCGGGTCAGGTTGTCGACCCGCACATCTTCAGTCAGGCGATCGGAGGCATCGTAGGCAAAGCTGTAGGTGGCATTGTTCTCGTTTACTAACGCCGTCAAGCGAATGGCCTTGTCGTATTCATAGCGAACCCGCTGACCCTTGGCATCCTGCCGACTACTCGGCGAGCCACGCCCTGTGTGCATCAACTGGACGATCTGGCCCTTACCATCGATGTGCTAAGTATCTGGCCGTAAACATTGTAGGTGAAACGCTCCGTCGTACCGTTTGGTTGGTACGCACCACCTCACCATCAGGCTTCCGCTCCAACGCCGGGGTCTGGTTCAACGCATCGGTCACCGCCACCATATGCTGGCGTTCATCATAGCGATACCAGGTGCTCTTGCCTGAACAGTCCTAGAAGCGCTCCACCTAGGCACGGGTGTTCCACCACAGGTATTTGGACTTGTAGGTCGCTCAATGATGGTGTGCGGCAGGCCGTCCTCGCCGTTGTGATACTCGGTCATCTGTCCCCGGCGCATTGAACTCGGCAAGCAGGTTGCCCTTGTCGTCGTAACGCGCCTTTCAGGTGCTGCCGTCAGGGTAGCTGACTTGGGTCGTCAGGGTGGTCAGGTGCCTGTGCTTGTGAGTGATCTTGCGACCCAGCGGATCGATCTCTTCGGGCAGACGGGCATACTCGTCATAGACGAATATTGCTCATACAGGCACTCACCTAGGCGAAAAAGCACGGATTATAAAACCCACTTAGCCCATTCATAGCATCGAAAAACTCCTCCGCCGCTTGCTTATAGTTATACATAAGAAATCGGGCATCTTCTTTATCCGCCTTCAGCCAAACGAAGCCTTTTCGTTTTTCGACTGAGCAAGCCTTACAGCGCGGAACGTTTCCACTTACCATCGTAAGCTAAAATCTCTATCTTAACTATTTTCCAAGATCCATATTTTTTTGCCATGTTGAATCTAGAGTCATTGTTATATTCGTAGCCAGACTTCACCTCTAGAATGGCTTTCTTCTCGTCTTGAGAAATCACACTGATACTATCTATATCTGGATCATAGGTCACAGGTTTTGTGCACCCAAGATCAATAAGCCGGCCCCAGTTGAGCTTTCCTCTGACTGAAAATCTCTCAAGTATATTTTCCAGCCCATTGATATGATCAGTGTAAATTCCGCGGCCATTAATACCTTTGCTCAAGTTATCTTTCCATACCTCAAAGAATTCACCTTCCCAATCCTTCATCGAGCTCATAAATGCAAGCAAGGTGCTTTCTGGGTCATTTTTGTCAAGTTCTTTGATCATATTGAATACTAAATAGACCTTCGAGGATGATATACATCATGGTTTATATGGACACAGGCTGACGTTCAGACAAACCTTAGATCACGCAAGCCCATAGCTATTTGCGCTTATACACATAAATCTTTGATGATCCATTATAAAAGTAAAGACCAACCAGCCCCTCACTATTCTTCTCAATATAAATTCTTGTACCCGGGACACTATGAGTGGCATACACAAGCATAGAAACCGCCTGACCCCTTTCGTACTCATACTCATAACACCAGTACTCTCCATCCTCCTCTAAACGGCACGCTATGTCTAGGTGACCTTCGTTATAAAAAACGCCAGAAACACGAACCAACCGATCATCGTCATCAAAGCGCAAGCAGAAATTTTCACCTTCACCTAACTGAAAGACCTCCCACTCTATTTCTTTTCCGCTCGCTCCGTATATGTCAGAACCAACCAATACTCCATCATCATAGTAATATTTAAAGCAGTTTTTTTTGCTCTTTGGCTCCTTACTAGTGAGAGGCGATGGAGGTACTCCTGCAAGCTCTAGGCCATACGGTACGATTGAAATACTCGGACCTATAGACCAATCTATAGCGCCTTCCTTAACACTTCTAAAATCCTTCAGATCATCAACGCCTGCTGTGAATTTACACTTCACCTTGTTTAATAGGCACGTGAATTTATCTGGGATCATGGTTATCTCCTAACGCCGAACGCTTTACCCCATTAAGGTGCTCTTTAAGTTCGGCAAGTTCATTCGAAAATTATTTTAGCATGCCGTAACAGAAACGGTCGTGTTCGCCATTCCCGGTCCAGTGATCGACCATGCGGGGTTTGCCCGCCAAGATATACCACCGGTAGTGATAGGTCAGGCCCAGTGCATTGCTGTGGGTGACCATCAGCCTATCGGTGTAGCTAGAGCTACGCACGGTATCGCCGTTGCGGTTGACAACAGTGTTGAACCGGCCGTGTTCGTCGTAGCGGTGCCGATCTAATAGCGATCGCAACCTCGGCGACAAGAAAGCCTTGAAGAGAGATGACTGAGGTTTGATGTCAGTCACCTATATAGCAGATTGTAAAAGAGCGGTTGGCGCAGGCGCCGTGGCTACAGAGAATCTACAACCACTTTTTCGATAGCCCACACAAAAGCTTGTTATTGGGATGAACACAAAGTCCACGTTCAAGCGACGCCTTGCACAAGCCGCCGACTCTTTACGCCGCCCCACGGATCGTCAATCAAAAACTCTGCGTCGATCTTCGTTACTGTAGGGACAAAAGTTATTTTATAAAAAATCTCATTCCCCTTACAGACCTCGAAGTATAAGGAATACTGTCGTTGCTCCAAACTCAGGGTAATTTTGGCTTTTTCAGTAGCTGAGGCGAGTTCAACATGCTCCAAATTTGTCACCTTGAAAGGGACGACAATACAGCGCTGGGACAACGCATCCAGTGAAAAGCTTTCGAGAAGATACAGCTTCACATTGGCGCCAAACGCATCATCCGGGAGTGGATCAAATACTACGTAGTCATTATGTAGAACAGCGCCTTGCTCAAGATTTTTTTGCCCCCACTGACTAGCCGACTCGTCATAGGGGCGGGAGCGCACCTGAATTTGGCTATGAGATATGAGCAAATCAAATTTTTGATTCGAGACAACCATTAATACACCTCCACTTTGATCTTCGTACCGCTTGGCAAATCAGACAATATGTTGCCTATGCTAGACCCTGCACCTCGATTATCGCTAGGATCAATGTGCCTTACACTGGCACCCTCACTGCCTTCTTTGAACATTGCCATAGGCTATTCATCCCGATCTTTTGCCTTCATCTTTTTTACATATTCCAAGCTTAGCTTTCTGTTTAACTTAGCAGCATCTCTTTTAATAGTGACGATATAAGGTTGCCCGCATTTATCGAATATTGGATATACCGAAATATCTCCAAGCATTCAGATTTTTAACTTAAAATTGTAATCATGGTCCTTAGAATTACTTTTAGGAAGCGCACATCCTGTAAGCCCCAGTGCATCTACCCATGTCACGGGACTCAGGGTGTACTGGTACAGGTTGAATCCACACGCCAACTCAATCGGATCCTGCGTCACACACCGCCCTACCTCCCGATCATAGTGTCGGAAGGTGTTGTAATGCAGCCCCGCTTCGTCGTCGAAGTACTGGTCCTGAAACTTCAGGTTCTCCTCGACCTCGCCCATATGCAGCGTTTCCAGCGCTCCCCACGCCTCGTAGGTCGCTTGCCAGACAATGCTGCCGTCGGCGTCGGTCATTTCCAGTGGGGGTGCTGATCTGGTCGGTATGGAAGTAGTAGAGCTTTTCGCCTCGCCTTCATGCTGATCCACTCTCGCAATGGCGCGTAACTGCCCAGTTCGTAGACGTAAGGCTGCTTTGCCCTGGGCTTTCCTCGCGCAGCATTCGCAGACCTTGCCAGAGAAAGTGCTTATGTTCGTTGCGTTCAGGGTAGTCATTGAACGTCGAGGTCTTGGCAATGCGTCGCCGAGCCTGTCAATCGACTTCATACCTACCTCGGCATCCCGGCTGAATCTGGTCGAGCAGTTTTCTCAACGCTGAGCGAGAAGTGGATCAAACGACAGCACATGTCAGCGCTGAGGGTCTGGAGGCGACGATCAGGCACTACTTGGAAAATTACAACCCAAACCTGAAGCCATTTCGGTGGCACAAGAAGGCTGAGGGCATCCTCGCCTCAGTCGTGCGTGCGGCGCGAGCGCTGGGCAAATGATTTTTAGCAGTACTTCTGAAACACCACACTAGGCAAAGCCATATACGTCATTATTCCCGTTGACCAACGCTGTCAGACGGGCTCTATATCACCTTGACTAGGTTAGCTCTCGGTAAATCTTACTAATTTGCGCGGCATACTTTTTCGCAAATGGAATACGAATTAACTTCAAATAATTCTCAAGACCCGCGGGATTGAACTTCAAAAAATGAAGCTCAATTAAATACAAGTTTAAAAAACTTTTATAAAAAGCGTGCACCTCAACATCATCATCCTCATCATCCTCAGGATCTCCACCCTCTTGCTCATCGGGATTTGTTTCGGAAGATATAAGCTTTTTCTTGACATACTCAGCGACCAGTTCATAGCCTTTAGCCACGACAGATATATCATCAATATTTAGCTCTGCCAAATTCAATTTTTTAACATCCAGCTGCCAAACTACATTAGGCTGCGACTCATGGTTTACTTTTACCTGTAGCTTTTTACAAACATTTTTTAGTAAATCGTCATACTCAACGCTGTTTACCCAAGCCTTTACATCTTCTACGACTACCATATATCAGCCCCTTCTACGATTCTGACTAAATCATTGCCAGCATGCCTAAAGCTATCGACAGATTCATGCTCTCAAGGAGTCAGAGCATCTAGATTTTTACTACTATGCACACCTTCGCCACCTATCCTAGTTGGCCAACTTGAAGGAGATAATCTTTTCGATCTGAACTCATAGTAAGACACTGGCTTACCGCATCGGGTTATTCAAATGCCGCACTCGATATTTCTGCCGCCTTTATAAAAAACCAGAAAGCAAAGGAACATCATAGGATTTATTTTTAATTATTCTTTTGGAGTCGATGGATTTTTTTATTTTTTCACCATAATCAAAAGAGCTACCCAAACTTGCCGCACAGCTTATGAATACTGCAGGGTATGCATAATTATCGGGAGACATTAGCACCTCATCAACTGTTTGTTCTGTAGGCGTAATACATGAAAGAATCTTTGGAATATAAAATTTTTCCAGCACTGACTTTATATGCCCGCATACATCCCCTACTTTTTCGGGTGACGGCGTTTCTATAGCACCCATCATGTTTCCGCTAAACTTCCTACCTTGCTCACCCGAAGTTACGAAAGAAAAACAAGCATCCTGAAAAAGATTGCTCTTGTATGGAGGAGTGTGGTTAAGCATGCATTCATAGAGATCACCCCCATAAACTCGACCTCCAAGTATGTATGCATCAGAGCGCTGAATATGAGTAAAATAAAGCTCGGCCACGTATTTTTTATTGTGCTTGAATTTTAGCTTGTTTTTTGTCGCAACCACGCCATTAAGCATTGATGAAATAAGCTTCAATTCTTTAAGCAACTCAGCTTCAAACTGTAGTCTGTTGTTAGCAGTCATACGCCACCTATATTTAAGCACATTAAATGTAGCTTCGTTTACAGCGCCTTTGCCGCCTAGCTCTTTGCCAAGGTCGCTTTTATATCCACCTTTAACTTGGCTCTACTCCCGAGCGATGGCTTTATTGTCCCTCCACCTAAATGTTCTGTTGTGTTTGCCGGATTGCTCATGTCGAAACACCAGCAGCCTTTTGGTTTTTAGTAAGTGCCCCTGCACGATGCTTAACCTCAAACACATCTAGCCCCCTTGCTTGTCACGTGCTACAAAGCCTGCTCGCATCCGACTTCCGTTTAATTTCATAGTTAGCTCTTCAACGACAACTGTATAGCCATTTCGCTCAAGATCATGCTCAGCTTTTTTGGTTCCCTTCTTGCCACTTACAGCGCTTTTACACACTCAAGTGGATCAATCTATGCAAGCGGATTAGGTGTGTACGAATATAGATTGCAACTACCCTCTAGACCTATAGAATCCTGAGTTATAGATCTTCCGGCATAAGGCTCAAAATATCTGAAAAGATTATAATGTAGTTTGGTCTCGTAATCCTAATGCTGCCTTTGAAAACGCAGATTCTGTTTGATCTTTTCGATGTGGACACGCTCAATTTTGCCCCACAAGCGGTACGTAACCTGCCAAATAACTTCCCCTTGGCTGTCCGTTGACTCCAGCGGTGTCCCAATTTGATCCGTATGGAAGTAATAGACTTCCTGCCCTTCCCCTTCCATCTGATCAATCCGCGCTAGCGGCGCATAGCTCCCCGGCTCGTACAGGTACACGATGTTCCGCCCAGGCGTCTCCTCACGCAGCATCCGCAACCCTTGCCAAAGGAAGCGCTTCTGCTCGAGCACACCCTCGATTTCGGCCCGCTTAGCCACCCGCCGTCCAAGGCTGTCATAGCGGTACTCACCTTTGCTCTCCAACCGCCCACCCTGGAACGTCTCCGCCCGCACCAGCCGGTTCTCGCAGTCATAGCTGAAGTACTGCACCTTGCTCGGCCCTGAGCGCTTCTCGATCAGGTTGCCCCACGGATCGTATCGATACTCCTGGTCCCGCCACTGCCGGATCCGGTTGTCCTTGACCTTGTCAAACTGCCGCGCATTGAAATCCAGCTGGTTGGCTGCCGGGTCGTAGCGGAAGCTCTCGCTGGTGGTGATCGAGCCGGTGTTGCGGCTACGCAATTGACCGTTGGCTTCGTACTCGTACGTGATCTCGCCGCGCAGCTTATCCAGCGTGCGCACCAGTTCACCGGCAGGATCGTACTGGTAACGGCGGTGGATCGGGTTATACGCATGCTCCACATACAGCGCCGGCTGGATTCCCGGGTTGTGCGCCTGCGACAGCTTGTCGGCAGGCAGCGTCGAGGCATACTGCCAGGCTTTACGGCCCATGGCGTCGTAACCGAAGCAACTGGTGAGCTTGCCCTGGGTGCGATACACCTCACGGTGCAGGTCATCGCGCTCTATGTCGGTGATGACCTGGCCGTCTACGTTCAGCTGGTGCAGGTGACCGCTGCCGTAATACAGGTGATTGATCTTGCGGCCATCGGGCAAGGTCAACGTGGTCAGGTTGCTCAGCGGGTCGTACTCATAACCCAGCGTGCCGTCGGGCGTGATTTCTTTCGTCAGTCGGCCCAGCACGTCATAGGCATATTCGAGCTTCTCTCCAGTAATCCCGATGCGCCTGCCCACATCGGTCGGGTGCCGCTCAATGCTCAGCAAGCGGTTGATATCGTCGTAGACGTATGTCTGCTTGGCGTCGCCATTGAGCTTGGCGATCAACCGCCCGATCTTGTCGCGCTCGAACAGGGTATGACGCTCAGGTCGCTCGCCGCGCTCGCCGTCGTCGATCTCATCCATCCGCGTGAGATGTCCGGCGATGTCATAGCTGAAGCGCCGAGTCAGGTTGTCGACCCGCACTTCTTCAGTCAGGCGATACAAGGCATCGAAGGCGAAGCTGTATACTGCACCTTACTCGGTCCTGAACGTTTCTCGATCAGGTTACCCCACGAATCATACCGGTGCTCTTGGTCTCGGCACTGCCGAATCCGGTTGCCCTTCACCCTGCCGAACTGCCGCGCATTAAATCCCAGCTAGTTGACTGCCGGGTTGTAGCAGAAGCTCTCGCTGATCGCGATCGAACCAGTAGTACTGGGCAAATAGTTTCATAGGTAATTCTTGAAAACCCTCACTAAGACAGCTTAATCGAATTTTGCGATTAGCAAATTTCTGTTTCACATATAGGCGCCATCAAATATGGTAAAATCTTGCATGTAACATTTCAAAAACATAGCTTTGGCTTTGCAAAGTTCATATCAACCATAAGCAACGGCTGACTCGTCTTTGCTTCATCACTTCGACGGGCAGTTATGACTGGAAAATTTGGCCCTGTACCAACACCTAGATAATAATACCCCATAACATGCACATTAATTTCCACCCAGCCACTTTCTCCAATAAGCGAAATCTTGGGAAGATCTAACTCCATGCATTTGGGCCAATTTAGCAAATAATCTCCCGGCACAACACTCGGATTTTGGATGTCAGGTCTAAATTTATAGCCCCCGCTAAACTGAGGATGTTCTAAACTTGGAATCAACCTGGCATCTTCTGCTGACTCCAACCCATAAATATAGTAAGCTGTCGGCGTCATCCCCCAAACCAGTATCAAAAGCCCAGCATCGAACAACTCATTAGCTATTTCAGTCTCACAAAAAGCGTCTTTTAGGTTTACTTCCCCTCTACCAAGCTTAGACACTACGTATTCGTTCATTTTCTCCAAATCAGCAATAAAAAAACCAAGCTCACCATAACTATTATAAACTGGCTGTCTTTCTCTGCCAGTTTTAAAAATTGGTTTTTCTTCATTTTCTAACTTTACAATAACATGAACAATTTCAGAATATTCGAGCAAGGGCTTTATGTGATCAGGAACTTCGCCAAAGCTTTTCAATGGAATATCAAGATAGACTTCAACCGAAAGAACATATCTTCCACACTCAATAATACCACTATCTAACACCAGCTCTTCGGGACCAAGATCTATCCCCACATCACCTGGCGTTAAAACCTCGAAACTAAGACTTTTCTCTGAAATCTTCTTACTACGAACAGCAGCGCCATAGTAAATCTCTCCGCCTTCTCTACTCCAGCTTAACAAAGTTTTTCTTTGCGAATATTTAAATTCTGCAAAATCAAAATTTGACATTGCAATATTAATTCCCGCAATATTTAGAGCGGAGTTAGCGACCAATCTACAATCATTAGTAGTTATATACTGCATATTCTCTTCCCTCACTATTTACATCCAGGCATTGCTGCACCTTTTGCTCTTGCCCACTTCTTAGTAATTTCCCAGCCTTCCGCTGGAGAAACATTTGAAGCAAGAATTCTTCCAGGCTTTCCATTTTCTATAAGCCTTAAATCTCCTCTGTAGCTTGAGATTTTTGGATTATTATAGTGAGACTCGAGTGACTGAAGCCACTTTTCTCTTGTCAAACCTTTTGCATCGTATTCTCTCCTTGTCACTGCCGGTTTTGTTTCATCTCCTTTATTACTATATCCGTGCATTGCGTCATGCTCATACCCTGTCCACTGCCCAGGCTCTAGCCAAAACATTGACGGAACGTTATTAAATGAATTAAATGGAGCAATATCGAGGGATGTTGCCAATGAGTGAGGGACCATATGATGACCTACTCTCACAGGATTTGCCAGCGGCATTAATCCCAATACATCCACCCACCTTATAGGATTGGACGTATAACTATATAGATTACTTCCACCAGCCAAACCTATAGGATCCTGACTTATAAATCTTCCTAAATCCGGATCGTAGTACCTGAATAGATTATAATGTAACCTATTTTCCAAGTCAAAATACTGCCCTTGAAACCGAAAATTTTGCTCAACTTTTTCTGCATAAGTAAATGCAATACCACCCCAAGAATTGTAAGTCGCCTGCCAAACGATTTCACCTTTGCTATCTGTTAGCTCCAGCGGCGTCCCAATCTGATCCGTATGGAAGTAATAGACTTCTCGCCCCTTCCCTTCTACTTGATCAATTCGCGCCAACGGCGCATAACTCCCTGGCTCATACAGGTATATGATGTTCTGCCCAGGCGTTTCCTCCCGCAGCATCCGCAACCCTTGCCAAAGAAAGCGCTTTTGCTCGACCACGCCTTGAGTTTCAATCTGCTTGCTCACTCGACGTCCATTGCTGTCGTAGCGATAATCACCCTTGCTCTCCAGCTGACCACTCTGGAACGTCTCCGCCCGCACCAGCCGGTTCTCGCAGTCGTAGCTGAAGTACTGTACCTTGCTCGGCCCCGAACGCTTTTCGATCAGGTTGCCCCACGGATCGTACCGATACTCCTGGTCCCGCCACTGCCGGATCCGGTTGTCCTTGACCTTGTCGAACTGCCGCGCATTGAAGTCCAGTTGGTTGGCTGCCGGGTCGTAGCGGAAGCTCTCGCTGGTGGTGATCGAGCCGGTGTTGCGGCTACGCAACTGGCCGTTGGCTTCGTACTCGTACGTGATCTCACCACGCAGCTTGTCCAGTGTACGTACCAGTTCACCCGCCGGATCGTACTGGTAACGTCGGTGAATCGGGTTATACGCATGCTCCACATACAGTGCCGGCTGAATCCCCGCGTTATGCACCTGCGACAGCTTGTCGGCAGGCAGCGTCGAGGCATACTGCCAGGCCTTGCGGCCCATGGCGTCATAGCCGAAGCAGCTAGTGAGTTTGCCCTGGGTGCGATATACCTCACGGTGCAGGTCATCGCGCTCCATGTCGGTGATGACCTGGCCATCTACGTTCAGCTGATGCAGGTGACCGCTGCCGTAGTACAGGTGATTGATCTTGCGGCCATCGGGCAAGGTCAGCGTGGTCAGGTTGCCCAGGGGATCGTAGTCATAACCCAGCGTGCCATCGGGCGTGATCTCCTGGGTCAGTCGGCCCAGCACGTCGTAGGCGTACTCGAGCTTCTCCGCGGTGATCCCTAGCCGCTTGCCTGTATCGGTCGGATGCCGCTCAATGCTCAACAACCGATCGACATCATCGTAGGCGTACGTCTGCTTGGCATCGCCATTGAGCTTGGCAATCAAGCGACCGATTTTGTCGCGCTCGAACAGTGTCTGACGCTCAGGTCGCTCCCCTCGCTCGCCGTAGCCGATCTCATCCAACCGCGTAAGATGCCCGGCAATGTCATAACTGAAACGCCGGGTCAGGTTGTCGACCCGCACCTCTTCAGTCAGCCGATCCGAGGCATCGTAGGCAAAGCTGTAGGTGGCATTGTTTTCATTGACTAACGCCGTCAGGCGAATGGCCTTGTCGTACTCGTAGCGAACCCGCTGACCCTTGGCATCTTGCCGGCTGCTCGGCAAACCTCGTCCTGTGCGCATCAACTGCACGGTCTGGCCCTTGCCATGGTTACTGCTACCAGATGCTGGCGTTCGTCATAGCGGTACCAAGTGCTCTTGCCCGAACAATCCTGAAAGCGTTCAACCTGGGCACGGTTGTTCCACCACAGGTACTTGGACTTGTACGTCGCATCAATGATGGTGTGCGGCAGGCCGTCCTCGCCGTTGAGATACTCAGTCATCTGCCCCAGGGCATCGAACTCGGCGAGCAGGTTGCCCTTGTCGTCGTAAAGCGCCTTCCAGGTGCTGCCCTCTGGGTAGCTGACCTGGGTCACCAGCGTGGTCAGGTGGTGGTACTCATAAGTGATCTTGCGCCCCAGCGGATCGACTTCCTCGAGCAGACGGGCGTACTCGTCGTAGACGAAGATCAGGCGGTTGCCGTCGGGCAGGTCCAAGCCAACCATGTTGCCTTGCTCATCCAGCTCGACGGCGTAACGCTCGCCGCCGTAGTCACGGCTGGCGATGACGCGGTGATCGGCGTTGTAGTGCAACTGCAGCTCGCGACCGAGCACGTCAGTAGCCCAACTGGTACGTGCCTCGATGTCATAACGGAAGCGGTAGTGTTCACCATCGCTGGTCCAGTGATCGACCACACGGGGTTTGCCTGCGAAAGTGCCCCAGCGGTAGTGGTAGGTCAGGTCTAGTGCATTGCTATAGGGCAATCTAAGTACGCTTCCAAACCCTCAAGAATTTAACCGCTTAGGGATGGCCCGAAAACAGGTGATGGGTATGGGCAAGTTACGGGTGTAAAGCGGCAGATCGGGCTGAAAAGTCCGGTTTACCTTAGCAAAACGGCCCTGCTGCGTTGGAATGGGCAGGGTTTGTTCATTTCTGCGCCCGAGCGCCCGTTTTGCCGAAGTTGCTCGGAGCCTCCTTAGGTATGGCTTAATCGGATTTTATGACTAACGAATTCTTATAATGCGCATAGGTGTTATCGAACATTAGGAAAATATTTTGAATACACGATTTTAAAAACATAGCTCTGGCTCTGCGAAACTCATATCAACCATAAGCAGCGGCTGACTATCTATAGATTTTTCACTCCTAAAGACCGTTATGACAGGAAAATTCGGCCCTGTACCAATGCCCGGATAATAATATCCCATAACATGCACATCAACCTCTACTGACTCGCCTTCTCCGACAAGAGAAATTTTGGGAAAATCTAACTCTACGCATTTAGGCCAATCCAGTAAATAATCTCCTGGGACAACACTTGGATTTTTTATGTCAGATCTAAACCTATAAGACCCACTAAACTGAGGCTGCTCTAGACTTGGAACTAATTTAGCGTCATCAGGCGAATCCAAATCATAGATATAATAGGCTGTTGGAGTCATTCCCCAAACCAATATCAAAAGCCCAGCATCGAATAGCTCATTAGCAATTTCAGTCTCACAGAAAGCGTCTTTCAGATTCAATTCACCCTTGCCAAGCTTAGATACAATGTATTCATTCATTTTATCTAGATCGGCGATGAAGAACCCTAGCTGCCCATAACTATTATAAACTGGATTCTTTTCCTTTCCAATTTTTAAAGGCGATTTCTGCTGCCTTGTCAAGTTTATAATGACATGGACAATTTCAGAATATTTAAACAAGGGCTTTATGTGATCTGGCGCTTCTCCATAATGTTTCAGCGGAATATCAAGATATATCTCAACCGAAAGATCATACTTGCCACACTCAATGAAATCTCTATTTAATACTAGCTCTTCGGAACCAAGATCTATAATCACTTCACCTGGATTTGAAACTTCAATACTGAGCTTTTCTTCTGAAATTTTCTGACTACCTACAGCAGCTCCGTAATAGATCCCTCTATCCTCCGCGCTCCAGCTAACTAAAGTTTTTCTTTGCGAATTTTTGAACTCGGCAAAATCAAAGCTTGACATTTTTATATGTATGCCAGCTATCCTCAGTACGGAACTGGCAATTATCCTACAATCATTTGTAGTTATATACTGCATATTTTCTCTCCTCACTATTTACACCCTGGCACTGCTGCCCCTTTGGATCTTGCCCACCTTTTAGTGATTTCCCATCCTTCTGCTGGGGAAACGTTCGAGGCCAGGAGCCTCCCAGGCTTTCCATTTTCTACAAGCCTCAAGTCTCCTCTGTAGTGAGATATTTCTGGGTTGTTGTAATGCGACTCGAGAGACTGGAGCCATTTCTCTTCTGTCAAGCCTTTTGCATTATATGCCTTCCATGTCACTACAGGCTTTGTCTCTTTGCCTTTGTTATTGAAGCCATGCATTGCATCATGTTCATCCCCCGTCCATTGACCAGGCTCTAACCAGAACATTGAAGGAACATTATTGAACGAGTTGAACGGAGTAATACCAAGAGATGTTGCTAATGAGTGTGGAACCATATGATGACCAACACTCACAGGATTTGCCAACGGCATTAATCCTAATACATCCACCCATCTTATCGGGTTGGATGTGTACCTATATAGATTGCTTCCACCAGCCAAACTAATAGGATCTTGACTTGTAAATCTTCCTATATCCGGAGCATAGTACCTAAATAGATTATAGTGCAGGCCGTTTTCTAAATCGAAATATTGCCCTTGAAACCGAAAATTTTGTTCGACTTTTTTTGTATAAGTTAATGCAATACCACCCCATGAATTATAGGTCGCCTGCCAAACAACTTTTCCTCGACCATCCGTCAACTCCAGCGGCGTCCCAATCTGATCCGTATGGAAGTAATAGACCTCCTGCCCTTCCCCTTCCACCTGATCGACCCGCGCTAACGGCGCATAGCTCCCCGGCTCGTACAGGTACACGATGTTCTGCCCAGGCCTTTCCTCGCGCAGCATTCGCAACCCTTGCCATAGGAAGCGCTTCTGCTCGAGCACACCTCCGATTTCGGCCCGCTTGGCCACCCGCCGTCCAGAGCTGTCGTAGCGATACTCACCTTTGCTTTCTAACCGCCCCTCACAGAATGTCTCCGCCCGCACCAGCCGGTTCTCGCAGTCATAGCTGAAGTACTGCACCTTGCTAGGCCCCGAGCGCTTCTCGATCAGGTTGCCCCACGGATCGTACCGGTACTCCTGATCCCGCCACTGCCGGATCCGGTTGTCTTTGACCTTGTCGAACTGCCGCGCATCGAAGTCCAGTTGGTTGGCCGCCGGGTCGTAGCGGAAGCTCTCACTAGTGGTGATCGAGCCGGTGTTGCGGCTGCGCAACTGGCCATTGGCTTCGTACTCGTACGTGATCTCACCACGCAGCTTGTCGAGCGTGCGCACCAGTTCACCCGCCGGGTCGTACTGGTAACGCCGGTGGATCGGGTTGTAGGCATGCTCCACATACAGCGCCGACTGAATCCCGGCGTTATGCACCTGCGACAGCTTGTCGGCGGGCAGCGTCGAGGCGTACTGCCAGGCCTTACGGCCCATGGCGTCATAGCCGAAACAGCTGGTGAGCTTGCCTTGGGTGCGATACACCTCACGGTGCAGGTCATCGCGCTCCATGTCGGTGATGACCTGGCCATCCACATTCAGCTGGTGCAGGTGACCGCTGCCGTAGTACAGGTGATTGATCTTGCGGCCATCGGGTAACGTGAGTGTGGTCAGGTTGCTCAGCGGGTCGTACTCATAACCCAGCGTGCCGTCAGGGGTGATTTCTTTCGTCAGTCGGCCCAGTGCGTCATAGACGTAATCGAGCTTTTCACCAGCAATTCCTATGCGCTTGCCCACATCGGTCGGATGCCGCTCGACACTCAACAACCGGTCGACATCGTCGTAGGCGTACGTCTGCTTGGCGTCGCCATTGAACTTGGCAATCAAGCGACCGATTTTGTCGCGCTCGAACAGTGTCTGACGCTCAGGTCGCTCCCCTCGCTCGCCGTAGCCGATCTCATCCAACCGCGTAAGATGCCCGGCAATGTCATAACTGAAACGCCGGGTCAGGTTGTCGACCCGCACCTCTTCAGTCAGGCGATCGGAGGCGTCGTAGGCAAAGCTGTAGGTGGCATTGTTCTCGTTGACCAGTGCCGTCAGGCGAATGGCCTTGTCGTACTCGTAACGAACCCGCTGACCCTTGGCATCCTGCCGGCTGCTCGGCAAACCTCGTCCTGTGCGCATCAACTGCACGGTCTGGCCCTTGCCATCGGTATGGCTGAGCACCTGGCCGTGAACGTTGTAGGTAAAGCGTTCCGTCGTACCATCCGGGTGAATGATCCGCGTCACTTCACCGTCCGGCTTACGCTCCAATGTCGTGGTCTGATTCAGCGCATCGGTCACCGCCACCAGATGCTGGCGTTCGTCGTAGCGATACCAGGTGCTCTTGCCCGAACAGTCCTGAAAACGCTCAACCTGGGCACGGTTGTTCCACCACAGGTACTTGGACTTATACGTCGCATCGATGATGGTGTGCGGCAGGCCATCCTCGCCGTTGAGATACTCAGTCATCTGCCCCAAGGCGTCGAACTCGGCGAGCAGGTTGCCCTTGTCGTCGTAGCGCGCCTTCCAGGTGCTGCCGTCGGGGTAGCTGACCTGGGTCACCAGCGTGGTCAGATGGTGATATTCATAGGTGATCTTGCGGCCCAGCGGATCGACTTCCTCGAGCAGGCGAGCGTACTCGTCGTAGACGAAGGTCAGCCGATTGCCATCGGGCAGGTCCAAGCCGACCATGTTGCCTTGCTCATCTAGCTCGACAGCGTAGCGCTCGCCGCCGTAATCACGGCTGGCAATGACGCGGTGGTCAGCATTGTAGTGCACCTGCAGCTCACGGCCGAGCACGTCGGTAGCCCAACTGGTGCGCGCCTTGATGTCGTAACGGAAGCGGTAGTGTTCGCCATCGCTGATTCAGCAGGGATCGACCACATGGGGTTTGCCCGCTAGGGTGTCCCGAAGGTAGCAGCAGGTCAGACCCAATGCATCGTCGTTGCGGTTAACCGTGACGTTGGTTGTCTAGCGTTTGTAATAGATGGCACCCCAAAATAACCATTTGAAATGAGCTTGTAAAACCTGGACACAGGGACAATCCATTACACCTGCTAACTCTCATATAAGCACATAGAATTTTTTGTGGCAATCCATAGCCTTTAACCTCAATATCTATTTTTAAAGATCTTGTCAAAATCCCTATGCTGTTCGCCGCACAGGCAATGCGAAAGCTAAGACACCCTTAATTTAGAAATCTTGAATAATTCGGCTAGACCTTTACCCATAGACAAATAATAACTGACGATAAAAATTGGCTCCGCCAACTTCAAAATCACCAATGATTTTTCGCTCCAATCCTAAGCCAATTCTCTCATTTCAATACCGCAACAGCCATTTTGGAATCATATCTATTACCAAACTAGACTAAATATCACCCAAAATCTAGACACATGATTGCTTGCTAGGCTCTAGTAGGATAGCAACATGACTTACTCTCCGATTTTCTAAGAACATAATCGCAACTATTCTTAGCATTAAACAGCGGATTACAAGCGACCTCTAAAAACCTTCAATTTTTGATACAAATTTTATGCCTTTCACCGAAGCTTTTTCAAACTCCTTTGCAAGTCGGTCCGATAAAATAATACTAGTCCTTTTTTCCGAAGCCCTGAAAATATCAGACGAGGGTTCCCTGTCTAAAAGAGCTATTTTTTCGAATCTCTTTGGAGCGTCAGCATCTTCTCCCAAATAAGAGTAGACACAATTTTCCAAATCCAAAGCAGGCTCTGACTTTAGCAAATTCAAAGCATAATAACCCGAAAGAACCACGCCATTTACATTTACTATAGCCGGCAACAATTGAATATCATCAGGACAAATCTCATTAAGTACTTTGGCGACATTCTCACTTACCACATCAGCCCCATCACTGTAAAGGAAGTCGTATTTACTGATGGCTGCCAAACTAACTTTATCTTTAAGAAAAAATAAAATAGCATTGCCTTTTGTATCAATTCTTTTTCCTAGCAAGAACTCAACGTGCCTCGGATTGACTTCTCGATCATATTTAAGCCAGTATTTTTCAGGATATTTATCATCTGGAAATTTTAGCTTCATTTAACAGGTGCTCCTTATTGAATTTTTGTTCAACCCTATTTTTCCTCGCCTTAACCCTTGACGATTCTTACTTATAAGCTTATTAACCGCGCTGCGATATTCTTCTTTTCCCCATCCGTTTTCTAGGCCTTTCAACTCAATTTCGTCTAAACTTTCTAGGACCTTTGCATTGTACTCTGGATGGGATCCTCTATGTACAGTTCTCACTGGGTGATTTTCAGCGTACTTGGGCAAATAAATTATATTTTTCGACTCATGGATATTCATGCCCGCTGCTTTCAAAACCGAATGATCACGTAGCTGTTGCGGAATGATATGATGCTTCTGGAAACCCGAAATGCCAGGCATAGTGTTGTAAGTTGCCAGACCTGTCGGATCCAACCAACCCAACGGGTTGGCGGCATACTGATAGAGGTTAAAGCCACCCTCTAGTCCGATCGGGTCCTGAGTAACAAATCTACCGCTTTCAGGATCATAGTACCTGAATGTATTGTAATGCAATTCGGTTTCACTATCACTGTACTGACCTTGGAACCGCAAGCTTTGCTGAATCTTATTGACGTGGACGCGTTCAATTTCACCCCACGAACTATATGTCGCCTGCCAAACGATTCCTCCTCGACTATCTGTCAATTCCAGCGGTGTTCCAATTTGATCCGTATGGAAGTAATAGACCTCCTGCCCTTCCCCTTCCACCTGATCGATCCGCGCTAACGGCGCATAGCTCCCCGGCTCGTACAGGTACACGATGTTCTGCCCAGGCGTCTCCTCGCGCAGCATTCGCAATCCTTGCCAAAGGAAGCGCTTCTGCTCCACCACACCCTCGATCTCAGCCCGCTTGGCCACTCGCCGTCCAAGGCTGTCGTAGCGGTACTCACCCTTGCTCTCCAACCGACCATTGCGGAACGTCTCCGCCCTCACCAGCCGGTTCTCGCAGTCATAGCTGAAGTACTGCACCTTGCTCGGCCCCGAGCGCTTCTCGATCAGGTTGCCCCACGGATCGTACCGATACTCCTGGTCCCGCCACTGCCGGATCCGGTTGTCTTTGACCTTGTCGAACTGCCGCGCATTGAAGTCCAGCTGGTTGGCTGCTGGATCGTAGCGGAAGCTCTCACTGGTCGTGATCGAACCAGTATTGCGGCTACGCAACTGACCGTTGGCTTCGTACTCGTACGTGATCTCGCCGCGCAGCTTATCCAGCGTGCGCACCAGTTCACCGGCAGGATCGTACTGGTAACGCCGGTGAATCGGGTTGTAGGCATGCTCGACATACAGCGCCGGCTGAATCCCGGCGTTGTGCACCTGCGACAGCTTGTCGGCAGGCAGCGTCGAGGCGTACTGCCAGGCCTTGCGGCCCATGGCGTCGTAACCGAAGCAACTGGTGAGCTTGCCCTGGGTGCGATAGACCTCGCGGTGCAGGTCATCGCGCTCCATGTCGGTGATGACCTGACCATCCACGTTCAGCTGGTGCAGGTGACCGCTGCCGTAATACAGGTGATTGATCTTGCGGCCATCGGGCAAGGTCAACGTGGTCAGGTTGCTCAGCGGGTCGTACTCATAACCCAGCGTGCCGTCGGGCGTGATTTCTTGCGTCAGTCGGCCCAGCACGTCGTAGGCGTACTCGAGCTTCTCCGCGGTGATCCCTAGCCGCTTGCCTGTATCGGTCGGGTGCCGCTCAATACTCAACAACCGATCGACATCGTCGTAGGCGTACGTTTGCTTGGCGTCGCCGTTGAGCTTGGCAATCAACCGACCGATCTTGTCGCGCTCGAACAGGGTATGGCGCTCAGGTCGCTCCCCTCGCTCGCCGTAGCCGATCTCATCCAGGCGGGTGAGATGACCGGCGATGTCGTAGCTGAAGCGCCGGGTCAGGTTGTCGACCCGCACCTCTTCAGTCAGGCGGTCCGAGGCATCGTAGGCAAAGCTGTAGGTGGCATTGTTCTCGTTGACCAGCGCCGTCAGGCGGATGGCTTTGTCGTACTCGTACCGGACTCGTTGACCCTTGGCGTCCTGGCGACTGCTCGGCAAGCCACGCCCTGTGCGCATCAGCTGGACGGTCTGGCCCTTTCCATCGGTGTGGCTGAGCACTTGGCCGTGGACGTTGTAAGTGAAACGCTCCGTCGTACCGTCCGGGTGAATGATCCGAGTCACCTCACCATCAGGCTTACGCTCCAGCGTCGTAGTCTGATTCAGCGCATCGGTTACTGCTACCAGATGCTGGCGTTCGTCATAGCGATACCAAGTACTCTTGCCCGAGCAGTCTTGGAAACGCTCGACCTGGGCACGGTTGTTCCACCACAGGTACTTGGACTTATACGTCGCATCGATGATGGTGTGCGGCAGTCCGTCTTCACCATTGAGGTATTCGGTCATCTGCCCCAGCGCGTCGAACTCGGCGAGCAGGTTGCCCTTGTCGTCGTAGCGCGCCTTCCAGGTGCTGCCGTCGGGGTAGCTGACCTGGGTCACCAGCGTGGTCAGGTGGTGGTACTCATAGGTGATCTTGCGGCCCAGCGGATCGACTTCCTCGAGCAGGCGGGCGTACTCGTCGTAGACGAAGGTCAGGTGATTGCCGTCGGGCAAGTCCAGGCCGACCATGTTGCCCTGTTCATCCAGCTCGACGGCGTAACGCTCGCCGCCGTAGTCACGGCTGGCAATGACGCGGTGATCGGCGTTGTAGTGCACCTCCAACTCGCGACCAAGCACGTCGGTGGCCCAGCTGGTGCGCGCCTCGATGTCGTAACGGAAGCGGTAATGTTCGCCATCGCTGGTCCAGTGATCGACCACGCGGGGTCTGCCCGCCAGGGTGTCCCAGCGGTAATGGCAGGTCAGGCCCAATGCGTTGCTGTGGCTGACCATCAACCCGTCGGTGTAGCTGAAGCTGCGCACGGTATCGCCGTTGCGGTTGACCACGGCGTTGAGCTGGCCGTGTTCATCGTAGCGGTATTGGGTGAGTATCTCGACCGCCTGGTTGTTCACCACACGTTTGATGTCGGTCAGGCGCCCCAGGGGGTGGTCGTAGTGCAGATGTACGCGAATGCCGCCGGTGGCGCTGATGTCGGTCAGCCTGCCGGTTTTGTCGCGGGTGAAGTGCAGGAAGTGGCCCAGCGCATTTTCGATGCGCTCCAGAGGGACATTGGTGTTGGTGTCCGGCACTTCCCCAAAGTAGAAGAACAGGTTGTCCAGCGTCTGCAGGATGTAATGGCCGCCCTCGGTACAGACCAGATACACCTGCTCATGCGGGTTGTAGATGCGCTTTCTGGCGACGCAGACTCAGTTCCCACGGCAAGACTCAACCGCGACAATCAAGTCGCTGGCATATGAACAAGAACACCACTAAAGTTGAATCTAAAATCACCTTCGCCAACTATGAGAGCTGAGAATAATCTTTTGCAAGCGCAACAAGAGCACCGCATAAGTCCATGCAGGACCCATCAAGCTAAAATATTAAACCAGATTATTAAAGATCGCGCCAATAAATCATAAAAACATTAACTCAAACTTCTAACAACAAAGCAAAATAAGCACCCAAAAAAATTGCGCAAGGCATGTTAAAAAGGACCACTTGTTAAATCTTTACATGCGCCAACAAAAAGGTTAAAACCCCTTCCCCTTGACAGACTTCACTAGGCAGTCAATCACGTTCATCACCGCAATATCGTGGCCACCTACGCTTACCGTAGGAAACCACGAACATAATGCAGGAAATCAAGCTTGTGCTACTATCCAGCTTACCAAGATTGACTTCTTGAGCAATAAATCGCAGCACTTAGCATCTTGTGCAGCGTAAAGATCGCCACCCACATAATTTAACCGCCACAACTAGTCATGACTCTCCTTCGTATAACCCTACATATTTCAATCCGTTATATTCTAAATTTTCTGAATCTGGAACCTCAACACTTCCATCAGAATACCAAAATATTGCGTTTGCCTTGGAAAGGCCCAATCTCAGACACTGAGACTTTACTTCGGGCAGTAAATCACGATCAACTGCAGAGTCAACTAATATTTCATCAATGCCAACTTCTTTTTCTTTCCTCGGCATAATCCCTATAAAGTCTTCATCATACCATGTAATACCAATGTCCTTACAAAAACCGCAAACCCGATAGGAAGGATCATCTATATCAACCGAGTAGTCTAGCTCGAAATATTTAAGATATTCATCTTCGGGAGAAAAGTTAGTTCCAACCCATACGTGAACTTTATCATACTGATCGATACTTTCCGCACTCATTTAGCACGCTCCTAGCTTCATATGCTTACTATGGTGAGACTCAATCACACTGAGCGCTTGAGATTTACTCTGCGCACGGTTTAGATCTTTAATCAATTGGTTATGGAAAAATCTGCCTGCCCGGCTCCCATGATGTGGTCCGCTTTCGACGAGCCTCCCTTTGCTATCTATCACATCAACAAATGTAATGTCTTTAGTCGGAACTGTCAGTTCCTTTAGCTCTTGAGCAGTGAACCCGAGTTCTTTAGCCTTGGAGGCAAGGGATACCGGGAACATTTCATGCATGCCCCCTGGACGTCGAAGAGCACCTTCAACAGCCTTTTTATTATCGACAATATCCTGAACCGAGGCATTATTAAACCAAGAATCAAAGCCATTTTTTGGCCAAGGCACCCACCCCAGTGGGTCGATCCAGTTGGTAGGAGAAGGCACATACGCATAAAGGTTCGACCCTCCCCTCAACCCTATTGGGTCCTGGGTTAAGTACCTGCCAATTTTCGGACTGTAATACCTAAAAATATTGTAATGTAAGGCTGACTCTTTATCTAGATACTGACCTGGGAATACTATATTCTGCTCAACTGAATCTCGAATCGGTAAATCAGCCTCCCCCCAAGCCTGATGCTTTCCTTGCCAAACTATTTTCCCATTACCATCAGTCAATTCCAGAGGCGTCCCAATCTGATCCGTATGAAAGTAATAGACCTCCTGCCCTTCCCCTTCCACCTGATCGACCCGCGCTAACGGCGCATAGCTCCCCGGCTCGTAAAGGTACACAATGTTCTGCCCAGGCGTCTCCTCGCGCAGCATCCGCAACCCTTGCCAAAGGAAGCGCTTCTGCTCCACCACACCTTCGATTTCAGCCCGCTTGGCCACTCGCCGCCCAAGACTGTCGTAGCGGTACTCACCTTTGCTCTCCAACCGTCCCCCACGGAACGTCTCCGCCCGCACCAGCCGGTTCTCGCAGTCATAGCTGAAGTACTGCACCTTGCTAGGCCCCGAGCGCTTCTCGATCAGGTTGCCCCACGGATCGTACCGGTACTCCTGATCCCGCCACTGCCGAATCCGGTTGTCCTTCACCTTGTCGAACTGCCGCGCATCGAAGTCCAACTGGTTGGCTGCCGGGTCGTAGCGGAAGCTCTCGCTGGTGGTGATCGAGCCGGTATTGCGGCTACGCAACTGGCCGTTGGCTTCGTACTCGTACGTGATCTCACCGCGCAGCTTGTCCAACGTACGCACCAGTTCACCGGCTGGATCGTACTCGTAACGCCGATGGATTGGGTTATACGCGTGCTCCACATACAGCGCCGGCTGAATCCCCGCATTATGAACCTGCGAGAGCTTGTCAGCAGGCAGTGTCGAGGCATACTGCCAAGCCTTGCGGCCCATGGCGTCGTAGCCAAAGCAGCTGGTGAGCTTGCCCTGTGTGCGATATACCTCACGGTGCAGGTCATCTCGCTCCATGTCGCTGATGACCTGGCCATCCACGTTTAACTGGTGCAGGTGACCACTGCCGTAATACAGGTGATTGATCTTGCGGCCATCGGGCAACGTGAGTGTGGTCAGGTTGCTTAGAGGATCATACTCATAGCTTAAGGTACCGTCTGGCGTAATCTCTTGGGTCAGTCGGCCCAATATGTCGTAGCCGTACTCAAGCTTCTCTCCAGTAACCCCGACGCGCTTGCCCACATCGCTCGGATGTCGCTCGACACTCAACAACCGATCGACATCGTCGTAGGCGTACGTCTGCTTGGCGTCGCCATTGAGCTTGGCGATCAACCGACCGATCTTGTCACGCTCGAACAGGGTATGACGTTCAGGCCGCTCGCCACGCTCACCGTAGCCAATCTCATCCAGGCAGGTGAGATGACCGGCGATGTCGTAGCTGAAGCGCCGTGTCAGGTTATCGACCCGCACTTCTTCAGTCAGGCGATCCGAGGCATCGTAGGCAAAGCTGTAGGTGGCATTGTTCTCGTTGACCAACGCCGTCAGGCGAATGGCCTTGTCATACTCGTAGCGAACCCGCTGACCCTTGGCATCCTGCCGGCTGCTCGGCAAACCTCGTCCTGTGCGCATCAACTGCACGGTCTGGCCCTTGCCATCGGTGTGGCTGAGCACCTGGCCGTGAACGTTGTAGGTAAAGCGTTCCGTCGTACCATCCGGGTGAATGATCCGAATCACCTCACCATCAGGCTTACGCTCCAGCGTCGTAGTCTGATTCAGCGCATCGGTTACTGCTACCAGATGCTGGCGTTCGTCATAGCGATACCAAGTACTCTTGCCCGAGCAGTCTTGGAAACGCTCGACCTGCGCACGGTTGTTCCACCACAGGTACTTGGACTTGTATGTCGCATCGATGATGGTATGCGGCAGGCCGTCCTCGCCATTGAGGTATTCGGTCATCTGCCCCAGTGCGTCGAACTCGGCGAGCAGGTTGCCCTTGTCGTCGTAGCGCGCCTTCCAGGTGCTGCCGTCGGGGTAGCTGACCTGGGTCACCAGCGTGGTCAGATGGTGGTACTCATAGGTGATCTTGCGCCCCAGCGGATCGACCTCTTCGAGCAGACGGGCGTACTCGTCGTAGACGAAGGTCAGCCGGTTGCCGTCGGGCAGGTCCAGGCCGACCATGTTGCCTTGCTCATCCAGTTCGACGGCGTAGCGCTCACCGCCATAATCACGGCTGGCGATGACGCGATGATCAGCGTTGTAGTGCACCTGCAACTCGCGACCGAGCACGTCGGTGGCCCAACTGGTGCGCGCCTCGATGTCGTAACGAAAGCGGTAGTGTTCGCCATCGCTGGTCCAGTGATCGACCACGCGGGGTTTGCCCGCCAGGGTGTCCCAGCGGTAATGACAGGTCAGGCCCAGTGCGTTGCTGTGGCTGACCATCAACCCGTTGGCGTAGCTGAAGCTGCGCACGGTATCGCCATTGCGGTTGACCACGGCGTTGAGCTGGCCGTGTTCGTCGTAGCGGTACTGGGTGAGCGTTTCGACTGCTTCGTTGTTCACCACGCGTTTGACGTCGGTCAGGCGCCCCAGGGGGTGGTCGTAGTGCAGGTGCACGCGAACACCGCCCGTGGCGCTGATGTCGGTCAGCCTGCCATCGGGCGTGCGAGTGAAGTGCAGGAAGTGGCCCAGCGCATTTTCGATACGCTCGATAGGGACATTGGTGTTGGTATCCGGCACTTCCCCAAAGTAGAAGAACAGGTTGTCCAGCGTCTGCAGGATGTAATGGCCGCCTTCGGTACAGACCAGGTACACCTGCTCATGCGGGTTGTAGATGCGCTCGCCTGGCTGCAGGGCCACGAATGGCACTTCACGGCCTTGGTTGTCGGTGAGGTAGATGAACCTGTCCTGGCGACGCAGGCTCTGCTCCCACGGCAGGACCCAGCCGCGGCCCAGCACGCTGTCGACGGTGAGATCACTGGCGTAGAAGCGGGTCCACTCGATCGGCATCAGGCCGGGCAGGCTGAAGTCGAGCTCGTCGGGGATGACCTTGCGGCCCGTGGTGAGGTCCACGGGATTGCCGACCAGGCCACCGATGGCGCGTCGTGCCACGGGTTCGACCACGTAGCGGCTGGCGACTTCACCGGCCACGAAGCCTGCGGTGAACTTCAGGGCGCAAGGCATGATGGCCTTCATGCCGGCCTGCGTACCTGCCTTGATCAGCTGGGCGATACCACCCGCCGCGCCCGCGACGGCCATCAGGACATCCACCGTGGTGCGCAACCACTCGGGCACTTCGTCGTCCACGGGCAGATAGCGGTAGGTGCCACCGCCGATGATCACGTCTCCCGAGCCACTGGTGATGGTGGCGCCACAGGTGAGCTTGTCGCCCTTGCGGGCCGCAGCGACGCCGTTGATGAAGACGTTGGTCGAGCCTTCGGCGATCTGCACCGGCCCTGGGTGCTTGTCGCAGGCACCGATGCTCTTTTCGACGCGGGCGGCTTTGCGGCTGTTGATGAAGACGTTCGGTGAGGCAGTGGTGATCGTCCCTGAGGGGGACGTCAACAAACTGCCTAGCGCCTCTCCGGCGGCGGTCAGCAAGCTGCCTCCGACGCCAGCTGCAAGGCCGGCCAGCAAGGCCACGCCGAACCCACAGGTGAACGTGGCGATCGCCACCGTGGCCACCAGCGCGATACCCAGGGCAGCTCCGATCAGGAAGCCCCCCAGCGCGCCAGTGTGCGAAATCTCGTCGCCGAACCGGGCCGCTTCGAACATGGGGCGTTACTCCTGCTCGCCTGGCTCAGTGCCGGTCGTAGCCGCGGCGCGTGGGGTGAAGCTGGCCAGCAGGTTGTTCCAGTCCTGGGTCTGCTCGGCGCTGAAATCGGCCTGAGCCGTGGTGGAGAAGATCAAGGCCCGTCCAGGGCGGGTAATGAAGGCTGCCTGGCGCTGGTACAGCGGGCGGCCCTGGTTCATGTAGTACGCGTCGATCTGGATGCCAGGGATGGGCGCGGTGGTCGACAGTGCAACCGCTGTGTTGCCGATGCGCGTGTAACCGCGCAGTTTGGACGTGAGCATCTTGATCTGGCGATCGACGTAGGCTTGCAAGGTTTCATCCGGCAGCAGCGTATCGCGCGAGACGGTGATGCTCAGTGGTGCCGGGATGCTGGACCCCAGCACGAACATGTTGACGGTACGATCGTCGAACCCTTCTGGCAGCGCGATGCTGCCTTCCTGCAACTCGTAATCCATGCGATGAGATTTCCTGATAACGAAAAAGAGGTCAGCGCAGCGCGAGGCCGTCCAATACCTGATCGAACTCGGCCAGCCATTGGCTCAGACCGGGACGGGTCGGATCGATCACGGTGGATAGGTCCATCCACTGGGGCGTTTCAGCGCCTTCGACCGGCACCAATGCACCGATCAGGCGGCCATGGCAGGGCTCACCGCCGGCTTGAAAATGAAAGTCCAGCACCTTGGCCGGGTTGCCAGCCAGATGGCCGTCGCGCTGGCGAATCACGCGCAGCTGCGGATGTCGTTCGCGCAAGGCTTGAATAGCCGCCTCGAACAGCTGATCCAGCGTCTGCGCAGCACGCACGTCACGCCGACGGATACTCAGGGCGATCAGCTCACCCTCGTGTTCGAGCGTTGTCTGCACATCGCGAAACCGCAAGTGCTGTGGGAACTGGAGGTTGAAACCGGCGAAGGTGAAGCTGCTGGCCACATCGAGCGCCGCCACGGGGACGGGCACGGCGGCTTCGACAGCCGCTTCCTGCTCGCTGGCGGCCTCTGCCAGCTTGGCCAGGCGTGCCGCCTCTTCCTGGGCGGCGCGCTTGGCAGAGATACGGTCGTAGATCGAAGGCTTGTACATGCGCCTGGCCTCAGTCGTTGATCCGCACGGCGGCGCCGGTGATCTGCGTGGTGTCGGTACTGGTGGTGACGATGACCTTGCCTTTGATCTCGATACCTTCGGGGGTCATCGTGATGCTGCTGTCACCGACCTTCAGGATGATGTGCTCGTTGGCCGATACCTGTATGAACTGGTTGTCCACCTGCAGGGTGTAGGAGCCCTCGGTCACCTGGACGACGGTGTCTTTCTTGATCTGTTCGGTGTGCGTGCCGCCGACGGTGATGGTGCGGTTGTTGCCCACGTCGTGGGTTTCATCCAGCTCGATCTCCGTATCCATGTTGCGCTCGGCATGCATGATGATCTGCTCGGCGCCCGCCTTGTCCTCGAAGCGGAAGAAGTTGGCCGTCGCGCCATCCCCCTTCATCGACCGCGTCAGGAACCCGCTCTGGGTCTTGTTCGCCGGCAGCGACCACGGTGGCGTGTTGTTGCTGTTGTACAGGCTGCCCATGATCAACGGCCGGTCCGGGTTGCCGTCGAGGAACACCACCACGACCTCGTCGCCCACGCGCGGGATCAAAATGCTGCCGAACCCACCACTGGCACCAGACTGCGCCACCCGCACCCAGCACGAACTCTGGTCGTTGAACTCGCCATTGCGGTCCCAGTGGAACTGCAGCTTTACCCGGCCCAGTTCGTCGGTGTAGATCTCTTCGCCCGGTGGGCCGACGACGATGGCGGTCTGGGGGCCGCTGATGACGCCGCGTGGCGTGTGCTGCATCGGGCGGAAGGTGATCTTGCGGCGGATGCAGGTGAAGCTGTTGCGGTAGCCTGCTTCGCCTTCGTTGGAGTAGTTGTTACGCCCCCAGTGGTTGACCGACAGCAGCAGAAACTCGCGATCGGCCGGTGCGTCGTTGTCGTGGTCGTAGTGCTGGGTGAGCTGGAAGTGGCGGCCCGGCTCCATGGCCCGGCAGTTGCTCTCGCCGTTGAAGGTCTTGCCATGCACTTCCATGGCTTCCAGGCGGTGGCGGGCCTTGCGGGTGCCTTCGTCGAGGTCGGAATAGCCGTATAGCCCCTCGTACTCGAACATCTCGTACTGGCCGACCTCGCCTTGCTGGTTGATCGAGTCGAGCTGCACCAGGTGCGGGTTGCGCGGCTGCTTGTAGTCGTAGGACTTGAGGGTCAGCCGGGTCGGCTGCAGGCGGCGGCTGGACGACCAGGTGGTGATCGAGTCGGCGGTCTCGGTGACCGAGGCGCTGTGGTAGCGGATCACCGGCTGACGCTCCAGCGGCGGCAGCTCGCTGCTGTCGTCGCTGATGATCATCCGGTGGCCTTCCTGGGTGTGCTCGAAGGTGAAGAACAGCCCCTCCTGCTCCAGCAGGCGCAGCACGAAGTTGAGGTCCGATTCCTGGTACTGGGTGCAGTAGCTGATGGGCTTGAGCGGCTTGCTCAGGCGGAATTCGTGTTCGGCAAGGGTCAGGTAGTACGCGAAGACTTCCTTGACGATCTGCTCGGTGGTCTTGTCCTGGAAGATGCGCGAGTCGCGGCGGCGGCTGAGGATCCAGATCCACGGCACCAGCTCGGCCGTGTAATTGGCGATGCCGGCATCGGCCCCGGTGTGCACGAAGTCGGAGACGTGTGCGCTGATGTAGCGTGTGCTGCCATCGGCCAGGGCGATGCCCAGCGTCACTTTCTTGCCGATCAGCTTCTTGAGTTCGATGCGCGCGTCCTGGGAGATCAGGTGCGCCTGGAAGCTGAACAGCTCGGAGATGGCTTCGCGGCCGGAGAAACTCAGGAGTTGCAGCTCCTGCTCGGGCGGCAATGGCGAGTCGAAGGTGAACAGCCGTTTGTTCTGGCTCAGCATCGACTTCACAGCATCCATAATCATTCCAAGCATCCTGCAGCAGTCGGAAAAGCATCCAATGAAAACGCCAACGCGCCCGGCTGTCAAATGATGGCACTAGGCCACAAAGTAACCACTCATGTCTTGTCCGCACGGTGCGTACAGGGCTGACAGGCTCTGGCCCGGCCGCGTACACGCCACGCGCGCCGCGGGACGGGTCGGTTTGCCCTGACCCCTGAGCCCGGTGTAGGCTCCCGCCGTCGAGCGCAAGGCTCGACGTTCGCGATCACAGGGAGAATCGCCATGAGCCTGAGCGAAGAGCAACTCAGCCGCGTCGAATGCGATATGGACAAGAACCACCGTGAAGTCATGATCTTTGCGGTGGCAGACCTCATGCTGCCTGGGACGGGGCTACAGATGGCCGGTGTTGGCACGCAATCGCCGCAGGCCTGTACGCGAAGCCAGGCTGGCGTACTCACGGGCATCTACGATCCGGTGAAATCGGTCTACGACGCGACCGTGCACGAGTTCGTCAACACCAATGCGGGTGTGCCCCTGGCGATGTCTACCTTGGACCTCAAGAACATCGTCAAGATGGTCCGCGACCTTGGCGGAATCGGCACCAAGGCTCGTATCTCCGTGCGCAATGGCAAACAATACATCATCTTGTCGGGCTATCCCGGTCTGCGCAGCGCCTTGAAAGGCACGCGCTACAGCATAACGCACTCGAAAATCGTCGAAATGGGCATCGGTCGTTACGGCATCCGTGGCTCTGCCCTCTCGGGGTTTCGTTTGTCGTGCTACGTCGGGGTCGGCATCGAGGCGGTCGAGTGGTTCTTCAACGACGAGAGCGTCTGGTCCGACCTGTTCGCCGGGATAGGTGTCGAGCTGGTCAAGGCGGGCGTTGCCTCGGCCATCGGCTATGCGGCGGCGCTGGCGGTCGGTAGCGTCTTCACCCTTGCCGCCGCGCCGGCCATCGCCGGGGCTGCCGTAGTCCTGGCCATTGGCTGGGGGTTGAACGCGCTCGACAACCACTACGGGATCAAGAACTCGGTCAAGGCCGGCCTGCGCTATGCCGTCGACCACATCCAGGCCCTGCAGGAGCAGTTGGCGGAGATCAAGGTGGACGATCTGCGCAAGTACGCCCAACAGACTGTGAGCGAGATCGCCGACGGCATCGCCGAGCAGTTGTACGACGAAGCGAAGTCGTGGGTGCTGCGCAAGCTTCAACCGGGCGATCTGAACCTGCCTGGATGGCCACGGCCCGAACTGCCCAACATGCCCAGCCTGCCGAAACTGCCGAAGCTGCCCACGTTCAACCTGCCGGGGTTCTGACCCCATGCCTGCGCGTTCTTCGTCGCCCTCCTCGCAGCCATCCCCAATGGGGCTGCGCCTGATCGCAGGCGTGCTGGGTTTGGGCATGCTCGCCGTGGGCGTGGCCTCGGCCTATTGGCTGGCGGCGGATGTATTGCCGCTGTTCGGGCGAATCCTGCGCCATGCCCCGGTCGTGGAAACGCCTTACCTGGGCTTCTTCCTGCTGGCGCCTCTAGTGGTCACGCCGCTCATCGTCGTGGGCTGTGCGAACGCGGTCTGGCGCGGCGAGAAGTTCGACCCGCCCAGAGGGTCGCGACTGTTCCGCTTCCAGGTCCGGTCGTTGCAGATCACGCTCAGGTCCATGCTGTACGTGTCGCCGGCCTTAGCGGTGCTAACCACGGCAGCGCTGCTCGCTCGGGATTACTCCCCGTGTTCGAAGCTGCTGATTTCAGGCTCGGCCTGGCAGCTGTTCTGGGTCAACGATGATCGGCTGTGCTTCAAGCCGGACTTCTACATCAAGGATCACTGGCCCTGCAAGCGGGTCGATGGGAAGGATATGTGCATCCAGGTGGATGGACGAAACTGAACCGCCAGCCAGCGTCGTGCCAGGGCAATGCGACCCAATCCCGTCACTGTAATGCCATCATTCCACCCCTCGACCGCCTCACCGACAACTCCATGACGCGTCTCATATTTGAGACGCAGTTCACATTTTGAAAAAATCCTCTGCAACCGCTCAAAAATGTCCCTTACCCCTGCATCGCCCAAGGCCTTTAGGCCCAAGCCCCCAGTTTTAGGGTCGTAAACCACCCATAGATAGCACCAAGCCACCATTGCGCAACCCCTCCAAACAGGGAAAAAATCACCCCCCTCGCAGGAACTTCTTCCACAGCGGGGTGCCCTACTCGGCATTGCTGGCAACACGATATTCATGTGCCAGCACCAGACGCACCGGGCCGAGTGGTGCGTTTTCGGGTCCACGCCACCGGCGTTTCAGGACGCTCATGCAGGCTCATGGACGATGTACGAATGACACAGACGTTTGATGTCGAAGCCTTGATCAAGCTGCGTAGCCAGACGCGCGCGATCTCCGATGCGCTCAAGGCGCAGGCGGCGGACTACCTTGCGACCGTGGCGCCGCTGATTCGTCCGCAGACGCTGTTCGGCGAATACCTGCAAGGCGCCCAGCGCGGCAGTGGCCGCGAGACCCAGGGGCATTTCCAGTCGCTCATCGAACTCTACGAGCGCGTCGGCTCGGCCGCGCCCTTCCAGCTGGTCAGCGAGCTGGACGTGCCGCTCAACCTGATCAGCACCACGCCCGAACTCTTCCCCCTGGAATACGACAAGGTCCTCGAGCCGAGCGGCCAGGTCATTCGCATCATCAGCCCGACGCGCTGGGTGGTGGGCTTCAGCGCCTTCGAGCTGGCCAAGTTCCGAGACGTCGTCAAGGACCCCAACCGCAGCAGCGCCGAGCTGTACCGCTTCGTGGTGCACTACCTGGTGCTGTTCTACTGCCTGAGCAAATCCCCCGGCCTGGGCCGTCTGTTCGAGGGCCTGCGCTTCGCGCTGAGCTTCGAGCGCCTCAAGGGCCTGGGCGACCTGCCCTTCTGCATCCTCAGCTCGCCGGTGCGCTCGACCCTGCCGGACGACGCGGTCATCCGCAGCAGCACGCAGATCGCCGGCAACACCAGTTTCGAGGAGCTGGTCGGGCGCGACAACATTCTGGACATGAACGACGACATCCGTCAGCGCCTGCTGCTGACGATCGAAGGATTGTAATGCGCGGCCCCGACCAGGGGCGGCGCCATGATTCGTAGCGAAACGCTCGCATTGGAGAACACGATGGCGAAGAAGGAAAGCACCCAGCACAAACTCGACCGCGTTCGCGCGCCTCGGGTCCATATCACCTACGACGTGGACATCGGCGATGCCATCGAGAAGAAGGAACTGCCCTTCGTCGTCGGCGTGCTGGGCGATTTCTCCGGCAATCCGCTCGAGCCGCTGCCCAAGCTCAAGGACCGCAAGTTCATCTTCATCGACCGTGACAACTTCAACGGCGTGCTCAAGGGCATCAAGCCGCGCCTGGCCTACCGCGTGGACAACACCCTGGCCAAGAACGGCACGCAGCTGGGCGTGGAGCTTAACTTCAACAGCCTGGAAGACTTCGAGCCGCAGAACGTGGTCAAGCAGGTCGAGCCGCTGCGCAAGCTACTGGAAGTGCGCAACAAGCTGGCCGACCTGCGCAACAAGATGGGCGGCAACGACAAGCTCGAAGAGCTGCTGATGGACGTGCTGCAGAACACCGAGAAGCTCAAGACCTTGGGCAAGGAATTCGGCCGTGAGGCCGAAGTGAAAGACCCGTCCAGCGACGATCGCGCCTGAGGAGCCTGACCATGACCGACAAGCACACCGAATCCCAACCGGCCAGCGACCTGGTCGAAGTCGAGCACTTCGCGCCCCAGCCGTCGCTGCTCGACAGCATCATCTCGCAGAGCCGCGTGGCCCGCTCCGACACCGAGCGTGACCGCACCCGCGACCTGATCGGCGAGCTGGTCAACCAGGTCCTGGAAGGCGAAGTGACGCCGAGCAAGGACCTGATCGCCGTGCTCGACGCGCGCATCGCCGAGATCGACTCGATGCTCTCCGAGCAGATGAACGAGATCATGCACGCCAGCGAGTTCCAGCAGCTGGAAGCCTCCTGGCGCGGCCTGAAGTACCAGGTCGACCAGACCGAGACCAGCACCAACCTGAAGATCCAGCTGCTCAACGCCTCGAAGAAGGACCTGGTGCGCGACCTCAAGTCGGCCAGCGAATTCGACCAGAGCGCGCTGTTCAAGAAGGTCTACGAAGAAGAGTACGGCACCTTCGGGGGCGCGCCCTTCGGCATGCTGATCGGCGACTACGAGTTCAAGCGCAGCCCCGAGGACATGTACCTGCTCGAGGAGATCTCCCACGTCGCCGCCGCGGCCCATGCACCGTTCATCTCGGCGGCGTCGTCCGAGCTGTTCGGCTGGGACTCGTTCACCGAGATGTCCGGCCCGCGCGACCTGGCGAAGATCTTCGACACCGTCGAATACGCCAAGTGGAAGTCGTTCCGCGCCTCGGAAGACTCCCGCTACGTCGGCCTGACCCTGCCCCACGTGCTCGGTCGCCTGCCGTACGGCCCGGATACCACGCCGGTGGAGGAATTCAACTTCGTCGAGAGCGTCGATGGCCGTGACCACAGCAAATACCTGTGGATGAACGCCGCCTACGCCCTGGGCACCCGCGTCACCGACGCGTTCTCGCGCTACGGCTGGTGCGTGGCCATTCGCGGCGTCGAAGGCGGCGGCCTGGTCGAAGGCCTGCCGACCCACACCTTCAAGACCGACGATGGCGAAATCGCCCTCAAGTGCCCGACCGAGATCGCCATCACCGACCGCCGCGAGAAGGAGCTGTCGGACCTGGGCTTCATCCCGCTGGTGCACTGCAAGGGCACCGACTACGCCGCGTTCTTCGGCACCCAGTCGGCGCAGAAGCAGAAGCAGTACAACACCGACATCGCCAACGCCAACGCACGCCTGTCGGCGCAGCTGCAGTACATCTTCGCCACCTCGCGCATCGCCCACTACATGAAGGCGATCATGCGCGACAAGATCGGCAGCTTCGCCTCGCGCATGGACGTGGAGAACTTCCTCAACCAGTGGCTGGCCAGCTATGTGCTGCTGGACGACACCGCCAGCCAGGAAGCCAAGGCCAAGTACCCGCTGCGCGAAGCGCGCGCCGAGGTCTTCGAGGTGCCGGGCAAGCCAGGCGTGTACAAGGCCGTGACCTACCTGCGCCCACACTACCAGCTGGACGAACTGACCGCGTCGCTGCGCCTGGTGGCCGAGTTGCCCCAAGGCGCGCGTAGCTGATCGGACGGTGTGTACAAGGACGACACATGAGTAACCCGCCTCGCCTCCTGCCCTCGCTGCTCGATCGACTGCTGGACGACCGTCCGCACCAGTCGACCGAGCCGAGCGGCCTGCGCACGTTTTCCCTGGCCGAATACAAGGCCAGCATCGTGCGTGACCTGGAGGTGCTGGTGAACACGCGTCAGTCCCTGGTCGCCGAAGAACTCGAGGGTTTCCCGCATTTGGCCGGGTCCATCCTCGAGTACGGCATGCCGGACTTCACCAGCCGCAGCGTGCTCGACCCACACGATCGTCGGCTGATCCAGCACCAGCTGGAGCGGGCGATCACCACCGGGGACCGACGCTTTCACCGCGTGCGTGTCCAGCTGCTGGCCCAGCAAGACGGCCACCGCATGTTGACCTTCCGCGTGGATGCGGTCCTGCGCCTGCAGGACATCAGCCGCCAGGTGTCCTTCGACGCCGTGCTGCAGGTCAACACCCAAGAATACACAGTACAGAACCTCAACTGATGCTCGACGAACTGCTGCCCTATTACGAAAAGGAACTGTCGCACCTGCGCTTCCTCGGCCAGGAGTTCGCTGCGCAGTACCCGAAAATCGCCTCGCGCTTACTGATCGAGGGCGACAACTGCGAAGACCCACACACCGAGCGGCTGATCGAGGCGTTCTCGTTCCTGTCGGCCCGGGTGCACAAGAAGCTCGACGACGAGTTTCCGGAGATCGTCGAGTCGTTCCTCGAGGTGCTGTACCCGCATTACCTGCGCCCGACCCCGTCGATGTCGATCGTCGAGCTGAGCCTGGGCAAGCAGGAAAAGGTCACCGAGGCCTACGAGGTGCCACGCCACACCGAGCTGCACGCCAATGCCGTGGACGGCGTGGTGTGCCGGTTCCGCACCTGCTACCCGGTGTCGCTCTGGCCGATCACCGTGCAGCAGGCGTCCTTCGCCGAACTCGAGCGCTCGGCCTTCAATGGCCACAGCGCCGACCTGGTGGCACGCCTGCGCATCGGTCTGCAGGCCAGCGGCGAGGCGCTGTTCGGCGAACTGGCGCTGGACCGGCTGCGGTTCTTCCTCGATGGCGAGGCAACCTTGATGCTGCAGCTGTACGAGCTGCTGTTCAACAACCTGGCCAAGGTCACCCTGAGCTTCGACGAGGACGGCCGTCGCCGCGAGATCGCCCTGCCCGCCGATGCCCTCAAAAGCGTCGGCTATGGCCGCGACGAAGGGCTGGTGGACTACTCCGAGCGCTCGTTCCTGGGCTATCGCCTGCTGCACGAGTACTTCACCTTCCCCGACAAGTTCATGTTCTTCGACCTCACCGGCCTGGCGCGCCCACTGCGCGACAAGGCCCTGGCGCAGGTCGAGCTGAACTTCTACTTTGCCGATTACGATCTCAATGACCGCCTGGCGCGGCTGACCCAGACGATCGGGCGCAACAACTTCAAGCTCAACTGCACGCCGATCATCAACCTGTTCCGTCAGCAGGCCGAGCCGATCAAGCTGACCCACACCCAGCACGAGTACCCGGTCATCCCCGACACGCGCATGCACAGTGCTGCCGAGGTGGTGTCCATCGACCGCGTGCGACGGGTGCGCAAGCTCGGCGGGATCGATCAGGTCGCCACCTGCCAGCCGTTCTTCGAACCCCGTGGCGAGCACGACCCGCACGCCAGCTTCTGGATCGCCCGGCGCCGCAACCAGGCCGACGCCACGGCCATGAGCATCCGCGTGGTCGACCGCGACCTGGAACTGATCGACGGCGGCAGCGACACCCTCAGCATCAGCCTGACCTGCAGCAACCGGGACGTGCCGCTGATGCTGCCCTTCGGTGGCGACCGCGGCGACTTCAGCATCCCGGCCAACTCGGTGATCGACGACATCCGCTGCCTGCGCAAGCCCACCGCCAGCGTGCGCGTGCCGCTGGGCAAGGGCCTGATCTGGCGGCTGATCGCCCACCTGTCGCTCAACCACCTGTCGCTGGTCAGCCAGGGCCGCGAAGTGCTGCTCGAACTGCTGTCGCTGTACAACTACCGCAACGTCTCGGCCATCCGCAAACAGATCAACGGCATCAAGGCCATCGAGAGCGAGCCGGTGGTGGCGCGCATCGGCCACCCGCGCCCGAACTTCGTGCGCGGTGTGGGCATCACCCTGACCCTGGACGAGCGCCAGTTCATCGGCAGCGGCGTGTTCCTGTTCGGCCAGGTGCTGGACCACTTCTTCGGCCAGTACTGCTCGATGAACAGCTTCACCCAACTGACCCTACGTACCCAACAACGAGAGAAGAGAGTCGTTCAATGGCCAGCCCGCACTGGCGATCAGCCCCTGGTCTGATCGATCAGGCCCGAGCCGAACCGCACCGCTTCGAGTTCTTCCAGTTGGTGCGTCTGCTCCGCCTGCACTACAGCCGCTCCGGGCGCATGGACCTGGCGACCCGGCCGCACGAAGACCCGCTGCGTTTTCGCACGCAGCTGTCGCTGGCGTTCCCGGCCAGCGAGGTCAGCGACCTGCACTTCGAGCGCGAAGGCAAGGTATCGCCGGCCGGCCTGCCGCTGTCGGAAGTCCAGGTGACCTTCATGGGGCTGGTGGGCCCGTCGGGCGTGCTGCCACGCCCGTACACCGAGCTGCTGCTCGAACGCCACGTGCAGTACCGCGACGATGCCGCCCATGCGTTTTTGGACATCTTCTCGCACCGCATGACCACGCTGTTCTACGAAGCGTGGCAGAAGTACAAATTCCACATCGAGCACGAGCGCAAGGACAGCTCGGCGTTCGAGGGCTACCTGCTGAGCCTGATCGGCCTGGGCCCGCGTGCCCGTGCGCTGAAGTTCGAAGAGCACCCCTCGGCCCTGCGCCGCGACCTGTTCAGCTACTTCGCCGGGCTGTTCAGCCAGAAGCCGCGCAACGCGCTCAACCTGGAAGTCATGCTCGGCTTCCAGTTCGGCCTGCCGATCCAGGTCAGGCAGTTCGCCGGGCGCTGGCTGCGCCTGCAGCCCGAGCAGCGCACGCAACTAGGGCGCAAGAACGCCCAGCTCGGCCACAGCGCCGTGGCCGGGGACCGGGTCTGGGACTACCAGTCGAGCATCCGCATCGAGCTGGGCCCGCTGGACCTGGCCGACTACCGGCGCTTCCAGCCCGGCACCCCGTGCTACCGCCAACTGGTGGAACTGGTGCGCTTCTACGTCGGCGCCGAACTCGATTTCGACATCGCCCCGCGCATCAAGCGCGAGGCGGTGCCGCGCGCGCAATTGGGCCGTCAGGGCAACGTCGCCCTGGGCTGGCTGGGTTGGCTCAAACGTCCCGACCGCGACGCGGAGCCTTCGCGTTGCGCCGTCTTCCACATTCCTTACGATGGGGTCGCCCTGTGAACCTGAAGTCTCTGTTCGCCAAGCTCAACGAAACCAGCCGCGCGGCCACTGAAAGCGCTGCAGCCCTGTGCCTGTCCGAGCACCATTACGACGTCGAGGTCGAGCACCTGCTGCTGCAACTGCTCGACGACGGCGAGAGCGACCTGGCGCCGATCCTGCGTCACTATGACGTGGTGGCCGAGCGCCTGCAGGCGCAGCTGGTGACCGCGCTCGGCACCTTCAAGAAGGGCAACACCCGCACCCCGGCGCTCTCCCCGCACATCACCCGCATGATCGAGCAGGCCTGGCTGCTGGCCTCGATCGAGTATGGCGTCGGCCAGGTGCGCAGCGCCCACCTGCTGCAAGCGCTGCTCGACGATGCCGAACTGCGCCGCGTGGTCATCGGCTCGGCCCCGGAGCTGGAGAAGATCAACGCCGACGACCTGCGCCTGAACCTGGCCGCCCTGGTCGAGAGCAGCCCCGAATCGAAACTGGCCAGCCCCCTGGCCAGCCCGGCCGCCCCGGTGGCCAGCACCAGCAAGGCCGGCGGCAAGACCCCGGCGCTGGACCAGTACACCGTCAACCTGACCCAGAGCGCCCGCGAAGGCCGCATCGACCCGGTGCTGGGCCGCGAGTTCGAGGTGCGCCAGATGGTCGACATCCTCACCCGCCGTCGCCAGAACAACCCGATCCTCACCGGCGAAGCCGGGGTCGGCAAGACCGCCGTGGTCGAAGGCCTGGCGCTGCGCATCGCCCAGGGCGACGTGCCCGCAGTGCTCAAGGACGTGGCCCTGCACACCCTCGACCTGGGCCTGCTGCAAGCCGGTGCCGGGGTCAAGGGCGAGTTCGAGAACCGTCTCAAGGCGGTGATCGAGGAGGTCAAGCGCAGCCTGCACCCGATCATCCTGTTCATCGACGAGGCGCACACGCTGATCGGCTCGGGCGGCCAGGCCGGGCAGAACGATGCCGCCAACCTGCTCAAGCCAGCGCTGGCACGGGGTGAGCTGCGCACCATCGCCGCCACCACCTGGGCCGAGTACAAGAAGTACTTCGAGAAGGACGCCGCCCTCGCCCGCCGCTTCCAGGTGGTCAAGGTCGAGGAGCCGGACGAAGACCAGGCGATCCACATGTTGCGCGGCCTGTTGGGCAAGATGCGCGAGCACCACCAGGTGGCGGTGATGGACGAGGCCCTGGTGCAGGCCGTGCGCCTGTCCAGCCGCTACATCACCGGTCGCCAGCTGCCCGACAAGGCCGTCAGCGTGCTCGACACCGCCTGTGCGCGCATCGCCCTGGCACAGTCGTCGCAGCCCGGCGCACTGGAAGACAGCCGTCGGCAGATCGACAACCTGCAGGCGGAAATCGCCGTGCTCGACCACGAAGCCGGCAAGGGCCATGACCACGCCCGCCGCCTGGGCGAACTGCACACCGCCCTCGACGCCGCCCAGGCCCACGAACAGCAGCTGAACACGCAATGGCAGCAGGAGCTGGCACTGGTCGAGCAACTGAAGGCGCTCGACGCCAGCGAAGAGGCCGACGCCGAGCAGCTCAACACGCTGCGCGCCGAGCTGACCCGCGTACAGGGCGACCAGCCGCTGGTCCACGCCCTGGTCGATGGCAGCGCCATCGCCCAGGTCATCAGTGGCTGGACCGGCATCCCCCTGGGCAAGATGCTGCGCGACGAGATCGACACCGTGCAACGCCTGCCGGCACTGCTGGGCGAGCGCGTGCTCGGCCAGGACCATGCGCTGCACGAGATCGGCAAGCGCATCAAGATCTCCCGGGCGCGCATGGAAGACCCGAACAAGCCGATCGGGGTGTTCCTGCTGCTCGGCCCGAGCGGCGTGGGCAAGACCGAGACTGCCCTGGCCCTGGCCGACACCCTGTACGGCGGCGAGCGCAATCTGATCACCATCAACATGTCCGAGTACCAGGAGGCGCACACCGTCTCCAGCCTCAAGGGCTCGCCGCCCGGCTACGTCGGCTATGGCGAAGGCGGCGTGCTGACCGAGGCGGTACGGCGCAAGCCCTACAGCGTGGTGCTGCTCGACGAGGTCGAGAAGGCCCACCCCGACGTGCTCGAGCTGTTCTTCCAGGTGTTCGACAAGGGCGTGCTGGACGACGGCGAAGGGCGCGAGATCAACTTCCGCAACACGGTAATCATCCTGACCTCCAACACCGGCACCGAGCACATCATGCAGGCCTGCCTCAATGCCACCGAGCTGCCGACCCCGGCGGCCCTGGTCGAGGACCTGCGTGACGAGCTGAACCACGTGTTCAAGCCGGCTTTCCTGGGGCGCCTGAGCATCGTGCCGTTCTACCCGGTCCAGGACGAGATCCTCGAGCGCATCGTCGGCCTGAAGCTCGAGCGCATCGCCAAGCGGTTCGCCCGCAACCACCATGCCGAACTGGTCTACGACGAGGCCCTGGTCAAGGCCATCGCCGCACGCTGCACCGAGGTCGACAGCGGCGCCCGCAACATCGACAACATCCTGTCCCAGACCCTGATGCCCGAACTCGCCCAGCGCGTGCTCGAGCGCATGGCCCAGGACGCGCCGATCGAGCGCATCACGATCGAGCTGGGCAGCGATGGCGATTTCGCCTATCGCCTGGCCTGACCGCACCCGGAGAGCGAGCCTTGACCTCACACACCCACACTGCCCTCAAGCACCTGACCACCGCCGCGCTGCTGCTGGCGCTGGTCGGCTGCGGGGTCACCGACCGCATCGGCAAGCGCATGGACGAGAGCTGGGCGGCCGACATGCTGGCCGACCATGAAAACCTGATCCTGACCTCCGACGGTGGCAACCAGCTCAACCCGGACGCCGAAGGCCACCCGCTGTCGGTGGTCATGCGCGTGTACCAGTTGACCGACCTGGAGCGGTTCGCGGCGGCCAGCCCCGACACGCTTTGGGACATGCCGGAAAAGGCCCTGGGCAACACCCTGGTGGAGACCCGCGAGATCACCCTGCTGCCCGGCATGGGTCAGATCGACCAGTGGCCGCTGGCCAAGAACGCCCGGTACGTCGGCGTGGCGGCGTTCTTCCGTCAGGACCAGGACGCGCGCTGGAAAGTCGCCTTCGACGCCAACTCGCTGCGCAAGGAAGGCATCTGGTTCTCCTCCGACGGCCTGCGCGTGCTGGTGGACCAGACACGCATCGAGGCCATGCGCGGCGTGGACGTGCTGAACAAGCCACCGGCCGAAGACCGCCTGGCCGTGCCCGGCGAACCGGCCTGGGTGCCCAAGCCCCTGACCGACAAGGTGCAGGACGCGGCCATCGACAAGACGACCGACGCGGTGGGCACCTCGGCCCGCAACGCGGCGGACGCCTCCTTCAACCCTCTCGTGGATAGCGTCAAATGAGCAAGCAGAGCCGAGTGATGTGGTCGGAAGGCATGTTCCTGCTGCCCCAGCACTTCCAGTACCAGGATGAATTCCACCAGCACCAGTTGGCCGAGGCCACCCTGCGCGGCACCCCGTTCCACTGGGGCGTGCAGCTGCTGGAGGTGGACGAGGACGCGCTGTCCAATGGCTCGCTGCAACTCAAGCGCCTCAAGCTGGTGTTCCCCGACGGCAGCCTGTACGACGCCCCGCAGCACGACCCGCTGCCGGCCGCGCGCGACCTGAAGGACCTGCTCAAGGCCAACGACCTGAAGGTCTACGCCGCGCTCAAGCTGCCCGAACCGTTCGGCCTGAACTACGTCGAGGACGACCAGGCGCACAAGGCTTCGCGGCGCTTTCGCAAGCAGTTCGACACCCTGCCCGACCTCAACGAAGGCGATCTGGAAAACGAGATCACCAGCCTGCGCCTGAACGTGGTGCTGCTGGTCGACGGCGACCGCCTCGACGGATTCAGCCACTGCGCCCTGGCCAAGCTGACCCGCAACAGCATGGGCGGCTTCAACCTCGACCCGCACTTCGTCCACCCGACCCTGCACCTGGGCAGCCACGAGACCCTGGCCGGCATCGGCAAGCGCCTGCTCGGCGCGCTGCAGGCCAAGAGCAAGGCGCTCTCCGGTCGCCGCCGCGAGCGTGCCGACCAGATCGCCGAGTTCGGCTCCAGCGACGTGACCCTGTTCTGGCTGCTCAACACCGTCAACCGCGCCCACCCGCAACTGGCGCACCTGCTCGCCCACCCGCGCCTGCACCCGGAGCGGCTGTACCTGTTCCTGGCCGACCTGGCCGGCGGGCTGCTGACCTTCACCCTCGACACCCAGCTCAGCGACATCCCCGAGTACGACCACCACGATCCGGCGGCGTCGCTGGTGCGGCTCGACGAGATGATCCGCGTGATGCTCGACAACGTCGTGCCCAACCAGTGCGTGGTCATCCACCTGACCCAGACCAAGCCGTCCTACTGGCAGGGCCAGCTGCACGACCAGCGCCTGACCGAGGCCGACTTCTACATCGCGGTGCATGCCGACATGGCCGGTGCGACCCTGCTGGACATGGCGCCCCGGGCGATCAAGATCGGCTCGCCGGAGGACATCGAAGTGGTGGTCAACAGCGCCATGCCCGGTGTGACCCTGGTGCACGCCGCGCGCCTGCCCAACGCCATCCCGGTGCGTCTGGACAACCAGTACTTCGCCATCGAACCCCACGGCCACGTGTACGACCGCATGATGGAGTCGCAGACCATCTGCTTCTACGCGCCCAGCGCCCTTCCCAACCTCAAGCTTGAACTGATGGCGGTGCTCAAATGACCGAAGCCGTACTGCAACAGGGCGCCGTGGCGGCTGCCAGTGAACAACCGACGCTCAAGGACCTGGTCAAGGACTTCATCAGCATGGCGCTGATGCTGCGCCGCGGGCGCCAGGTCACCTCGGTCCCGGCCTTCGACGCCAGCGTCGAGCGCTTCTTCGGCAACCTGGAGCGCGATGCCCGGGCCGCCAACTACAGCGTCGGGCAGGTCAAGGACACCCAGTACGCGCTGTGCGCGTTCCTCGACGAAAGCGTGCTGCGCTCGGGCGACAACCTCCTGCGCCCGCACTTCGAGCTGCAACCGCTGCAGTTCCGCTACTTCGGCGTGCACCTGGCCGGCGAAGGATTCTTCGAGAAGATCGACGCCCTGCGTGCCGATGTGCGCCAGAACATCGACGTGCTGGAGGTCTACCACCTGTGCCTGGCGCTGGGCTTCGAAGGCAAGTTCGGCCTGGGCCAGAAGGACCAGCTGCGCTACCTGGCCAACACCCTCGGCCAGGACATCGCCCGCTACCGCAAGCCGCCCAAGGCGCTGGCCCCCGACTGGGCGCTGCCGGACCAGGTCTCGCAGATGCTGCGCCACGAAGTACCGCTGTGGGTCTACCTGGCGTTGATCGCACTGGTCAGCGTCGTGGTGTACCTGACGCTCGACTGGTTGCTGGACAAGGACGTCGCCGCCCTCTCCGACCAAATCCGCCAGCTGTTCAGTGCCTGAGCCCTCAGGTAGCCGAGTCAGGAAGACATGAAGACATTACTGCGTTCGTTGAAAAGTTTCTGGATTCTCCTGCCACTGCTGTGGCTGTTGAGCCTGTTGGTCTGCTGGCTGGTCGCGCCGCTGGTGCCGTGGCTGCGCCTGCACGTGCCCGAGGCCCTGGCGATCATCACGGCCTGTTTCCTGCTGGCGATCGTGCTGCGCCAGTACCAGCGCATCCGTGCCGAGCAGAACCTGGAGAACCTGCTGCAGATCGAAGTGGACCGCTCCTGGAGCGCCACCGGGGAGTTCCGCGACCAGCAGGTGCTGCGCGAGCGCCTCAAGCACGCCATCGCCATGCTGCGCACCGACCGTTCCGCCGGTGGCGGTGGCAAGGCAGCGCTGTCGGACCTGCCGTGGTACCTGGTGATGGGCATGTCGGCGGCGGGCAAGACCTCGCTGCTGACCCATTCGGGCCTGTCGGCCAGCATCGCCACGGCCAACGACAGCGAGAGCGGCACCCAGCACTGCGACTGGTACTTCAGCCCTGATGCGGTGATGATCGACACCGCCGGCCGCTACCTGCGCGACGACCAGTCGGCCAGCGAGTTCGCGGCCTTCCTGAAGATGCTGCGCAAGCAGCGCGGCAAGGCGGCGATCAACGGTCTGGTGCTGGTGGTGAGCCTGCCCGAGCTGCTGGCCGCCAGCATCGAGGATCGCAACGCCATGGCCGCGCAGCTGGTGGCCCGGGTCGAGGAATACGCCGACTGCCTGGGTGCCAACCCGCCGATCTACCTGATGCTGAGCAAGATCGACCAGTTGCCGGGCTTCGACCAGGCCTTCGAAGGGCTCGACCTGCACGAGCGCCAGCAGCCGCTGGGCATGACCTTCGGCCTCTCGGAGATCCGCACCCAGGGGCTGCATCAGGTCCTGCACGCGCGCCTGGCCAACCTGCAGAGCCACGTACGCCAGCACGTCGATGCGCAGATGATCGCCCTGGGTGCCGAGGCCGACAGCGCCTTGCTGAGCTTCCCGCAGTACTTCTCGGCCCTGGGCAATGTGCTCGAGCAGTTCCTCGACCCCTTCATTCGCGGTCAGCGCGGCGGTGCGTTGCTGCTGCGCGGGGTGTACTTCACCAGCGCCCTGCAGACCGAGCAGCAGCTCGAGCGCGTCCATGAAGACATGATCGCCGACGAGTTCGCCCTCAACGCCGCCACTGCCGAGGGCATGGCGCCTTCGCGCACCCTCGGCAACCGCAGCTTCTTCATCACCGACACCTTCCGCCGGGTGATCTTCCCCGACCGCGACCTGACCCTGTACCAGTCCCGTCTGGGCCGACAGTCCGCCGTCAACCCGGCGCTGCTGACCCTGGCCGCCGTCGCTGGTCTGCTGTTCATCGGCTGGCAGGCGCTGTCGTTCGTCAACAACCGCCACTGGCTGGAGAGCCTGCGCGGCGAGCTGGCGCAGATCGACCAGGCCGACGACCGCGACGCGCAACTGGCCTCGGGCAAGGGCCTGGAGGTGCTGCGCGAGCAGATGGCGACGGTCGAGGACCACCGCCTGCACGGCGTGCCGCTGCGCCTGAGCGCCGGCCTGTATCACGGCGAGGCGATCCACGACGTGGCCAGCGCCGCCTACCTGACGCAACTGCGCAGCCAGGCGCTGGAGCCGATCGCACGGCAGTTGCAGGTGCAGATGCGCGCCTTCAATGCCTTCGCCACCGACGTCAACCAGTCGCTGGACTTCACCCCGGCCGCCACGCCGAAGACGCGCAACGGCAAGGCCCTGAAAGCCGCCGCAGCCGCCAAGGCCAAGCAGGCGCTGGACAACTCCCGCCTGGGCGGCGTGACCCGCAAGGTCAACCTGGCCACCGCCAGCGACGCCGCCGAGGTGTCCGCGGCCACCGGTGGCCTGTCGCTGTCCGAGGAGATGCTCGGGCGTCTGGACGAGCAGCAGGTCGCCTCGATTATCGAGGCCTACAACACCCTCAAGCTGTACCTGATGCTGACCGAGCCCCAGGCCCACCCGGACGCCGCATTCGTCGCCGCCAGCCTGCCCCAGGCCTGGGCCAGCGCGGCCGGCGAAGGCACGCCGGCCGACGCCCGCGTGATCGAGGAGAACGTGCCGCTGTACGTCAAGCTGCTGGAACAGGGCGAGGCGCCCGCGCTGCCGGTCAACGAGCAACTGGTCGGCGAAACCCGCCAGCACCTGAAGTCGTTCATGCTCTCCAGCTCGCTGGTCGACCGTGAATACCTGCGCCTGCAACTCGAGTCCAGCCGCCAGTTCCCGATGCTGAGCCTCAACGACCTGGTCCCGCAGCCGGGCCGCGCCCTGCTGTACGGCTCGGCCGGCGTGCCGGCGATCTACACCCGCCAGGGCTGGGATACCTTCGTCAAGCCGGAGCTGATCAAGCTGGTCTCGGGCAACCTGCGCAACGAATCGGACTGGGTGCTCGACGGCAACGGTGGCGACGCCATCGTGCAGAAGGCCAACTTCATCCGCGAGTTCATGACCCGTTACAAGCGTGACTACACCCAGGCCTGGTACAAGATGGTCAGCAGCGTGGGCGTGCGCCACTTCGCCGACCTGAACGCCGCTGCCACCCAGCTGGGCCTGCTCAGCGACGTGCAGAACTCGCCGGTGAAGAACCTGCTGGCCGCGGTCAACGACAACACCCAGTGGGACGTGCCGGTCAAGCGCGACGTGCCGACCTCGGGCGCGGCGCGCGACGACGGTTTCTGGAGCAAGGTGACCGGGCTGTTCGATACCCAGGATGCGATGCCGGCCCACGTCACCCCGTCGCTGCCGGCGGTGGACGACGGCAGCCTGGCCAAGCGCTTCGAACCGGTGTCGCGGATGTTCGCCGAGCACAATGCCGAAGGCGCCGACAGCACCCTGATGGACCGCTACCTGGCCGCGCTGCGCAAGCTCAAGGTGCGCATGAACAACATCCAGCGCTCGCAGGATGTCGGCAAGGGCAGCAAGCAGCTGATCAGCGAAACGCTCGAAGGTCAGCCGAGCGAAGTGACCACCGTGCGCAACTACGTGGAAAGCAGCATCGACACCAGCCAGGACGGCCTGTCGCGCTCGCTGCAGGGCCTGTTCGTGCTGCCGATCCAGTACGCCTGGGACACCTTGCGCGACCCGGCCGGCCAGCAGATCGCCAAGGCCTGGGCGCAGCAGATCGCCAAGCCATGGGAACAGGTCATGGCGCACCGTTACCCGATCGCCGGCACCAGCCGCAACGAGGCCTCGGTGAAAGACCTGCAACGCTTCGTCGACCCCGACACCGGCCTGCTGCCCGCCTTCAAGCGCAACGAGATCGGCAACCTGTCCGACGGCGAGGGCCTGGGCATGGGCAATGGCAAGGCGCCGTCGCTGGTCAACCCCGGCATGCTCAACAGCATCGACAAGGCCAGCTCCGTGGGCCAGGTCATCGCCAGCCTGTCGGACCGCGAGAACGGGTTCGAGATCATGCTCGAGCCGTCGGCCAATTTCACCGACATCGTCTTCACCCTCGACGGCCAGGAACAGCACTACCGCAACGGGCGCAGCAGCTGGAACCGCTTCGCCTGGCCGGGCACCAGCACCGCGCCGGGTGCACGCCTGGACGTGGTCACCCTGAGCGGTGCCCGGTTCACGGTGTTCGACTTCCCCGGCCGCTGGGGCCTGCTGCGGATGAACGACAGCGCCCGCGTCGATGACCTCGACGGCGTGCAGCAGCGCTTCAGCTGGAACACGCCCAATGGCCGCGTGAGCCTGGTGGTGCGCAACTTCGGCGGCGTGAAGCTCACCGACCTGAACCAGGTCAAGGCCTTGAGCGCGCTCAACGGCAGTGGGCAGGGCGCACGATGATCGGCTGTTTCGGCAAGCTCCCGTCGAGCGCGGATTTCGTCAGCCTGCATGGCGCGGCGGAAGAAGTCTGCGAGTTCGACGCCTGGCTGCAGTCCTCGCTCGCGGCCCTGCGCCACGACGAGCACTGGCAGGCGTCGTTCGACCCGCTGCCGATGTGCTTCTTCAGCTACCGCGCCCGCACCGGCAACTGGCTGGTGGGCGGGCTGCTCAGCTCCCGCGATGCCAGCCAGCGGCGTTATCCGTTCTTCATCTTCCAACTGATCAAGGGCGAGCAGGCGGCGCCTTTGATCAACCCGTTCACCCTGGGCGAGCTGTTCAGCGCCCAGATCAAGCCGCTGCTGCACCAGGCGGTGCAAGGCGCCGAACGTGGCCCGCTGTTCGAGCGGATCAAGGCCCTGCGCCCGCTCAAGGCCCAGGACCTGGACCTGTTCCGCCGCGTGCACGCCAAGTTCCTGCACGACTTCAGCTTTGCCGACGTCGCCCGCGCGCTGCACGGCTCGTGGCCGGCGTTCGACAGCGCCACGGCCCTGACGCGCCTGCGCCAGGCCGCACCGTCACTGCACGGCGACTTCGCCGGTGGCATCGAACTGCCGCTGCCGGCCGAGCGCGGCTTGAAGAACCCCACGGCCGACCTCTGGCTGACCTGGCTGACGCGGATGAACCCGGCCCTGGGTGTACCGGCGGTGAGCCTGCTGGCCGATGACTTCATGTTGCCGCGGCTGTACTGCTTCCCCTCGCGGCATGCCCACAACGCCTACCGCCTGCTCAGCGGCCAGGCCCCGGCCTGCGAACACCTGGAACTGCTCAGTCCACTGGCATCGGCACCGCGCGTGCACGATAACGACCGACCTCTTGAACATGTCATCGACCGGTTCGTCGATGCGTTGGATACGACGCCTGTATGAACAAGCTCAAGTACTACTGCCTGCGTTACCAGCCTTACCTGTTGGGCATCGCGTTCTTCCTGGCGATCTTCCTGGTCTGGGCCCTCGGCCGCGCCTTGGGCTTCGCCTCGCTGCACAGCCTGCTGGCCGGGATCGGCCTGTTCTTGCTGCTGTCGGCCGGCTACGTGCTGCTGCTCTACCGCGGTGCCGGGCAGCACCACGACCTCGAAGGGCTGCTGCGTGACGACGCCGACCAGGCCGTGCTCAACGCCACGCCGGCCGACCGTGAAGAGATCAGCCTGCTGCGCGAGCGGTTGCTGCAGGGCATCGAGCGCCTGCACAGCACTTCGCCCCGCGGCACCCCGGCCAAGGACGCCCTGTACGCCCTGCCCTGGTACCTGGTGATCGGCCAGCCGGCGGCGGGCAAGAGCACCATGATCGTGCAGTCGGGCCTGAACTTCCCTTACGCCGAACGCGAAGGCGTGCGCGTGGCGGGGTTGGGCGGTACGCGCAACTGTGACTGGTTCTTCAGTTCCGAGGCGGTCCTGCTGGACACCGCCGGGCGCTACGTCAACAGCCCCGAGGAAGCAGGCAAGTGGCGCGGCTTCCTGCAACTGCTGCGCCAGCACCGCCAGCGGCGCCCACTCAATGGCCTGATCGTCAGCGTCAGCATCGCCGACCTGCTGCACGGCTCGCTCGAGGACCAGGAACGCGTGGCCAAGCGCCTGCGCGAGCGTATCCAGGAAAGCGGCGCCCTGCTGGAAGTGCGCCTGCCGATCTACCTGGTGTTCACCAAGTGCGACCTGATCCCCGGCTTCAGCTCGTTCTACCGTCAGCTGGACGATGCAGCGCGTGGCGAAGTGGTCGGCAAGACCTTCGCGCATACCCACTACGAACGCGCCGACTGGGGCCAGCGCTTCGGCGTGGCCATGGACGAACTGATCCAGTACTGGCAGCACGTGGCGAGCCAGCAACTGGTCCAGCAGGACATCCAGGTCACCCGGCAGAACGATGCCGTGTACCGCTTCCCGCTGGAGCTGGCGGCCCTCAAGCCGCGCCTGCAAGCCTTCGTCGACAGCCTGCTGCGCGCCAACCCATACCAGCCCGCCGAACTGCTGCGCGGCTTCTACTTCACCGCTGCGCTGCAGGCCGATGACGCCCAGTGGGGCAGCCATGGCCAGCAGGTGAGCGAGCGTTTCGCCCTGGAGCCAGGTGCCGTCGAGACGAGCCTGGGCAGCCCGTCGGCGCCGCTGTTCATCAACAGCCTGTTCCGCAAGGTGATCATCCCCGACCAGCACCTGGTGGCGCTGTACACCAGCAACCACCGCGAACGTCGGCGCAAGGCCGCCTGGGTCGGCGCCGCCAGCCTGGCCGGGCTGATCCTGTGCGGCCTGTGGGGCTGGTCCTACGTCAACAACCGCACCACCCTCGCACGCATCGGCGAGGAACTGGCCCAGGCCAAGACCGAGGATGCCGCCACGGATGACCAGTACGCCGCCTGGCGCAGCCTGGACCGCCTGCGCTTCTGGGCCTCGCACTACTACCAGCAGCACCACGACCAGGGCGTGCCACTGGGCATGCGCCTGGGGCTGTACACCGGCCATGCGGTCGAGCCGGTGCTGCGCGAGCGCTATTTCGCCACCCTGCAGAACGTGATGCTCAAGCCGACCGCCGACAACCTGACGCGCACGCTCTACCTGCTCACCACGCTCAAGGTCTACCAGCGCAACAGCCGCGAGCTGCAACCGGTGACCGGGGTCGACAGCATCCAGGCCGAAGCCCTGCCCCGCGACAACCGGGCCCAGTCGATCGCCGACTTCGGCAAGGCGACCCTGGACACCTACGTGATGCTGTCGTCCACGCCACGGGAGAAGACCGACCCGGCGCTGCTGAATGCGCGCATCCCGGACTACTGGTATCCGGCCATCGCCCGCCAGACCGGCAAGAACCTGGCCCAAGCCAACAGCAGTGGCGACGGCCAGCACGACTACACCTACGCCAGCCGCCAGATCACCTTCTACAGCGAGCAGCTGCGCGAGCCGGACGTGCCGCGCATCCTCGACAACGCGTTCCTGACCTCCAGCTCACGCAACTACATCGACAGCCTGCGCGCCCAGTCGCTGCGCTCGATCGAGACCATCACGCTGGAGTCCGACACGCTGTTCGCCTTCGGCCGCGCCGACTTCCAGAGCCTCAAGAGCGAAGGCCAGGCCCAACTGAGCGCGATCGCCGCCAAGCTGCTGAACACGCCCAACATCGGCAAGATCGTCATTTCCGGCCACGCCGACCAGCTGGGCGATCGTCAGGGCAACCTGCAAGTGTCCAGGCAGCGGGCGCAGACCATCCGCACCTACCTGGTCGGCAAGGGCGTCCCGGCCGAGCTGGTTGAAGCCCAGGGCGAAGGCAGCAACAAGCCACTGGTAAAATGCGACATGCAGCAACCCCGGGCCCAGCTGATCAAGTGCCTGGAGCCCAACCGACGGGTCGAAATCGAAGTGCGCGGGCTCAATTGAGCCGGCGCCCACGGAACCGGTTCGCCGGGCTTTACTGGATGAAGCCTGGCGGGCGGACAGTTGCCTCAGCCGATACACGTGGCGAGGTCGAAACCAAGGGCTGCGCAAGCACCCTTAATCAGTTGTAAATGGAGAGCTTTAACCATGGCATTTGACGCGTATATCCAAATCGACGGCATCCCAGGCGAAGTACTGGACGACAAGCACAAAGACTGGATCGAAGTGCTGGGCTACGAGTACGGCGCCACCCAGGCCACCTCGGCGACCGCCAGCTCCTCGGGCGGTGCCTCCTCCGAGCGTGTCGCCCTGAGCGACTTCAAGATCCGCAAGGCGGTCGACAAGGCCTCGGCCAAGCTGTTCGAGCACTGCTGCACCGGCAAGCACATCGCCAAGCTGAAGCTGAACGTCAACCGTGCCGGTGGCGACAAGGTCACCTACCTGACCATCGACATGGAAGAAGTCGTGGTGTCGTCGGTCAAGTTCGTCGCCGGTGGCAACCAGTCCGGTGAAGACAAGTCGGTGAGCGACCTGCCGATCGAAGAGATCAGCTTCAACTTCGCTCGCATCAAGACCACCTACACCCAGCAGAAGCGTTCCGACGGCCAGGCCGGCGGCAACATCGTCGGCGGCTGGGACCGTACCGCCAACAAAGTGTTTGCCTAAACACTGCTCCGTTCACGGGCCGCAGCCGCGGCCCGTGTCCTGCGACCGCCGGCTTGCCGGCGCGTCGCTTCCCTCCCCCCTGACCCGAGTGTCCCATGCCTGAAACCCTCAATGACCTTTCGTTGGCCGAGCTGGCCGCCCCGATCGACGGTGGCAGCGGCGAAGACTTGAGCTTCTCCGCCCTGTTCGACCAGATCAAGGAGGCTCGCCGCGCCGACCCTGACTACCTGACACAAGGCGACTGGCAGACCGACCTGAAGACCGCCGACTGGGAACAGGTCGTCACCCTGGCCGCCTATGGCCTGGCCCAGCAGAGCAAGGACCTGATGCTGGTGGCCTGGCTCACCGAGGGCCTGGCCCAGCGTGAGCATTTCAACGGGATCAGCTTTGGCCTGGAACTGGCCGAACGCATCCTGGACACCTTCTGGGAGACGCTTCACCCCTCATTCGAAGACGGCCTGGACGAGCGTGCCGCACGCCTGTCCTGGCTCAAGAACACCCTCACCGACATCGTCGGCGGCCTGCCCATCACCCAGGGTCAAGGCTTCGGCGTGCTGCGCTACGACGAGTCGCGCCATGTCGAGAACCTGGCCTTGCAGAACCCCAAGGCCATGCAGACCGCCCTGGACGAAGGCAAGATCAACGCCGAGATCTTCCAGCGCTCGGTGGCGCTGAGCGAGACCGAGCACCTGTGCGCCAAGGCCGTGGAAGTGGCCGGCAGCCTGCAGGCCTGCCAGCGCCTGCAAGCCACCGCCGACCGCCTGTTCGGCCACGACGCGCCGAGCTTCGCCACGCTGGTCGACATGCTCTCGCGCGCCAACCAGCTGACCGAAAAGCTGCTCAAGGACCGCGGCGTCGAACTCAACCCCGTGGCCGCCGCGCCCGAGGCCACACCGGCCGACGCGCCCGTCGAGGCGGCCGGCGTGCCGACCTCCGTGGCCGCCCAGCCCAGCGCCCCGGCCGCGCTGCGCACTACCCCGCTGAACCGCGACGAGGCCTTCATGATGCTGTCCGGGGTCGCCCAGTTCTTCAAGCAGAGCGAACCGCAAAGCCCGGTGCCGTACCTGATCGAACGCGCCATCAAGTGGGGCAACATGCCGCTGGAGGGTTGGCTGAACGATGTGATCAAGGACAGCAACGTGGTGGACAGCATTCGCGATGTGCTGGGGACCAAGGACAGGACGTGAGTTGTCCTGAGGTTGTAGCGGCGATCAGTTAAGAAGCAGGCTTGTCCAGATGCAGACGGCGCCTGACAGGGCCCTATCGCTGGCAAGCCAGCTCCCACCCAGATCTTTACAGCCTCTCGGCGCAGGCATGCCTGCGCAAGTACCCTGTCAGCTCCCACCCAGATCTCTGCAGGCTGTTGGTGCAGGTATGCCTGAGCAAGTACCTTGTGGGACAGGGCTTCATTGCTGGCAAGTCAGCTCCTTCCCAGATTCTGCAGGTGTTGGTGGAGGCATGCCTGCGCAAGCAACCTGTGGGAGCGGGCTTGCCCGCGATAGCGTCCGTTCCGTCACCGCCTGCATCGCGGGCAAGCCCTTTGCCAAACAGGTTGGCGGCGGTCAGAACAGCCACACAGTCCAACTGATGGGAGCCTTGAACAGTCGTTTGATGCATCAGACTAACAACTCGCGCCTCGAACTCGCGCTTTTCTTCTCATACAGCAGGACTTGCCCAGTCCTCGACTCTCAAGCCAACCACTTGGTCAAACTCACCACGATTGTTGGTAATGACCGTCAGCCCCCGAGAGCGGGCGTGCCCAGCGATCATGTTATCGTAGGGCCCTATCGGCCTCCCGACTCGTGCCAGCTCAGCGCGGATTTGCCCGCTGTGAGCAGCCGCCACCTGATCGTAGTTGAGTACGTCCAAGCGCGCGGCAAACCCTTCTACATTCGCCAGATTTCGTTCAGGGTCAGAAGACTTTTCTGCCCCATAGATCAATTCCATTAGCGTCACCGTACTAATGCACATTTGGCCATGGTGCCGCTTGAAGGCCTCACGTACCAATGGCGGCCGGTTCTTGATAGTGAAGATACAGATATTGGTGTCGAGCATGAACTTGAGCATCAGAAGGCTTCTCGCTCCTGCTCAGCCGGCTGCTCGCGCTCGGTCATGAAATCGGCGGTCACACCCTCGCCGTCGAACCAGCTGTCCCAGGCTTCACCTACCGGGGTGATCAATCGCGCCCGACCCAGCACGACAACGTCGACACGCTTGACATCCTCCGGCAACGCAGCAGCCTTGGGCAGTCTTATGGCCTGACTGCGATTACTTTGAAAAACGGCACCTTGTTCCAAGATACACCTCACAAGAAATCAGATACCTGCCAATCCTAGCGGCGCACTGGGATATGTCAACGGGATATGCCAAGCAAAGTGGGCTGACCGGGTTCTGGATGCGCTGCAGATCCTGCAGGCAAGGAGCGCCGCAACGAACAGACTAAAACACGTCATACCAACGGGCTTTGTCCAACGGATCCTTTCTCCCCTTCGACTTGCGCCACGCATACAACCCTAACCTTCCGTCCACCACGACGAAGCAGAACAGCAAGGTCAGGTACCCGCTTTCTCCCAGTTTCAGGATGAGGTACGCGTACGGCGCCAAGATGATCACCAGCGCCACGGCCGTCACCATCATCCATTGCTTGAACATGCCACGTCTCCTTTGACCTCGTTGGCCCAGCGCAGCCTGGTGCATCAGGCTGAATCCTGTTTTGTCGTGCCTCAAGCGATCCGCCTGCCAAGGTGTTTCGCTCATCAGCACAACCCACACTCTTGGGCCGCGTGGAACCACGCAGCCTTACACACGCTCATAGTTTAACCAAGTGCCAATGACCGTCCGAGCCTGCTGCACGACCGGCTTTAGCTAACCTCATTATTCCATACGCACCACACATAGAACCCCATGGAATAACCCATAACCTTTGGTTATTGGTAAAAGTCTTTATAGAACCGGAAAATCTCACCTTCATCCATTTTTTTGATGCCAGTCAACGCCTTGCATCCAGAGGTATGCCTCGTGAGTATCTCCTTGAGCGGATCGCTGGCCGACGCGCTCCTCCAGACCCGACCCCGGGACGAACACCGCCAGCGGGCACGCGAAGGTGTCATCGACTACCTCGCCTGCCTGCTGCCGATCCAGCTCGGCCTGCTGCACGACAGCGGCCTGGTACCGGTGCGCCATGCGTTCCCGGCCTCGAGCGGCGCGGACAACCAGGCCCTGCAGCTGGGCTACATGAGCCACGCACTGGACTTCGACGACTACCACGCGACCTTCCGCGGCCACCCGAGCACGGTGGTGCTGTCGACACTGCTGGCGCTGGCGCCATCGCTGGACACCCTGGGCCATGAGGCGTTTCTCGACGCCTACGTCATCGGTGTGGAACTGGCCGGGCGCCTGGGCAAGGCCATCGGCACGCGGCATTACGCGGCCGGCCTGCACAGCACCGCAACGCTCGGGGTGATCGCAGCCACGGGCGCGGCGTGCCGCCTGCTGCAGGTAGATCGCGCCCAGACCCAGATCGCCCTCGGCCTGGCAGCGACCCAAGCCGCAGGCCTGCGCGCGCAGTTCGGCAGTGCGGGCAAGGCCCTGCACGCGGGTTTCGCGGCGCGGCAGGCGGTGAATGCCGTGCAGCTGGCGCAGGCCGGGTTCGCGGCGCAGGCCGATGGCGTGCTGGAAGCGTTCCTGGAGATCCTCGGCCTGGGCCAGGCCCGGCCTGACGACCTGCTGGCCGACTGGGGCGCGCCCTGGCGGATCAGTACGCCGGGGCTGGAATTCAAGCGCTACCCCACCTGCGGCGGCACCCACAGCGCCATCGAGGCAGCCTTCATCCTGCGCGAGCGCGAGGGCTTCTCGCTGGCGCAGGTGCAGTCCATCGAGGTCAGCTTTCCGCCTGGCGCCGACACCGCACCGTCGATCCGTGCGCCGCAGACCGGCGTGCAAGGCCGGTTCAGCCTGGAATACGTGATCGCCGATGCCCTGCTCAATGGCGGCATCGCCCTGGAGCACTACGGCGAAGACCCGGTGCGCCCGGACATCGCTGCCTTGGCCGCCAAGGTGCAGCGGGTGCCCGACCCCACGGCGCCGCCCGACGAGCTGGACCCGGACCTGCGCTTCCACCGGGTCACCCTGCACCTGGCGGACGGTCGTTCATCGAGCCACTGCGTGACCCGCCAGCAGACCGCCGCCGCGCCTACCGACGTGCTGGGCAAGCTGCGCGACAACCTGCAGGCCTGGCCTGCCGAGCGCCTCGAGGCGCTCTGCGCCGACCTTCACCTGACCGACGACGCCGCGCTGCAGCGTCTGGTCGCCCTCGTTCGCTGTCATTAAGGATCCTCCCATGTCCCTGCAACAGACGCCTTCCCGTCAACTGCGCCTGGGCCTGTTCGTTCAGGCCCTGGGCCACCACGTCGGTGGCTGGCGCGCCGACGGTGCGCAAGGTTCGCCCACCGATATCGAGTGGTTCAGCTGGATCGCCAAGACCGCCGAACAGGGCAAGTTCGACATGTTCTTCGTCGGCGACGCGCTGGCCACCAGCGTGCACCGCCTGCCGTCGACCATGTCGCGCCTGGAGCCGCTGACCCTGCTTTCGGCCCTGGCCGTGCAGACCCGTCACATCGGCCTGGCGGCCACCGCCTCGACCACCTTCGACGAGCCGTTTCATCTGGCCCGCGCCCTGTGCTCGGTGGATCACATCAGCCACGGCCGTGCCGCCTGGAACGTGGTCACCTCGTTCTCGGCCGACGCCGCGCGCAACTTCAGCCGCGAAGACCTGCCCTCCCACGCCGACCGCTACGAGGTGGCGCGTGAATTCCTCGAAGTGGCGTTCAAGCTGTGGGACGGCTGGGAAGACGGCGCCATCGTGCGCGACAAGGCCAGCGGTCGCTACAGCGACGACAGCAAGATCCACCCGGCCAACCACAAGGGCAAGCACTTCCAGGTCCAGGGCCCGCTCAACATCGCCCGCTCGCCCCAGGGCCGCCCGGTGATCATCGAGGCCGGCTCGTCCCCGGCCGGACAACAGCTGGCCGCGCAGACCGCCGAGGTGGTGTTCACCGCCGCCGCGTCGCTGGAGGAAGGCCAGGCCTTCTACCGCAGCCAGAAGCAGTTCGTCCGCGACGCCGGGCGCAATCCGGACCACCTGCTGATCCTGCCGGGCGTGATGCCCATCGTCGGGCGCACCCGCGAGCAGGCGCAGGCGGTGTGGGACCAGCTCAACGAGCTGGTGGACATCGACAACGGCATCGAGCAGCTGTCCGCGCGCTTCGGCACCGACATGAGCGTCTACCCGCTGGACGGCCCGGTGCCGCCGATCGCCCCTACCGAAGGCAGCCAGAGCCGGGTCAAGCTGCTCACCGAGCTGGCCGCGCGGGAAAACCTCACCTTGCGTCAGCTGGCCGCCGTGGCTGCGGGCTCTCGCGGTCACCGGGTGATCGTCGGCACCGCCGAAGACATCGCCGACGACTTCCAGACCTGGCTCGAACAGGGCGGCGCCGACGGTTTCAACATCATGCCGGCGGTGCTGCCCGAGCAACTGCAGCTGTTCGTCGAGCTGGTGATCCCGGAGCTGCAGCGCCGCGGCCTGTTCCGCACCGAGTACGCACACGCCACCCTGCGTGAAAACCTGGGCCTGCCCAGCGTCACCGACAACTTCGCCGCCGTCGCCCCGTCGGCCACCCACAAGGCATGAGCCATGACTAAACCTGCACTGATCAGCGCCCTCGCCGCGCTGCTGACCGCCCCCGGCGCTTTCGCCGCACCTGCCCAAGGCAGCGTGCCCTTCGACGCCACCGCCAAGCCTGCGGCAGACGCGGCGCTGCACGCGAGCCTGCCCGAAGCCATCCAGAAGCGCGGCTACATCGTCGCCGGCACCAACCCCAACACCCCGCCGACCACCTTCTACAAGGCCGACAACAAGACCCTGGCCGGGCGCGAGATCGATATCATCAGCGCCGTGGCCGACCGCCTAGGCGTGCAGTTGCAGCTCAAGGACACCGGTGGGTTCGACAACATCATCCCGGGGCTCAAGTCCGGCCGCTACGACGCGGCCCTGGCCAACATCGACGCCAACGCCAAACGCCTGGAGCAGGTCGACTTCGTGGGCTACTACAACGCCTCGAAATTGGCGCTGATCGGCCGCTCCGATGCCAAGCTCGGCACGTTCAACAGCCTCGATGCCTTGTGCGGCCAGACCGTCGGCGCCGGTGCGGGCACCTCCCAGGTCACCCGCCTGCAACAGGCCAGCGAGGCCTGCGTGGCCGCTGGCAACAAGCCGATCAGCGTGCCGATCTTCCCGGACCGTCCCGCTGGCGTGCAGGCGGTGATGAGCAGCCGTGTGCCGATGTTCTTCGGCCCTTACGAAGGTTTGCGCTACCAGGCCGACCACATCAAGGGGCTGACCATGACCGGCGAGATCACCATCGAGGACACCATCGTCTCCATCGCGCTGCCCAAGCAGTCGCCCTTGGGCAAGCCGATCCAGGCCGCGCTCAACTCGCTGATCGCTGATGGCACCTACCAGCAGATCCTCGACAAATGGAACATCGGCTTCGGCGCGATCAAGTCGGCCGGCCTCAACGAAGACAACCTCAAATGAAGCCAGCGTTCGACGCCGAGGGCGCCGACCTGCGCATCGTCCCCAACCGCCACTGGGGGCGCTGGGCCAGCGCCGCCGTGGTGATCGCGGTGCTGGGCCTGGTGCTGCACTCGATGCTCGACAACCCGCGCTTCGAGTGGGACGTGGTGGCCGCCAACCTCACCGAGGCCTCGATCCTCGACGGGGTGCTGATGACCATCAAGCTCACCCTGATCTCGGTGGTGTTCGGCTTCGCCGGGGGCACGCTGCTGGCGTTGATGCGGTTGTCGTCGAACCCGGTACTGGTCAGCGTCAGCTGGGCCTACACCTGGTTCTTCCGTGCCGTGCCGATGCTGGTGCAGCTGTTCCTCTGGTACAACATCGCCGCCCTGTACCCGCGCATGGCCCTGAGCCTGCCCTGGCTGGGCGAGCTCTGGAGCGCCCCCACCAACGAAGTCATCAGCCCGTTCAGCGCGGCGGTGCTGGCCCTGGTCATCCACCAGTCCGCCTACGCCGCCGAGATCATCCGCGCCGGCATCCAGAGCGTCGGTGCCGGGCAGCTGGAAGCGGCCAAGGCGCTGGGCTACCGGCCTGGGCAGATCTTCCGCCAGACCGTGCTGCCCCAGGCCATGCGCACCATCCTGCCGCCGGCCGGCAACGAGGTGATCGGCCAGCTAAAGACCACCGCGGTAGTGTCGGTGATCGCGCTGCAGGACGTGCTGTACTCGGCGCAGATCATCTACCAGCGCACCTACGAGGTGATCCCGCTGCTGCTGGTGGCCACCGCCTGGTACCTGGTGATGACCTCGGTGCTGTCGGTGTTGCAGCACGTCGTCGAAGTGCGCTTCAGCCGGGGCAACACCCCAGGCCGGCGCAACTGGCTGGGTCGCACGGTGACCCGGCAGGAGTCCGAAGCATGAGTGAATCCATCCGCCTGCGCGGCGTGCGCAAGCAGTTCTCCGGTAATACCGTGCTCAAGGACATCGACCTGGACATCGCCGCCGGCTCGGTGACGGTGATCCTCGGGCCATCGGGCTCGGGCAAGTCGACCCTGCTGCGTTGCATCAATCACCTGGAAAAGCTCGACGGCGGCACCGTCCACGTCGGCGACACGCTGATCGGCTACCAGCGCAAGGGCCAGACGCTCCACGAGCTGCCGGAAACGCGCGTGGCCGAGCAGCGCCAGCGCATCGGCATGGTGTTCCAGCAGTTCAACCTGTTCCCGCACCGCACCGTGCTGCAGAACATCGTCGATGCACCCCTGCGCATCCTCGGCCACACGCGCCGTGACGTGCAGGCACGGGCCATGGGCCTGCTCGAACAAGTGGGCCTGGCCCACCGCGCCGATGCCTGGCCGCGCGAGCTGTCCGGCGGGCAGCAGCAACGGGTGGCCATCGCCCGCGCCCTGGCGATGCAGCCGGAGGTGATGCTGTTCGACGAACCGACCTCGGCCCTGGACCCGGAGCTGGTGGGCGAAGTGCTGCAGGTGATGAAGCAGCTGGCGCACTCTGGCATCACCATGGTGGTGGTCACCCACGAGATCGGCTTCGCCCGCGAAGTGGCGGACCACATCGTGTTCATGGACCAGGGCCAGGTGGTCGAGAGCGGCGATGCACGCGCCTTGCTGGACAACCCGCAACACCCGCGCCTGCGCGAGTTTCTCGCCAGCGTGCTGTAAGCCAGTCACGGCCTGCGCGGCGCTTGTCGTTCAGGCCGGCCTGGTTCCAGGCTCGTCTTTTGTGTACTCCGCCTGTCAGGCTCGATTCGAGTCCGGTGCCCCGGCAAGGGCTTTTCACCCAGGGTCATACCGCAGTGAAACCGACTGTCGCAGGCCCGCAGCAGCATCCCCTCCTTCACCGCCTGTATCGCGGGCAAGCCTCCACAGGCAGCGTCGCTATCGTGCCGATGCCTGCTTGGAGTGAGTACCGGTGGGAGTCCGCCCGCCGCCTTGGCGCCGCGCTGTCGCGCTGTCGCGCAGAGAACATGTCGATAGCTGGCATGGCTCAGAGGCTTTATCTCTGATCGATTTTCGGGGGCCGCTTTGCGGCCCATCGCGGCCGGTCCGGCGCCCCGGCGGGGGCCGCTCCTACACCCGTAGCCCCACCGCGGGGTTGCAGGCTATCGCGGTCACCTGTGTGGGGCCCCTGTGCCGCGATTGGGCCCGCAGGGCCCACAAAAATCTGAAATTATTTACTTTTAAATCAAAAATTTATTTTATGTTCTATGAGAGCTGGCTTGCCAGCGATAGGGCCAGCTCACTCACCTCAAGGCTGGCAGACCAGCATTCACCTTGTTAACCCTGTGTCGAATCTACCACCGCTATCGCGGGCAAGCCCGCTCCCACAGGCAGCGTCGCCATCGTGCCGATGCCTGCTTGGAGTGAGTACCGGTGGGAGCTGGCTTGCCAGCGATAGGGCCAGTTCATTCACCTCAAGGCTGGCAGGCCAGCATTCACCTTGTTGGCCATGTGTCGAATCTACCACCGCTATCGCGGGCAAGCCCGCTCCATACAAAGGCCCTCTACCGCCTTTGCTTCCCGCCTGAGCTATCAGGCTGCTATACAGGTCGATCCCCATGACCTGCACTCAAGGACGACCCCATGCACGTACGCGACATGACGCACGACGATGCCTCCGCTGTCTCCGCCCTCTGCCTCGACGCCTTCAACGAGGCGATCGCTCCGTCGCTGTCCGCCCAGGGCGTGGCGCACTTCGCTGACGTGGTGACGCCGGCCGCGTTCGGCGAGCGCCTGGCCGGCGACAACCGGATGTGGGTAGCGGTGGTGGATGGTGTCGTGAGGGGGATGGTGGAACTCAAGCAGCGCCGGCATATCGCCCTGCTGTTCGTCGCCCCCGGTTGGCAGCGTCGTGGCGTGGGTGCTCGTCTGATGGAGGTGGCCCTAGCGCATGCAGAGGCAGACGAAATCACCGTCAGCGCTTCCCTGCCGTCGGTGGCCGCCTATCAGCGTTATGGCTTCATGCTCGCCGGGGACGTGAGCGAACACGGTGGGCTGGTGTATCAGCCAATGACCTGGCAGAGGCGGTGAGTCGCGAGCGGTCAAGTGCATCAGCGCCCTGATGCCTCCTCACGGCACGATGATCCGGTCGAAGAAATGGATCCCCAGTGCGTCGTTGGTCTCGACCCCAATCATCGCGCCGTCCAGGCCCTGCACCACCGTGTGCCCCCCGTCGATGAGCGTGCCGGTACGACGGTCTTCGGCCTGTTCATCCTCAGGCAGACTGAACCACAGCTGGTCCCCCTGCCGACGCACCGGGATGCCTTGGGGGTAGTGAACGGTGCCGAAATAGGTCGGCTCGGTCAGGTGCCCTGTCCACGTCCCTGCCTTGGCGAAAGGCTGGCTGATACGCAGGCTCAGCCAGCGCAGCGGCAGGCCGTGCACCGTGACGATCGTATCCTCGCTACGGGCCTCCCATCCCGACTCGGTGGCGAACACCCGCACCGGCCCTGGCCAGACGATGCCGCCCAGGGAAGCGCCCGGTGCCAACCAGCATTCGCGCAACCGCCATTGGGCGAAGCTGAACTGCGCGCCTGATGGAAAATCGTATTCGACCGTACCCGGCGCGCACTGCCAGCTTTCCAGCGTGTGTGCATCGAGGGTATCGAGCGTCGCCGTGAAGTCCGACAGCTTCAGGCTGCGCACGCGCAAGCCCTTGACCAAGCCGGGTGTGCGTGTGAACTCGGCCTGATCCAGGCTGGGCAGACCGTGAACGATCGGCTTGCCCGCCAGATCGTTCATGGGCTCGACCTGGCGCAGGTGGACGCGTGTCCCCGTGGGCAGCACCAGATCGCCCAGTACTTCCTCCTGCTGCAGGCGCGGATTTTGCGCGCGCCAGTCCTGCCAGTGACGGTAGGAGAAACTGACCGACGGCAGGCTGCCGATGGCCAGCCCCACCATCAACAGGCCAACGCGGATAGGCCGCGCACGCAGGTAGTTTCGGCTACGAGGGATCAACCAGGCGAAAGCGCAGGCGATCAACAGGACGAGAAAGACGTCGGAAAAGACAGCGAGCATGTAGCCCAGCACCATGAACGGTACATCGATGGGGATCATAAACGTCCTTGTGAATCCGCATGAAGGCGCAGAGGATAAACCAGACCGGCCGCCAGCCCAACGCTTGACGCCCAACAGCCCGTGTTCCGAACAGACGATCCCAGGATTGACCACGCCGCCCAAACCCGCTGCAATGCACGGCGTATCAAGGACGAACCGAGAACCCTGCATGCCCCCACCGACCCACACCCCCCGCGGCGACGGCCTGCGTGCCCTGCTGTTCCTGCCGCTGGGTCTGTGCCTGCTCGGCCTGACCGCCGGGCTGATCGAGACGCGCCTGGCGTTCCTGGCCACCGCGCAACGGGCAGAGGGGCATGTCAGCGCTCTGAATGCCGGCGGCAGCCACCCGCAGATCGACTTCATCGACCAAGCCGGAAATGCTGTCAGCTACCCTGAGGGCGGCTTGATCGCCGGGTATGTCGTGGGCGAACCGGTGCAGGTGCGCTACAGCGCCGAGGCGCCGGCCGGCACCGCGGTCATCGAAGACCGGGGCGCGCTGTGGGGCGCCAGCGTGCTGGTTGGCGTGCTGGGAATGGCGTTCACCCTGGGCGGTGGCTATCACGCGGCTCAGTGGTGGCGCCGGCGACGTTGACGGTCGAGGCGCCTCTGGGCACCCCGGTGCCTGCCACCGCCGTCCCTCACACCTCGCTCAATACCTGCTCCAGACGCTCGCGCGTGGCGGCCGTCAGGCGCTTGAAGCCGAACACCTTGGCCACCTCCAGCGCCGTATCGCCCTGCCCTACCGCCCGCGCCGCCGCCCGCAACTCAGGTGCGGCGATGTCTTCCAGGGCGCGTACGTCGGCCTCGGTTGCCGGGACGCGGTAGCGCGACCAGGTGTCCGCCTCGGTCGCCGCGCCCCAGACGAACGCCTCGTCCGCTGCCGTCGCCTGAACGTGGTGCGCCCGCTCGGCCAGACCCAGCACCCGATCACGAATCAACCGCCCGGCGCGCTGGAAGCCATGGGCGCGCGCGACCCGCTGCACCAGCACGGTGTCACGGATCGGTGCTTCCTGATCCACGATCTGAGCGATCACCCGTTGCAGCACCGCGTCGTACTCGGCCTGGTAGAAACGCTCGGCGTCGATTTCGGCCGCCAGCGCACTCAGGTCGGCGACGCGGTAGACGCCAGAGGGCATGCTGGCTTCGGTGACAGGCGCCAGGGCCTGCACGGGCAGTGCCTGCGCCTCAGGGGCGACAACCTCGTCAGCCACCAAGGCGGACGCAGGTTCAAGCGCGCGGTCGTCCTCTTCCTCCGTTTGCACCGGGAACGTCAGCGCCACCTCAGGTGCAGGTTCGGCCTCCACCACGGCCGCCTGCGCCGCCCGCGAGGCTTCCAGCAATTCGGTGAGCGCCGCATCCAGGCGTTGCAGGGCGCCGGCCTTGTCCACCCACCACTCGGTGGACCACAGGCGCACCAGGTTCCAGCCCAGCCCCCGCAGGATCGCCCCGCGCACCTTGTCGCGGTCACGCGCGGTGGCGGCGCTGTGGTAGGTGGCGCCGTCGCACTCGACCCCGGCCAGGTAATCGCCAGGGCGGTCCGGGTGGACGATCCCCAGGTCGATACGGAAGCGCGACACACCGATCTGCGGCACCACCTGCCAGCCCAGGGCACGCAGGCCCTCGGCCACGGCCTCCTCGAACGGCGAGTCGTAACCGCCCACCGAGCCACGCACCGCGGCGGCCAGGGCCTTGGGACCCTGCTGGGCGAACTCGATGAAGTGCTTCAGATCACGCACGGCGCGGGCGTTGGTGCGGTTGAGGTCGATCATGAACGGGTCGAACGAGGTGAACACCAGCATCTCGCGTCGCGAACGGGTGATCGCCACGTTCAGCCGGCGCCAGCCGCCCTCCTTGTTGAGCGGGCCGAAGTTCATCGACATGCTCGGTGCGCCGGGTTCGGTCGGGCCGTAGCCGATGCCGAGGATGATCAGGTCGCGCTCGTCGCCCTGCACGGTCTCGAGGTTCTTCACCACCACCGGCTCGGGGTGGCTTTCCTGGAAGAACGGCTCGATCTGCGGGTACTGGGTACGGGCGACGTCGAGCAGGTCGTTGACCAGCTGCTGCTGATCGCTGTTGAGGGTGATGATGCCCAGGGTGTGGCCTGCCGCGATGAAGGCCGGGTCGGTCAGGCGCTTGACGGTCTCGGCGACGATGGCCTTGGCCTCGATCTGGTTGTGGCGGCCCTTGCCCTTGGCATAGACGCCCTCGACGCGCCGCCATTCCACGGCGCTGTCGCGGGTCTGCGCGGCCGGGAAGGTGATCAGGTTGCTGTCGTAGTACTGGTGGTTGGAGAAGGCGATCAGGCTTTCGTGGCGGCTGCGGTAGTGCCAGCTCAGGCTGTGGCTCGGCACCCCGGCGCCCAGGCACTCGTCGAGGATGCTTTCCATGTCCTCGGCGGTGTCGTCGTCGGTGGCGCTGGCGCCCCGGTTGAAGAAGTTGGTCGGCGGCATCTGCCGCGGGTCGCCGGCGATCACCACCTGGCGGCCGCGGGCGATGGAGCCGATCGCGTCCCAAGGGGCGATCTGCGAGGCTTCGTCGAAGATCACCAGGTCGAACGGCGGCAGCTCGGCCGGCAGGTACTGGGCGATCGACAGCGGGCTCATGAGCATGCACGGGGCCAGCCGGTTCAGCGACTCGCCCATCTCGATCGCCAGCTGGCGCACCGGCTTGTGCCGTCGGGATTTCTGCAACTCATGCTTGAGCACGCCGAAGCCGCTGCTCTTGGGCACGTCGTTCTTCGCCGGGATGTTGCCGCACAGGGTGGCGCGGATGTAGCGCACCGACAGCGCGGCCAGTGCGTCGTCGAGGCGGGCGAAGGTGGCGATGTCGCTCATGTGTTCGGCGGCGACGAAGGTGCGCAGCAGCGGCTCGCGGTCGATGCCCTGGCGGGCGAAGTCGTAGGCGTAGGCGGTCTCGAAGGTGGCGACGACGCTGTCCGCCGGCAGGGTGCCCTGCTCCAGGGCCTGGGCCAAGGGCTGCAACCCGGCGGCGCGGGCCTGATCACGCACACGGCACCAGTCGCACCAGGCCTTGAGCTGGCCTTCCTGGCTGACGATGCGGTGGGCCAGTGCACGCCATTGGGCGAGGCTGAGGGCGCCGCCCTCGTCGACGCAGGCGGCCAGTTGGTCGAACTGCACCGTGCAGGCCTCGACGCGTGCCTGGGCCTGCTGCAGGACGTCGATGGCGGCGGCGATCTGCCCGCCGGGTGCGAGCATGTCGTTGGCCTCGACCACCACGCGCTGCACGGCGGCGCGCAGGGCGATCAGCGCCTCGGGTGAGTCGGCCAGGGCGCTGATCTGGCGGCGCAGCTGTTCGGCCAGGGCAGCGGCCTGGGTGAGGGTCTGGCCAGCGCTGTGGCTGCCTTGCCAGCCCGGCACCGACTGCAGGGTCGCGCCCAGGCTGTCGAGTTCGCGCAGCAGGGCCTGCTGCTGTTCGAAACGGTCCAGGTCCGCCGGGACGTCCGGCAGCGCGCTTGCGCCGCCCAGGGTCGCCAGGCGTTGGGCGACCTTCTTCTTGGCCCAGGTGGCGAAGAACCAGAACTTGCCGCTGGCTGCCTGCCACGCCTCGCGCAGCTCGGCCACCGGCACCTGGCGGCAGGCTTCGTCGGCGTAGTCCACGGACAGGTCCTGGCCAAGGGCCTGATAACGGGCGATGCGCTCGGCAGCGCGCCGGGCGTGTTCGATGCGCGTGTTCGCGTCAGGGGCGAAGGCGAAGCCCAGGTCCAGGCCGTGGCAGCGCAACAGCAGCGTGAACAACGCGACCCAGGCGGCATACTGGCCAGCCTCGGCCTTTGGCAGCGCCAGCCCGGTCAGGGCCTGCAAGCGCTCGCAGGCCGCCTCGAGCGCGTCCAGGGCAGCGGGCACCTCGCGGGCGCAGGCCACCAGTTGGGCCTGCCAGGCATTGGACCAGTCGGTCTGTGCCAGGCCGGCGAACACCGGCGCCAGGTCGTGGGCGGCCTGGCCGTTGAGGCCCAGGCGGCGGGCCAGGTCGTGCAGCGCCTCGTAGGCAGCCCGATCGTGCACGGCCGACTCGGGCCATTGGAGGCGGGGCGTGGTCGGCCGGTGGTCGCGCACGGTACGGCCGATCGCTTGGTGCAACGACCAGCCGTTGGGGTGCCGACGGTGCAGCACCTCGACCAGCTGGTTGAGCCGGCCGCGTAGGGTCTGCAAGCGCTCGGCCTCGCGGGACCATTCTTCGGCGGTCAGGGTGTCGCGCACGTCCCAGGCCCGTTCGAGCTGCTTGAGCACTTCGACCTTGGAAGCCTTGCTCGAATGCAATTCGAGGCAGAACTCGCCGAGGCCCTTTTCCGCCAGGCGCCGGTAGACCACCTCCAAGGCCGCGCGCTTCTCGGCGACGAACAGCACGCGGCGGCCCAGCGCCAGGTTGTGCGCGATCATGTTGGCGATGGTCTGCGACTTGCCGGTGCCGGGCGGGCCGTCGAGCACGAAGCTGTGGTTGCCGGCCGAGGCGATCACCGCCGCCAGTTGCGAAGAGTCCGCTGGCAGCGGCGTGAACAACTGCGCCGGGGTGACCACCTCGTCCAGGCGCTCGGGGCGCGGGAAGTCGTCGCCGCGCGGCAGGCCGGGGCTGCCCGGACCGCGCTCGAGCAGGTGCTTGACCAGCGGGCTCTGGGTCAGCTGCTCGGCATGGGCGGCCAGGTCCTTCCACATCAGGTACTTGGCGAACGAGAAGGTGCCCAGCACCACGTCGGTGACCACTTCGAAGCCGGGCGCATCGCGCACCGCACGGCGCACCGTGTCCCACACGCCGGTCACGTCGACGCCGTTCTCATCGGCCGGCAGGTCGCCGTCCAGGCCGGGGACCACCAGCTCGAAGTCATGGCGCAGCAGTTCGAGCAGGGTCAGGTTGAAGCGCGGCTCTTCGTCGAGCAGGCTCAGCGTCACGCCCGACAGCGCGCTCTTGCGCTCGAGCTTGACCGGCAGCAGCACCAGCGGCGCGGAGTAGGTCTTGGGGTCGTCCGCGCTCTTCTTCCAGTTCAAGAAGCCGACGGCCAGGAACAGCGTGTTCGCGCCGCCCTCCTCCAGGTCGGTGCGCGCCTTGCGGTAGAGGTCGATCAGGGTGGCCTCGAGCTTGCTCTTCTCCAGGCTAGCCAGCACCTCGCCGCGCTCGAAGGCCTGGCGGGCGACCTCGTCGAGCAGACGCTCGCGGTGCTGCTGCTCGTACAGCGCCGGGTCGCGGCCGCCGCTGTCGAGGTTGGGCACCGGCAGCACCCGAATGCGTTTGCCACTGGCCAGCAGGTCTTCCAGGGCCGCAGGGTCCGGGCACACCAGGCGCACGCCCTTGGCACTGTCGGGCAGGTGCAGCAGGCGGTTGCGGGTGGTCAGGTCGAGCAGCTTGCGCTGCCACAGCATCAGCCGGTCGGCCGGCCCTTCGGCCGTGGTCGGCACCTCGACGTCGAAGCCCGGCAGCATCGGCGCTTCTTCCAGCGCGTTGTGCGGGCGTGGCGACGGGTCGGGCGTCAGCGCCGTCGGCTCGGGCGCCGCCGTCGCGGCCAGGGGGCGGATCTTCTGCAGGCGTGCACGGCGCACGTCGATGGCCATGATGAAGCGGTCATCGTCCAGCTGCCGCTGCGCTTCGCTCACCGCCTGGCTGAAACCGGGGAACGGCGACTGGGTGGCCAGGGTGGTCTCGAAGACCACCAGCTCCTTGAGGTCGACCCGCTTGCGCAGCGCCGAGGCGTCGTCGGTCAGCACCTGGGCGAATTCTTGCGGCTGCAGCCAGACGCCGGTGAACGCGTGGCCCTGGGTCATCACCAGCACGGGGTTGAGCCCGGCCTGCTCCAGCGCGGCGGCAAACAGCAAGGCGCTGTCCAGGCAGGTGGCCAGGCCGCTGTCGAGGACCTGGCTGGGCGAGCGCACCTTCTGCCCCTGGGCCTCGAAACTGGCCGGCGGCAGCGCATAGCTGAGCTGAAGGTCGCACACCGCCGACCAGAGGGCCGAGGCCAGCTCCCAGGTCCGGCTGCGCGACTGGCCCTCGTAGCCCTGGATGGACTCCGGCTTGCCGGCGCGGCGCAGCACGTCGGAGGCGGCTTTCAGCACCCGGTCCACCGCCGGATCGTTGGGCAGGCAGAAGGCCGGCAGCAGCTCCGGCATGGCATTCAGGCCACCCCACTCCATCCGCGCCAGCAGCGTGGTCGGCAGGCGCTGCTCGGCCAGCAGGGTCTCGCCCTGCCAGGCCCGCAGCAGCACGTCGGCGCTCAGGCTTTCGTCGAGGCCTGCCAGGTACTGGGCATTGAGGCGCAGGTCGCGCTCGCCGATCACCAACCGGTCGCCGGGCAGCAGCCGGTCGATGACCCAGCGGCGCGGCTCGACGCAGGCCGGGTCGGTGTCCAGGGTCAGCGTCAGTTCGTGATACGGGGTCTGACCCGCGTGGGTCAGCGCCAGCTCGCGCAACAGCGGCACGGCGTTCTGGTGCGAGGCAAAGCCAATCTTGCGCGCGACCGTGGCCTCGATCTTGATACTCATGCAACGTCTCCTTGAACGGCACGCCTGCGGTCCTGACAGAAAGGAGGCGTTTCGGTAATGCGAGCGAGGATACATGGCTCAGGGCGCGCTGGCATCGACGACGACGGCGCCTGTGCACTGCACGCCCCGCCAAGGGCGCCCGACACGCAAAAAAACAGCGCTGGCAAATTGACGCCATGGCCCTCTTTTCAGTAAGGTCTGCACCCCTCGCCAATCGATGGCACTGATTTCTTTCAAGGACCGAACCCATGCAGGGCGTACTGCTTCGCACCGGCAAAAGTGACCAATTCATTGCCATGGGCGAAACCGGCCAGCCGGTGTTCAAGGCCGCCTTGCAACTGATCGCCGCCCTCGAGCGCCGCAGCCCCGAGCTGTCGCGTTTTCTGGCCATCCCGAAAAGCAACGAGCAGGGCAATGTGCTCGACTGGTACAGCCCGG